>JAFZDY010000015.1 GCA_017560945.1 Bacteroidaceae bacterium | reverse complement strand
GTTAAGCCCGACCACGCCGATGGTACTGCTAAGGTGGGAGAGTAGGTAGCTGCCGTTTTTAATGAGAGAGGCTCGTTTCAGAAATGAAACGGGTCTCTTTTTTTTGTGTGTTAGATACTATCAGAGCCAGAGCACTGACAAACCTTCTTTCTGTCCCTTCTCCTTCCCTTTGGCACAAGGGAGCGGATTGGAATGGTGTAGTTGAATGAGAATGAAGATCGCTTGAGTGATGAACGAAAATATATGATGTTAGACGAATTTAAAAGGTTAATAGATTAAATGAATTTATATCAATAGAAATATCAATAATCTTTTATAGTTGAATTCTTAAATGATTGATATATAATTAAAATGAAAAGGGGGCTTTTCACAAAGCCCCCTTCTTTCGTAATTATAGGTATTAGTTCTTTTTAAGGTAAAAAGATTGTTTTAGGATAACGATGCAAAGGTATATATTTAAATCTGTTTAACATAATGTTTTAGTATGTTATATAACATAAATTTGACTAAATGTTACATTTTTCTTACTTTTTAATAGAATCCTTTTGCACAATAGTGTATGTTTTCTTGCTATGTATTTACTATTTGCTATTTATTGAATGATTATTTTTTGTTTGGTTTATGTAGTAAATCTTATATTTTTTCTATCCTTTGGATGTATTCATATAGTTTTTTGTAGAATGGATGTTTGGTTAGAGTAGAGGCATCACCAAGTATGATAAGTTTCATTCTTGCACGAGTGATTGCTACATTCATTCGACGCAAATCATTCAAGAAACCTATTGTTCCCTCTTCGTTGGCTCGAACTAGTGAAATGACGATGACGTCTCGTTCTTGTCCTTGAAAACCATCTACTGTATTTACGGAAATTAGATGTTTGAATGGTTTGAAGAATGAGTCACGTTTAATTAGTTGACGAAGGTATTGTACCTGTGCCTTGTATGGTGAAATCAGCCCAAAGTCAATATGTTCTTCTAATATTCGATGTTTTCCAATGCGGTTGATGTAGTCTTTTAAATGTTCCATTGTAAGATTTGCTTCTGTTTTGTTAATGCGTCCGAAACTTTCTCCTACAAATTCTTCGTTGCAATCCATCCCTTCCGTATTGATCCACACCATAGGTGTATCGTAATCCAATATTCCTCTACACTTTACTTCAGGAGCAGGTTTGAGACTTCCTTTATAGAACCAGTTTGATGAGAACTGCATGATGATTTCATTCATGCGGTATTGTACCTTCAGTAAACTGACTGCCTCTGGTTTTCGCTTGACAATTGTTTGCATCAGTGTGTGTCCCAATCCTCCCCGTGCAGCCTCAATGCATTTAACTGTAGGTGGAAGTTGACAATGGTCGCCAGCCAGGATTACACGGTCGGCCTTTCGAATTGCAATCCAACAAGCTGGTTCCAATGCTTGTGCTGCTTCGTCTATAAAGATGGTACTGAACTTCATTCCTGTCATCACTTTGTGTGCACTACCTGTAAGTGTGCAGGCTATCACACGAGCCTCATTGAAAAGTTCTGCATTGATGCGTATTTCAAGTTCGGTGGCACGATCGCGTAGGCTACAAATTTTTTTATGTATATTTTCGCTTCGTCCTTTTTTGCGTTGCTGTTGCAATTCGCGTATGGCTTTACGGATACTCCATAGTTGAGGATAATCAGGGTGTGCCTCAAAGCGACGTTCATAGGTAAAAGAAAGCATTTTATCGTTTACACGCGTGGGATTTCCTACACGTAGAACGTGGATACCTCTGTCAACGAGTTTTTCGCTGATCCAATCTACAGCCATATTACTTTGTGCGCATACTAATACCTGATTTTCGCGATGTAATGTTTCGTAGATAGCCTCTACTAATGTTGTTGTTTTTCCCGTTCCCGGTGGACCATGTACTACTGCTACATCCTTGGCCCATAGGACTTTATTAACGGCTTCCTCTTGACTTGGGTTTAGCCATGGCAATCGGGTAGGAGCAAAGTGAAATGTCTTGACTGGAGCATTACCATGGAAAATGTCACGTAGTTCCGCCAGTCGACTACCCTTGGCTTTGATAACTTGGTTTATGGCCTCAAACATCAGTTTGTAAGTGTATTCATCGAAGTATAGTTGTACACCCACTCGTTCTGTCGCTTGTAGTTCCAATAAAGCACTGGCTGAAGGAATGATTACTACCATTCGTGTATCGTCGGCATAACTTACTGTGCTGATAAAGTTCAGAAGTTTGACACTTCCATCATAACTTTGAGTAAAGAAGCACACGGGGCGTCCAAATTCAAAATTATGTTCTATTTCTGTGTCTTCAATACGTGATACCTCCACTACCAATTGGTTCAGTGAGTTATAGTAACTTCGCCCCACACTGAGTGGAAACCAAGCAATACCACGCTTTACCTTGCGTGCTACACCCATTACCTCCGTCTGTTGGCGAAAGGTCTCTTTTTCGTGTTCGTATTCTAAGCGGAGTAGATCGTGTAGTTTCTGTATCATTCGTTTAGTAGATTTTGTTCCTGTCTAATTATTTTTTCTTTTTATTGAACTCTGCATTTATTCGCAGGAACGTGAATAATAGCAGAGTGAATCCCCATAGCGAGGAACCCCCGTAACTAAAGAAGGGAAGTGGAATTCCAATGACAGGAGTTAGTCCTAATACCATACCTATATTGATGAATAGGTGAAAAAGGAATATACTCACTAGACAATATCCGTATATTCGTCCGAAAGCATGATTTTGTTTCTCGGCTAAGTATAATATACGAAGGATGAAACACATGAAAAGAATGAGTACGGTCGATGAACCAATGAATCCCATTTCCTCTCCTATGGTGCAAAAAATGAAATCGGTATCCTGTTCGGGTACGTATTTCAACTTGGTCTGTGTTCCATTTAGGAATCCCTTTCCATTCAGTCCTCCCGAACCGATGGCAATTTTTGACTGATTCACGTTATAGCCTGCCCCTTTGGGGTCGTCTTTTATGCCTAACAATACTTCGATACGTACTCGTTGGTGGTCATCCAGTTTGTTGAATACCATATTGCATGAGTATAAAAATGCCACAGAACCGACAGTGAACAGGGCTATCAGTGCAAATTGTTTGCTTCGTTCCAACAAAGCCCAATATAATAGATAACCTGCCACTACGATACATTCTGCTACCAATAAGTAGGTAAGATCAAATGCATGGATGAATTCCGAGAATAGGACACCTGCAATTGTGAATCCTGCAGTACCAATGAGTATCACTTTAATGGGTTTCCATAGTTTCCCATATACCCATGTCATAATAATGCTAAATATCATAATGAGCACCAATACTACTGAGCGTCCTACCGAGGTTGGTGTGTCCCATAGCATTTCGTCGCCAAAACGGAGTCCCACTACGAAGTAGATGACTGCGGCTACCCCTGTAAATAGAATGGCTCCTGGCATTCCTTCCCGATAAAGAACTAAGAAAAACGATGCATAAACCAATGCTGATCCTGTCTCTTTTTGACGAATGATGAGCACCATAGGGAGTAGAAATAGTAGGATGGCACGAAAAAGGTTCTTACCTTTTTCCAGTGTGAAACCATATGTACTCATCATCTTAGCCAATGCTAATGCGGTGGCAAACTTGGCGAACTCTGCTGGTTGAAGCCTCACTGGGCCAAGGTCAATCCACGACATTGATCCATTGATGTCTCGAGCCAAAAATGGAGTAATCAGTAACAGGACCATCATTCCCCCATAGAATAAATAGGAGAGTAATTCATATACTTTTTCCTCCATCATCAGTAGGATGAAGCCAAGTCCTAGAGAACAACTAATCCATACGAGTTGCTTACCCGAGCGACTATCAAAACTGAAGAGATCAGTTTCACCATACGTATAACTGGCACCGCAGATACTGAACCATCCGCATGTTACCAACACGAGGTAGAGTATTACAGTTATCCAGTCAATGGATTTCCAGACACTTTCCTTTTTTTGATATGCCATAAATGGGAATCGTAGAATTGGTGTTATTTACGTGTAAATGTTATTAAAAAGTACCTGCAAAGGTAGTACAAGTCCAAAGATTACAAAAATAAATGGTTGACTTTATTTCCACAATACCACCTTCCCTTCATAGAGCGATTGTTGTACGTCTATCAACCGTTGGTTACTACTGCCTCTGAAACGTAGTTGCTCATCACGCAGTTTTTGGATGAATGGGCCATCTACCAACACATCGATGTAGTTGAGTAATTTCCGCTGTGCGGGCATGGCAAGGAGTTGTTCGTAGGTATAGCCAGTATAACACCAAATAGACTTGGAACTCCGTTCTTTGATGGCTTGTGCAAGTTGCGTAAAGCCTTCAGGTTGCATCATAGGATCGCCTCCGGTGAAGGTGACATCAGCAAAAGGATCAGCCATTATAGGGTCGAGAATATCTTCAATATCCATTCTGTTCCCAGCGTGGATGTCCCACGACTGCGGATTGTGACAACCCAAGCAGTGATGAGTACATCCAGCGGCATAGACGGCTGTGCGGAATCCAGGTCCGTCTACCATAGTATCTTCTATTATTCTGAGAATGGCAAGCATGTCTGCGTACCGTCAAGGTTGTGGATGATACGATCGTTCAGTTCCGACAATTTGGCAGCATTCCAACGATCTGTAGTACCTACAAGGTAACCTGTAATTCGTTGCAGACGGTCGATGCGTGTACTGTTGCATCGAGGACATTTGTCCATCTCTTTGTCGGCATTCTCATAACCACAGTCCAAGCAACGGTTGCGGTTGTGGTTAACCGATCCGTATCCGATGTTATAGGCATCCATCATGTCTACTACACGCATGATGGCATCGGGGTTGTGAGTTGCATCACCGTCCATTTCCACATAGAAAATGTGTCCACCACGTGTTAGGTCGTGATAGGGACCTTCCACTTCAGCCTTATGGCGTGCACTACAGGTGTAGTATACCGGTACATGATTTGAATTCGTATAGTAGTCTCTATCGGTAATACCTGGCAATATTCCGAATTGCTTACGATCTCCTCGAGTAAATTTGCCTGATAGACCTTCTGCTGGAGTAGCCAACACGCTGTAGTTATGTTGGTAGCGGTCAGAGAACTCGTTGGCACGGTCACGCATATAAGTGATAATGCGGAGTCCCAATTGTTGTGCGTCGTCGCTTTCGCCATGGTGTTTACCAATAAGAGCTTTCAAACATTCTGCAAGTCCGATGAAACCGATACCCAAAGTTCCTTGGTTGATGACAGGGGCTATGGTATCGTTGGCTCCGAGATTTTCGCAACCCAACCACAGTGACGACATAAGTAGGGGGAACTGCTTGGCGTATGCTGTTTTTTGAAACTCCATGCGCTCGTGCAATTGGCGGGCTGCAATCTCTAACAGATTGTCCAACTTGGCAAAGAATTGCGAAATACGCAGTTCTTTGTCCTCGATGTCCATACATTCGATGGCCAATCGTACTATGTTGATGGTTGAGAACGAAAGGTTACCACGGCCGATGGAGGTTTTGAGCCCAAATCGGTTTTCAAACACGCGGGTACGACATCCCATAGTAGCCACTTCATGTACATATCGCTTGGGATCGTTGGGTTGCCAAGCTTCATTTTGGTTGAATGTAGCATCCAAATTAAGGAAGTTGGGGAAGAAACGTCGTGCACTCACCTTACAAGCCAGACGATAGAGGTCGTAGTTCCTGTCCTCGATGAGGTAACTCACTCCACGTTTCTTTTTCCAAATCTGTATGGGGAAGATGGCTGTTTCGCCACCGCCTACACCGCGTTCTGTACTTTTCAGCAGTTCACGGATGATACAACGTCCTTCCGCACTTGTGTCAGTTCCGTAGTTAATAGAACTGAATACCACTTGGTTGCCACCGCGTGAGTGGATGGTATTCATATTATGGATAAAGGCTTCCATTGCTTGGTGTACACGTGTTACCGTTTTGTTGATGGCACATTGAAGAATGCGCTCTTCACCTTCCAATCCTTCCAAAGGTTGAATCAGGTAGTCCTCCAATTCCTTGTTGTACAGGTGTGAATAGTCTTGTCCCATAAGTTCTTCGAGTCCTTTTATCTCTTCGATAAAACTACTGCGTACGTATGGAGCCAAGTAGAAGTCAAAAGCTGGTATAGCCTGTCCACCATGCATTTCATTTTGTGCAGTTTCCATAGAGATACAAGCCAATATACTAGCAGTCTCAATGCGTTTGGCTGGGCGTGATTCCCCATGTCCGGCACTGAATCCATGTGCCAATATGTGATCCAGTGGGTGCTGAATACAGGTCAGACTTTTTGTGGGATAGTAGTCTTTGTCGTGGATGTGGAGGTAGTTATTGCGTACAGCCTCCTTTGCTTCATCACTCAATAGATAGTCATCTACAAAGGGTTTGGTACTTTCACTGGCAAACTTCATCATCATGCCTGCTGGTGTATCAGCATTCATATTGGCGTTTTCACGAGTCACATCGTTACTCTTGATATTGATAATTTCCAAGAAGATGTCGCGTGTTTTTGCTTTGCGGGCAATGCGTCGCTGATTTCTGTATGCAATATACTTTTGTGCCACATCCTTGCGGCTACTTTTCATCAGTTCCAATTCCACCATATCCTGTATGGCCTCTACGGTCATTTGTGCTTCACCACGGAATGCGACGTGGTCGGTTATTTGGCGGATGAGGTGCATATCTTCACCCTTGTCCGTATGCAGCATAGCCTTACGGATAGCAGTGGCAATCTTTTCTTCATTGAAGCCGACGATGCGTCCGTCGCGCTTCACAACAGTTTGAATCATATGATGTTATATATTATGGCGTTTTCTTGATTCCTTTTCTCTGTTTCTCGGGAATCAATTTGGGAACAAAGATAGTGCAAACCGAGAGAAGGACAAAATAAAATTTGATTTATTTTACTGCCTATCTTGTCGAAATAAAAGGAGTAAAAACAGAAAGGGGTGTGCTTGCAACAGGCACACCCCTTTGTTTAACTTATATCCTTAATGGGAGATTATTTCAGTTTTTCGAACGCAGTATTCTTGTCGATAGTCCAATCTTTGCGCTTCAAGATTTCGCAGTTCTTACCTACGAACATTTTAGCAGCATTCTTGTCGCCCTTAAGTTGCCAATTCAGCCAAGCCAAAGCCACTACAGAATATTCACCACCGTGGGGCTGTGCATAAGTACCACCATGACCTACAGGAAGGTTAGTTGCACAAGCTGGTACGTGTTGGATACGCTTGAGGTCATCCATTCCGTTGGCATAAGCGATGTCAGACTCACCACCGAGCATATACATGATAGGAGTGTGGATTTCTTTCAACTTATCCTTCGGGGGCATAGGCATTCCACCTACAGCCTGTCCGGCATTCTGTTGGTCGAAGAGGCCGCTGTTGCAAATCATCAAAGTCTTGATGCGAGGGTCTGCACAATTATAGAGTGACTGCAAGCCACCGCATGACATACCTGCTACGCAGATGCTCTTTACATCAATCTTTTGATAGTAAGGTGAAGCAGGATCGGCATTCTGTGCAATGGCCCAATCCATAGACTCAACCTGTTGTTCTGTGGTTGACATCTGTCCTCTGTGAGGAGCATTGGTCATAGGGATAACACCTGTAGCCAATACGAGGTAACCATGAGAGGCAATCTCGTTGAGGAAGTTGATGTGCTCATGAGGTGAGTTGGCGCATGCTCCGTTTCCCCATACCAATACGGGAAGAGGATTCTTCTTATTGAAAGCAGAGAGGTCCTGGGGTACGAACACTGTGTGTTCAGGAAGACTCAACTCTTCCTTCATAATAGCCTTGTATGCACCAGTACCACCGTTTTCAACAATACGAGACTGACCTTCCGCATTGTTTGCACTGCTTACATTACCAGACTTACCAGACTTTGCAGCATTGAGGAAGTTAACCATCTTCTGCAAGTTCTCTTCTGAGTACATACCCATGCCGTGTCCACCTTCAGGTTCGAAAGTTGCTTCGGTCTTGACACCGGCAGCCTTCAACAGTTCGTAGAACTTCTTACCCTGGCAGCAAGGAACCACGTTGTCTTTCTCACCATGGAAGATGATGAGGGGAGGGTCGTTAGCATCTACGTAGTATGTAGCACTCAAACTATGATACTTGTCAGGTTCCTCAGAGAGTTTTGACTTCAGCAACATATCCTCGGGGCTATTTGCTCCCATAGACATGGCTTCGCCGCAATCCATGTTGGTAAGGTCAACGGGACCTGACCAGTCACATGCTGCATTGACGCTGCTGCTCTCCTTAAGATAGTTACCCACTGCACCTTCGAGGTCAATGTCATAACTACCCACCTTAGTCTTCTTGAGACCGCTGGTTGTAGCGGCAGTTGATGCCAAGTGACCACCAGAAGAGAATCCGCTGGTAGCGATGAATGATGTGTCGAACTTGTACTTCTTTGCTTCACCACGTACGAAACGGATGACAGCACGGATGTCATGAAGTTGTGCAGGCCACTGAGCATCTGAACTTGAGCGGTGGTTTGGACATACTACGGCATAACCAGCATCGAGCAATGCCTTAACGATGGTACCAAGGTCTGCAGCCCCCTTGCTATTGTTGCTGAACCATGCACTTCCGTAAATGTGAATTACTACAGGATATGAAGCCTTTTCCTGCTTGGGCAAGTAGATGTCGCAGGTGTGATACACTTGGTCGTCACCAGCATAGTTGACATCCTTCCACTCTTGTGAAGTCTCGAGATTTGTTTGCGGAGCCTGGAAACCTCCAAAGCCTCCAAAACCTCCACCAAACTGTGCGAAGCCTAATGTAGCAGCACACAGCATAACGATAGATAATAAAGTCTTTCGCATAATGATAATGATTTATGTTTTTAGGTATGATGATTTGTTTAAAATCCGTTTGCTTTAGTTTTGGCTTCTCCTACAGAATTCCCTGAATATGAAACCTTCTTGGCGGCAAAGGTATATGGAATATTGTTAAAATGCAATTTTTTAGGTAGGAAAAGTGTTAGGCCTATTACTTTTTCTCGCTTTTTTATGGTTTAACCGTACTTTTCGAGAAATAATAGTCTCTCAACGGCTTCACCATCATCTTTCCATTCAGGCTGATTTCTTCCACTAATTTGATGTCTTCCGATGAAGCTCCCACCTTGATGAGATACTTTCCAGGAGCAATGTTCCACTGGCGTTGTCCTTGGTTGCTATAGTATCCAAACTGTTCTACGTGTAGCGTCACCTCTACTCGTTTTGTCTCTCCGGGTTCCAATGTCACTCGGGCAAATCCTTGGAGTTGGATGGGGCGTATGTTCGTATTGCCATCTGTCGGAGAAAGGTAGATTTGTGCTATTTCGTCTGCCTTCACATTACCTGTATTTGTTACACTAAAGGATAGGGTGATGGCTTCGTCAGTGGTAGCGGATTCTTTTTCTATTTCCAAATTGCTATATTCAAAGGTGGTGTAACTCAATCCGTATCCGAAGGGCCATGCCACTCGTGCGTCTCTTTCTGTAGAATTGTTGTAGCAGAGGGGTTCATATACTTCGGTATTGGGGTAACTCACACTGAGTTTGGCAGATGGAGATACCTTTCCGTACAATATGTCGGCTACGGCATTTCCGCCTTCTTCACCCGGATACCACGCTTGGATGACTGCAGCACATCGCTCGGCAATTCCCGAAATGACCTGTGCACGTCCACCAAACATTACTAGTATTACTGGTTTGCCGGTTTGTAGCAGTTCCTCTACGAATTGTTCCTGTTTACCAGGCAGGCGCAATCCTTGACGATCGCGGTTTTCGCCACACAGCATCACGTTTTCTCCCATGGCTGCTACTATCACGTCACACTCACGCGCCATCTTCAGGGCTTCTGCCTTATCCGCCTTTTCGTCCGATTCCACTTTGCGGTGCAGTACTTGGTATTCCCATGCACGTTCGTCACCGCCTTTGGTATATTGAGTCTCAATCACCTCAGTCCAGTCACATCCACGGGTGTAGAGGATGTTTGTCCCCTCGGGTTTGCGTGTCTGCATTCCTTCGAGCAGTTTTACGATGTGTGGTTGGTTGTACACTTCCTCGTTCATAATCTTTTTCCAGAAGTAGGACATGGCAGGGAAGGTGTAGTCACCGCACATCGCCCACATGGAGTTGGCATTGGGACCAGTGACAAGGATGTTCTGTGGCTTCTTCAAAGGTAGGATGCCGTTGTTTTCCAACAATACTATCGACTGGGTTGCAATATCGTAGGAGGTCTGTCGCTCTTCGGGAGAGTCCAGGACAATCTCCTCGGTACTATAGAGGTAAGGATTCTCGTCGAAGAGTCCGGCCAGGAATTTGTGACGTAGCACGTTCTTTACCGCTTGTTCCAGAACTTCGGGTTTTACCAATCCTTGTTCAATGGATTCGGGCAAGTATTGGTAGTTAGCTCCGTGAGGGAAATCCACATCGTTGCCATTATTGATGGCTGCAGCCGCTTTTTGTACGACAGTTTGGTAACCGGGAATCTGATCAATGGCTGTGTAGTCGCTCACCACCATACCATCAAATCCGACATATCCGCGTAGGATGTCTTGTAAAATCTCGCTGTTCTCCACACAGTTGGTACCATGTACCGCATGGTATCCAGGCATCACTACTCTGCTTCCTGCCAATCGTATCATGGCTTCGTGGGGTAGCAAAATCTCTTCCATCATCTCCTTTTCATCGGCATCGCCACCACCTCCATATCCTAAGTAGTGTTTTGAGCATGCGCCTACCCCTTTTTTCAAGTCACCTTGTTGCAATCCACGTACAAAGGCTGTTCCCATAACGGCAGACAGGTATCCATCCTCGCCGTAGGACTCTTCCAAGCGGTTGAAACTGGGAACGCGGCACACATCCACCATAGGCGACAGGGCCAGCACACCTCCCATTTTTCTCATAGCAGTACCCGTCTGCAGTGTTTTTAGTTCGGCCAATTCGGGATTGAATGAACAGGCTTGTCCTATCTGCTGCGGATAGATGGTCGCACCACTGGCATTGATACCGGTCAATACCTCTTCGTGGAAGAGTGCTGGTATGCCGTTTGGTGTGTGGTGCATCAGCCAATCCTGTATGGCCGCCACGCGGTCGCGCAATGTGTCGGCATCCAAGGGCTGTTGGCTGGCATATTGTGAAAAGTGACCGATGCCGTAGGGTATCAGTTCTTTACACTTTGTCGTATCGAGAACCCCCAAACTATCAAAGAGTTCGTCCATGTAGGTACTTCTCAGTTGTGCTACGCGTTCTTCCATAGGCATTTGCGCATAGAGCTCGTCTATTTTGCTGTCGATGTCATTCTTCGGACTACAGCTACCCGCCATCAGGGCAATGGCTCCAAATACCAATAATTTGTGTTTCATGCTTTATCTTTTTTTATTATGTTGTTGTATGAATTATCCCATTTGGAATTTGTACGGGGTTCAATATCTTTATTTTATGGTAGTTGCGGCAAAGATACAACAAAAAACATACGGACAAAACTATTTGCATAATTTTGTCCGTATGTGGAATGACTTCTTCTGTGAGGTCGCTTTATTTGAACTCTTTGTACAATGAATCTATTTGGGATTGCAGTGCCGCACATTTCTGTGAATCGTTTTCGCGGACTGCATTTCTCAATTCTATGGTGAGGTTGATGAGGCTTCCGACCTTTCCTTTGCCACCTTTGTCATCGCCTTGGATTTTGGCACGTTTCCCGTTGGCGAAATATTCCCAACCGGTGCCGTCGAGCACGATGTTTTCAATCTCTACGATGAGAACCTCACCGTCCTCTGTCTTCCATTCTGTTATTTCCTTCTTGGGAAACTTGGCTTGGCCAATAGCCGCATTCCATAGTTGTCTCATCGTCTGTGCCATCTCATCGCGGATGGGCAGAAGATACATCTTTGTGCCGGGCGCATGGTAGAAGGTCATTACCTTGTTTTTCCAAACATTTTTCTCCAAATAGCTGGTTGCTTGTTGGAGTCTTCTCCAGATAGAAGTCTCGGCTTCTATATAGACCAACGCGTGTGCCACAGAATCATAAGTCAGCGATGATTCCACATCGAACGATGGGATGCAATTCATTCCGAACTCTGTATTGGCTGGAACCAAAAGTCGCTCGATTTCCCTATCGTATTCTTCTATAGAAACTGTTTCCTCATTGATTGGAATCAGCGTCTCTTGTGCCTCCGCGCCTATTCCCGCAAGCAGGGTCAAAAGGATAAAAACAAGTTTTTTCATGTTGTTGATTGTTATTGTTTATTTAAGTTTCGCAAGTGGCCCCCCCTTATGCTCCAGCATCCTGACGGTCTCTGTCATCCTGAACGCAGTGAAGGATCTGTGAACGTAAGCAAAGCTAACTGTGCTGACGTATTCAGATTCTTCGTCCTATCGTCCTCAGAATGACATAGACAGCATAGAAAAGCTACTTGCGAAAGTTGCATTATCTGTTATTGATTACCGCCTTGGGGAATCGCTTCTGTATTTCTGCTTTCTCCTCTTCGGTCAGTTTGCCAGAGATGGTAAGGTTCTCGATGGTCAGTTTGTCCATCCATGTGGGAAGGACCACTTTGCCGGTGAAGTCGAGAATCAGACGTTTGATGTGCCCCAGCTGGGCAAGCACTGTGGGAACCTCTTTGATGCGGAGGTGTATCGCTCCTTCTTTGTCCTCCTTCTGGAGGTCGTTGAGGATGCTCTCCTCATCGTTGATGCGTACGAGCCAGCCGATTTTCGGCATCAGTGTGTTGGCTATGGTGTCTTCTTTGGCACCGATGAAGCCGGCCCACAGTTCCATGGGGGTCTCGCGGAGAACCTCTCCCGTGCCGGGGGCAACTATCAGGTATTTGAAATCCACCCGCACGTGGTCGGCCGGCATGTCTTGGGTGTGGGGTATCTTGTCCAGTGTCACCCCCTGTTCGTTGGGGAACAGTTTCAGCACCCATCCGTCCAGTTCGGTCGGTTTGTCGGAAGAGCAACCTCCGCCTTTCAGTCGGGGAAGCCGCACCTCCTTGACCATCCTTTGCCAAAAGAGTTGGTCAGGCCTTCCCTCGGCTGTGCGGACAAACTCTGTCAGAATCGGTTCCAGTTCCTCTATCCATTTCGTCAGGCCGTACGGCTTCAGACGTTTGGCCTTGTCGAGCACCAGTTGCCAGTCTTCGGGTGTACCTTGGAGTGTCACACTGGGGATGCCGCATGCAAGGTACATGACCACGTACTCGAAGTAGGACTTCACGCTCTCCATCAAGGTGATTTCCGATGCGATGCGTGTCACAGGTGTGGTGGTGGTGAAGTCGGCGGTAAGCGTCTTTGCGATGTCCCCCTTGGTATATTTCTGGATAGAGTCGGAGAAGTCGCCCATGATTTTCTCCCAATCTGGATTGCCTGTCAGCAGTTCTTCGGGTGTTATTACCACCAAGTCCATCTTCCCATCGTGCTCAACCAACTGGGGACGCAGTTCCTCGGGATGGGCATTCACGTAGCGGGCAAAGCCTTGGCTGATGAGCAACCATATCATGTCGGGCGAAAGCACAAGTGACTGATGGTTGGCATAAGCCGTCACTACGGTACGGAAGAAAGCGTCCTTCTTACCGAAAGATCGCAGATTCTGCTCGTCGGCAAAGCTGGTGGCTACGATGTTCGGTTCACCAGGGGATTCAGCGGTAGAGAGAATTTGTTTGGCCAATTTCTTCCCATCCATCAGCCTGAGGTGATAATATTGATCTCTCTGGATAGGTTCCAGTCCTTCATCCACCACAAAGGTGATGCTTCCTTTTTTCTTTTCGATAATCTTATCCTTCTTGGCGGCTTGTCCTGCCAACAACGTGGTGGTGAGCAACGCAATGATGACAAATACTCTTTTCATAATTTTGTCCGTATGTGGAATGACTTCTTCTGCGAGGTCGCTTTATTTGAACTCTTTGTACAATGAATCTATTTGGGATTGCAGTGCCGCACATTTCTGTGAATCGTTTTCGCGGACTGCATTTCTCAATTCTATGGTGAGGTTGATGAGGCTTCCGACCTTTCCTTTGCCTCCTTTGTTGCCTCCTTGGAAATTGGCGCGCTTCCCTTTGAAGAAATATTCCCAACCGGTGCCGTCGAGCACAATTTCTTCTATTTCTACGGTGATAACCTTACCGTCTTCCGTCTTCATTTTTGTTCTTACCTTCTCTGGAAACTCGGCCTGATTGATGGCTACCTTCCATAATCGTTTTAAGGATTGTGCCATTTCGTCGGAGATGGGCAATATGTACATCTTTGTGCCAGGGGCGTGGTAGGAGGTGGTTTGTTGGGATTTCCACATGAATTCTCTTTCGCTTATTCTCTCTAATCGGTGGCTTGCTTGGTAAGTTCTGCTCCAAATGGATGTGTCGGCCTCTATATAGATTAGCGCATGTGCTTCAGAATCATAGGTCAACGATGATTCAAACTCAAAAGATGGTTTGCAGATCATTCCGAACTCAGTATCGTCAGGAATCAAGAGTCGTTTAATTTCTTTGTCGTAAAATGTCTCTTTTGCTTTCTTGTCAACAGGAAGCAAGTGCTCCTGTGCATTCATGTATATACCTATGAACGATAGTAATAGGATAAAACTAAGTTTTTTCATATTATTTGAGAATTAAAATGTGTATACTACAATAAATCTATTATTATTCGAATGCCCCTAAATCAAAGGACGGAAACTCTACCATATTCGTTGGTTCTTTTTTATTGGGAATTCTTTCTATCCCTGCCTTCGGGAATCGTTTCCGGATGGCTTCTTCTTCTTCATCGGTCATGCTACCAGTGATGTAGAAACTTTCAATGGTCTGTTCATCCATCCATTCGGGCAAAACTACCTTGTCGGTAAATTCGAGTTCCAGACGTTTGATATGTTTCAGTTCGGCAAGTACAGCAGGCACCTCTTTTACGCGCAGATGGATTCCTCCCCTTTCTGTATCCCATTTTTCCATTTCGCGGATTGCATCCTCCTCCTCGTTGCTTATTCTCACGAGCCAACCGATTTGGGGGGTTAGTGTGTTGGCTTCCATGTCTTCCTTGAAGCCTACGAAGCCAGCCCACAGTTCCATGGGTGTTTCGCTGATGACTTCTCCTGTGGCGCGGTCAATTATCTGATATTTGAAATTCACCCGCACGCGGTCTGCCACCATATTTTCGGTATGGGGAATCTTGTCTAATGTCTGTCCCTGTTCGTCGGGGAAGAGTTTCAGCACCCAACCATCCAGTTCGGTTGGTTTGGTGGGGTCGCATCCTCCGCCCTTCAGCCTGGGAAGTCGTATCTCCTTGACCATGCCTTGCCAGAACTTTTGGTTGGGAGTTCCTTCGGCAGTACGGACAAACTCCGTCAGGATGGGTTCCAGTTCCTCTATCCACTCGGTCAACCCGTATTGCTTCAATCGTTTGGCTTTGTCGAGCACGAGTTGCCAGTCCTCGGGTGTACCTTGTAGGGTGATGTGCGGGATGCCGCAAGACAGGTATATGACCACATATTCAAAGTAGGACTTCACACTCTCCATCAGCGTTATTTCCGACGCGATGCGTGTCACGGGAGTGGTGGTAGTGAAGTCGGCAGTGATGGTTTGTGCGATGTCTCCCTTTGTATATTTTTGAATCTCCTTGGAGAAGTCGCCCATAATCTGTCCCCAGTCAGGGTTACCCGTCAGCAGTTCTTCGGGTGTTTTCACCACCAAGTCCATCTTTCCATCGTGGCTCACCAGTTGGTAGCGCAGTTCCTCGGGGTGAGCATTCACGTAGCGTGCAAAGCCTTGGCTGATGAGTAGCCATATCATGTCGGGTGAGAGGACGAGCGCCTGGTGCTTAGCATAGGCTTCGACTATGCATCGGAAGAATACATCTTTTCCAGTACCGGTATACCGCATGTTCTGTTCGTCGGCAAAACTTGTGGCTACTATGTTCAGTTCACCGGGAAGATGCTCGACTTCGAGGAATCTCTTGGCCGCCTCTTCTCCGTTCATGTGGTAGTTATATGGGTCGCGCTGTGTAGGCTCCAATCCCTCATCCACCACAAAGGTGATGCTACCTTCTTTCTTTTCGATAATGCCGTTTTTACTATGCATGGTCTGTCCCATCAACGAAGTGACGGTAAACAGTGCAATGATAAGGCTCAGTTTTTTCATATTGCTTTTATAAGTGAGGTTAATATTGTTACAAAATTATCTTATTCCTTGTTTATTTGTAGGGAAATGCTGATTTACCCTGCTTTGCGACCGTACAACATTCTGTCGGAAGGGGTTAGTTCCAATGTTGTTGTGTCTGGGGCGAGTACATTTATCTCCGTCTCTTCGCGTGTGGGTGCTTTTTTGACGTGTGAATTATCAAAAGAGACGTATTTGCAGGCTTCTTCCAAACATTTTAGAAAATCCTTTTCCTTTTCTGTGTTGATGAAAAATAGCATACGGATGGATTCGGGATTGTACAAACGGCATAGCTCCACACCGTAACAAGCATCGTAGGACGAACCGATATTGTCTTCGCTTATTTCTTCACCATTGTATTGGATTCTATCGAAATTAGGGATTTTGGCAACAAACCCCATTTCGGCATTGCTGCGTTTTACCCATGCTGCATCTTTGAACTTCAGAATGTAGTTGGCACCATCCCATTCTTGTAACTTCTGCAAGTCTTCGCCTGAATAGTCGTACCAACCTGTCCAAGGAATGTCCAAATTATTGCGTATCAAATGGTCGAAGTATGCGACTTCCGTGTCGAGGGTCAGTTTCTCTGTGCGAACCATATACTCACGGTTCTCAAATGCATGTGGAAGATCGTAATTACCGGTATCATATAGTACGATGCAAAAGCTGGGGGACATTTGTACAAACATTCTACCCATAAATTGTGTCCATGATTTACTGGCATCAGCAGTGCCAAAAGTAAAGAAGGCATAATCCTCCATCTCTCCAAGATGGGAAAAGTATCGTACCGTGGGCTCGGGAAACGTGATGGATATACCAAGTCTTTTCAATAAATTATTCTGATACTCTTGATAAGGTTTTATGTCCCAGTCGTATCCTGAATTGCGGTGCTCCCAAGTTTGGAGACTTCCTCTTCTGCCCAATGACAGAGTGCCAAATATCACGTCGTTTTTGTAGGTAGAGTTTATTCGTATGGTATCTTTAGTGGAAAGAGTTTGTAAAAAGTCTCCCTTTTTATAATTTGTGGGTATCTGTACTCTGACACTTTCACTGCTCCCTCCCGCTTTCCTACCATACAACAGTCTGTCACCAAAAGAAAGAAGCATATTTTGTTCTATCCTCAATTTGATTATATCCTCCTTCTGTGTCGTCTGTCCCATCAACGAAGTGACGGTAAACAGTGCAATGATAAGGCTCAGTTTTTTCATATTGCTATAGGTTAATATTGTTGCAGATGTAGTGAATTGTTTTTTTAGATTTCTTCCTTTGATTTTGTCACCATACTTTTTCCCCGTTGGTAATCAAAACGTCAAAGTCTTCTATCTCTTCTCCTTGCGATTGGGAATATTTACGGATTTCATTTTTTGTAAGTGTTAAGAGGCGGTTCATGGAGCTTGGCGGCAATTCACCATCGACTGAGACGTGATACGTAGGACGAGACTTCTGAGCCCCTGTAAACTTCATCCTTTTTTTCTGTGATGATTCCTTGTAATCTGTGGATATGTCGAGTCCTGCTATGCGTCCCATCAAAGCACTATCCACCGTGGTAATACCCAACTCTTCTATGGCTTGTATCGGTTGTTCGGCAATGACCCAATCATCGAGAGAATCTTCTCCAATTGTTATAGCTTCTTCCTGAAGTGACTCATCTAACCCACAAAACTCCATAGGTCCTTCTTGCAATGCTTTGTCGGAATTACCAAACCCCATAAATCCTTTCTGAAGTGACCCACCTGACCTTAAAAACTCCATAAGTCCTTCTTGCGATGCTTTATCGAAATCGGAAATTATTTCGGACTCTGCTAAATAGTCCTCCTCTTTTAGACTGATTTCCATGATAATTTGTTTGTCTTTAGCCCTATCATATACCTTGCTGGCATCCAATGTGGGTGAATTGAAGGCCATCGCCTCGTGAGAATTTGTCACTTGGACGCTTCCTATCATTATTTGCTTTTTCGCGGGTGCGATGGTGGTGGTAGGCACGATTGCCTCTTTTTCCTCTACCTTAGCGATACGTTCCACCTTTTCGGTATGTGTGCCAGTAGTTGGCATAGTTGTTTCTGGTGTGTATGCTATGTCAAGTCCTGCTATGCGCCCCATCAACGCACTATCCACCGTAGTGATGACCAATTCTTCTACACCCTGTATCGGTTGTTCGGCAATGGCTAAGTAGTCGGAAGATTCCGTTGGTTGCGGTTGGTGCAGAAAGAATCCGATGAGCAGGGCAATGGTGGCTGCTGCTCCCAATGTCCACGGCCACACTCTTCTACTTCTGTGTGGAAGGAGTGTGGTCATCTCCTCTAATTCCGCTTCGCTGAAGAGCGAATCGCAATGGGAAAAGGCAGTGAACAGGATGGCATATTTCTCCCACTCCTCCGGCAGGTCGTCATGTGGTTGGCTGAAGAAGTCGGCCAACTCGCGTTCCTGTGCGTCGGTCGTGCGTGCCTCGTCATAGAGATGCAGTAATTCTTCGATATGTATTTTCAATGTTTTCTCCATAAATTTCATTTCCTTTTACTGTAAATAGTCCAAAGTTGTTGTCTCGCTTTTGCTACCTTGGCGCGAACCGTAGCCTCGGTGGTTCCCAGTATGGCAGCCATCTCGGGGTAGGTGAGGTCGTCCACTCCCTTCATCTGTAGCACGGCACGTGCTCCGGCGGGCAAACGTTTCAGGCACTCGTTCATCCAGGCTTGCTGTTCGTTTCCTATCAGTCGGGCATCGGCAGGAGGAGCATCCTCCTCATTCTCGCAAGTGTATTCTACGGAGAATTTCTTTGTCTTCAATAGGTCGGTGCACAGGTTCTTGAGTATCCTTGTGGCGAAGAACGGCAGGTCGTCCAAGTGGTCGAGCCGCTGGCGCACTATCCAACAGCGCATCAGTACCTCTTGTACTGCATCCTCAGCCTCTTCGGCATGATGCAGGTATCCGATGGCCGTCCGCAACAATTGGCTGCGTATTCCTGATACAGCCTTTTCAAAGGCTGCAGTATCGGTAGTGCATATAGTCTCTGTCTGTTTCATTTCCGGAATGAATCTTTCTGCAAAGAAAACGAAAAGTATTAAAAAACGCACCATTAAAGAATGTTAATTATTGAGGTGCGCGGAATTTCTTTCTAATAGGATTCCCAAACGGAATGTGTTAGAGTTGATTTGAATGTATTCAAGGTCGGTAAATAGGAAATTAAAAAAAAGGAATTATTGGACAATGGACGTTGAAAGACTATTTGTCCATCTTTTGTCCTTATATAGGGGTTGTAAATCTCTATTTCGTCCTTTTTGTGGATAAGCTATCGAGTTGCGTGTGTGGTAACGTATTGATATATAAGTAAATACAAATATAATAGAGTGCGCTCAGAAAACGCTTAAGCGTTAGTGAAAAATCTCTTAAGCGTTACGGAATTATCTCTTAAGCGTTGTTCAGCCACGCTTAAGTGTTATCCAACTATGCTTATGAGATGTGTAATAAGGCTTGACGATATGCGAAAAAAAGGACAGTCACACTTTGCAGAGTTTACCTCTTTTCATCGTAATGGATAGCTTGTCTGCGAATGTCCTTCACCTTGGCTTCGCTTTCGGGTGAAAGTTTGCCTGTGAGGTATTGTTCCATCATGAGTGCACCAATGGGTACTCCGAAGGTGGCACCGAATCCGCCATTCTCCACATAGACGGCGATGGCTATCTGTGGATTGTCCATGGGAGCAAAGCCCATGAAGATGGAGTGGTCCTTGCCACGGTTTTGGGCAGTACCAGTCTTACCACATACCTCGATGCCGGGCAGGTTGGCCCCTCGACAAGTTCCGTTCAATACGGCTTCGCGCATACCTTTGACTACAATGTCGTAGTTTTTTTCCGAAGCCATGGTGTAGCGGCGGGTGGTGTAGAGTGAGTCGAGTGGTTCGCCCTCGACCTCCTTCACTACGTGGGGAGTGATGAAATATCCTCGGTTGGCAATGGTAGCCCCGAGGTTGGCTATTTGTAAGGGGGTGAGGTTCACCTCACCTTGTCCGATGGAGATGCTGATGATGGTCATACCATTCCACGAACCGCGATAAGCCTTGTCGTAATAGTCAGCATTGGGGATGAGGCCTCGCTTTTCGCCAGGCAGGTCTACACCAAGTGCATAACCGAATCCCATGGATACCATGTAGTCGCGCCAACGGTTCATAGCATTCTGTACCGAGCCGTACTTGCTACGCGAACCTATCATATAATATAGCCCCCAGCAATAGTACGCATTGCACGAGGTGGCGAGTGATGGAACGACAGAGATGGGGGAACTGTGTGCATGACAACCTACGCGAAGACCACGATGTACGAATCCACCATGGCATGGATAGGCTGTGTGCTCGGTGACAATGCCCTCTTCAAGGAAGGTGAGGGCTTGTGAAGTTTTGAATGTTGACCCTGGTGGATAGGTTCCCATAATGGCGCGGTTGAGCAGTGGCTTCCATCCATCGCGCGACAGTTCCAGTTGGTTGGCTCCGCGTTGGCGACCCGTCATCAGGTGTGGGTCGAAGGATGGGGCACTGACCATGCAGAGAATCTCGCCCGTCTTTGGCTCGATGGCTACAATGCTACCAATCTTTCCCTCCAGCAGTCGCTCGCCCAAAGCCTGTAACTCAATGTCAAGTCCCAGATGCAGGTTCTTTCCTGGGATTGATGGAATATCCATGGCACCATCCATGTATCTTCCCTGAATGCGGCCGTGTACATCGCGAAGGAGGATCTCTACTCCTTTTTCACCACGCAACTGAGTTTCATAGGAGCGCTCAATACCCTGTTTCCCGATGTAGTCGCCTCGGTAGTAGTAATCATCGTCCTCAATCTCTTTCTTGGAGACCTCAGCTATATCGCCCAATACATGTGCACCCACGTCGCAGGTGTATTGGCGGATGCTGCGGCGCTGTACGTAGAAACCGGGGAAACGGAAGAGCTTCTCTTGAAAGATGGAGAACTCCTCGCCCGAAAGTTGGGTAAGAAATGTCTGATGGGTGTAGCGCGAGTAGCCGGGATTGAGATTGCGGTTACGCACGTCGTTCATACGCTTTTCGAAATATTCACGTGTGATGCCCAGTGAGTTGCAGAGGTCCAACGTATCGAGATTTTCCACTTCACGCGGAATGAAGGTAACGTCATAGGCCGGTTGATTGTATACCAACAAACTGTCGTTGCGGTCGTAGATGATACCTCGTGCCGGATATTGTGTGTTCTTCAGAAAGGCGTTGCTGTCGGCATGCAACTTGTACTCGTCGCTGGCGATTTGCAACGAGAACAGACGCAGGATGTAAGTGAGTACAACCACTACCACCACACTGCCAATGACATATTTACGCGATTCGAAAAGATTCTTTTTCATTGTTCCGGGGGAAGGAGATTATTTCTTTGCAGTATCTATTCCCCACACGCATAAGGTAGTGAGTATGGCACTCGACACGACCTTGAGCAACATGGTAAGGGGGTGAGTAAACGAGAATGTGAGAAGCAATATGAGTGCTGTATGGTGTATCAATACAGCTACAGACACATATCGCATGAAGGGACCAAGCCCCATACTGCGGATACCGGGAGAAAAGTCATCGGCACTATCGCGAGAGGCGAAAAGTTTTAGTAATGTGGGACGCACAAATGCCAACAATGTGGTGGAAATGGCGTTTATTCCTAATGTGTTGGAGAATATGTCAACAGTCAATCCCAAAAAGAATCCCCAAAAGAGCAGGGAATAACGCGACATGTTGGCATTGAATATCAATATGAGGTACACATAAAGGAAGGGAGTGGCGTAGCCGAAGAAATGTATGTTGTTGAGAATGAATGCCTGTAAGAATACAAGCAGCCAAAAACAACTGAAACGTTTGATGAATGTGATGATCATTGTTCCTTCCTTTCTTTTTATGGTTTCTGATTGACTGCTGCCTCCAAGGCGCGTTGTTCTTCTCTATATTTGTTGGATATGACCACAGCATCGCTCAGATTGGCAAAATCGGTTGCCAATCGGACACGAAGGAGGTACGACATTCCGTCTTTGGAGTCAGAAATGCTATCAACTGTTCCAACAAGCAGATTCTTGGGAAATACGGCAGAGTATCCGCTGGTGACAATGGTGTCGCCCTGTTGGAAAAGGGCATGACGGGGCACATCCTCCAGATAGGCAAATTGAGAATCTTTTCCCTTCCACTTGAGATAGCCGAAGTAATCGTTGTGCTTGAACTTGCAACTGATGCTCGACTTACTATGGAGTAAGGACATGACTAACGAGAAATGCTCTGAAGTGAGATAGACAATACCTATGATACCGTTGCCATTTACTACACCCATTTCGGGTTCTACTCCATCGGCAGTACCCTTGTTCAAGGTGATGTAATTGTTTGTATAATTCAGAGAGTTGTTGATGACTTTACAAGGGATAGTTTCGTATCCCTGCTTGTCCAACGAGAGTGAAAGAGCATCCAACGCATTGTCGGACACCGTCTTGTGTAGGGCATCGCGCAACGCTTGGTTTTCAGCTTGCAGTTCTACGTTGTACCGTGTGAGTTCGGTGTTGATGGTGTGTAGTTTGAAGAAAGATGAAATGTCTGCTGATACATTATAAAAATGTCCTATCATTCGGTTGGCCGAAGTGAAGCCAACACTGCCCTGATAATTGTTGAATCGGAAAAGCAGTGTGAAGCCAATTACTTCCAACAGAAGGAATAGAAACCAATATCCATAATTGTAAATGAAGTTCAGCAGGTTGCGCATAATTTCATACAGAAATTAGAAGATAAAATGTACAAATTACAATATACACATTATAAACAACCTTGACACAGTGCAAGGAAGGTGTGTGGCATATCATAATTTGTACATTGTAACTTGTACACTATAAATGTACTTATCTCATCAAGAAGGTGAAACGATCCACATTCTTCAATGCTATGCCAGTACCACGTGCAACACTGTGCAAGGGATCTTCGGCAATGTGGAACTTGATGTTTATCTTGTCGGTCAGTCGCTTGTCAAGTCCGCGGAGCAAAGCACCGCCACCAGCCAACCAAATGCCGTTCTTTACGATGTCGGCATAGAGTTCGGGCGGAGTGTTTTCAAGTGCACTCAGGACTGCAGTCTCAATCTTGGCAATGGTCTTGTCCAGGCAATGTGCGATTTCCTGATAGCATACGGGTACTTCCATCGGGAGGGCAGTCACGCGGTTAGGACCATGTACTACATAGTCTTCGGGTGCATCTTCGCCCAACTCGGGAAGGGCTGAACCTACATTGATCTTGATACGTTCGGCCATGCGCTCGCTGACTCTCACATTATGTTGACGGCTCATATATGCCTGAATGTCGGCTGTAAGGTCGTCACCAGCAGTGCGGATGGAGTTGTTGGAAACGATACCACCGAGTGAGATGACTGCAATCTCAGTAGAACCACCACCTATGTCCACAATCATGTTTCCTTCGGGTGCTTCCACATCGATGCCTACACCAATGGCAGCAGCCATAGGCTCGAACAACAGGTATACATCGCGTCCACCAGCGTGTTCGGCACTATCGCGCACAGCACGAAGTTCTACTTCGGTGCTGCCTGAGGGTACACCGATAACCATGCGGAGCGAGGGAGAGAAGAGACGGCGTCCTGTATTCACCATTTTGATGAGGCCGCGCATCATCTGTTCGCAGGCATAGAAGTCGGCTATCACTCCGTCGCGAAGGGGACGAATGGTGCGGATGTTGTCGTGAGTCTTCTCGTGCATCATCTTGGCCTTTCCACCCACGGCAATCATCTTGTCGGTGTGACGGTCAAGGGCAACGACTGACGGCTCATCCACCACAATCTTACCATTGTTGATGATGATGGTGTTGGCAGTGCCAAGGTCCATCGCTATTTCTTGTGTAAAGGAGAATAATCCCATTTCTTTAATTATGAATTGTGAATTATGAATTCTGAATTATGAGAGACTTGCAACGGATGCACGAATTCATAATTCATAATTCATAATTCAGAATTAAATCTTAGTGTTTAAAGTGACGGAAACCAGTAGTTACCATGGCAATGCCATGCTCGTTGCAATACTGGAATGAGAGTTCGTCTTTCACCGATCCACCTGGCTGGATAACGGCAGTGATGCCTTCGTTGCCTGCAATCTCCACACAGTCGGGGAAGGGGAAGAATGCGTCGCTGGCCATCACGGCACCATTGAGGTCGAAGCCGAATCCCTTAGCCTTCTCAATCGCGTGCTTCAATGCATCAACGCGTGAAGTCTGACCCACACCGCTGGCACAGAGTTGCTTGTTCTTAGCCAATACGATGGCATTGCTCTTGCTGTTCTTCACAATCTTGTTGGCAAACAACATATCCTCTACCTCCTGTGCAGTAGCGGCCTTGTCGGTTACCTGCTTCAAGTCCTCGGGGGTCTCGGTCTTCAGATCACGATCTTGTACGAGCACTCCGTTCAATACTGAACGATATTGCTTCTTGGGGAGTTGTACACCTTCCTTGCGAACGAGGATGATGCGGTTCTTCTTCTGTCCGAGGATTTCGAGTGCATCCACGTCATAGTCGGGAGCGATGATGATTTCGAAGAAAATCTTGTTTACCTCTTCAGCGGTCTCCTTGTCGATAACAGCGTTGGTAATCAATACACCTCCGAAGGCTGATACGGGATCACCTGCAAGAGCGTCCTTCCAAGCGTCTACCAATGCGGGACGTGAAGCAAGGCCGCAAGCATTGTTGTGCTTGAGGATGGCGAATGTCACTTCGTCGAATTCGTCAATCAAATCAACGGCAGCATTGATGTCTAGCAAGTTGTTGTATGATATTTCCTTACCATGAATTTGGTCAAACATGGCTTCGAAGTCTCCGAAGAATGCACCCTGCTGGTGGGGGTTCTCACCGTAGCGGAGAGATTTGGGACACTCTACTGCAGAGCGGAAGGCTGAACCGTTTTCGCCATCGAAGTAGTTGAAGATGGCAGAGTCGTAGTGTGATGACACGGCGAATGCCTCCTTGGCGAACCAACGGCGCTCTTCCAATGTTGTCTCAGCACCACGGTCGTTCAAGATGTCTGCCAAGGGTTGGTACTGTGCCTTGCTGGCAACGATTACCACGTCCTTGAAGTTCTTGGCACCTGCGCGGATGAGTGAGATGCCGCCTATGTCGATCTTCTCGATGATAGCCTTCTCCTCGGCACCTGATGCTACGGTGTCTTCGAAAGGATAGAGGTCAACGATGACGAGATCGATTTCGGGGATTTCATATTGTTCAATCTGTTGGATGTCCTCTTCGAGGTGACGACGGCAAAGGATTCCACCGAACACCTTCGGGTGAAGAGTCTTCACACGTCCACCCAAGATAGAGGGGTATGAGGTAAGGTCTTCCACTGCTTTGCAGGGATAGCCCAATGATTCAATGAACTGACGAGTTCCTCCAGTTGAGAGGAATTCTACACCTTCTTCATGCAGTTTGGTAATGATTTCATCCAAACCTTCCTTGTGATAAACCGATACGAGAGCGGTCTTGATTCTTTTAGTTTCAGACATGTCTTGTGCTATTAAAATATTTAGGTGGCAAAGTTAGCGATTTCCAAGGGAATATCAAAGACCTTCTTTGCTGAAATTTATTATTTTAACGGATAAAAGTTTCTTTTCCTAATTTTTGCAGGAAGGAGTTCACTATTTCCTCGTCCATATCGCCCAAAGACAACTCCTTGCGGGCGTCAGTTGCGAGCAGATTTTTCCACTCTTCAAGTGCTTGGGCACTCTCCTGCATCATCTTTCCCGAGGTGAATTGCTCGCCATACAATTGGTACAACATGGCGGCTCCCCATTGCTGTGCTTGGATGGTGTACAGGGCGTTCAGTTCATCCGCCACCTGAGGCTCCTTCATCCCTGGGGTGAGGTGGCTACATCCTTGGGTTAAGAGTGCTTCAGTCATGGGCAATCCTGCCACGTCCACCCAGTGCCAGTTACGAGCCTCTTCGTGAATGTCGGTGGTGGGGGTTATCTTGTTGGCGTACATACGTATGGCCAACTCATAGCGTTGCAATCCCTTCTGCAGGGCGCTTCGGCGGATGAGGGTCCCATTGTAGGGATATTCTACCACTTCAGTGCCATATTTCTCTTCCAGGGCTTTCAATTCCTCCACTCCCTTGAACACACTTTGCATGACGATGGGCGACAGAAATTCGTACTCTCCTGTGTAAGGCGACTTGCCTCGTTCAATCCATTTCATCACATCGCGGAAAGTGCCTGCGGTGCCTAAATTTATCCCAGGTACGGAAAAAACTTTTTCCCCGTCTGCTAAAATATACGAGAAGGGTAATGCGGTCAAGTCGGGGTGTGTCTTCACCTTTCCCATCACCATGGTGAAGGGGGCCGTCTGCATAGGCCACAGGATGTGACAACCCGAGGCCGTCTTCGAGCCTCTTGCCAATGTGCCGTGGTGCACAGGGCCAAGTTTATAGGCATGATTGCTTTGGTTGGTGTTCGAGCCCGCATTGTAGAATGAGAATTCGCCTCCGATGAGCAATGTCGATTTATGGTGGCTCACCGCATGAGGACCGGCAAATACGGCACAAGCCTCGCCACAAAACATTTCGCAATGGTGTCCAAAGTAGCAATTCTCAGCCATGAATCCCTTGCCTATCTTGCAATCGTTGGTGGTGATGACGTGGTAGAGTTTTGCTCCATCCGTCACTTTCGTGCGTGTGCCAATGCTGAAGTGATGGGCTATTACCTGTGTACCTATGTAGCAATCTTCCTGCAATTGTCCGCACTCAAGATGGGCGGCTCCATCGATGGTTACACCCTTGCCTACGAGCACGTTGCGTATGACGCCTGCATTGCACAAGGTGCTTCCTTCTCCTATCCTGTTGCACGAGGAATCTCCTTCCTGAGAGGTGTGGATGTGCTCGGCGACTTGTGGATAGTGCGCCTCCAACCAATCCAGGGGTTCTATATGAAAGGGCTTGAAGTGTATGCTAATGTCGCCTGCTTCGTTTCCTACGGTGACACCCTCACGATAAAGGTCGTTCAGCCACACCTTGTTGGTCTTCAACTCGTTCACTCGGCAGATGGTCACACCGTCCTCTATGACGTAGTTCTCTATCACGCCCACTCGGTCGAGGCACACATCCTTTCCTATCTCCACCTCTCCACTGAACGTGGTGTGCCAGATGTTGCCTGCATTGAAGTGCTCATGCACAAGGATTTGTCCCCAATTCGAGGCACGACATCCCTGCTTCTCGAGTTGTTCTATTTCTGTATGGCTCAACGCTCTTTTCATTGTTCCTCCGTGTCGTATGTTTGGTAAAGGAAGTCGTTGTAGGGGTACTTCTGTACGTGCAATTCCCTCACCTTATTATATATAGTCGTTTTCAATTCCTCCAAGTTGGTCTTTTCCCTTGCCGAGATGAAGAGGCAATCGCCGTTCATCTTAGCCATCCAGGTGTTCATCAACTCGGGTAGGGTAATGTTCTCTTTGGTGCGAGGTGTCAAGTCGTCCTCTTCCTTTTCTACATATGTGTAGGCATCTATCTTGTTGAAGATTATCATGCTTGGTTTGTCGTTGCATCCAAGGTCACCTAGTGTGCGCTCCACCACCTGTATCTGCTCCTCGAAGTCGGGATGCGAGATGTCCACCACGTGTAACAACAGGTCTGCCTCGCGCACCTCGTCCAATGTACTCTTGAACGATTCCACCAACTCAGTAGGCAACTTGCGGATGAATCCTACCGTGTCACTGAGCAGGAAGGGAAGGTTTTCGATAATTACCTTGCGCACCGTGGTGTCCAGTGTGGCAAACAATTTGTTTTCGGCAAATACCTCACTCTTGGCCAACAGGTTCATGATGGTCGATTTTCCCACGTTGGTATATCCCACCAGTGCCACACGGATGAGGCGTCCGCGATTCTTGCGTTGTGTAGTCTTTTGCTTGTCTATCTCGGCCAGTTGTTGCTTTAGCAATGCCATACGATTCAAGATGATACGACGGTCCATCTCCAACTGGGTTTCACCAGGTCCGCGGAGGCCCACAGAGCCACCCTTACCACTTCCTGATCCACCACCTTGTCGTTCGAGGTGTGTCCACAATCGTTGCAAGCGCGGGAGCATATAGCGGTTTTGTGCCAACTCCACCTGAGTCTTAGCGTGGGCCGTCTGTGCTCGCATGGCAAAGATGTCGAGGATGAGCGATGTTCGGTCAAGTATTTTTATCTGCAACTCCTTCTCGATGTTGCGCATCTGTTTAGCCGATAGTTCATCGTCGAAGATGACCATTCCCACCTCGCGTTCCTCCTCCGCTTCGCGTTGGATGTATTCCTTTATCTCCTGTAGTTTACCTTTTCCTATGTAAGTCACCGAACTGGCACCGTCCAGTCGTTGGGTGAAGCGCTTCACCGTCTTGGCTCCAGCCGTTTCGGCCAGAAACTCCAACTCGTCCAAATACTCATTGGTTTTCCGCTCGTTTTGTTGCGGAGTGATGATGGCTACCAATATCGCCGTTTCCGTTTGGGCTTCAGATATTACGAATTCTTTCATCTTTTTCTTAATTATGGTGCAAAGATAGTGTAAGCAATGATAAATACAAAAAGAATTTCGATTCTTTTTTGTTTCCAAGCATGTAAGTTAAAGTTACGATTCCGCCGTATCGCCCACGTCATCCGTACTTGATAAAGCGCTACTCAGTCAACCTTGGCTATAAATAAGGCTCAAAGTAGTCAACTAAAATCGTTAACATACATACTCTATCTCTGCCAATGTACTTTGGCAGACGTCTGCCACCATGGAGGCAGTACTATGCCAATACTGAGGCAGTAGACTGCCAGCACCGAGGCAGGGACATAAAGTCTGTACCTTTAATACCTTCATCTACGTACTTTGCATAGAAAGAGCCATACCTTTGCTCCCCAGTACCCATTTGAAAATAGGTTAGTTGTCAATTAAAAGAGAGGTAATCCCTAAAAACGTCAATCCCTACAACCTGTTGTCGTGCCAGGTTGCAGGGATTGATATGTGTTACTTTTTTCGTTTTATGTGGATGCTTTTATTTCATCACCACCTTCACGCTCTTAGTACCAATGGTTACGATGGCCACTTCGCCTGATGCAAAGCCAGTGTGGAGGGTAAGTGTAGCGTTCGGCTTAGTCACACCGCTGGCCACCTTGGCTCCGTTCATTGTATAGATGTGTACAGGAGTTTTGTCCTTAGCACCTTCAATGGTGATTTCTCCATTTTGTGCCTTCACTTGAACAGAGTTCATATCTGCAGAATGGATTTGCGCCAACTCTTCCTCTGTCAACGCCACGATGTTTCCAAAGTTGCTCCAGGGCTCAGTGCCCTTATAGCTCTCAAGTGCACTTGCGGGCACATGCAGGGTAGCACTTTGGATAGGAGATTCAGCAAACGCATCACTAAAAGTAGAAGGAAGAGTTTCTGCAAAGCAATAGACATCAGTAAGATTTTCGCAACGATAGAATGCCTCATAGTCTATATTCGTTACAGAATTGGGGATAGTAACATTTGTAAGGCTTGTACATATTGGTATTTACAACCGGTTATTACTCAATATTTTGCGAGTAATAAGTCAGAAATATGGTCATAACCTTTAAGGGTGCATTCTAAAAGGTGAAGATTTAACATTTTTATTGTTTCTTAACGCTCGAAGCGTATCAATAAAGGGCGTTTCTTCTCTTTTCAGTGCTATTTGCAGTTTGATGTTTCCATCATTCCACGTATTCGGTGCAAAGGTACGACAATTTCCAAGAACGGCAAAAACGCACTCTTATCAATCTATTATTTTTGAGGGAGTGAAATCTGCCGCTTGCCAAATTTCTCTCTGTCGAAAATAATAAGCCTCTGAAAGAAATAGAGCCGTGTGAATGATAGGTTATC
>JAFZDY010000014.1 GCA_017560945.1 Bacteroidaceae bacterium | reverse complement strand
CTGATGACAGTCCACCTATACAATTGACTCTTTATTGATTAGAGGGGGCTTGTAATTACAAAAAAGAATCTCAATCGCATTAAATCAGCGATTGAGACACCTTTTTATATCTGTTTTGATTTTTACCGGACACCTATATTAACTTTGCAAACTAAGTATATCTTAATTGGAAATTGTTTAGCAGTGAATTTATGGGAAAAAAGTAACGGGCAACAAGCTTTTTACTTGTTACCCGTTACTTACAGAATGTTACTTACAAACTAAATATTTCTTATTCTTCGTCTTCGATACCGATTTCGCCGTTCCAACCAAGATACCAATTAGAATTGTCCTGAAGGTATGAGCGCAATGTAACATTTTCTACACCAGTACGCTGTGCGACACGACTAGCCAAATAGTCATTGTCACCACGACGCAAAGATACACGCATCAAATCGTAGAAACGAGTTCCTTCGAATGCAAATTCCAATGCACCTTCGTTTACAATCATATCCTCAACTGCATCTTGTTGTTCTTCCAAAGTACCAGTAGGCATCTTATAATACTTGTTATAAGCACTCCAACCTGAACCACGGCTGTGAATACCCATCGTATTTTTTGTGCTTGATGTAGATGATTCGCTACTGCTTGCACTTGGAGTTATAAGTTCATAATCAGTGTTAGCAAAATTGAACTGACGTACAAACGCAGAATCTGCAGCATTATCACAGAACGGCAAAATCTCAGTCTCAATAACAGAATTGTTCACACCAGAAGCAAGAATCTTGTATGCAAATACAGGATAACCTGCACGGTTGAGAGCTTCTGCCATACGGAGATAAAGCATGGTACGACGATAGATATGCACGTTGCGAGATTCAAACTTAGAAATTGTCTGATGATCTACCTTGTCACCATTCTTGTTAGTGAACTTATCATCCAAAGTCCACACACTTGACAAACGCAAGTCACCACTTCTATCTTTATTCTCACCACGACCGGTCAAAATAAGGTTCTCAGGAGCATAAAGAGTATCACGCTTACCTTGTGAATTGATGTTCACATGACAATAGCGTTGAGATGCAGAAAGAGATTTCAAAGCTGCAGAAGGAACCAATCCTACCTTATACTCATTATCAGCAGTACTATTGAACAAGTTTCTCAACTCGCTATAGTAACCTTCTGAAGGAATAGAGTCTCCAGGAATCATCATAATCAATTCGGCATTCTCAGAGTAAGATTCCTCGTTATATCCAAAGTTACCACCTGTAACCTGTTCCCACTTATCATCCTTCCATTGCGCACTGGCACTTCCAATAGCATATACAGAATTTGTACCATTACGTGTACTAATGTACTTGTAGTAGTTCAATGCAGCCTGTTCGTAATTCTCAGCCCACAAATTCAATTCACCCAACAATAGATAGATTGGGAAATAGAAAAGGCGTGAATCCAAACCACGAATAGTACCATAAGAAGGCAATTTCTCGTCTGCCAACGGCATCAAGTCATCGATGAAGTAGTTACAAATCTGCTTGATATCATAGCGGGGATAATCCTTCTCAGATTCTTCTTTTGTCAAAATAGGTTTATCTACAAAGGGAACACTACCATAGTTAAGAACCAACTGGAGGTAAGTCCATGCACGGAATCCCTTAACAGCCACATATTCTTTCAGGAAGATCTTCTCGTTACGGTTGTTAATCAATGCAGTATCTACATTTGCAATGAAATAGTTACAGTTATTGATGATTGCATAATAATCGCGAGGATTGTTATACTTATTGTTTTCATCAATATTAAAAGTAGCCACACTGCGGAGGTCAGCATGAGTGAAATCGGTTACATCCACCAAATCACCACGAACTTCTCCCAACAAGATGGTACGGTCAGCAATTGCCTGCAACTTATTCAATACACCAATCACTGAATAGATGGTATCAGCCGCATTGTCCAACGCATTATCTCCCTCGAATATTACATACTCCGAATCCTGCTCGAAGAAGTCCTCACACGATGTCAGTCCAACAACTGACACCGCTAACAAGCACACAATAAAAGGTATTGTGCGGAGGCTTTTCATTATATTCTTTTTCATATTCATTCTTCTTTATTGAGTTATTATAAGTTAAGTTTAATACCAGCCACGATAGATGTGCTCTTAGGCAATTGTCCCAAGTCTATACCCTGACCAAGTACAGAAGATGTCATAGAGAACTCAGGATCGCTTCCCAAATACTTGGTAAGAGTCCAAAGGTTATTTCCCTGCAACCAGACTTGAATACCTTGCAAGTATTCAGACTTCATAGGAACATTGTATGACAATGTCATAGTCTTCAAGCGGAGATAACTTCCATCTTCAATCCAACGATCGCTGAAACGACTGTTACCCATAGGATCCTGGAAGGTAGCACGAGGCATGTTGGTCTCCTGACCTTCAATCTGCCAACGATTAACCATAGCCACAGTTTGATTCATGAAACGATTTCCACCTTCCAACTGTGAGCGCATGTAGTTGTAAACTTCATTGCCAACAGAGTAGTTGAAGTTTACATCCAAAGTCAAACGCTTCCATGTGAGAGAAGTATTGATATTTCCGTAAAAATCGGGATTGGGGTTACCGATAACAACTCGGTCGTTCTCATCAATACAACCTTCACCAGTCTTATCAACGAAAATCATGTCACCAGCACCGAAGTAGTGCTTAGTCTTACCGTTTTGGTCCATGTAGTAAAGTCCTGCTTCCTGAGCTTCTTCTGTAGTTGCAAACACTCCTTGAGTTTCGTAACCATAGAATACATTGGCAGCTTCACCTTCCTTAGTCAACACGGTAGCACCATAAATGTCGGTCATGATTTCTCTCTTACCATTTACCTCAGGAAGTTGAGTAATCTCATTTTTGTAATGACCTACACTTGCACCAATCTGCCACTGCCAATCTTTCTGAGCAATTACCTTCAAGTTGAAAGCAGCATCGTAACCTTGGTTCTTCAACTCACCACCGTTAGCCCAGTTAGTAGTCAAACCTGTCAAGATATTGAGTGACTGGTTAGTCAACAAGTCAGAAGTAGTACTATTGAAGTAGTTAAGGCTCAAGTTCAAACGGTTGTTGAAGAGGTTAGTCTCCAAACCTGCATTGAAACGACGAGTTGTTTCCCACTGAATGTTAGTATTACCAATACCATCAAAAGTAAGTCCTGAGATAGCATTCAAATACTTAGAAGCGCGGAAGAAACTACGTGAAGCATAGTAATCGATGTCATCGTTACCACTTACATCGTAACCTGCAGTCAAACGCATGTAATTAATAGGCTTAATCTGAGCAAACCATGATTCATTTGAGATAACCCAAGAACCCTGTACGCCCCAGAACACACCCCAAGGAGCACCGAACATCTTCAATCCATCAGCATCGTTACCGAAGCGTGAAGAACCATCCAATGACAAACTTGCCTGCAAGTAGTAGCGGCTCATGTAATCATACTCTGCTTGACCATACCATGAAACATGATTCCATGAATCCTTGGTTCCTGCAGTAGTAGCATTCATCAAATCAGAACTGATAAACGGAGTCTTATCACTACCGGTGTTGTATCCAAGTTGAGTGTTGAGTGTGTAGTTCTCAAGATTTACACGTACACCACCGAATGCGTGAACACGGTGAGCGTAATGACGCATGTTCCAGTCAATACGTGTATCACTTGTGATTGACTCTTGCTTTGAATAGAGTGAACGTGTTTCGTTCTCACGATAAGCATTTACACTATTTACAAAGTAGTCGGGCACACCATTCACAGGGATGTAATACTTTTCATTTGTATTCACCAAGTTATAGCTGAAGTGTTCACTCAAGAACAAGTTTCTGTTGATTTGGAACTTAGGAGTAATAGCCAAATTCAACATAGAGGTCTCAAAACGGTTCTTGTTTTTACCATCAGCATACTCGTTCAATGCAAGAGGATTGGCAATCTTGTAGTTATATTTTGCCACATCAGCCAACGCTTCATCAAGATAGTCCTCATCCAAAATATCATAGTGAGAAGTAGAAAGGATACCACGTCCATAAGTATAAGGGCTCAAGAAGGGGCTCTTTACGTATGCCAAATAAGAAGGAGCAGTAGATGTACCTTCATCATAACCGTCAGGTGCACCATCGTCACGAACGGCACGTGTCTGGTTAGTGAATGATGCGTCAAAACGTACATCCAACTTATTGCTCAAAGTGATATCGGTATTGAAACGAATGTTCAAACGATTCAAATCATTGCAATCCAATGTGCTTTGTGCAGAAGTATATCCCAATGAGAGGTTGTAACTTGCGATATCATCACCACCACCTACATTTAGTCCATAATTTTGAGTGAAGGCTTCACGATATACATCCTTCTTCCAATCGGTATCGTTGTGATACTGCTTGTAGTAGTAGTAGTTAGGATCTTCGTTGAGGAACTTAAATTCACGAATATGTGTACCTGTAGAACCCAACAATTCAGAAGCGTAACCGCGATACTGCTCTGCGTTCATCATCTCCATATACTTAGGCAACATAGTTACACCCAAAGAGGCTGTAGCAGTAATACGGGTTGCCATAGACTTATTACGACGAGTTTTGATGATAAGTACACCATTAGCACCTTTCGCACCATAGAGTGCAGTACCATTACGCATAATTTCTACACTCTCAATGTCGGCAGGATTAATGTTTCCAAGCACGTCATTGAAAAGACCGTCATGGAGCAATGTACGACCATACTGTTGATCGATGATCACGTCATCAATGATAACCAAAGGCTGTGCATTTACATTCAGTGAATTCAAACCCTGAACAAACATAGTGCTACCTACACCCGGAGTACCGTTATGATTCAAAGTCAAAGCATAGGCACCTAATTGACCTTGTACCTCGTCCTTAATATTGAATGCATTGGTGTAACCAAAATCAGTAGTTCCGTAGTCACCACGTACATTGGTGTCATCAGTGTACTCAGCTTTGAATGCATTGGTATACATTTTTGCCTCATACTGTGCTTCACCCTTCATCAAACCCAATCTCAAAGGAGCATGATCAGGAGCTGTAATATAGAGAGAAGAAGCGTATGTAGGAACAGCTAAAGTATAAGATCCATCCTTGCCGGTAAGAGCACTGAATCCTTGCATTTCTGCCACACTCACAAGGGCACCAGAGATAGGAGAACCTGTAGCTGCATCCAATACAGTACCTGTTACTGTACGTGTAGAGAAGCTACTTGTAGTACGAGTATTGGCATTAGCCACACTACCTGTAGTTCCCTCCTGTGCTGAGGCATTCAATGAGAAAGCCATCAGCGAAGTTATGCCGAATAAAATATATCTATTCATATTCTTACTTATTATTCAATTACAATTTCTTCACCTTCACCTACATGCGGTTTAAGGATGATAGCATCCAAACGCATGGTTTGTGTATATTGTTTTGTTTGCACTTGTCTGTTGGTTACACTACTTTCAGCAGTAATAGTTACCTGCGGAACAGCGTCTTGCAAGCCGTATGAACATGTAGGAATCATTACATTGGATTTCACCAAAATAGTATCAATAACCTCAGGATTAGATATCACATTATTATTCAATACAATTCGTTCATCTTTTTGTTGAGTTACCAGTTTTGATGCTCCCTTTTCGTCGTGATAATTAATTTTGAAAATAGCCTTGATAGGCAATCTCTGATTTTCTGTAGCTCTGGGGTCCTCAGCGGTAGCAGGCACTACTACTACATAGATATCATAAGGCATAGACAACACATCGCGTACGTAGAAAGTAGCTGAAGGATTGGTACCACTTGTAGGAGCGATTTTCATAAATGAATTTCCAGATATTTTGTTATAGTATTCACTGTTAGTGGGTACATTCACAGTAGTAGTCTGTGTTTTAATATTCTTTGAATCTTGAGTTCCGTCTACGTCTTTATCGATGTAAGCGAGAGCACCACGAGTCTCACATTCAGTAAGAATCAATTGACTAAATGTTTGTGATTTATCAATGTTCCATGCATTAGCCTTCATCAATATACCATTACTACACTCGAACTCATCCACGTTAGCAAAGATACCACCAGGAGCATAAGGCTTGTCATACTGATAATAGTAGGTATCATAACTACCATACTTGGTAAGACGTTGTTTGTAATCCATCGCTTCAGTAGACTTCACTGAGTCATACTTTGACTCATCAGGGTTCTGTGTGGCACTGAACACTGTTCCACGAATAATGGCAAGACGAGAGTACAAATACTGCAATGAATCACCTTTAGCTACAGAGTCATCATATACAAAGTAGTTTGTGTACTCATCTACCATAGCCTTCCACATGTCATTGTCAGGTGCTACCATCCAATAGGTAGAGTCCTCGTCATTGATTTTTCCAACGTATTCGAAAAGATCATTCTTCAAACGAGTCACAGAATCCAAATATACAGTCTGACCGTTCACAATACCACCAGGGATACTCTTTTCAGGCAAGAATTCATAAACATTGTATTCTTCAAAGAATGCAGCAATACTATCCAGTCCTTCTACTTTACCTAACTGTTCAAGTACATTAGACAAATAGCTCAACTCTCCATCCACTGTATACAATATACCATTTCCGTGAGGCATGTTAGAAGAAATCAGAGATTGTTCACCAGCAGTTTCGTCTGTTAAATGAAGGTACTTACCATTCAACAACACGATAGTATCACTATAGTTTGAATATACTGAGTGATTGTATAAAGCAATGTGATTCATCACGAACTCCTTGACAGCTCTATTTTCTTTCTCTTTCTTATTTCTGGCCTTGTCAAGGTTATAGAGCTCAATATAAGCCTCTGCTTGCTGTTCTGTAAAGTATTCATTAGTGGGAGCAAACACAGTAAATACCTGTGAACTATTCAATACTTTCTCATAACCACAACTATCCAACACCATTTTGAAATTACTCAAATTTGCGTCAGTAGAAATAGTTTGCCACAATGACACGCCATTTCCGAGCGGTTGCGCAACGTAATGCTCATCCCATTCATCTGAACAAGCATTGAAGGTTAGGGCGGCTAATGCCAGCCCTAAAACCTTTGTATATTTCATTTTATATTTCATACGTTTAGAACATTAATAAATTTACTTCTCTTAACTTCTAAATAGATATTATAGATCGTCCTCAATCTTACCATCGTCAGTCACACCATACACACTCTTAGGTACGAGTTCGATATAATCCAACATAAACTCGTTGTTATTACCTGTCTTGCTCTTTGATGCGCAACGAATACGTAACCAATTGTCCTCTGTCGGATCTTGGATAGATACTTGACACAAAATACGTCGAGGAGTATTCGCCTGAGTTTCAAACTCAGATCTACCAGTACCATAGTAAGCTCCAGCAGGGCCGCGATAATAACCCTTGTTCTTCAAAGCCTTTTGATCCTCAGCCTTTTCTTCAGCAGTCATCTCATCATAATCTACCTCACCAAATTCACTACCCATGATAGTTTCATGACTCAAAGCACGAGTCATATCCAAAGGAATACCTTGGGGTTTACTATTGAAATAGATCTGAGCAATACCACGAGTAGATGTTACAGAGTAACCGAGACGAATTTGCCAATCACCAGCAAAGGGTACAGGAGGCAAACGGAACTCAAAGTCATAGTCACCGAAAAGATTCATTTCATCACCGCAGAACACGTAATATGTAATGTGAGGACGTCTGTACACAAACTTACAGTTAGGTCCAAACTTTCTTACACCATCAAGATATCCTTCGGGGAAATAGTAGTTACGACCATTCTTGAACGCATCGTCAGCCACAGCATCGTTATCGTTTGTAAACGGATCACCATTCAAACGAACGTCGTGTGTCATGATTTCAGGGAAGATAGTAGAGAAGTCCATACGAATACGCATATTCTGTACAATATCACGTACATCCTCGGTAAATGCTACAATATCATCTACATAGAAATAACGTCCATTAGGAGCATCTTGAATATACTCTTCTTCGACAGTAGGAGAAATGAAAGAACCTTCGATTTCGTAACCAGATCCTACACCCTCATGACGACGGTTTGCATAGCGCTGACCTAATTTCCCGTTACCCTGGAACTTACGTACAGTCAACTGTTCGAACTTGATCATGGTACCTTCCAATAAAGTCTGATACCAATCAATGGGGTTCTGAATTTCAGTTCTGATACCAAGAGCTTGTACAGTTCCATCCACAATGAATTCCTTGATAGTCAAGTAGTCCCAACCTTTTACGTCACGATTAAGGATACAATATCTTACATAACGGTTCAAGGGATGTTTAGGATTCTCATAGTCATCTTCTGCATAGGCATTCTTATCTTCGGGATAAGTCTTGTCATAAATCTGTTTTGCCAAGGCTTTCAAGCCCTCAATACCAGTCTCTTGAATACCATACTTATTAACCATCAATGAATCCAATACCGCATCAGGAGTAATGAAGAGTGTAAATCCGCGCTTCTTTTCATCAGGAACGGTTGCTACCTCTTTATGTGTATCACTCTTGTAATAATAACGAGGATAATCCAAATAGTTGTAATTGGGATCCTTCATCAATTGAAGAGTATCATCGATACCTGTCAATCTCAAAGCTTCGTAGAAAGTTTTAACCTTATCATTCTTCTTGAGAATTTCAACGATACTTGCATTTGAGTTCTCAAGCACCATGTTGATAGGATGTACGATACCATTCTCCACAGAGTCATCCTCAAGACCAAAATAGATGTGTGCAGCACGGTTCAATATAACAACTGAATTACTATCAGCATCAAGTCCGTGAGTAATCTGAATATAACGACGGTTCATGTTGGCAGTATGCAATGTACCATCAATCATTTCAACTGTTGAATACATATTACCCACCAAGTGAGTACGTGCAATAGTATCACAATCTGCATCGGTCAAGGATTCCAAAGAAACCTTATCATGAGCCTCCAAATAAGCCTCAAATGCTTCATTATCGGGCAAGAAGCAAGTATAGTGACCATAAGTAGAGAGCAAATCCATCAATCCTGCTCGCTCCACTACAGTAGCAAAACTACTATACTGAGGACGCGATGTGATGTAATCACTCATCATCTCACCCGTGAAGGTGTAGTAATTTTCAGTGTTCAAATTGTCATCACAGGCAACAAATCCCAATGAGCAAATGACACCAAACAATATATTTCTGAATAATTTCATAACATTCATATATATTTAGTTATTACAATCAATAATTCTTCTCATAGCTATCCTTGTCGCTTGCACCATACAATGGGTTCTGCTTCAAGCTCTTGTTAATCTTCAATTCATCTTCATGAATCGGCCAAAAGATAGCATCCAATTTAATCAGTTTGTTTTGAATAACTGAAGTATTGGTTACATACTTCTTGAGAACGTGACTCATCAATGTACGAGTACTATTGGTACGCATTGCATCACGTACAAGGTCGAACCAACGTTTTCCCTCAAACATCAATTCACGCTGACGTTCGAGCAATACCAATTCAGTCATTTGCAACTTGGTACCATAGTTACCATAAATCAAAGAGTCCTTTTGATTTGTCTGGCACAATGAACGCTTATTCACCACTGTGATCAAATCAAAAGCCTGGCGTCTAAGACTTTCATTATTACCTGACAGAGAGTCTTCACTTGAATCAGTCATACTTTGCACCAATGCTTCAGCCTTCAGCAACATGATGTCACTCAAACGATAGAATACAAAGTTAGAACGATTTTGACCTTGTGAATAGAATCTGCTTGCATCAGCATTCTTGATTGTTCCAGAAGAATTAGTAACAGTTGCACTCTCTGTTACACCTTTCAGTACTCTGGGACCATCAGTAGAGATGTTTTCGTAGAAACGTGCATCATACTGATTGTTGAACACTTTATATTCTTTTGCACTCACATCTTCAGCAATGAAACCTGCAGGTTTAACATATCCGTTACCTGATGAACTTCCGAACATAGATTCAAATACACCATTAGCAGGCATATTGGTATTCTCTTTATCGAATGTCAACTCGAAGATACCTTCTGTACTGTTACCTTGACCAAAAATAGAAGCGAAGGCTTTACCATATTCATTCTTTACAGATGTTGATGCTGTAGGAATCAATGGATAATCCATCAAATACTCTACTTTTGTAATAGTAGATCCATTCTGTTTTTTACGACGATCTTCTTCCTGCTTTTGCTTTGATTCAATTACCCAATCAGCACAACGGATACAGTTGGCATAATCCTTCTTCCACAAATACATTTCGCACAACATAGAGTAGATAGCATCCTGTGTGATACGTCCTGTCTGATAGTTTTTCTTGTTTTCGGGATATTTTACCACTGCATCACCCTTTACTGCTTCAAGATCACTGATCAAACTGTCCAATACTACGTAGAACGGAGTAGCGGGCAAATCGAATTTCTGATCATCATCAGTGTAGGCGATAGTTGAATAAGGTACATCGCGGAATGTACGAATCAAATAGAAATAGCACAAATCTCTAATAGCAGATACCTCGGCAATAGTTGCCTTCAATTCACTTTCAGAGAAACTCAAATCGCGCTCAGCCACCATTGGAGCAAACTTAATGATAGTATTGCATCGATTGATAACTGCATAGAGGGGATCCCAAGTAACATAATCATTGGAAGCACGCAAGTTCTCCAACATGATATTATTGAGATTCAAGTTATTCTCGATATTTGTACCGGCAACTAAGTTGTCACTGCGGAACTCACCCCAAATCAACATACGTGTCAATACATCATCGTCCTGCATTCTGGCATAACATCCTGCCACCATTGCATCAACGTCGGCTTTCTCGTTCCAGAAGTTCTCGAAAAGAACTTCATTCTGCGGCTCAATTTCAAGGAAGTCACCACATGACGAAAGACCTCCCATCATACCTGTCGCAAGAAGCAAACTATATATTATTTTTTTCATAACTATCTATTGTTAATTATTCATGGATAATTTAAGTTCAACACACTTTTAAGACTTAGAAATCAACAGTCACACCAAATGTGTATGAACGTGAACGCGGAGTCTGTGCATTATCAACAGCAGGACCTTCACCACAAGAAATATCAGGGTCAACACCTGTGTACTTAGTAAGTACGAACAAGTTATTACCACTTGCATAGAGGCTGATTCTGTTCAATCCACTCCACTTCAAATAGCGCTTGGGCAAATCATAGTTAACCTGCAAATAACTCATACGCAAGTAGCTACCATCTTCTACGAAACGGTCACTTACGAGAGTATTGTAGTTGGTATTACCATGCATTGCACGAGGAATAGACGTGATATCACCTTCCTTACGCCAACGCCAGTTAACTGCCTGACTTTGGTTATTATTACCTGTCATGGCTTCAGCATTGAGACGAGCCATGTTGAGGATGTCATAACCTACACGATATACGAACTGAGAACTAACTCTCCAACGGTCATAGCTAAAGTTGAATCCGAATCCACCAGTCAACTTAGGCAAAGAGTTACCCAAGTAAACGATATCGAGTGCATTGATGTTACCATCGTGGTTGATATCTTCATAGATAGCATCACCACCCATGAACTTGTAGTTCTTACCTGTACCGTCGTTGGTATAGTTGTACATCATACGAACGGGCTTGTTTTCTGAGTCATATACAACTTCACCGTTTGCATTCTTAACAATAGGAGCTGTCTTACCCGCAGCCAAGAACTCTTGACGTTCTTCGGGTGACATATCGCGGAATGTTTCGTAGTTGTACTGATAAACACCCTTGCTACGGAATCCGTAGATAGAGCCGAATGAGTTGTTCACCTGTACACGCTGCAACACTGTTCCGTTTTCAAAGTCATAATCGGGGTTTCTATCTTCAAGAACGAATTCGTCCATTTCGAGGATGGTATTGCGGTTGTTACCGAAGTTCACGTTCATATCCATGTGGAACTTACCCTTCTGAACCAAACGATTTGTACTTATGTGGAACTCCCAACCTTCGTTCTTCATCTTACCACTGTTCTTATAAGGTACAGATGTGAAACCTGAGTTAGTAGGAATACGATATCCACTTACCAACATATCATCAGTGATTGTACTATAAGCTTCGATAGTCCACTTCAAACGATCGTTAAAGAATCCGAGGTCAACACCCATGTTGTAACTGATGCGTTTTTCCCAACGGAGGTCAGAAAGACGGATGTTCAACGGTTTCATTGAAGACATATCCAAATAACGGTCACCTGATCCATACTTAGAGGTAAAGAGGTAATCCTGTCCAGGTTGGTTACCAGTGCGTCCCCAGCTTGGACGGATAGAGAACATTGACAACCATTCGCGAGTAGATTCCATGAACGGTTCATCAATCACGTTCCAACGGAGTGAAACAGAGGGGAAGTAACCCCAACGGTTGCTGGCACCGAACTTAGTAGTACCATCCATACGCAAAGTAAAGTCAACTACATAACGTGACTTGTATGCATAGTGCGCAGAGAATGAGTAGAACATAGAACGGCTTTCGTTGTTAGAAGCGCTCATGCTGGTAATCAAACCACCAGCATCAGGACTTGCCACACCACCTGAAGGAAGACCCTTACCTGCAGTAGATTGTCCGCTTGATGAACCAGTATTCAACTCAAAGCGAGCGAGCAACATAGCAGAGTGATCCTTGTTATCAAATACTGGATACAATGTCAACTGCTGCTTAGTATTGAAAGATACACTCTTGTTACTGCTTGTATTTGATGTATTCACACCACTACCAGAGTCCCATGAGATTGTAGTCAATTCAGCAGGATAGAACTTGTCGTCATATTGGTTAAAGATATTCATGTAAACGTTTCCACGATAGTCCAAACGCCACTGATTCTCCTCAAGACCCAACAAACGATATTGAAGCACCAATTCAGGAGACATATCGTAGGTCTTGCTGTGATTCTTTGCCAAATATGCACTTGCCACAGGGTTTACATAACCACGTTGGTCATTTGCAAACACCTCATTACCAGTCTGCAACATAGTGTAATACATATCAGTATTTTGTCCCTGCAAAGGATGTCCTACAGGATATTGTTCATAGATACCCATGTTAGGCATCTTCTTCTGTGCAATATCCAACAAACCATCGCTATTTCTCTGGTTTTTGGTATATGTCAAAGAGAAGTTTGTAGAAACGCGAATACGATCACTGATATCATAGTCCAAAGCTACACGAGTAGAGAAACGATCGAGTTCCTGCATAATCATAGTACCAGTTTCATTGTCATAACCAGCACCAATACGGAATGAAGTCTTGTTACCACCACCAGAGATAGACACGTAATGGTTCTGACGAAGACCTACCTGAGTTACAGCTTTGCGCCAATCGGTATTATTGTTATACTGCTCATATTCAGAGAATGTGGGGTCGTAGTTCAACTCACGGATATCACTTGCAGCATCATTCTGTTCAGGATTAAAGTAAGCTTCCTTCAACAACATGGTGTAGTCGTCACCATTTAACAAATCGAATCCCTGAGGCTGATGAGTAGAGGTCAACTTCAAAGAGTAGCTTACACGAGGCTTACCCTTCACACCACGCTTGGTTGTCAACTCGATAACACCGCTACCACCCTGGCTACCATAAATAGCAGCAGCAGCAGCATCCTTCAACACTGTGATAGTTGCGATGTCCTCGGGGTTGATGTTCAACAATTCTGCAAAACGTTCGTTGTTAGCAGAAGCAAGGTCGAAATTGGCAAGGTCCACATTACGAACGTTACCATCCACTACAATCAAAGGATTGGCATTGGTCAATGTTGACAAAGAAGAGGCACCACGCAAACGCATAGTTGAACCTGATCCCAAGTCACCAGAGTTAGCTACGATATCAAGACCTGCGATACGTCCCTGCAAAGCTTCGTCCACAGATGTGATACCCAAACCTTCGAACTCGGTCATATCCAATGTCTGAGTAGCGAAAGAGATTTCGCGCTCAGGAATAGGAAGGTTGTTACCACCCATCTTACGCTGAGCCTTTACTTCTACTACATCCAATACTACATCAGAGGCCATTGTGATGTTGTACACCTCCTTGTTAATAGTAAGGATTTGTGTTTTCATACCCACATACTGGAACTTCAACTTATTCTTCTTAGAATCATGAATTCTCATGGTGAAGTTACCATTCATATCTGTGAGCGTACTTTCGATGATACGTTCATTGACGTCAACCTCACATACGACAGCTGCCATCAAAGGCCCCATATCATCACTTACGGTTCCACTTACAGCTGTTATCTGAGCCATAGCTGCTGTGAAGGACAGCAACAAAGCTGCCATTGCAGCCAATCGGCGGAACATTCCTTTATTTAATTTGTTATATTTCATAATTTGGTTCCTCCTTCTCTTACTTACCTAATCTTCTTTCGGCTTCTTCTTTCCAAGTTTCGCCATAATACTTATGTCTCAACACACCATCAATCTGATGTACAACAGCATCTGATTCCATGTAAATGGTAGAAGTAGTTACATCCAATTTAGAATTTGCATCAGTTGTAAACCAGAACTCACGGCAAATTTGGTTATAGTATGCAGGATCAGATACTACACTTACGATATTTCCCATCTGATCCATAACTTGAAGACCATCATTATTACCATTTACTTGCAAAGAGAAGAAACGTCCGTTGGCCTTGTTCACAAGCATTGATTCGTATCTTGAATTGATATCACCAGATCCAATGAGGAGCAGGTTATCCTGCAAATGGTAACGCAAGAAATCGGTGATGCGTTCCTTAATTACAGTACAACACATCTTGGCAAGTGCAATAGAATCTGCATCTGATGCGTATAGAGCAACCTCATTCCATTCATCATAATCATCCCAAGTGGGCAATGAATCAGCCAATGCCTGAATTGCCTTGTTGGTGGGAGCATATACGGTATAGTGGTAGTTATCGAACAAACGCACGTTCTTATTCTCAGTATCCTGACCAGCACATGCATATTTGGTTCCCATAGCAGAGATCAACATATCAGAACCCTTGATAAGGTCGTAGAAGCCTTCGTAGTTAGCATCCTCTGACAACACATTGTACACAGACTTGGGAGAAGCCAAAGGCATCTGATTGTCGATTTCGTAAGACTTACCATTACCACCCTGAGTCTTGTCGTACACAGCAGTTACGGTCAAAGGTTTGTTATAACCATTTTGCCACAAACCAAAGATTTCAATACCGTCAACACCATTAACAACGCGAACAGGAGTACCGCCCTTAGTCATGTAATACTCATTTCCGTCCTCAATATCACCTACAATAATCAACTGATCCACCAAATCGGTCAAACGGTCCTTGATGATAGCAAGATCTACACCACCATTTTCAGTGAGTGCAGTACCCTTAATAAGATTTCCGTTATCATCAACTTCACATTCGTAACGATCAGCCACTACAGTCTTTTTATCAAAGTCGTATGAGAACTCCAACATGGTTGTTTGATATGCGCCATAAGTAACAGGCTCAACATATTGCAACATAGCGTTGTTGGTAGGCAACAACAAGCTATATCGAGTATCCATAGAGTTGAGGTAAGGCAAGAATTCGAGTTCATCGAATGCCCAATAGATAACCTTCATAGTCTCCTCACGAACCATAGCGGGGAATGCAACACTAAAGTAAGAACGTGGAGCGTACACCTTGTTTGTTACATATACCACACCATTACATCCCATGTAAGACTTCACTACGTCCTCAGCCTTAACACCCAAAGGCAACTGAGTAGAAGCATCGAGAATGTTGTCGAACTTTGTAGGTACTTTATCGGTGAATGTTTCTACCATGTTAGCGCCCAACAACTCCTTCAAAGTCTGAGAAGGAATGCTATCGAAAGTCTTAAACTGATCCTTCAACTCGGCACCTTCAGTTTCAAACCATGCCAACATAGCAGAGTCTGTAGGAACAATCATCACACCAGCATCGTAATACATGGTCTGATCGGAAGTATTATTATATATATAGGTATTCCATCCTGGATCGAAGGGCAACAAATCTGTAACCTTCTTTCCTCCGAGTTCTTTAGGAGTAGTGTTGTTAGCAGCTTCGCCAGCACTCCAACTACTAAAGTAACGAAGAACAAATACTGAATCCTGAGTACCATACAAACGACGATACTCTTTGGTAGCATCTTCATTGTAATAAGGTGCAGAGAAGCGATCGAGAGATCTTGACCAAATGCTTGTAGGATTGGTCTGACTCTTCGCCTGTTTGCGAATAAACTCTGCCATATTCATAACAGGTTCAATCACGCCATCAACCTTATGAATGTAACCATTCTTACAAGTGATATCACGTTCAAGAATTTTCTTACCATTCACCCACGCATCCTTGATAGTAGCATTAGGGTCGCCAGAAATAATCTGCAAATCTTCATTCTGAATCTTGTGGTAAGCCATGAAAGCGGGCAAGAAGTGAATCATTGGAGCAGGATTGTTATCCTTCAACAATACAATACCGCCCTCTTTAGAACGATACTTAGCCCAAGGATCTTGGAAACCAGCCACCTTCTCGCTTGTAACAGCAGGCATATCAGCCGGAAGAATAGTTGATACAGAATCGTACACACTGAGAGCCGAAGGACGACGCATACACTTACCTGCACGTTCTCCGAAATCGGGTCCACTTACATTGGAGAGCAACTCTACCAAGTAAGCATTGTTGACCATAGCGCTGTTGAACAAAAGTTTCTTCTGCGCTTGAGTCAAATCCTCATAACATCTCACTCCCCACTCGTTGGTTCTATACCATTCCTCGTAGGCTTCGTCGGTAGCGACGAACAAAGTTTTTGAACCTGTTTTGCTCAGAACTGAGTACAAATCCAAATCTTCAATCAGTTTAAGAGTAGTTTCATAATTACCCTCTTCAGCCAACCGCTCATAAATGGAGTTTCCGAGCCACGAAGGCCGTCCAGTAAGGAGTTCATCCTGACAAGACGGCAACATCATAGCACCACCTACCAAGCAGGCAGCGAAAGCTGATCTACAGAACAAATGTCTCATAGCTTTGCTTTTCATAACATTTAGTTAATTAGTTAATATTGATTATTATTTATATTTTCTCACACAATTTTTCTCTATCACAAGCAGGAGATACTATGTGTCTCCCCTGACCCATCTAGTATGCAAACAGGTTATCTAAAGCCTATTAAAAGCTATTAGTTTATCTGCCAGCAAATGGTATCATACAGTTATTTAGGTTTCATATGCATACAATTAAAGTGAATAAAGAACATTTATAAATTCCTTATTATTTAAGGGTTCGTGACAAGTCACAACACTCTTTAACGGGGCTAAGATAACTCAAACTTATCAAAACAACTAAGTTTTTAACTTCTACTTCTCTCTATTTATACTTTTTTAACACCAACAATTTAAACTTTTTTTTCTGTGTGCGATAACAACAATGAATAAACAATAATCACAGGAGGTGCTTGAACTCCATATGACAGAAGCCAGAAGAGCTATTAGAAAGGGTTTTCTTGCCATTTCTCCGATAGCAATATAGTAATTTTTACACACATTAAAATGGAATAATTTATAAAATATAAGGTCTATTTATGTCCGAATAGGAATCACTTAAAAGAACAAAATATCGGTATCTAATGAGCATCTATATCGTTCAAATCTTACCAATTTAAACAACGAATAATTCACTCTTATGGAGGCTGAAAGTTATCAATAAAAGGACTAAGCAAACCGTGTCAACGGAAATTGTTAACATACAACCGCATAAGAAAATATGCATAATTATATCCAAAAAACTCTTAAGTATTACTTAAAAATCTCTTAAGTATTAGCAAAAAATCTCTTAAGAGTTACGGAACTATCTCTTAAGTGATGTCCAGCGAGGCTTAAGAATTGCCTAACAGTTCTTAAGCATGACCCAACTACACTGAAGGGATATGAAAAAATAATGTATCCTAATATGAGGAAGAAAATGAAAAAGTGTAGAACCACTGTCCAATAATAATATAATAGGGGTACAATAGTTCTACACTTCATTTTCATGGGAATGTATTATCCCATTGCTTGCTTCAAATCAGCAATAATATCCTCTACATTCTCTATTCCAACTGATAAACGGATAAGATCGGGAGCGACACCTGCCTCGCGCAACTGTTCATCGGTCAACTGACGATGAGTGTGACTTGCAGGATGAAGTACACAAGTACGGGCGTCGGCTACGTGAGTGACGATGCAAGCTAACTTGAGATTATCCATAAACTGAATGGCATCTTCACGAGAACCTTTTAAGCCAAAAGCAATAACGCCACATGATCCATTAGGCAAGTATTTCTGAGCTAAATCATAATACTTGTTTCCTTTCAAACCGCAATAATTCACCCAAGCAACCTTCTCATTTGACTCTAACCATTCTGCAACAGTTTGAGCATTGCGACAATGTTGAGGAATACGCAAATGAAGAGTTTCGAGTCCAAGATTTAATAAAAATGCATTTTGAGGAGATTGAATGGATCCAAGATCACGCATAAGTTGTGCTGTGGCTTTGGTCATGTATGCACCTTTGCCAAAAGCTTTGGTATAGGTAAGCCCATGATATGATTCATCGGGTGTAGTCAATCCTGGAAACTTATCTGCATGAGCCTCCCAATCAAAATTACCACTATCAACAATTACTCCTCCCACAGCTGTGGCATGACCATCCATGTACTTAGTTGTAGAATGTGTAACGATATCTGCACCCCACTCAAATGGACGACAATTAATAGGTGTTGCAAATGTATTATCAATAATAAGAGGTACACCATTTTTATGAGCTACACGGGCAAATTTCTCAATATCAAGTACTGCACAACTTGGATTAGAAATGGTTTCTCCAAACATTGCCTTTGTGTTAGGTTGGAATGCGGCATTCAATTCATCTTCATCCGCATCTACATCCACAAATGTAACATCTATACCCAATTTCTTCATTGTCACGGCAAACAAATTGAAAGTTCCACCGTAAATTGCAGAAGCACAAACAAAATGATCACCAGCTTGACAGATATTAAAAATTGCGTAAAAATTTGCAGCTTGTCCACTAGAAGTCAACATAGCACCTACTCCACCCTCAAGAGCAGCGATTTTTGCAGCGACTGCATCATTTGTGGGATTCTGTAATCTCGTATAAAAGTAGCCACTATCTTCCAAATCGAACAGACGTGCCATTTGCTCACTAGTATCATACTTAAATGTAGTACTCTGATAGATAGGAAGCACACGTGGCTCACCTTTTTTAGGTTGCCATCCAGCTTGTACACACAGGGTTTCAGGCTTCAGTTTATTTTCCATATTACTATATTATTTATATTCTTAAATTTTCCGCAAAGATACTCTTTTTACCACAATAAAAATACAATCACAGCATTTTTTTAAGAAAGCTATAAATTCATTTAAAAGAATGCCATCTAATATGTACTATACAAAGCATCAATTGATATAAAGATTCTGTATTATAAACAACAAAAAGAGGGAGTACCATAAAGGTATTCCCTCTTTTATATATATTGAATCTTAAATTATTCAGCCTTAGGAGCTTCTTCAACCGGAGTTTCAACTGCAGCAGCAACACTCTTCTTAGAACGACGAGTACGAGTAGCTTTCTTAGCAGTCTTTTCTTTAGCCATGTTTTCATCGTAATCAACGAGTTCGATGAAGCACATTTCTGCATTATCACCCAAACGGTGACCAGTCTTGATTATACGAGTATAACCACCAGGACGATCAGCGATCTTCACTGAGATTTCCTTGAATAATTCTGTAACAGCATACTTATCCTGCAAGTTGCTGAATACAACACGACGAGAGTTTGTTGTATCATTCTTAGCCTTAGTCAACAAAGGCTCTACATACTTCTTCAAAGCCTTAGCTTTGGCTACGGTCGTAGTGATTCTTTTGTGCTTAATCAAAGAACATGCCATGTTAGCCAACATTGCACTTCTATGAGAAGCAGTACGACCCAAATGGTTGAATTTCTTATTATGTCTCATTTCTTAATCTTTATCTAATTTATACCTAGAAATATCTGTTCCAAACGTAAGATTCAGACTCTCGAGCAAATCATCAAGCTCCGTGAGCGATTTCTTACCGAAGTTGCGGAATTTCAAAAGATCTGTCTTGTTGAATTGAACTAAGTCACCCAAAGTATCAACATCAGCAGCCTTCAAACAATTAAGAGCACGAACAGAAAGATTCATGTCTACCAACTTAGTTTTAAGGAGTTGACGCATATGGAGAACCTCTTCATCAAATTCTTCATTTCCATCGAGATCAGAGCTTTCCAATGAAATCTTTTCGTCAGAGAAAAGCATGAAATGGTGAATGAGAATCTTAGCAGCTTCTTTCAATGCCTCTTTCGGTTGAATGGAACCATCCGTTGTAATTTCAAGAATTAACTTTTCGTAGTCAGTTTTCTGCTCAACACGATAGTTTTCAATCTGATACTTTACATTACGAATCGGAGTGTAGATTGAATCGACCGGAATAACATTAACATCGGTACAGAACTCACGATTTTCTTCGGAAGTAACGTAACCGCGGCCTCTGTTAAGGGTCAAATCCATGTGCATAGTTGCCTTTGAATCCAAATGGCAAATGACCAATTCAGGATTTAACACTTCATATCCATTCAAATACTTAGCAATATCTCCTGCCTTGAATTCAGTAGTACCGGCAATATCAATACTAATTCTCTCAGGTGACACGTCCTCAGCAACTTGTTTGAAGCGAACTTGCTTCAAGTTCAGGATAATGTTGGTTACATCTTCCTTAACGCCAGGAACAGCAGAGAACTCATGTTCTACACCTTCAATACGCACTGTATTGATAGCATATCCTTCCAAAGAAGAAAGCAGGATACGGCGCAAAGCATTACCTACAGTAATACCAAAACCTGGCTCCAAAGGACGGAATTCAAACTTACCATACTTTGAATCCGACTCCAACAAAATCACTTTATCTGGTTTTTGAAATGCTAATATGCCCATGGAATCAATTATTATTTAGAATACAACTCAACGATCAACTGTTCTTTAATGTTCTCAGGAATGTCTGCTCTTTCAGGAAGATGCAACAATTTTCCAGCCTTAGTAGCTTCATCCCACTCTATCCAAGGATATTTGCTGTGGTTGAAACCAGCCAAAGAGTTAGCAATAACTTCCAAAGACTTTGACTTCTCGCGAACACCTACAATTTGACCGGGTTTAACTGAATAAGAAGGGATATTAACTACCTTACCATCCACAACAATGTGCTTGTGGCCTACCAACTGACGAGCAGCAGCACGAGTAGGAGCAATACCCAAACGGAATACTACGTTATCCAAACGAGCTTCGAGGTTCTGCAAAAGAATCTCACCGGTAATACCGTTAGCACTTGCAGCCTTCTCAAACATGTTACGGAACTGTTTTTCCAATACACCATAAGTGTACTTTGCCTTCTGCTTTTCAGCCAACATGATACCGTATTCAGAAGATTTTTTTCTTCTATTGTTACCATGCTGTCCAGGAGGATAGTTTCTCTTTGCTAATACCTTATCAGGTCCGAAGATTGCCTCACCAAACTTACGGGCAATTCTTGATTTTGGTCCAGTATATCTTGCCATTTTATTTTATTATTTTAAAGTTCTGAACGACGATATCCGGTCTGCTTGCAGCCGCGATTGTAGAAAGGAAAGATACAATCCAAATAAACAATCACCGGCATCGTCTACTGTTCTTAATTCAGGTTATCTATTATACTCTTCTGCGCTTAGGAGGACGACAACCATTGTGTGGAAGTGGTGTTACATCAATGATCTCAACAACCTCGATACCTGCACCATGAATCGTTCTGATAGCAGACTCACGTCCGTTACCCGGACCCTTAACATATGCTTTCACTTTTCTTAGACCGAGATCATATGCAATCTTTGCACAATCCTGAGCGGCCATCTGAGCTGCATACGGAGTGTTCTTCTTAGAACCTCTGAATCCCATTTTACCTGCTGAAGACCATGAAATAACTTGACCTTCACTGTTTGCAAGAGAGACGATGATATTATTGAAAGATGAATGAACATGCAACTGTCCATTGGCGTCAACTTTCACATTTCTCTTCTTAGCTGCGACTGTTTTTTTTGCCATATCTAACGATTATTATTTAGTAGCTTTTTTCTTATTTGCAACGGTTTTCTTTCTACCCTTACGTGTACGGGCATTATTCTTGGTACTTTGACCACGAACGGGCAAACCAATACGATGACGAACACCACGATAGCAACCGATATCCATCAAGCGCTTGATGTTCAACTGAATTTCTGAGCGAAGGTCACCCTCCACCTTGAACTCTGCACCGATAATCTCACGGATTTTAGCTGCTTGGTCATCAGTCCAATCCTTAACCTTGATATCTCTATCAATGCCTGCCTTATCCAAGATTTTCGCTGAGCTACTGCGACCTATTCCATAAATGTAGGTCAACGCGATTTCTCCTCTCTTATTTTGAGGCAAATCTACACCAACAATTCTTATAGCCATATACTAAAGTTATTTTTTTGCAAAATTACTAAAATTATCCCTGACGTAACTTATACTTAGGATTTTTTTTGTTAATCACATACAAACGGCCATTACGTCTAACGATTTTGCAATCCGGCGTACGTTTCTTTAATGATGCTCTTACTTTCATATCTAATTCTTTTATTTATATCTGAAAACTATTCTACCTTTAG
>JAFZDY010000013.1 GCA_017560945.1 Bacteroidaceae bacterium | reverse complement strand
CCATGCAAGCATTCAGCATCGACTGGGTAAAGTGGGACCCCAAGGAGGATGAAAAGAAAAAGGACGACTCCACCAACGAACCTGAGCCCGAAGAACCGGACAATGGCGGTGGCAGTGGCACTGGGGGAAATCCGTTGTAAAAGACCCTCCCCCCCTAACCCCCTCCCTCTATGGAGGGGGATAGATAGTTTTGACAATGATGGCAATTAAAATAAATCCGCGTAATCCGTGTCATCCGCGCCTAATTTGAATTTTGACTTTTGATTGGCCATGCGGATGCTACATTTTAGGCGCAGATGGCACGGATGACGCGGGTAAAAATTAAGTGAGCAAAGAGGAGTCTTTACTCATTATATTCTCTTCTGTTAATAATATTGAAGAATAGGACATTTGGAGCAGAAATATTGGCAAACAAAGTAATGACTAAAAGAAATTTGTTACTTTTGCAAAATGGTACGCTCGACGTCATAAACCCTATGACGGAGAGGGAAGGGAGTCGAGCCAATGAATAAACCAAGTGTTTCGTAAGAGAATATGAAAGAGTTAAAATGTCCACAATGCGGTAGTGTTTTTTCGGTAGATGAAGCTGACTATGCCTCCATCGTGAGTCAAGTGAAGACGCAAGAGTTTGATGCAGAGGTGAAGTCGAGACTGGAAGAGATAAGCAAGCAGAACGAAGTAAGACAGGAGGCTGAATCGCTGAAGTTAAGTCAAGAGTTTCAGGGCAAACTGAATGCGAAGGAGGTGGAACTGTCGAAAAGGGATAGCGAAATAGTTAAACTACAGGCTCAACTGGATGGCTTCAACCAGAAAAAGGAACTGGAGTTGAGTGCCGAGCGGGCAAAGAACAATGAGGAGATAGCACGACTGAAGGCGCTCATAGAACTGAGTGACAACAGGACTCGGGTGGCTGTACTGGAGGAGCAGAATAGGGCGAAAGACATCATACAGGCAAAGGAAAACAGCCTGGTGGAATTGCGAAGCCAGATAGATGTGAAACAGAAGGAGGCAACCATCAGGGAGGCTAACCTGAAGGAGAACTATGAGCGACAACTCAAGCAGAAACAGGAGTTGGTGGACTACTACAAGGACTTGAAGGCGAAACTCTCGACAAAGATGATTGGCGAATCGCTGGAGGTGCATTGTAGCAACGAGTTTAACCGAGTGCGTACCACAATGTATCCGTATGCCTACTTCGAGAAGGACAACGACGCCAGCCATGGTAGCAAGGGAGACTTCATCTTCCGAGACTTTGCAGATGGTATGGAGTATATCTCCATCATGTTCGAAATGAAGAACGAGATGGACGAAACGGCCACGAAGCACAAGAACGAGGATTTCCTTGCAAAACTGGACAAGGACAGACGTGAAAAGGGGTGCGAATATGCGGTATTGGTATCGCTACTGGAACCTGAGAATGACTTCTATAACGAGGGAATAGTGGATATGTCGTACCGATATCCGAAGATGTATGTGGTGCGTCCTCAGTTCTTCATGCCACTGATTTCTCTATTGACACAGGCTTCAAAGAAGAGCATTGAGTATCAAAGAGAACTGTTGGTCGCTCGCCAACAATCTGTGGACGTGACAAACTTTGAGAACAAACTGAACGAATTCAGAAACAGGTTTGGCAATCACTACCAACGTGCAAGCGACAAGTTCAACAAGGCTATCGAGGAGATTGACAAGACTATAAAATCGCTACAAAAGATGAAGGAGGACTTGCTGAGTTCGGAAAACTACCTGCGCTTGGCAAACAATGATACTGAGGAACTTACCATCAAAAAACTGACTCGTGGCAACCCTACCATGAAGCAAAAATTTGAGGAAGCAAGAGAAGTGAATTGAGTGAGAAGTGAAGAGAGACTAATTATGATGCACCGCGGTCTCTGACGTCCTGAGTGTAACGAAGGATGTCCACTTTTATGATTGCTTACGTTCACAGATTCTTCGCAATATTCTGAATGAAAAAAAGTTGCAGCAACTCATAGGTCAGAATTAAATATTTATCCGCAACAATCCGCGTTAATTCGTGTCATCCGTGCCTAATTTGAATTTTGAACCTTGACTTGCGTAGCTTGATGAGCGATAGCGAACTAATTTTGAACCTTGAACCTTGAATCTTAAACTACATCAACGGTGCAAAGAGGCGGAGGATGGACTCCTCGACCTTGCGCCACCATGAACGACGTGCCCATCGCTGGGAGGAGATGTGGGTGCACTGCTCCTCGTCGGCTTGGAAGATGTGGCGAAGACGGATGGCGGTGTCGGTATCGTACATGAAGGCATTGACCTCGAAATTGTACTCGAAACTACGGAAGTCGATGTTGGTGGAGCCTACGGTGGAGATGAGGTCGTCGATGACCATGGTCTTGGCATGAAGGAAGCCTGGTTGGTAGAAGAGGACTTTTACACCAGCTTCCATGACATCGCGAAGGTAGGAGCGTGAACACATCTGCACGACACGGATGTCGCCCTTCCAAGGAAGCATGATGCGGACGTCCACACCTAAGAGAGCAGCTGTCTGGAGGGCGGTGAGTATCTGCTCGGTAGGGAGGAAATAGGGGGACTGAATGTAGATGTAACGACGAGCATTGGCAATGGCGTGGAGGTAGCCTTGCATAATCTCGCGCCAACGTCCGACAGGCTTGGAGGTAACTATCTGCATTTGTGAACGACCTTGCTCTTCTTGTAAAGGGAAATAGGAATCATTGGTAATCTGTTCGCCAGTGACGAAGCACCAATCCATGAGAAACACCGTCTGAAGCCCTTGCACTGCCATACCCTGAATGCGGATGGAGGTGTCGCGAAAGACTCCCCAAGAAAGGCCATGGAGATAGCGATCGGCAATGTTCATACCACCAATGAAGCCAACAACTCCATCGATGATGGCAATCTTCCGATGGTTGCGAAAGTTTACTCGTCGACCAAAGATAGGGAAGCGCACTTTGAGGAAAGGATGAACCTCGATGCCTGCTTGGCGCATGCGATGGAAGAAGGAGGACTTCACTTGCCAACACCCCACATCGTCATACATCACACGCACTTTCACCCCTTCGTGAGCCTTACGAATGAGTGCATCGGCAACTCGATTGCCCACTTGGTCGTCATCAAAGATGAAATATTCGAGGTGAATGTGGTGGCGAGCTTGTGATATACATTGAAGCAGGGAGTCGAACTTGCTCACCCCATCGGTGAAAATCTCTACTTGATTGCCTCCAAAGGGCATGGAGCGATTCATACGACGAAAGAGTGAAGCCAGTGATTGACATTCATCAGGAAGGTCGTGTGGAGGTTTGCGCCAATATCCTCGCAAGGGTTTGCGAGCAATGTGAATGTAACTACGCTTGCTGATGAGACGCTCCTTGCGCACACTTTGTCCGAAGAAGAAGTAAAGAATGAGGCCCAACACTGGGAGGAAGATGAGCACCATGAGCCAGGCAAGAGTCTTGACAGGGTAGCGATTGTCGAGAATCACCACCACTACTGTACCCAGCACCATCGTCAAGTAGACAATGTGGAAAAGTATGCTGAAAGGGCTTGACCAATCGAACATAATCACTTGCTTTAAATAGTACTCAAACGGAATTTCCATGCAAAAATAACTGAATCTTGTATCGAATGGATGAAACATTAACAAGAATTATCAATGTTATCGGCAAAGGGTAGGGAATTGTGAAGAAAATGTTGTATTTTTGCGGGATGAAATCTATGTCAGAAACTAAATATATCACCATCAAAGGGGCGCGGGTAAACAACCTGAAGAACATCAGTGTGAACATACCGCGCGGAAAGTTTGTAGTCATCACTGGCTTGTCGGGCTCGGGAAAGTCGTCATTGGCCTTTGACACCCTCTATGCCGAGGGACAGAGAAGGTACGTGGAGAGCCTGTCGTCGTATGCCCGCCAATTCCTTGGTCGCATGGGAAAGCCTGAGTGTGACTTCATCAAAGGAATACCGCCCGCCATTGCCATAGAGCAACGTGTGAATAGCCGAAATCCACGCTCGACGGTGGGTACTTCGACGGAGATATACGAATACCTGCGCCTGCTCTTTGCACGCATTGGAAAGACCTACTCGCCCATCAGTGGGGAGGTGGTGAAGAAGCACTCGACGGACGACTTGGTTGAAAAGATGATGTCCTTCACACCAGGTACAAAGTTTACCATACTATGCCCCATAGTGCCACGTGCTGGACGCTCAACAAAAGAGCAACTGGCCATAGACCTGCAACAGGGATTTACGCGTGTGGAGGTGAATGGCGAGGTGGTGAGAATAGAGGACTACTTGAAGACTATGGAAAGTGAGACGAGTGACCCTGCAATGCCACCTCACAGGGACAATGTAGATGGGACATCCATCTACCTACTCATCGACCGAATGACGGCAGGTGATGACCAAAGCACCATCAGTCGTTTGATAGACTCGGCAGAGACAGCCTTCTACGAAGGAGACGGAACGTGCTTGATGAGATTTTACCCCGCAGGACTCCTCTATACCTTCAGTAAGAAATTCGAGGCAGACGGCATAGAGTTCGAAGAGCCAACGGATCAACTCTTCTCCTTCAACTCGCCCATGGGGGCTTGTCCCGAGTGCGAGGGATTTGGCAAGGTGATGGGCATAGACGAAACATTGGTAGTACCCAACACGGCGCTGAGTGTGTACGACGGAGCCGTAGTGTGTTGGAGAGGTGAGAAGATGGGCGAATGGCAAAAGGAATTTATCCGCCGAGCAGCAAAGAATGACTTTCCCATATTCGAACCCTACTATAACCTGACACAAGCGCAGAAAGACTTCTTGTGGCACGGAAAACGTACGGAAGCCTGCATAGACTCGTTCTTCCAAATGCTACAGGAAAACCAATACAAGATTCAATACCGAGTGATGCTGGCAAGATACAGAGGAAAGACCATCTGCCCAGTGTGTAGAGGTGCACGACTGAAGAAGGAGGCCTTATATGTAAAGGTAGGCGGACGCTCGATAGCTGAATTGGTGGAAATGCCCGTGACAGAGTTACAGACATTCTTCCTGAACCTACAACTGGATGAACACGATGCAGCCGTGGCCAAACGACTGATGATGGAGATAAACAATCGCCTACGCTTCCTGGTAGAAGTGGGACTTGGGTACTTGACTCTGAGCCGACTAAGCAATACTCTGTCGGGAGGTGAGAGCCAACGCATCAACCTGGCTACCTCGCTCGGAAGTAGTTTGGTGGGTTCGCTCTACATACTGGACGAGCCAAGCATAGGACTACATAGCCGCGACACGCAACGCCTGATACACGTACTACGCCAATTACAGGAGTTGGGCAACACGGTAGTGGTGGTGGAGCACGACGAGGAGATAATCCGTGCAGCGGACTACATCATCGACATAGGGCCTAACGCAGGTCGACTGGGTGGACAAGTGGTATACGAAGGAGACATGCACGACTTGCGCACGGGAAGCGAGAGTTATACAGTGAAATACCTGTTGGGCGAGGAGGTGATAAATCCTCCCTTGACGCACCGACATTGGAATAACTATATAGAAGTGAAAGGTGCACGCGAAAATAACCTGAAAGGTGTAGACGTGAAATTCCCCTTGAACGTAATGACCGTGGTGACAGGTGTGAGCGGATCGGGAAAGAGTACATTGGTGCGCGACATCTTCTATCGAGCACTGAAGAGAGAATATGGCGAATCATCCGACCGACCAGGTGAACACACTGGGCTTGAGGGTGACATACGAATGATGAAAAACATCGAATTCGTAGATCAGAACCCTATAGGAAAATCGACACGAAGCAACCCTGTAACTTACCTGAAGGCTTACGACGAAATACGAAAACTATATGCCGACCAACCCCTTTCTAAGCAGATGGGATACACGGCAGGGTACTTCTCCTTCAACTCCGAAGGCGGACGATGCGAAGAGTGTAAGGGAGAGGGTACGGTGACCGTAGAGATGCAATTCATGGCCGACTTAGTGTTGGAGTGTGAATCGTGCCACGGAAAGCGATTCAAAAAAGAGGTGCTGGATGTGAAGTTTCAAGACCGAAGCATCTATGACATATTGGACATGACGGTGAACCAAGCCGTAGAGTTCTTCACCGAGCACAAGCAAACAAAGATTGTGCGCAAGTTGACTCCCCTGCAAGAGGTAGGACTGGGTTACATCAAACTTGGACAATCGTCATCTACACTATCTGGAGGTGAAAATCAGCGCGTAAAACTGGCTTATTACCTCAGCATAGAAAAAGCCGACCCTACAATCTTCGTCTTCGATGAGCCCACTACAGGACTCCATTTTCACGACATTCGTAAGTTGATGGAAGCCTTTGACGCACTGATCAATAGGGGACACACAGTAATCATCATCGAACATAATATGGATGTGGTCAAATGTGCCGACCACATCATTGACCTTGGCCCAGAAGGAGGAAACAAAGGAGGAACAATAGTGGTATGCGGAACTCCTGAAGAGGTAGCCGCGTGCGAGGAATCGTACACAGGCAAGTACTTAAGGGAAAAGTTTTTGTAAGAGAAAAGAGTCTCGGAAAGTAGAGAAAATAATAGAAATAGAAACGAAGGAGAAAAAGACCGATCGTGTAATGCGAAAACAAAACACGTATGAATAGTCTTCATCTCCTTCGCTTTGTATGTGTTACAAACTTATAAATCAAGGACGGTTTGTAAGTTTTCGTACCATTTCATGAGCAGCTTTTTCACTTGCACCAGCAGGTCCAAGGATGCGCAAACACTCATCGTAACCTTTGAGCATAAGGGCGCGTTCGGGCGTGTCGTAGATGAGGTCTGTAAGTTCGGCTCGTACATTGTCAACATTCATCAGGTGAGCCACAAGTTCCTTTACCACACCATGTCCAGCTACAAGGTTGACAAGCGAAATGTAGGGTACCTTCAAGAATTTACTACGAAGGAAACTAACTACCTTGCCCATAGCCGTATAGTAACAAACGACTTGAGGAACACGGAAAAGGGCTGTCTCCAACGTGGCCGTACCCGAAGTCACAAGGGCCACTCGAGCGTGAGAGAGTAAGGGATAAGTTTCGCCAAACACGATTTTCACCTGATGATTGCCCACGTACTGAGCATAAAACTCGGGATTGATACCAGGAGCACCAGCCAACACCAATTGATGAGTAGAGGCAAAGGTAGAGGCGGCTTCAAGCATCTGAGGTAAATTGTCCTTGATCTCCTGCTTTCGACTACCAGCCAATAGGGCAATGAGGGGTTTCTCTGGTTGAAGTTGGTGACGAGTGATAAACTCCTGAGTCGACTCAGTGTATGATTCCTTGAATGTAGCAACCGCATCCACACAAGGATTTCCTACATAGTGAATAGGATAATGATGCTTCTTCTCGAAGAAATCGACCTCAAAAGGAAGAATGGAGAAGAGGGAGTCGATATCTCGTTTAATATTCTTGATACGATACTCTTTCCACGCCCAAATTTTAGGCGAAATGTAGTAATATACAGGTATTTGAGTATTGATACGCAAATACTTGGCTATGTCGAGATTAAAACCTGGATAGTCGATGAGAATAACCACATCGGGCTTCCACTCCACAATGTCGCGCTTGCAAAGACTCATGTTTGAGAGGATGGTGCGCAGATGAAGAAGCACAGGGATGAATCCCATGTAAGCCAACTCGCGATAGTGCTTGACACGAGTGCCGCCCACAGCGCTCATCAAGTCGCCTCCGAAAAAACGGAAATCAGCTTGAGAATCTTCTGTTTTCAAGGCTTTCATCAAGTTTGAGGCGTGCAAGTCACCAGATGCTTCGCCTGCTATGAGGTAGTATTTCATCTTACTTATTTCTTTTCTATTTTAAAAGTTTTCACAAGAGCCCCAAAATCTTCTACTTTTAACGTTCAAAAGCGAAAATATGTGAACAATTATATGGAGTGCTTGTTAGATTTTTTAGACTCAAAACTCCCAATTCTTCATCTTTTCGAGGAGAGGGTAGGCGGTCATGTCTATCTGAATGGGAGTGATGGAAATGTAGCCATTGTCCAATGCCCACTTATCAGTATCAGTAGAGTGAGGCTCGTGATTGGCAAAATTACCAGTGAGCCAATGGATGTTTCCTCCCCCACGAGGATGAGGAATGGTTGCCCACTCATTCTCCCAACAACCAATGGTTTGTCGGCATATTTTTACTCCATTATAGGGTGCATATTGGGGGAAGTTCACATTCAAACAAGTACCCACAGGTATTCCTCGCTCAAGTACTTGTCTGACAATGCTTTGTACATAGGTACGAGTGGGAGCAAAGTCGAGGTCAGGATCATGATCGCACACTGAGAAACCAATGGAAGGAATGCTCTTCATACATCCCTCTATCACCACACCCATAGTGCCCGAGTAGTGTACATTTACGGCAGAATTGTCTCCATGATTGATACCTCCAATGACCATATCAGGCTTACGAGGAACCACAGTTTCAAGGGCAAGTTTGATGCAATCGACAGGAGTACCCGAGCACTTGTAAATGTCGACTCCAGGCGATTGTGAAACGAGCGATACGGTGACGGGTACTTGCGAGGTGATGGCTGCCGCCATTCCTGAACGAGGTCCATCGGGCGCAACCACAATGATGTCGGCCATTTCGCGTAGAAAACCGACCAGTTCATTAATACCCTTGGCCAAGTGGCCATCATCGTTGGAAATAAGTATAAGAGGTCTCTGTATGCACATAATTTTGATCTATTTTCAGTATTTTTTTAAGAATAGGTGCAAAAATAGCCAAAAAAGTGAAATGAGCCAAGTAGGAAAGCCTATATTTGTCGAAAAAAGAGTATCTTTGTGCCCGTCTGCATAGCAGAGGAAGGAAAACAAAAGTTGACTTCACTCGTAAAAGGTTATTAACCGAAAGAGGAAGTTATCAACAGTTTGAGCAATCTTTGCCTAAAAAAATAGGCGGTTTGTAGAATTATGAGTTACTTCGCAACCGTAAAAAACTATTTTATGGGAAAAATTATCGCTTTAGCCAATCAGAAAGGCGGTGTGGGAAAAACCACTACCACCATTAACCTGGCCGCTTCGTTGGCAACATTGGAGAAGAAAGTACTGGTAATAGATGCCGACCCACAGGCAAATGCCTCGTCGGGCCTTGGTGTGGACATCAACGAGGTGGACACCTCCATATATGAATGCCTAATTAACCAAGTAGACATTCGCGAAGCCATCTATACAACAGACATAGAGGGACTGGACATTGTTCCCTCGCACATTGATTTGGTAGGAGCCGAGATTGAGATGCTTAATCTGCCCGCTCGCGAAAAGGTGTTGAAGAAGGTATTGGCCACCGTGGTTACAGACTACGACTATATACTCATCGATTGCTCACCATCGTTGGGATTGATTACCATCAACGCCCTCACTGCGGCTAATTCGGTTATCATCCCCGTTCAGTGCGAGTACTTTGCTCTGGAGGGTATTAGTAAGTTGTTGAACACAATAAAGATTATCAAGTCGAAGTTGAACATGGCTTTGGAGATAGAGGGCTTCCTGCTCACTATGTACGATTCACGCCTGCGCCTGCACAATCAAGTGTATGACGAGGTGAAACGCCACTTCCAGGAGTTGGTTTTCCGCACCGTCATCCAACGCAATGTAAAACTTGGCGAGGCACCCAGCCATGGTATCCCAATAATACTCTACGACGCAGACTCAACAGGTGCCCGCAACCACTTGGCATTGGCACAAGAGATAGTGAAGAAGAACTAACCCCAAAACGAGAGACGAAAGAGAACAAAAAATAACTCATACCTACACCTGATAAATCATACACAATAAGCAATTTATGGCAGTTAAGAAAAGATATACAGGCCTTGGTCGCGGATTGGATGCCCTCATCTCCACCGAAGAGGTGAAGACACAAGGTTCGTCATCCATCCACGAAGTGCCCATCACACTCATCAAGGCTAACCCCAACCAACCACGTCGCGAGTTTGACCAAACAGCCTTGCAAGAGTTGGCCGACTCGATAGCTGAGATAGGTATCATCCAACCCATCACCCTGAGAAAGATGGAGGACGATACATATCAAATCATTGCCGGTGAACGACGCTTCCGTGCTTCGCAATTGGCAGGATTGACCAGTGTGCCTGCATACATCCGTACGGCCGACGATGAAAACGTGATGGAGATGGCCTTGATTGAAAACATTCAGCGAGAGGATCTCAATTCATTGGAAATAGCCCTTGCTTACCAACACCTCATCGAGCAATACGGCCTCACACAAGAGCGACTGAGCGAAAGGGTGGGAAAGAAGCGTACTACCATTGCCAACTACCTCCGCCTACTGAAGTTGCCCGCGCCCATACAAGTAGCACTCCAAAACAAGGAGATTGATATGGGACACGCACGAGCACTGCTGACATTGGACAATCCAACATTGCAAATACGCCTCTACGAAGAGTTGATGCGCGAGGGATACTCAGTGCGTACAGTAGAGCAAATGGTGAAAGCGCTGAGCGAAGGCGAAACTTTGAAGAGCCCAACGGGCAAGAAAATAGCCCCCTCCAAGTTGCCCGAAGAGTTTAATCTATTGAAAAAGCAACTCTCGGACTTCTTCCAAAGCAAAGTACAACTCACTTGCTCAGGAAATGGTAAGGGAAAAATCAGCATCCCCTTCAACAACGAAGAAGAACTTGAGCGCATCATAGGAATATTGGACAAGTTGAAGTAAGAAACCAAAGGATAAAACATAGAAGGCAGGGAAAACATTTTTCCCCAACGGAGAAAAAATATTTCTCAGACAGGGAAAAAATATACTAAAGACCTTGCCCTTGAATTATGAAACTGAACTATATATATAAGGTGGCAATATGTGCGGTGCTAATGACTTTGGTCAACATCACCGACGGATGGGCACAAAGGGCAGACGACATTGCACACGCCAATCAGGCTCAAATGCAAGAGTTGGAAGCACCCATCGACTCCGCAGAACTCTTCTCACAAATGCCTACAATTGACATGGAGGAGTTGAAACTGGAGGATAAGAAGCAGTTCATCCCCAATCCCGCACGAGCCACATGGATGGGAGCCATCTTCCCTGGTGGAGGACAGATATACAATCGAAAGTATTGGAAGTTGCCTATCGTGTACGGAGGACTTGTGGGATGTGCTTATGCACTCAATTGGAATGGTCAAATGTATAGTGATTATTCGCAAGCCTACCTCGACATCATGGATGACAACCCCAACACTGATAGTTTCCTCGACCTATTACCACCAGGATATCCTGTTGAGTCGAACATGGATTACCTGAAGCGCGTAATCAAGCGAAAGAAGGACTATTATCGCCGTTATCGCGACATGAGCATCTTCTGCTTCTTGGGCGTTTATGCCATCTCCATCATCGACGCTTACGTGGATGCAGAGTTGGCAAGTTTCGATTTAAGTCCCGAGTTGAGCATGAGAATGGAGCCTACCGTCATTCAAAACACCTTCAATATGAAGCAGGGAAATTCATACGGACTTCAATGTAGTTTTAGATTTTAAGCAACCACTAACATATACATATATAGAAAGAATAAATAATTAAGAATGAAGAGAATATTAACTTTTATTATATCAGTTTTAATATTTGCCAATTACACAAACCTCGTGGCTAACACCAAGTCGACACCCGATAACGAGATTGAAGATTTCGACATAGATGAGATGCCCGAGTTTATGTTATTCCACATCGATAGTTTGCTGATACAATGGCACGCTAAAAACTTCCTTTCTCCCATCGACGATGGATTGAAAATGGATAGTGCCACTTTAGGAAACGACTCTGTGTACGCTGAACGATTGGCTCGCATCCCCTCTATCATGGAGATGCCATACAACGAAGTGGTAAAGAAGTACATCGACCAATACATTGTGTCTATGCCCTCGAAAGTATCCTACCTGTTGGGCGCAATGAACTTCTATACACCCATTTTTGAAGAAGCGTTGGCCGTGTACGACCTTCCCAACGAGTTGAAATACCTCCCCATTATCGAATCGTCACTCAATCCCAAGGCTGTATCTAAGGCAGGAGCGGCTGGTCTTTGGCAATTCATGGTGAAAACAGGAAAGTTGTACAACTTGAAATACAATAGTTTAGTTGACGAACGCATGGATCCCATCAAGTCAAGTTTTGCCGCCGCAAAATACTTGAAAGAGTTGTACGATATCTATGACAATTGGATATTGGTGATTGCAGCTTACAATTGTGGCCCTGGCAATGTGAACAAGGCCATTCGCCGAGCTGGTGGAAGTGAAGACTATTGGGACATATACTCATTCCTCCCACGAGAGACACGTGGATATGTGCCTGCCTTCATTGCAGCCAACTACATTATGAATTACTATTGCATGCACAATATTGAGCCGATGAATAGCGAATTGCCATATGACACAGACACTATACACATCAGCCAAAATCTTCATTTTCAACAAATAGTAGACCTTTGCAATGTGGATATGGAGGCCATTCGTGCATTGAATCCACAATACAAGAGAGACGTAGTGCCAGGCGAAAGCATGAATTGCATCCTACGTCTTCCGTTCGATGTAGTTGCCATGTTCATTGAAAGTGAAGACTCCATCTATAACCACAGAGCTTCCGAGTTGTTGAGCAAGCGCAAATACGTGGATTTACAACTCAAGAAGGGGGCAAACGGAAACTTCATTTACCACACCATACGTAGCGGTGAAAACCTTGGAAGTATTGCACGAAAATACGGAACTACGGTGAAAGCCATACGCGATGAAAATGGAATGACCAACAACAACATCAGAGCAGGAAAGCAACTACGCATCCCGCAATGATAAGTGAACATTTCAAAGAGAAAAGACATTGAATCTTATACCACATCATAATTACACATTATGGACGAGCAACAAAAACTCAGAGAGTTGGAGGACGAGATGATTATAAACGAAGCTTTTCAAAAGTTAATCGATACATACTTGGCTTCCAAACATAGAAAAAAGACAGAAATCATCACCAAAGCCTTCAACTTTGCCAAGCAAGCACACAAGGGTGTGCGTCGCCGCTCAGGTGAACCATACATCATGCACCCATTGGCCGTAGCACAAATCGTGTGTCAGGAGATAGGTTTGGGTTCAACATCAATCTGCTCAGCTCTGTTGCACGATGTGGTAGAAGATACTGACTACACGGTAGAGGACATCTCCAACATCTTTGGCCCCAAGATTGCACAAATCGTTGACGGATTGACCAAGATATCTGGTGGTATCTTTGGTGACCGAGCATCGAGCCAAGCCGAAAACTTCAAGAAACTATTGCTCACCATGAGCGAGGACATACGTGTCATCCTCATCAAGATAGCTGACCGATTGCACAACATGCGCACACTCGGTTCGATGTTGCCTAATAAACAATACAAGATTGCTGGTGAAACACTCTATATCTATGCCCCATTGGCCAACAGATTGGGATTGAACCGCATCAAGACCGAATTGGAAGACCTTAGTTTCAAGTATGAACATCCTGAAACGTACAAGGAGATTTCCGACAAGTTACAATCATCGCAAATCGAACGCAAGAATGTATTCGAAGACTTCATAACGCCTATAAAAAAGAGGTTGGATGAAATGGGCTTCACTTATCGCATCGAGGATCGCATCAAAACTCCTTATTCTATATGGAACAAGATGCAGACAAAGCATGTGGCTTTTGAAGAAATCTATGACATATTAGCCGTACGTATCATATTCACTCCCATCATCCCTGCAGAAGAGTTGAACGAGTGTTTCGACATCTACGTATCGATGTGTAAAATTTATAAGTCACACCCCGATCGTCTTCGCGATTGGATAAGCCACCCAAAGGCTAATGGTTATCAGGCATTGCACACCACACTGATGAGTAATCATGGAGAGTGGATAGAGGTACAAATCCGAAGCGAACGCATGAACGACGTGGCAGAACAAGGCTTTGCCGCACATTGGAAATACAAAGAGGGTGGAGGAAGTGAAGACGAAGGTGAACTCGACAAGTGGCTCTATACCATCAAGGAGATTTTGGACGATCCCCAACCCGATGCAATGGATTTCCTCGATACCATCAAACTCAATCTGTTTGCTTCGGAGATATTTGTCTTTACTCCCAAGGGAGAAATCAAGACTATGCCTCAAAATAGTACGGCACTCGACTTTGCCTTCACCATCCATACATTCTTGGGTAGCCATTGTATTGGTGCAAAGGTTAACCATAAACTGGTACCTCTGAGCCATAAGTTACAGAGTGGAGACCAGGTGGAAATCATCACTTCCAAGAGTCAACACGTAACATCCGAATGGCTCAACTTCGCCACCACGGCCAAGGCAAAATCAAAAATCATGGCCATCCTGCGCAAAGAACAACGTTTGGCACAAAAGGTTGGAGAAGAAACCGTTACTGAATTCTTGAAAGGAGCCGACATTGATGCATCTACCATCAATGTGGAAAAACTCTGCAAATTCCACGAACTACAAACTCGCGAGGAGTTATACATAGCCGTAGGAAACAAGAAAATCACCTTGGGTGAACCCGACTTGGATATATTGCGTGAGAAGTCACAAAACACCAATGCTTGGAAACGTTACCTTACCTTCTCTTTCACAACAGGAAAGACCAAGAAGGATGAAAAGGAAGTTGGTAATAAGAAAAAGGTTGAAACCAAAGACATTGACCGTAAAAAGCCTTTGGAACTTACCGAAGACTCCATCCAGGACAGTTACATAATCGCTGATTGTTGTAAGCCCATCCCTGGAGACGATGTATTAGGATTCATCGACAATAACAATCAAATCATCATCCACAAACGTCAATGTCCTGTAGCATCTCGTCTCAAGAGTAGTTATGGAAACCGCATTTTGGCGGCCAAGTGGAATACTCGCAAGAAACTATACTTCCCTGTAAACATCCATCTTGAAGGTATTGATGGAGTGGGAGTGTTGAACTCTATCACCGAGGTAATCTCACGACAAATGAATGTAAATATCCATCGTCTTTCATTTGAAACCAACGATGGTATATTCGAAGGAAATATCCAATTGTACGTTCACGATGTAGAAGATGTTACTACCATTTGTAAGAATTTGAAGAAAATCGAGCAAATCAAGAGCGTCATCCGTACCGAGAAGTAAACAAGTCGACATTTTAAATCACAAACACCGATATTTCTATTATATATGGCCAAGGAGAAAACCGTATACGTATGTTCGCAATGTGGAAACGACTCTCCCAAGTGGGTAGGAAAGTGTCCCTCATGCGGTGCTTGGAACTCGTATATAGAGCAAGTTGTTAGGAGAGAGTCTCCCATGCAACAAGCACGCGCCGCCACTACAGGTGCATTCATTACAGGTAAACCTACTCCCAAACCATTCAGTGAGATAGAAACAGGAAACGAGGTACGCATAGATATGAATGATGCGGAACTCAATCGAGTTCTTGGTGGAGGACTTGTGCCAGGGTCATTGGTTTTGTTAGGAGGTGAACCTGGTATAGGAAAGTCAACCCTCATTCTACAAACAGTACTTCGCTTGACTGATAAACGCATCCTATATGTTAGCGGTGAAGAGAGCCCCCGCCAATTGAAACTCAGAGCCGAGCGCATTGACCATATTTCCTCTGATGATTGCCTTATTGTATGTGAAACATCTCTCGAGCAAATATTCACACACATCAAGAATGTAAAGCCCGAACTGGTCATTATTGACTCCATACAGACAATAGCCACAGAAGTGGTTGAATCTTCCCCTGGTAGCATCACTCAAGTACGTGAGTGTGCAGCAGCCATTCTGAAGTTTGCAAAGGAGACAGGTACCCCTGTAATACTTATCGGACACATTAATAAAGAGGGAACATTAGCAGGTCCTAAAGTGTTGGAGCACATAGTAGATACAGTACTACAATTCGAGGGTGACCAACATTATATGTACCGCATTCTTCGTAGCATCAAGAATCGATTTGGAAGTACCGCCGAGTTGGGTATCTACGAAATGCGTCAGGATGGTCTTCGCCAAGTGAGCAATCCCAGTGAATTGTTACTCAGTAGCGAACACGAGGGTATGAGTGGAGTATCCGTAGCCTGTACCATCGAAGGCGTACGTCCTTTCCTCATCGAGACACAAGCACTTGTTAGCACCGCCGCATATGGTACCCCACAACGTTCTGCCACGGGATTTGACACACGACGCATGAATATGCTATTGGCCGTGTTGGAAAAGCGTGTAGGTTTCAAGTTGGCACAAAAGGATGTATTCCTGAATATTGCAGGAGGATTGCGTGTGAACGACCCCGCTATCGACTTAGCCGTAATAACCGCCATACTCAGTAGTAATATGGATGCACCAGTTGAACACGGAGTATGTATGACAGGTGAGGTAGGTTTGTCAGGCGAAATACGTCCAGTTAGTCGTATTGAGCAACGCATAGCCGAGGCAGAGAAGTTAGGATTCTCCTCTATCATCATTCCCCGATACAATCTCCAAGGTATCGACAAGTCAAAATACAAGATACAGATAACTCCCGTGCGCAAGGTTGAAGAGGCTTTCCGTATCATCTTCGGATAACCAACGTGGGACGTATCGTATAAAATCCTATATATAAGACTTGTATAATGGAAGTTACTTTCAATTTCACTCCCAATGCCGACAAGGCAACGCGTTATCGTGAGTTCATCCCCCAATTATCATTATTGATTGAGGACGAACACGAGGAAGTAAGTGTGTTGGCCAATGTGAGTGCAGCCCTCAAGGAGTGCTTCGATTGGTTTTGGATAGGATTTTACCTTGTACGTGGTGAGGAACTCATACTCGGACCTTTCCAGGGAAGCACCGCTTGCTATCGAATAAAGAAGGGCAGGGGAGTATGTGGCACAACTTGGGCCAAGGGTTGTACACAAGTAGTACCCGACGTTGAACAATTTCCTGGACACATTGCTTGTAGTAATTTGTCTCGTTCTGAAATAGTTGTCCCTCTCTTCAGGGACGGCTACGTGTGCGCCGTACTCGACATTGATAGCACACAACTTTCTACTTTTGATGACATTGACCGTATCTATTTAGAAGAGGTTTGCAAGTTGGTAGAAAAGAATATCTACCAACCACACACTACCATCTAACATCAGTCAGGAAGCAAACCTTGACATAAAACATATTACAGATAAATAGTAAATGCAAATATATCTTAAAAATATTACATCTACTATTAAATAAGTTGTTTGATAAAATGGTAAATTGTACTTTTGTCCTTGACTTTGAGACACAAAGCACAACGGAATACAAACAATAATACCTATTTATACCAACACGAACAATACGACTATATCATGAAAAGAATCATCTCAACATTGCTTTTGGTATTAGTTACCAGTGTATGTATGGCACAATTCTCGTTGGAGTCACCCAACCAGGAAATCAGGGTTAACTTTGAAACCAACCGTTCGCGAAAGGGACTTACCAGTTACCTCGTTCCTAAAATCATGAAGATGAGGGTCGCAAGTGGTTACGAAGTATTGACTAACAAGGAAATAGGTATTACCGTAAAATCGAAAGGTCGCAGATATTCTTTGGGTAAAGGAAATGTCAAGTACGTCAATAGAGAAAGTAATCTGTTGGATCATCCCGATGCAGTAGATTCCTTCCTCGTAAACCTCACTGGCAGGTACAACAACCTCGTGTTAGCAATGGACAATGGAATCATACTGGAGGTCAGAGCCTATAACAATGGTGTAGCATATCGTTTCAGAGTATCGGGCTATCCCGAGGATTACAAGATATTGGACGTGTGTGATGTCTTTCCTCGAGAAAACCCTGTAGCCATCCAAGGCACATACGAGGGAGAATACATTTCTCCATGGAGTGCTATGAAAGTTGAATATCCTAAGGAAACTAACTTCAATGAAAAGCCCAAGGTCACTAAGACTACCTATAGTTACACTGTGAATCAGCGTGCACGCGTAGTATCATGGCGCGATGCCTTGTCTTCCGTTTCCATGGGATACTCCTACAATTGGCACGCGGGAGATACGTGGGGCGACTTTGCCGATTACCATAAGTTCCATTTCGACTTCACTTACAAGTACATCTATGGTGCCATTGACTTCAACACTTGTGGACAATTGCAATACATCCCATGGGGAGAAGACTTTTGGCCTTTCAAGAATGTGATGGGACAGATTGACTCTTGGGGTATGGGCGTGAGCACAGGCTTCTGCTTACCCATCCAAAGAAGAAGCGATGTATGGAGTGTTATCCCTTATATCTCAACCTCTTTCATGCACTTGCATCAGCACAGAAAACTTACTAAGTTGGAACGACCACTTGACCAACACAATCATTGGCTTGTAGGACCTGGCATCAAGGTTCAGTTAGCACAACGCGAAGGATTGGTATTGGGTCTTGGATACGAATTCCAGTTCTTCACCGACAAGAAGTCTCCCACAGGAATGCACTCCTACATGATGACCATTGGTAAGATGTTTTAAGCATACCTCTATGTGAAGCCCCATACCAATAAAGGTACTTGATGATAAAACACAATCATACCATACGGCTACTATTGAAAGGTAGGTTACAGACATTATTACTATTATGTCTGTTCCCACTTTCATTATTGCCTCAAGTGGACAGTACACATCTGTTCCGCTTAAGGGACTTTGCACTTAACATCGCCACCTTCAATCGTCTGTATCCGCAAGAAAAGGTGTGGTTGCATTGCGACAATACTGCATATTTTCAAGGCGATACCATATGGTTTGCAGCTTACATCACTTCAGCAGAGACACTTCGACCTGTAGAACTTAGTAAGGTCTTGTATGTGGAACTTCTTGATGAAGCGGGTGAGTTGGTGAATACCCAACGCTTGCAGATTAAAAATGGGCATTGCCACGGACAGATAGCGTTGAATACTGAACTTGAAAAGAGATTTGTGAATGACGTACAACAGTCTGTATTCTATCCGACCAATCGTCGTAGCGGCAATTATTACATTCCGCTTCCAAGCGGATTCTACGAAGTACGTGCCTATACCCGGGCTATGCTCAACTGGGGGAGTGACGTATGTTTCTCACGAGTTTTTCCAGTATTCGACACTCCCAAACGGGAAGGGGATTATTCACAACTGACCATGGAGAATCGCGAGAAGAAGCAACGCGACCTGATAGAGAATCGTATCCGACCAAAAACTACTAAAGAGGAGCGTTTGAATGTCGATTTTTATCCCGAGGGGGGAAACATAGTGCGTGGATTACCTTGCCGTGTGGCTTATAAAGTGACTGATAAAGAAGGAAGAAACCTCCACGCTCATTGTCAATTGTTGGCAGATGGTGACCCTATTACAGCATCGGAGACCATTCACGACGGCATGGGGAATTTCTCACTTCTTCCACAAGGTGGGGTAAAGTATAAGTTACGCGTGGAAACGGATCAATACAGCCGTACATTCAATTTACCCGAAACACAGCCACAAGGAGTCATGTTGACCGTGGATGCTTTGAGGAAGGATAGTATACAAATGGCCATTGCCGCTACGGATTCATTACTACACAAGGCTATAGGAATGAGCATCACCTGCCGAGGAAAACTTCTTCAATTCAATGCTTATAGTTTATCCAATCGTCCGACACGTTTGCCTGCCATCGCAAAAAACACTCTTTCACCGGGTGTTAACCAAGTAACCCTATTCGACGCCAACGGACAGGTATATGCTGAACGGCTCTTCTTTGTGCACGATACGACTATAGTCGGAAAAGAGGTTGTAGAATACCTATTGGATAAAACGGAGTACCAACCGTTTGAAAAGATAAACTTGACGTTGCAATCCCACAAGGGCAGAGAATGGGTGTCTCTCTCAGTACGCGATGCAAATACTGATATAGGAACAACCTATAGTGACAACCTACAATCTTACCTATTGTTAAGTAGCGACCTGAAAGGATATATTCATCACCCTGACTACTACTTTGAAGCGGATGACTCCGTGCACCGTACGGCTCTTGACCTGCTGATGATGACACAGGGATGGAGACGCTATGCATGGAAGCAGTTGGCAGGTGTGGAAAAGTTCGAGAAGACACATTTTGTTGAAGAGGGATTAGTCATACAAGGACAAATCAAAAGTCCAGGGAAGAGAGAAAAAGGCCTTAACAACATCAAAGTTGGAGCAACGGTCTTCAAAGATAAGAACATCATACAAAAAGGAGAAATGAAGACCGATGAAGAAGGCTGTTTCACATTCATTATGGAACCGTTTATTGGCAGACATAGCTTGAGCATAAACCTTACAAACAAGAATAACGAACTAATCGATGGACGAATATTATTGCATAGACATTTTTCACCCCTACCAAAGGAATATCTGTTTCAGGAAAAAGAAATCCTTTTCACTCCTCAACCGCCACAAGGAGAATCGGGTGCCTTCTCATTTACTGGAGACAATCTGTTGGGTGATGTACAAGTTGGACGTAACCGGCGTCAATTTGAACCATTCACATTACATAACATCAAGGAAGAACGAGAAAAGGCTTTGGATCTTGGCGACAACATATTCTTGACGACAACTATAGAGAATTATATTGAAGAAAAATATCTGCCATTTTCTGATGAGATTTTGTGGTCTATCAAAGTTGGTTCAAATTATGAAGATTATCAACATTTGATTTCACTTCAAGACCTCAAAAAAAGCAATAAGAATATTCAAGATTATGAATTACGAAATGTTGATTACATTCAAGTATATCACAGGGCCTTTTCACATACAAATATACGATGGGCTATACCTTTGTCTCAGAATGAACAGAACAAACAATGGATACATATAAGTAATTTCATTTATAAAAAACCAAAAACTATCAAAGGTCTCCGTACCACCCACGTTGACGGCTATTCCGAAATCATAGATTACTACCATCCGCAATACAACCGCGAAATCATTCCCGGTGAGGTGGATTACCGCCGCACACTCTACTGGAATCCGTGCGTGGAATTGGACAATGAAGGAAAAGCAGAAGTAACGTTTTACAATAACGGTACATGCAAACAACCAACTATATCAATAGAAACTTTAACAGAATAGATATAAATATGATTATTCACAACCTAAAACTTGCCATACGGCAGTTACTGAAGTACAAATTGCAGACATTGCTGAGCCTCGTTGGTTTGGCCATAGGTTTCACTTGCTTTGCCCTTTCCTCACTATGGTGGAGGTACGAGACGACGTATGACGCTTTTCACCCCGATGCTGATGACTTGTACATACAAGTGACTTCGAGAGACCAGTGGGCGACATCTAACGTGACAAGCCCATTTCGCGCAGGACATTTGGCTATGGATAAGATTCCACAAGTGGAAATGGCAACTACTTTTCGTAGTACAAATATACGAGCCAATGAGGTCACAGTTGGGGCTTGCTTTGTAGATTCACGGTTCCTTTCTGTATTCCAACCTGAATTGATTGCAGGAAGTTATCCTCAGATGTTTCCCGATGATACGAGTGTGGTGCTAACTGAAAAGACGGCACAAAAACTCTTTGGAACCATCAATTGTATAGGACGTGAAGTACAATTGAAATCATTCCTATCAGAATACGATAGGGAAGGTATGTGGGAAAATCGAGTTTCTACCGTAGTAGCCGTGGTGAAGGGCTGGGGAAATCACACCATTTTCCCTTACGATTGCTTGGTTGCATTCAAGGCCGATGAAATATCGCATCGTGAGAAATATCAATTTTTGGAAGACATCTATACCGTGATGCGTCTGCACCCTATGGCTAATGCAGATACAGTTTCGGCATTGATAAACAAGGTTCAACCTATGGAATATCCGAGAACAAAGGTAGTGAACTTGAGTGACTATCGTTCGGAATATGTAATCTCAACCAAAACTCTTGTCAAAAGCAAACATATCCGTATCTTTGCACTCTTGGGATTGTTGGTAGTGATATGTGCGGTATTCAACTACCTTTCATTATATACCATACGCATCCGTATGCGAGCAAGGGAATTGGCTTTGAGATTGGTATGTGGTTCATCAAGTGCTCAGTTGTTGACATTACTCGTGACAGAATTCATTATCTTGCTCAGTGTCGCATGTATTTTAGGAGTTATGTTAGTCGAATCGATTCTTCCCACCTTCAAAGAGATTACCTATATTGAGGAAGAGACCTCTTTCTTCTTCTCCGAGATGGGAATCTATATGTTGGTCGTAGCATTGGGTACAATGCCCCTGTTGTTAGGTGTCACTTGGTGGGTACAACGACAATCGTTGAACGAAACTCTTCACAAAGAAATGGTCACCATTCATCGCAATCTGTTCCGTCCCTTCAGCCAATGGTTACAATTGGCAGTATGCATGGGATTGATATTCTTTACATCGGTCATCATCCTACAACTTCATAATTTGCGCACCCATTCGGTAGCAGGCTATACCTATGAAAATCGTGCGACGTTTGTGGGTCATCAGAGAATCTCGAAAAATCTGACGCCCTACTTGCGTAGTCATCCCGATGTAATAGATGTGAAGCCTGAGTACAATGGTGTCGATTATGCCAATTATAGAAGCATAGGTGTAGACGAAAACAACAATATGGTAGAATGTTCTATTAAACGAATCACTCGCGACGAAGCAGATTTTTGGGGACTTGAACTATTGGCTGGTCGATGGATGGAAGACCATGAGAAGGATGTAGCAATGCTGAACGAGTCGGCCGTGAAGTTCTTCAACCTCAATAACCCAATAGATACTATATTGCAACAACGTCCAATGATAAATCATCGCATAGTGGGTGTGATACGCAATACCAGTGCCAAGTCGCTCATCGTTCCACAAGAACCAGTGATTTACACTACACGAGCAGAGAGAGATGTAACGGACAGATTGAATGTAATCAGTTTCAGTTATCTACCAGGGTCATGGTCGACTCTACAGGACTCTATCATTAGTCACTTGGAAAGTATCCATGCTAAATCAGATATGTGGCGACTTGTAAATGTTGAAGAAGAATTCAATCGTCTTCTACACTCCGAAGACACCATGCTCGACTTGTTCTATGTGATGACTGGTGTGTGTGTACTCATCGCTCTGTTCGGTGTGTATTCACTGATAACCATCAGTTGTGAGCAACGTCGCAAGGAGATTGCCGTACGCAAGGTATATGGTGCTACGGTGGGTGACATACTTCGCCTCTTCTTTGGTGAACAATTGGTGGTACTCATTGCCTCTGCCCTTGTAGGATTTCCCATTGCATACATCTGTGTAAAACCGTGGTTGGAGGGATACATTCATCAAGTAGATATTCCTCTTTGGCTTTGTCCCGCCATCTTCCTTATAGTAGCCCTGCTCGTGGCACTTTGCATCAGTTGGCGCGTATGGCGCACCGCAAAGGTTCGTCCTGCAGATGAAATAGAGTGACAAGCAAATTAAAAATGAATAATTAAAGAATTAAATATTTTATCCACGTCATCCGCGTTTATACGTTTAAGAGATGGAATAACTTAAAAACAATAATATGATGAAAAAGAAAAGTTTATTGATGGTAACACTAACAATCATTCAAACAATTCTGTTACTATACGGATGCAAGCACGAGAATACTATTACAGAGGAAGTTTCTATGCAAGGTGAAGTTTTTATCTCTGGGCACATAAAGAATCGTGACTTGTATCCACATATCAATGACATCGTTCTTGAACTTCCATTCTTTGAAGAGGGGCAGATATCTTATACTTCCCTCATCAATTCGGATAATAATTTCTATTTCCAATTTCAGCTTCATTCCCAAATGTGTGAAGTGGCCATCAATCCTTATATAGAACATTTGTATGTGCAACCTGGCGATAGCATTTATTTGGAAATAGACTTTAAAGACTTACTAAATCCTGTTATCAATGGAAATGGAGCAGAATTCAACCAACTGTTCACTCTCTTTATTGATGGTGGATACTACATGCAAGATTACAGGATTTGGAAAGAATTCAAGACCAATAAAGAATTCGAACAACTGATGGAACAAGAGTATCAAGAAAGGCTACACCGATACGATGAGTATGTCACTAAATACCAACCGAACGAAAAAGTAAAAGAATACATCAGTCAACTGATAAAAGCTGATTATTATACAGCCTTGTTCAAAAATGCGGTTTATTGCAGAAATTATAAAATAGAAGGATTTGATTTTAATTGTTATGCTGACCGACTTGGTGACGCCTCCTTATTGTTGGACAACCGAGTGATTACCAATGCTCACTTCCGTTTGTCGAAAGAGTTATATTCATATCTATTCTGTATCAACAAACGTTTTCAAGATCACGACCAAACTGTAACCATGGACGATATCTTTGGTCCCATGAAAGATACTCATGCCATGCCTTACCTATATATCCAAAGTTTGGTTCTTTCCCTTTATGAACTGAATGATACCACCTATTTCAATCAGCATAAAGAAATTTTTAATCAATACGTTAAGTCGCCTTATCTGCGTAATACCGTTTTACAACTTCAACAATCAAAAAAGAATTACCAAGAAAATCCCAAACCTGTATCCGACTACATCTTGTACGGAAACAATCAAGACGGAGTGAAAGCACTTAAATCCATGCCTTACATGGAGTGTTTCTATAATCTTCTAAATAGTCATCGGGGAAAGATGATTTATATAGATTTTTGGAATCCAGGATGCCCGCCATGTATGGATGAGATGAAACCTCTAAAAGAACTTCGTCAGAAATTCCCCATAGAAGATGTTGCTTTCATCTCCATCTGTGACAATAAAAACAAGGAGTTGGTGAAGAAAATTTTAGATGCTTATGAAATGTATATACCTGGCATTGAACATGTATTGACCATTGACTGTCCTAACAATAATGAGCATCACAAACTTTACAACCAACTCAATGTAAACTCTTTCCCCTACTACTTCATCATAAATCGGGAAGGAGTGATTGTGAACTATGGTACAATGATGCGACCGAGCAATCATATCACAGAAGAATGCATAAAACAATGGTTAGAAAACAAATCTGAATAATGTAAGTTCGATATAAAGAGTATGTTTAGTAATACTAGGATTTCAGTGACTAATGACGAACAAATTAAAACTTAGAAACAATAATATGAAACTTAAAAACAATGATATGATGAGAATGAAAAGTTTATTGATGGTGGCAATTGCCTTGACCATGGGGATTGCATCGTGTACCACATCCTCACAGGAAGAGAACATAGTGATTGAAGGAAAGTTGACCAATGTACCAGATAGTATAATATTGGAACTATATGAATGGGACGGAAACGTAGGAAATCGTGTAGCCACGGACACCTTGATAAATGGCAAGTTCCGCTTTGATATAAAGACTAACCTCCAAGGTTTACACACGGCCAGTATCTGTATCTATAGCATTGGATTGAAAACGTCCGATTTCTTGTGGATTGAGCCAGGAACAAGGATTCGTATTTCAGGTAATGGATTGGATTATTCGGGTTGGAATATCAAGAGCAACGAAAAGGTACAGAAGAGCGAAAACATTTTCTGCGAAGCTACAAAGGCCGAGGATAGCAAACTTCATCAGTATAAAACAGAACTTTATACTATGATAGAAGCGTTTAACAATGGTGAACGCTCCGAAGAAGAAAATAATCGAGTCACGACCCGTATCGATGAGTTACAAAAATTACAGAACACCCTTTACACGGAGAAAGCTCAAAAGGAAGAGGCTCTGCTTGAGACGATGATACCTGATGAAGCATGGGTTAAGCGATTGTATCCTATTTCGCGTAAAGCTAAACTTTTAAACGATTCATTGGCTCAAGCCAAAGGTGTACGCCTATACGAACGCATGGACGACAGATTGAAAAGAACATATTTCGGACAAGCCATCCGAACAAACTTATTTCCTCCTCAATTGGTTCTAATTGGCGACATTGTGCCAGACATTGAGTTGAAGGATGTGTCAGGAAATACTCATCGCTTGCAAGACCTGAAGGGAAAATACATCCTCATCGACTTTTGGAGTAGTGGTTGTTTCCCCTGCATACAAAGTTTCCCTGAATTGAAAGAAATTTCGGAAAGCATGAAGGATAAGTTGGAGGTTGTAAGCATCAGCGAAGATGGGGAACACATTTGGAAGGAAGCCTCTGCCAAACACAATCTTACGTGGAACAATTGGAACGACCTACAGAAGGACAATGGAATCTTTGCCCGCTTCGATATACGAACCATCCCACATTACTTCCTTGTTTCACCAGAGGGTAAAGTGATATCCTCGCAAATAGGTTACGGCAAAGGTTCCCTATTTAAATTTATAGAAAAGACTATTGCCGAGCATCGTCCATAAGAGGAAAGTAACAAAGAACCACCTTACTATAGGACTTTAAGCGACAAAGTATATAGATGAAGGACTTAAAGGTACGGACTTTATGATACTGCCTCGGTGCTGGCAGTTCGCTGCCTTGCTTATGACAGTGTACTGCCTCCATGGTGGCAGAGGTCTGCCAAAGTACTTTGGCAGTGATTTCATGGGGGTTCTATTAAATAAAGAAAGGACATAAGGAGAGCGAAAACGTCGTCCCTTATGTCCTTTAAATGTAAAGAATCAATTGTTAAGTCACAATCGACATGGGGTGGGAGGCTTTTACCAGAGGAAATCCTCGACATAAGCATCGAACTCCCATGGCTCGGTGTAACCCACGCGGGTAATGATGTTGCGCACAATGATTTGCTCATCGGGTGAAAGCAGACGTTCGCCCTTGCGGATACGATAGTAGGTTCGCTCGCTGAATGCTGCCATCAGGTAGGTAGCTGCTCGGTCGTGCACTTTGAAGGGAAGTTTGTCCATCACTCCCTTGAACCCCTTGGCATACAGCACCTTCTCTGACTTGACATAATGTTTGCACCCGCCTGATGTGTCGAGCGCACGAGGATTGAAGATGTTCAATGCTAATTCATTGGCCAATTTGAAGGCTACTTGTCGCAAACAGGTGGAGGCCATGGGGCATTCACTGGCAATGCAAAGCTTGTACTGGTAGGGAATTGTAATTTTTTCGTTCATAAATATTATGTATTTAGATATTAAGTTAACCTCTACAAAGATACAATATTTTTGAGTCGAATGCAAACTTTTTGGCCACGAATGTGATTTATCCAATAGATTTTATTACCTTTGTCAAAACTAACAGACAATGAGCCATGAAGAGATTAGTTGTACTTTCAGGAGCAGGCATGAGTGCCGAAAGTGGCATCAGTACGTTTCGCGATGCGGGCGGACTTTGGGAAAAATATCCTGTGGAGGCGGTAGCTACTCCCGAGGGATATGCTCGTGACCCTGAATTGGTGACACGATTCTATAACGAACGTCGCCGGCAATTGCAGGAGGTTGAGCCTAACCAAGGACATCGTCTGTTGGCAGAAATGGAAAGGGAGTTCGACATCACCGTGATTACCCAAAACGTGGACAATCTGCACGAACGGGCAGGTAGTTCACACGTCATACATCTGCATGGGGAATTGACGAAGGTGACATCGAGCCGTGAGCCCAACAACCCCAACTTTATCCGCGAACTGAAGCCCGAGGAGTGGGAGGTGAAGATAGGCGACCTGGCAAAGGATGGTACACAACTACGCCCATTCATCGTGTGGTTTGGCGAGGCGGTACCGGCCATAGAGGTGGCGATTGATTATGTGAAGGAGGCTGACATACTGGTCATCATTGGCACATCGCTCAACGTATATCCCGCGGCAGGGTTGCTTCACTATGCTTCGCCTGGTGCCGAGGTATTCCTTATAGACCCTAACGAGGTGCAGGTGAACGCCAACCGACGCATTCACACCATACGCAAGGGTGCATCCGAGGGAGTAAAGGAACTTTGGGAAACGTTGAAAGGATAAAAGAGTAGAAAAGATTCGGGCAAAGGTGGAGGATTGGTAATTATTGACTATCTTTGCCGCATATAATAAATTGGAAGATAAACTATGTTTTCAGGAATAGTAGAAGAAACGGCTACCGTGGTGGCCCTTGTAAAGGAGCAGGAGAATCTGCACCTGACGATGAAGTGTTCGTTCGTTGACGAACTGAAGATTGACCAAAGTGTGGCGCACAACGGTGTGTGCCTGACGGTGGTAAAAATAGAGAATGGTACCTACACGGTGACGGCAATGAAGGAGACTATTGAACGCTCGAACCTCGGACTTCTGCACGTAGGCGACGAGGTGAACGTAGAGCGCTCGATGATGATGAACGGCCGATTGGACGGACACATCGTACAAGGACATGTGGATCAGACGGCTGAATGCATTGCCATCGACGATGCCGAGGGAAGTTGGTACTTCACATTCAAATATACATTTGACCGAGAGATGGCTCGTCGCGGATATCTTACCGTGGACAAGGGCTCGGTGACGGTGAATGGTGTGAGCCTGACGGTGTGCAATCCTACGGATGATACCTTCCAGGTGGCCATCATACCTTATACCTACGAACACACCAACTTCCACTCCTTTAAGGTGGGAAGCCGTGTGAACATCGAGTTCGACATCATAGGAAAATACATCAGTCGAATCAATCAGTACTAAAGGAAAGAACCTCCCCCTTCCTCTATGGATGGAGGGGCAGGAGGGGGAGGGTAGTTGTTATTATGGATTTTCTTGATTTAGTAACCTCGAGGCAAAGTGACCGCGCGTATGACAAGAATCGTCCTGTAGAGGAGGAGAAGTTGGAGCGCATATTGGAAGCAGCCCGCTTGGCTCCCTCGGCTTGCAATGCTCAGCCGTGGAAGTTTGTGGTGGTGAACGACCCTGCACTTTCTGTAAAAGTGGGAAAGGCTTCGGCAGGACTCGGCATGAACAAGTTTGCCAAGGATGCGCCTGTACACATCCTCATAGTGGAGGAGAGCATGAATGTCACTTCGCTCCTCGGAAGTAAAATCAAGGATAAGTATTTCCCCTTAGTGGACATAGGCATTGCCGCATCACACATCTGCCTGGCGGCAGAGGCAGAGGGACTTGGCTCGTGCATACTCGGGTGGTTCGACGAACGAGAGATAAAGGAACTCGTTGGTATTCCTCAAAAGAAACGCCTCTTGCTCGACATCACCATCGGATACTCCCTAAAGCCCAAGAAGCCCAAAGTACGAAAACCAAAGGAAAAGGTCATTTCGTATAATAAGTATTGAATTTAGTGACGAGGAAACCATACGGAATGCCCCTACAAGATTTGAACCTTGAACCTTGACTTGCGTAGCTTGATGAGCGATAGCGAACTAACTTTGAATCTTGAACTTTGAATCTTGAACTTTGAACCTTGAACTTTGAACTCTCATCACTCATTGCTCATCACAATTCCTTCAACAATACATCACTTTGTTGATAGTATGCTTCCTTAGCACGAGCGAGGGCTTGCCATTCGTGACTATATTCGCCAGTGTGGTCAATCTTGAAATTTTCCGAACCTTCGACGTCAATGCGCTTCAACACCTCGCGTACGGTGAGGCGTGTGGTGTCTTCGGCAGGTAGATAGATGGTAGTGTCGCTCTTCTCATCCTCGGTCACTGGGTAGAGGAGTTCGAGGTCTTGAAGTTCGTAGATGATTTCGTTCACAATGCGAATGGGGATGCGGTGCATACGTGAAAGTTCGTCCGCCGTATAGGGGTGTTCGCCACGAGCAAAACGCTTGCACACGGCACTCATCAATAGTATGCAGAGGAAATCATGATAGCGTCGACTGATGTTGCGAGCATCCTTCTCGAAGTTATAGGTTTCTACATTCTGACTCGCATAGGTGAGTTGTGCACCAAAGAGACAGATGCACCACGAGATTTGTGTCCAAAGGAGGAAGAGAGGGATGGCGGCAAATGAACCGTATATGGCATTGTAGTTGGCCACCCATATCTGACTATTGATGTAGAAGTACTGAAGGAACTGGAAGGCTATACCAGCCACAATACCTGGCAACAGGGCATTGCGCAACTTCACCTTGGTGTTGGGCATGAAGATGTAGAGGGCTATTAACATCAACGATGTGAAGATGAAAGGCACGAGGCGAAAGAAGATTTTCACCAGGGGAGCCATGAGCGCATATTGTTCGAGCTTCGTCAACGTAGTGGTCATGAAGACGGAAAGTCCACCTGACACTACAATGAGGATGGGCAAAAGGAGGAAGATGGAGAAATAATCGGTGAACTTGCGGAAGACACTTCGGGGCTTCTTCACTTGCCATATCTGATTGAAGTTTCGCTCGATGTTATCGGTCAAGGTAAGTACTGTCCATAGCAACATCACAAGGCCAACTCCGATGAACACTCCACTCTGCGCATGTTCGAGGTAGGAGTCTATCCAGCCGAGCAATGTCTCTACCACCAGGCTATGTCCCTCGAATCCTTGGCGAATCTGCATCTCCATGAGGTTGGCAAATCCAAAGCCTCGAGCGATGGCAAACAGGATGGCAAGTATGGGGACAATGGAGAGCAACGTACTGTAGGTGAGGGCAGAGGCACGTTGTACAATGCGGTCACGAAGGAAACGTTGAATGGTGAGAATCAACACCTTGAGTATGTTACACAAGCGATAGGTCAGGGGATTGACATCTTCCTTGGTCACTCGCCAAATGTCTTCACTTAGGAATGAACTAATGTCTTTAAGTTTCATGGTGTATTTCATCGTTTTAAGAAGTTTACGTTCCTTCCACACACTATCATTCAGAGAGGGAAGCAGGGATGGATTCTACTCCCCTTCAATTAAACCCATAATAATAAAAGATGAAAGCAGTCGGCCTATAAGCCGGGTTCTGTACCTATCTGATATCAGAAAGGTGTCTGTCATTTATCTACTCCATACGTCACCGCATGGCTCTAGCGAACTACCCTCCGGCTCGGGCGGGCTACCCTCAAACACCGGTTTACATGTTCTTACAACTCCCAAGGCAGACAGCACGTATATCACCACACGCCTGGTGGGCTCTTGCCCCACCTTCTCACCCTTACCTTTCAATGAAGAAAGGCGGTTATTTTCTTCTCCACTACTCAACCCTCACGGATTGCTTGCCGTTAACAAGTGGGATGCCCTATGTTGCCCGGACTTTCCTCTTTCACCTCCCGAGAGAGGTGCCAGCGACAAACCGTCCGACTGCTTTCAGCGTGCAAAGGTACGAAAAAGTTTGCAATACTTCATCTTATTCTTGCGAGAACTTCACCGAGGTCATTCCCACAAGTTGGTCGTATCGTCCACCAAAGGGACGGTGATAGACGAGAATGAGGTAGTCGTTTTCCGTCTCGTAGAAGTCACCTTCAACAGGTGCGGTTTGCCCCACGGTGCTTCCCTCAGGCACATACAAGTAGAGCCAGTTGTAAAGGCCTTGCTTCACCAGTTGCACTCCCTCGTAACATCTTGTCTGCTCATTATAATCGAGTGAATATGTGGAGGTAAACTGGTCGTACGTGAAGTCTCCATTTAAATACAATTTTCCATTGGGAAGAGGAGTATCGAAGCCCTCGAGGGTGAAGTGTACGAAGAGGTAATCGGCCTCCGTGTCGGGGTCTTGCCCCATGTCGTAGCGGATGAAGAAGCGTCCGTTTTGATCTTCATCATAACTATAATTCACACGCGGATAATCGGGGTACAGGGTTGCGTGGTAATAGGGGTCGAAGTATTGCATTTCGTCCACATCCTGGTAACCATAGTGGAGGTTGAAGATTTCGAATCGGCGATATTCGTTGCCTGCAGGGAAAATGAGTTTGGTGTTGTGGACATATTGCATCTGCCCGGGTCGTAAGTAGGTGGGCAACACGTCGGTCACACAATTGTCGGTGCGCAGATTTTGGTAGATGCGCGTCTTGAATTCAGATTGTGGCGAAGTGACATTTATCCCCTGATAGTTGACGGTGAAGTTCACCTGCTGGTGGCTATCGTTGGTGTCAATGTCGGTATTGCTACTCACTTCGGCAGAGACTCCTACGCGGGGTTCGATGACCGAGAAGGAGGCTTGTGCCACGGGCGACTCGTCATCATCCTCGCCGTAGATGCTCACCACATAGTTACCCGACACGAGTAATTGTGCCTCGTCGTTGGGGAGAGTAAACTCGTAGTGAGTATAAAGCATGGTGGTGTTCAGGGAGTTTTCGTAGTCCTCTATCACATTTTCGTTGAAGCCCTGCAGGTAGTCGGTGTCGAACAGGTCACTGGGTGTCCAGTCGGCATTGCAATGGGTAATCTTGTAGGTGTATCGATGATACTCGTGCGTGAGTTCGTCGAAGGAAATTTCCACTTTGTCCTCGGTATTGAGGTGAATGATGGGGGGAGCCATCGGGTTTCCGTTGGCTATCACTTGCAGGGTTCTCACGTGAGGCACATTCGTGCGGGTGACTTGCGCCACGCCAAGCGTAAGGCCTACCCATGCAAGCAGGATGGTGAGCAGTATTTTCTTCATTTTTTCTTCGTTCTCTGAGTTACTTTTTTCCCTGTGGGAGAAATATTTTTCCCCTGTACACTAACAAATATTCGCAGGCAAAGGATAAATTTACTCCTTACCTTTTAATATCTCTTCCAACTTCAGCAATTCGTCACGATAGTGTGCGGCCTCTATGAATTCGAGGTTCTTGGCCGCCTCGGTCATCAACTTGCGCGTGCGTTGGATGCTCTTCTCCAATTGTTGACGGCTCATGTATTGCACAATGGGGTCGGCCGCCAGGGTGTTCACCTCAGGCATTTGGTTACCATAGGCCTTGCCTGTGGGTGGTTCATCAGTGGACTGAAGTTGGGTGTTGATGAGGTCGGTCATCTTTCGTTCCTTCTTGATTTGCTGAGGTACAATGCCGTTTGCCTCGTTGAAGGCCAATTGCTTTTCGCGTCGGCGATTAGTCTCGTCAATGGTCTTCTGCATACTATCGGTTATCTTGTCGGCATACATGATGACCCTTCCATTGATGTTTCGTGCTGCACGTCCAGCCGTCTGAGTGAGTGAGCGATGGCTTCTCAGGAATCCCTCTTTGTCGGCGTCGAGGATGGCCACGAGCGACACTTCGGGTAGGTCGAGTCCTTCGCGCAAAAGGTTTACACCGATGAGCACATCGTAGATGCCTGCACGCAAGTCGTCCATTATCTTCACACGCTCGAGGGTGTCCACATCGCTATGTATATAGTTGCACCTCACTTGGTGGTCGAGCAGGTATTCGGTCAACTCCTCGGCCATACGTTTGGTGAGGGTGGTTACAAGCACACGTTCCTCGCGCTCAACGCGTTGCTGAATCTCCTCCATTAGGTCATCTATCTGATTGAGGCTTGGGCGAACGTCTATCACGGGGTCGAGCAATCCTGTGGGGCGAATGACTTGCTCCACTATGATGCCCTCGCTACGCACTAACTCGTAATCGGCAGGGGTTGCACTCACATAGATGGTTTGCGGAGTCATAGCCTCGAACTCCTCGAACTTCAACGGACGATTGTCCAGGGCAGCAGGCAGACGGAAACCGTACTCCACGAGGTTCACCTTACGAGCACGGTCGCCACCATACATGGCCCTTATCTGTGGCACACTCACGTGGCTCTCGTCTATCACCAACAGGAAGTCCTTGGGGAAGAAATCGAGCAGGCAATAGGGGCGAGTACCTGCCTCGCGTCCATCGAAGTATCGTGAGTAGTTCTCAATGCCCGAGCAATGGCCCAGTTCGCGTATCATCTCCATGTCATAGGTCACACGTTCGTGAAGACGCTTTGCCTCAAATTCCTTTCCTATCTCTCGAAAGTAGTTCTCCTGAGCAAATAGGTCATCCTCTATCTGATGAATAGCACGCAAGGTACTCTCCTTGGTGGTCATAAAGAGGTTGGCGGGATAGATTTTATACTCCTCAAACTCCCCAAGGCGAAGACCCGATACGGCGTCAATCTCCTCGATGGCCTCAATCTCGTCGTCCCAGAAGATTACCCTCAGCAGGTTGTCCGCATACGCCAGGTAGATGTCCACCGTATCGCCCTTCACACGGAAGTTTCCGCGTTGGAAGGCAATGTCGTTGCGACTATATTGCATATCCACCAGTCGACGCAAGAACACATTGCGGTCGAGCAACTTACCACGCTTCACCTCGATGACATTTTCGTAGAAGTCGGCAGGGTTTCCCATACCATAGATGCACGACACGGAGGAAACTACCACCACATCCTTACGACCTGAAAGTAGGGACGAGGTGGCCGCCAAGCGAAGTTTGTCAATCTCGTCGTTAATGGCAAGGTCCTTCTCGATGTAAGTATCACTACTGGGCAGATAGGCTTCGGGTTGATAATAGTCGTAGTACGACACATAGTACTCCACCGCGTTGTGGGGGAAGAAACTTTTGAATTCGCCATACAACTGAGCAGCCAATGTCTTATTGTGACTCAGCACAAGGGTGGGTTTACCAATGTTCTTTATCACATTGGCAATGGTGAACGTCTTACCCGAGCCGGTCACACCCAACAGAGTCTGCGCAGGAACTCCCTGGCGTATACCCTCAGTCAGTTGGTTGATGGCATCGGGTTGGTCACCCATCGGCTGATATGCAGATATCAATTCAAAATTCATAGTCGTTTGCGGAAAAATCGGGTAAATTTACACAAAATATTTGGTTAAAACACATTCATCCAGTGTAAAAGCGCAGGAAATAGTGATTTTTTTGTCGAATTTAGGAAAAATAGCACTATATTTGCAGAGGAAATGGAGTGAATTCAGGAGAAATTCAATCCGTGTACGAAAATAGATAAAAAAACGACAAAACAACAAACAACAAAAATAACACAAAACAAAGAATAACAAAGAATCACACTATGAAACCTACATTATTTGTCCTGGCGGCCGGTATGGGTAGCCGCTACGGAGGCCTCAAGCAACTCGATGGCGTAGGCCCCAACGGAGAAACCATCATGGATTACTCTATATTCGACGCCATTCGTGGCGGATTTGGTAAGATTGTCTTCGTCATCCGCAAGGATTTCGAACAGGACTTCCGCGAAAAGATCATCAGCAAGTACGAGAACCACATCCCCGTTGAACTCGTCTTCCAAGCCATCGACGACCTGCCCGCAGGCTTCACTTGCCCCGCCGAGCGCGTAAAACCTTGGGGAACCAACCACGCGGTGCTCATGGGTAAGGACGTAATCAACGAACCCTTTGCCGTTATCAATGCCGACGACTTCTATAGCCGCGATGCCTTTGCCGTACTTGGCCAGTGGCTCAATAATCTGCCCGAGGGACAGGAGAACAAGTACTGCATGGTAGGTTTCCGTGTAGGCAATACCCTCTCCGAGAATGGTCACGTGGCTCGTGGCGTGTGCGAAAAGAACGAGCAAGGCCACCTCACCACAGTGGTAGAGCGTACAGAGGTAATGCGAGTTGATGGTCCCATCTGCTACAAGGACGAGCAAGGTCAGTGGGTAGCCATCGACGACAACACTCCCGTGTCAATGAATATGTGGGGCTTCACACCCGACTATTTCAAGCACTCCGAGGAGTACTTCATCGAGTTCCTCAGTGACCCCAAGAACTTGGAAAACCTCAAAGCCGAGTTCTTCATCCCCCTCATGGTGAACAAACTCATCACCGAGGGTACAGCTACCGTAGAGGTGCTCGACACCACCAGCAAGTGGTTCGGTGTCACCTATGCTGCCGACCGAGAGGGTGTAGTGGAGAAAATCCAGGCACTCATCAATGCCGGAGAATATCCTGAAAAGTTATTCTAAAACACATAATACATTGTTGACAAGTTGACGAATTTCGACAAGTTGACGAGGATTCATTTCAGTACCACTCAATGACCCCTTGTCAGCTTGTTGGCTAAGTATTACTTATCAGCTCCTTTTTTTAAAAATAAACATCATCATGAGCGTTGACGACAAGAAAATCATTTTCTCAATGGTAGGCGTTTCGAAAGCCTTCCAAGCCAACAAACAAGTGTTGAAGGACATCTACCTCTCGTTCTTCTACGGTGCCAAGATTGGTATCATCGGTTTGAACGGTTCGGGTAAGAGTACCCTTCTGAAAATCATTGCCGGCCTCGAAAAGAGCTATCAAGGCGAGGTAGTCTTCTCACCCGGATACAGTGTGGGATACCTGCCTCAAGAACCACAACTCGACCCAGAGAAGACCGTGAAGGAAATCGTCATGGAAGGTGTGCAACCCATCGTAGATGCACTCGCCGAGTACGAAGAGATTAACAACAAGTTCGGCCTTCCCGAGTACTACGAGGATCCCGATAAGATGGACGGCCTCTTTGCCCGCCAGGCAGAGTTGCAGGACATTATCGATAGCACCGACGCCTGGAATCTCGACTCCAAACTCGAGCGCGCCATGGACGCCCTACGTTGTCCGCCCGATGACCAGATGGTGAAGTACCTCTCAGGAGGTGAACGTCGCCGTGTAGCCCTCTGTCGCCTGCTTCTGCAGAAGCCCGACATTCTCCTGCTCGACGAGCCCACCAACCACCTCGATGCCGAGAGTATCGACTGGCTCGAGCAACACCTCCAGCAATACGAGGGCACCGTCATTGCCGTTACCCACGACCGTTACTTCCTCGACCACGTGGCGGGATGGATTCTCGAACTCGACCGTGGCGAAGGTATCCCCTGGAAGGGCAACTACAGCAGTTGGCTCGACCAGAAGACCAAGCGTATGGAGATGGAGGAAAAGACCGCCAGCAAGCGCCGCAAGACTCTCCAACGCGAGCTCGAGTGGATCAATATGTCGCCCAAGGCACGTCAAGCAAAGGGTAAAGCCCGTCTTAACTCATACGACAAACTCCTCAACGAGGATCAGAAGCAGAAGGAGGAGAAACTCGAAATCTACATTCCCAATGGTCCTCGCCTCGGAAATAAGGTCATCGAAGCCATCGGTGTGGCCAAGGCATTTGGTGACAAGGTTCTCTTCAACGACCTCAACTTCATGCTTCCCCCCAACGGCATTGTGGGTGTCATTGGCCCCAATGGTGCGGGTAAGACCACACTCTTCCGCCTTATCATGGGACTCGAGACCGTAGACGGTGGTACATTCGAGGTAGGAGAAACCGTGAAACTCGCCTACGTTGACCAGCAACACAAGGATATCGACCCCGAGAAGAGCGTGTACGATGTAGTCAGCGGAGGTTCGGAACTCATCCGTATGGGTGGCCGCGATGTGAATGCCCGCGCTTACCTCAGCCGATTCAACTTCGCAGGGGCTGACCAAACGAAACTCTGTGGAATGCTCTCCGGCGGTGAGCGCAACCGCCTCCACTTGGCCATGGCCTTGAAGGAAGAGGGTAACGTGCTCCTCCTCGACGAGCCCACCAATGATATCGACGTGAACACACTCCGTGCCCTTGAAGAGGGTCTCGACGAATTTGCCGGATGCGCCGTCATCATCAGCCACGACCGCTGGTTCCTCGACCGCATCTGTACCCACATCCTTGCGTTTGAAGGCGATGGCGAAGTATTCTTCTTTGAAGGTTCATACTCCGAGTACGAGGAGAACAAGATGAAGCGTCTCGGCCAAGAGGAGCCCAAGCGCACTCGCTATCGCAAGTTGATGGAGGATTGATTGCACCCCTTTTACATTCCTCGTCACCCGTGTGATCTGGGGTGAAAAAGATAGTCCCCAAATGAGAGAGGGAGAGTGAAGAATTCCAGTGTATTTTTTGTGTGTATAATTCATAACAACTATGCTGGTCTTTACTCTCTCTTTCTTCGTTTTTTTGAGTATTGTCGGTGAATCCACCCACTTTCACACCGCATACATCTCCCCATCAAAGAGGTGCATAGTTACGAAGATTTTACCCGAAAGCCACATCACACTTTGAACTTTTCAAAAAACCACGGAGGAGAAGGGAATCTCTGCAATCTCAAGCCCCTCTCTTGCTCAAAATAAATATTTCTTTGCACATCCAGCTCCACACATCCCCGTACACAACCCTGTATGTTCGCCTAACATATTCAGGTCAAGCAATCACTATTATCCATCCATTGGCCATGCGGACAAGCATCAGTAGCCGACTCATAGTGTAAAGATACAACTTGAAAAGGACGGTTTCCAAATTTTCTTCACACTCGTTTTAAAACTTTGTTTTAGTAGATCTACGACTCAAAGCATTTACAGAGAAATTCAATAAAAAGAGGAGGAGCGACTTGTCTCAAGCGGCACCTCCAAGGGAATCTAAAAATCTATTACTATGAAAAACACACTGTAAGAACGTGGATGAGGAGTAATTTGTTCGGGTAAAAAGGGGAAAACTTAGAGAAAACACGCGATTTCACCTCCATAATCACTTTTTGAAAAAAAATAAGAAATAAAAGCGAAAAAAGAGGGAGTTTTATTAGTGTATTTGGAAAATTACTCGTAAATTTGCATCATGTAAATAACATATTCATAACAACTTAAAACAAAAACGAAGAAAAGTATGAAAAAGTATTTGGTATTAGCGTTCGGATTGTGTGTAACTATGGCATTCACTTCATGTAAGTCAAGTGAAAGTGCTTACAAGAAGGCTTATGAAAAGGCTAAGCAACAGGAATTGGCAGAGACTCCTGCTGGTACTGCTATGACCGTGGCTCCTATACAGACAGCTCCTGCACAGAGTGCTCCCTCACAAGCTACATCGGCAGTAGTTCGCGAGGAAAAGGTAACTGTGGTATCGGGTAACGCACTGAAGGATTTCAGCGTAGTGTGCGGAAGTTTCGGTTCACAGGTGAATGCCAACAACCTCAAGAGCGAATTGGATGCTGCCGGATATAGTGCTGTAGTGGCTTACAATGCCAGCAACAATATGTATCGTGTAATCGTGAGCACTCACGACGACAAGGCTTCTGCTGCTCAGGCTCGCGAGGCATTCAAGGCTCGCTATGCTAACGACTCGGCTCATGCCGATTTCCAGAGAGCATGGTTGCTCTACAACGTGAAGTAAGAGAGTAGCATCTGAAGAAGAAAAGAGATAAGTGTTTTGGGCACGGATACCACGGATTTCACAAATAGTTTGCTACATTGATAGAGAATAGCTATTGTGTGAAGACATCGGTGTGAATCCGTGCCTAAAGTATGTAAAAGAAGAAGTAAAAACAAGCAGGTAAAGAGGGAAACAAAGGGGGTAGGAGGTGGCCAAAATACTCCCTACGGAAAGATGAATCAAGTGAGCAAAGTGGGAGAGAATAGACCATTTTCCTAAATTTTATATCTTTTTTGATTTCTTTATACCTCGCGTGTGATACAAAATGTGTACTTTTGCCACCGATTATGGGCAGAATATTATCAATAGACTACGGACAGAAGCGCACGGGATTGGCCGTGACGGATCCCCTGCAAATCATAGCCAATGGGCTGACCACAGTAGCCACGGCACAGTTGGTGGACTTTATCCTTGACTACGTGAAGCGCGAACAGGTGGAACGCATTGTAGTAGGTTTGCCACGACAAAACTCGGGCGAGTACTCGGAAAACATGAAGCGCATCACCCCCTTTGTCAACCGGCTGAAGAAACTATTGCCCGACATACCGTTGGAGATGGTGGACGAGCGATTCACCTCGGTGATGGCTCACCGCACCATGCTGGACGCAGGACTAAAGAAGAAGGACCGCCAAAACAAGGCGCTGGTGGACGAGATAAGCGCCTGCATCATACTCCAAACCTACATGGAGAGTCGCAGAGGGTTCTGAAGCCGAGGTTCAAAAATTAAATATTCAAGGTTCAAGATTCAAGATTCAAAGTTCAAAATTCAAAGGAACAATGCGTTACGTGGACATTTTTCATCCGCAGATTGCGCAGATAACGCAGATTTTATTTATTCAAGGTTCAAGATTTAAAATTCAAAATAATCATAATTCAAAAATCATAATTCATTCACATGATACTTCCTGTATACATCTACGGACAGCCAGTATTAAGAAAAGAGGCTGAAGACATCACCCCCGATTACCCAAACTTGAAGGAACTGATAAGTAACATGTTCGACACCATGGATCGCGCCGACGGATGCGGATTGGCCGCACCTCAAATAGGACTACCCATACGTGTGGTAGTGATTGACCTCGATGTGTTGAGCGATGACTATCCCGAATACAAGGGCTACCGACGCGCCTTCATCAATCCCCACATCATAGAAGTGGGCGAGGAGACCGACATTAAGGACGAAGGTTGCCTAAGCTTGCCCGGCATTAACGAAGCCGTGAAGCGCCCCACACGCATCCACGTGAAGTACTTCGACGACGAATGGCAAGAACACGACGAGTGGGTCGACGGATTTGAGGCACGCTGTATGCAACACGAGTTTGACCACCTGGAGGGTAAAATGTTCATCGACCACCTGAGTGGACTCCGCAAGCAGATGATAAAGGGCAAACTGACCAACCTGCTGAAAGGAGCCGTACGTTGCTCGTATCGCGTGAAAACGGTGAAGTAAGTAAAAGGAATAACGAAAGGTTTGGAGTTAGAGGCCAATATAACAAATGCCACGAAGATACTTGTTGTACATACTGATGTTATTTCACCTGCCTGTGTGGTCACAAATCAACACCGACAGAGTGATGCTGATAGGACGTAATGCCCTCTATTTCGAGGATTATGTGCTATCCATTCAGTATTTCAACCAAGTAATCAACGCGAAGCCCTATCTGCACAGCCCCTACTTCTTCCGAGGAGTAGCCAAACTAAACCTGGAGGACTACCAAGGAGCCGAACAGGATTGCTCGGAGGCCATTGACCGAAACCCCTTCGTGGTGGACTATTACCAGGTACGAGGCATTGCCCGCATCAATCAAGGTAACTACAAAGAGGCCATCCATGACTACACACAAGCACTGGAGCACGACCCATCAAACGTGAGCCTGTGGCACAACCTCGTACTATGCCGAATGCGCGAGAATGACTATGATGGTGCAAGAGCCGACGTACAACGGATGCTCGAAATGTCGCCCCGCTACGTACCTGGATACCTGATGAGTGGCGAGGTGTGGATGAAACAAAAGGACACGCTGAAGGCCGAAGCCGACATCAACCACGCACTGACCCTTGACAAGTACGACCCCGACGTGTGGAGCATGAGAGCCATGCTAAACTTGCAACTCGACCGATACAAAGAAGCCGAAGAGGACTTGAGCGAAGCCATTTACCTAGCATCGATGAACGCAGGACACTACGTGAATCGCGCCCTTGCACGCTATCATCAGAATAACTTGCGCGGAGCCATGAGCGACTACGACATGGCCGTGAATGTGGATGGCAACAACCTGATAGCCCTGTACAACCGAGGCCTGTTGCGCGCACAAGTAGGCGACGACAATAGAGCCATCGAAGACTTCGATCGAGTTATAGAGATGGAGCCTGAGAACATGATGGCCATCTACAACCGAGCCCTGCTTCGCGACCAGACAGGTGACTTGAAGGGAGCCATCAGTGACTATACCACCGTGCTCGAGGAGTACCCAAACTTCCTTGCCGGATATGAGCAACGAGCCGTAGCCCGAAGAAAAATAGGCGACCAACGAGGGGCTAAAAAGGACGAGGAAACACTGTTGAAGGCCGAAATAGAGCGACGAAACTCACTATACGGAGGAAACAACTCCAACAAGGCGAACAACAAGGACAAGGACGAGGAGGAGGAAAAGACCCGTAAGGAGTCGGACAAGAACGTGAAGAACTACCGCAAACTGGTGGTGGCCGACAACGACGAACTACAACAAATGTACAAGAACGAATACAGAGGCAAGGTGCAAAACCGCAATGTGAAGGTGGAGATGGAGCCAATGTTCGTGCTCACTTATTATCAGAAGGAAAGCGAAGTAAACCGCGTCAATGCCTACCACAAGTACGTAGACGAGATGAACCAAACTCAGACATTGGTAAAGCGCCTGCGCATTACCAATCAGGAAGCCCCCTTGAACGAAACTCAGGTAAAGGAACACTTTGCCTCGGTGGACACCTACACATCGGCCATTGTGAACGCTCCTGAACGAGCCGACTTGCGATTTGCCCGCGCACTGGACTTCTACCTGGTGCAAGACTTTACAAGCGCCATAGACGACCTCACACAAGCCATTCTGAAGAATGACAAATATGTCGCGGCATACTTCAATCGCGCCCTCATCAGATACAAGCAATTGGAGTACATACGCGCCGAGGAGGAGGTCGAAAATGCCACACATGACCCTGCACTGAACACAAAAGCAAAGTTGACCACCGTGACGATGGGACACGTGAACGAGTATGAAATGGTGCGAGCCGACCTCGAAAAGGTCATCACCCTGATGCCCGACTTTGTGTATGCGTACTACAACCGTGCGGTCATCCTCTGCCAACAAAACGACTACCATGGAGCCATGGTAGACTTCAACAAGGCCATCGAGATAAATCCCAACTTTGCTGAAGCATACTTCAACCGAGGGCTCACACACATCTTCTTAGGACAAAACAAGGAGGGGTTGGCCGACCTGAGCAAAGCAGGCGAACTTGGCCTCTTCAAAGCCTACAACATCATCAAACGATACACCGAGGTGGGAGAGTGATTACTCCGCACAGATTTGATGATACTTCACCCACATCACAAGGCCACTTCACCCATATCACAAGGTTACTTCACCCACATCACAAGGTTACTTTACCCATATCACAAGGCCACTTTATCCCAGGCTTTAAGCCACCTAATGCCTGCATTGATGTTCACATATCCATAAAAACATCAAAAAATCCCACTTTGTCCTCATATTTTTCGTTAGAAAAGCCGTGAAACTCAAAAGAAATCGCTAATTTTGCCGCCTAAAAGACGAAAATAGCAAAAGATTATGATAAAAATTACATTTCCCGACGGTTCAGTTCGTGAGTACAACGAAGGTGTAACCGGTCTGCAAATTGCAGAAAGCATCAGTTCACGTCTGGCACAGGATGTGCTTGCATGTGGAGTAAATGGGGAGACTTGGGACCTTTCCCGCCCCATCAATAGTGACGCCTCTATCGTCCTCTACAAGTGGGACGACGAGCAGGGTAAGCACGCCTTCTGGCACACAAGTGCACACTTGTTGGCCGAGGCTTTGCAAGAACTCTATCCCGGCATTCAGTTCGGTATAGGTCCTGCTATTGAAAGCGGTTTTTACTACGACGTAGATCCGGGTGAAACTACCATTAAGGAAGCTGACCTCGTGAATATCGAAAAGAAAATGGCCGAGTTGGCCAGCAAGAAGGAAGTACTCGTTCGCGAAGACATCGCTAAGGAGGATGCCCTCAAAATGTTTGGCGATCGTGGCGAAACATACAAGTGCGAACTCATCGCTGAGTTGGAGGACGGACACATTACCACCTACACTCAGGGTTCATTCACTGACCTCTGTCGTGGTCCTCACTTGGTAAGCACAGCCCCCATCAAGGCCATCAAGTTGACCGCTGTAGCCGGTGCATACTGGCGCGGACAGGAGGATCGCAAGCAGATGACTCGTATCTACGGTATCAGTTTCCCCAAGAAAAAGATGCTCGACGAGTACCTCGCCATGATGGAAGAGGCTAAGAAGCGCGACCATCGCAAGATTGGTAAGGAAATGGAACTCTTCATGTTCTCAGAAACCGTAGGTAAGGGTCTTCCCATGTGGTTGCCCAAGGGTACAGCCCTTCGCCTCCGTTTGGAAGATTTCCTCAAGCGCATCCAGAAGCGCTTTGGTTACCAGCAGGTAATGACTCCCCACATCGGTAACAAGCAACTCTACGTAACTTCAGGACACTACGCAAAGTATGGTAAGGACTCATTCCAACCCATCCACACTCCCGAGGAGAACGAAGAGTACCTGTTGAAGCCTATGAACTGTCCTCACCATTGCGAAATCTACAAGTGGCAACCCCGCTCGTACAAGGATCTCCCACTTCGCTTGGCTGAGTTCGGTACCGTATATCGCTACGAACAGAGTGGTGAGTTGCATGGTTTGACACGTGTACGTAGTTTCACTCAGGACGATGCTCACATCTTCTGTCGCCCCGACCAAGTGAAGGACGAATTCCTCCGCGTGATGGACATCATCTTCATCATCTTCCGCGCACTTAACTTCGAGAACTTCGAAGCACAGATTTCACTCCGCGACAAGGTAAATCGTGAAAAGTACATCGGTAGCGAAGACAATTGGGAACGTGCTGAGCAGGCCATCATCGAGGCTTGTCAGGAGAAGGGACTCCCCGCCAAAGTAGAATATGGCGAAGCAGCCTTCTATGGTCCTAAGCTCGACTTTATGGTGAAAGACGCCATCGGTCGTCGTTGGCAATTGGGAACCATCCAGGTAGACTACAACTTGCCCGAGCGTTTCCAACTCGAGTACATGGGATCGGACAATCAGAAACATCGCCCAGTGATGATTCACCGTGCGCCCTTCGGTTCAATGGAGCGTTTCGTAGCCGTACTCATCGAGCACACCGGTGGTAAGTTCCCCTTGTGGTTGACTCCCGACCAGGTAGTGGTACTCCCCATCTCAGAAAAGTTCAACGACTATGCAGAGAAGGTACGCGCTTACCTCGATAGCCAAGACATCCGCGCATTGGTTGACGACCGCAACGAAAAGATTGGTCGTAAGATTCGCGATAATGAAATGAAGCGCATCCCTTACTTGTTGATTGTAGGTGAAAAAGAAGCCGAAAATGGCGAAGTTTCAGTACGTAAACAGGGTGAAGGTGACCAAGGAAGCAAAAAAATCGAAGAATTTGCAAAGATTTTGAACGAAGAAGTTCAAAATATGATAAATAAATATTAATTTTGCACCCGCTTAAGCATAAGCAACTCGGAAAGGCAACAATCCGAGTTGCTTTTGTGTTAACGATAAAGATTAGATAACAGAGTAAAACAACAAAAACAATTCAAAAGAAACCCGTAAGTTTTTGAATGAAAAACGACAATCTGAAAGGGCAACATCGAATCAATGAACAGATTCGTGCCAAAGAAGTCCGCATTGTGGGCGACGATATGGAGCCAGCCGTTTATCCTATCGCACAAGCATTGAAAATGGCAGAAGACAGAGAAGTGGACTTGGTGGAAATTTCACCTAACGCACAACCGCCCGTATGCAAACTCATTGAATATTCTAAATTTCTTTATCAGTTAAAGAAGCGTCAGAAAGAACAGAAAGCCAAGCAAGTGAAGGTGGATGTGAAAGAAATCCGCTTCGGTCCTCAAACAGATGACCACGATTACAACTTCAAGTTGAAGCACGCAATCGGATTCTTGCAAGATGGCGACAAGGTGAAAGCCTACGTGTTCTTCAAGGGACGAAGCATCCTCTTCAAGGAGCAAGGCGAAGTACTCCTTCTGCGTTTTGCCAACGATTTGGAAGAATATGCCAAGGTTGACCAAATGCCTATTCTCGAAGGAAAGCGCATGACCATCTTCCTCAGCCCCAAAAAGGGTATGGCAACAAAGAAGGGAAATGCAAATGCTCAACCCAAGCCCGCTAAGGCAGAAAAGAGCAACGAGGAATAATCACTCCTCATACACAAAAAAATGAGAAAACGTGCGTAGCGCCATCGGTATAGTGCGCTACCACATTATTAATAACAATTTAAATAAATAAAAAACATGCCGAAGATTAAGACTAATTCCGGTGCTAAAAAAAGATTCACTCTTACCGGAACAGGAAAGATCAAGAGAAAACACGCTTTTCACAGCCACATCTTGACTAAGAAGACTAAGAAGCAAAAGAGAAACCTTTGCCATTCAGGTTTGGTTCACACAGCCAACGTGGATTCAGTAAAGCAACTCCTCTGCATGAAGTAATCTTTTCAACTCAAGACAGAGAAAAAAGCGTAAAGGAAATTAATTAAGTTATTAACCGAATGTTTAGCCAAGAAAAGTTCACCTATAAATAAATAAGAATAAGGTGGCGCTAACGTTCAAAAAGATTTAAAAACTATGCCAAGATCAGTAAATCATGTAGCTTCAAGAGCTAAGAGAAAGAAAATTTTAGGTCTTACCCGTGGATACTTCGGTGCTCGTAAGAATGTATGGACCGTTGCTAAGAACACTTGGGAAAAGGGTCTTACTTATGCATTCCGTGACCGTCGTAACAAGAAGCGTTCTTTCCGTGCATTGTGGATTCAGCGTATCAACGCTGCCGCTCGTTTGGAAGGTATGTCTTACTCAACTTTGATGGGTGCTCTCCACAAGAATGGTATCGAAATCAACCGCAAGGTGTTGGCTGACCTCGCTATGAATCACCCCGAAGCATTCAAGGCTATCGTAGCAAAGGTAAAGTAAGAATCAAAGATTTTTAGATTTACAATACAAAGGCTCGTTTTTCACATCGAAAAGCGGGCCATTGTTTTTTATATCCACTTTTGCAAACTCAAGATAACAATGGGGGACAAAACTTAGAAAAATCGACCATTCCTATACAAATTCCCAATGATTTCTTTGGTGCTCTCGCGAATAGTCACTATATTTGCCTTACGAAAGAAAAAGCTATAGGCCGTATCAGTCAGATTGGGAAACTCATCAAATAATCTGAAATGCCGAGATCAGCTTCGTTCATCAATGGCGTGCCGCCCCTTCGTGGTTAGGCGGATTACAAAGAGGAACGGGCCCTCAAATCCTTCAACTCGGAGTTTCATCATCATCACTGGTACGGCTTTTCTATGGACGGATTTAAGATTCAAAATTAGTTCGCTATCGCTCATCAAGCTACGCAAGTCAAACTTCAAGGTTCAAAATTAGTTCGCTATCGCTCATCAAGCTACGCAAGTCAAAGGTTCAATTCTTCATCCGCAGATTGCGCAGATAACGCAGATTAATAAATTTAAAATTTAAGGTTCAAGGTTCAATTTCTCGTAGGGGCAGGGTCTGCCTGCCCTTAGAAAGGTTCAAAGAAGGAGCAAGGAGAAAAAACCCGTGTCATCCGTG
>JAFZDY010000012.1 GCA_017560945.1 Bacteroidaceae bacterium | reverse complement strand
TTCTGGTACTTATTAAGAGTATTCTGATGATAGTCCACCTATACAATTGACTCTTTATTGATTAGAGGGGGCTTGTAATTACAAAAAAGAATCTCAATCGCATTAAATCAGCGATTGAGACACCTTTTTATATCTGTTTTGATTTTTACCGGACACCAATAATTAAAGAATAAAAAAATCGTTCACCTCTCCTCCAAAGGATAAAAGAAGTGCGGATTATGCAGGCTCTTTGTCCGCATAATCCGCACTTGTCACCAGTATGTATAGGAGGAAGAAAGTTGTTAAACCTCGTCCTCGTTCAGACTGTTTCCATATTCCATTTCGCCTTGAACAACAAAAAGAAGTTCTTCGGCTGAGAATCTATCCATTTTATCTTTCTTTGCTTCGGAGAGGAGGAATTCTACAATTTCCTCTTGGTCGATATTGATGTATCCCTCTTCATCGGGCTCTGCATCCAAGCATCCGCTGGTAGCGTAATACTCGAAGATAAGATCGAGGAAGTAGTAGAGATCATCGTCAGTGAAATGTTCCTTATACTCCTGTGGCAGGTAATTTCTGATGAATGCAACAGTCTTTGCATCTTCTACAGCATCGTCCAACAAAAAATCGTCTTCTGAACTCATAGTGGTAAGTTTTAATGGTTAATATTTTAGGTTGTGGTTTACAACATAGCCTTGATCTTGTCGGCAAAAGCAGACTTGGGAGCGGCACCAACTTGCTTGTCCACTACCTCGCCGTTCTTGATGAACAAAACGGTAGGGATATTGCGTACACCGAAACGAGAGGTGAGATCGTCATTTTCGTCCACGTCGCATTTTCCTACAATCACTTGTCCTTCAAACTCTTCAGCCAAGGCTTCGATGTCTGGTGCAATCTTTTTGCAGGGTCCGCACCATGTAGCCCAAAAGTCCAATACGATGGGTTTTCCTTGTGCAACCAACTCTTCGTAGTTGCTGTCTGTAATCTCTAATGCCATAATTCTTTAGTCTTTAAAGTTCGTATTAAATGTTTTTGTGGACAAAGATAGTGTAAGTAGAGTGAAGAACAAAATAAAATCATCTATTTTTTTCAATGTCTTCCAACTCCTTAATGTGAATGCTTATTATCTGCCACCTTTTTCTTACTTGTTTGTTAGTTTATAGAGAACTCCAATGCAGGGTTGTTCTTGAGATAATTGACAAGTTCTTTTCCAACCGATATTTTGATTTTCTTCGACATCAGATTGGTCTGCATTTGAGTTTCAATGTCCTTTATGGAGAAATGCAGTTCTACGTTTCCTTTATTTTGGGTAAGTAAAGGGAGTAACTCTGACATCATGGATTCGTCCAACTCGTCCAAGGTGGTAGTGATGGTAATCTTTTCAATCAGCTTGTCCTTGACATCGGGTAAGAGTTCTATCTTGTTGACTTTTACTTCCAATTCATTGGGACGCCATTGCTTGGGTTGTACCTTGGCGTGAATGTAGAGGAAGCATCCTTCTCTCATATATCGTCCCCAATCTATCCAATCCTGTCCAAATAGGGGAATCTCATAGGCGCTCGAATAATCTTCAATTTTGGCTATGCCATAGGGATTGCCATTTTTGGAGTATCCTTCGCGTAAGCCTGTGATTATACCTCCGAATGTAATGTCTCGATTGGCCAATTGGGCAAGTTGTTCATTTAGCTCATTGACATGGGTGGTGCAGACGTGCTCCAAAATAACTGAATATTCGTCCAACGGATGGGCTGAAAGGTAGATGCCTACCAACTCGCGCTCTTTGTTGAGACGTTCCAGGTCGCTCCAAGGCTCTGCAAAAGGTATTTCTGGAGTCGCAATTTCCACAGAGTCGAATCCTCCGAACAGACTATTGGCAGCTTCTGCCTTGGCTGCTTGATAAAGGTTTCCGTAGCGGACAAGTTGTTCACTGAACGCCTCATTTTTGCTATTGATGGCAAAGAATTGCTCGCGTGTAATTTCCTTGAAATTATCAAAAGCACCTGCCAGTGCCAAACATTCGATATTTTTACGATTGCATGCAGAGAGATTTACTCGTTGGATAAAGTCGAAAATATCTTTGTATGGACCATTTTCTTCTCGCTCTTTGATGATGCAGGCCACAGCATTTTCGCCCACACCTTTGACGGCGCCCATACCGAAGCGGATGTCTCCGGCTGCATTGACAGAGAATTTCAGATTACTTTCGTTCACGTCGGGGCCGAGTGTCTGTATGCCCATCGACTTACATTCGTCCATCAATTTGGTGATTTCTGTAATGTTGTTGATGTTGCGGCTCATGGTGGCAGCCATGTATTGGCTGGGGTAGTTGGCTTTCAGATAAGCAGTTTGGTAAGCAACCCATGAGTAACAAGTGGCGTGACTCTTGTTGAATGCATATGATGCAAATTTTTCCCAGTCTGTCCAAATTTTCTCCAAGACCTTTGGATCGTGTCCGTTCTTCTGGCCGCCTTTGATGAATTTGGGTTTCATCTGATCCAGTTTGTCGCGCAATTTTTTACCCATAGCTTTACGAAGGGCATCACTCTCGCCTCGGGTAAAGTCTGCCAGCAAGCGCGATAGAAGCATCACCTGCTCCTGATATACAGTGATTCCGTAGGTGTCCTTCAAGTACTTCTCCATGATAGGGATGTCGTACTCAATGGGTTTGCGCCCATGCTTACGATCAATGAAGTCTGGGATGTAGTCCATCGGTCCTGGTCGGTAGAGGGCATTCATTGCAATGAGATCTTCAAATGTAGAAGGTTGTAGTTCGCGCAAATATTTTTGCATACCCGCCGATTCAAATTGGAAGGTTCCGATGGTCTTTCCTTCACAATAAAGTTTGTAGGTCGTAGGGTCGTTAATGTCGATGGAGTCGATATCTATCTCGATGCCCAAACTCAAACGTACATTCTCCACAGCCTCTTTAATAATGGAGAGGGTTTTAAGCCCCAAGAAGTCCATCTTGATGAGTCCTGTGTCTTCGATGACGCTTCCTTCGTATTGGGTTACCAACATTTTTTCGCCTGTTTCCTTGTCTTCAGCAGTGCTCACAGGAACCCAATCGGTGATATCATCGCGGCAGATGATGGTACCACAAGCGTGTACACCTGTGCCACGAACATTGCCTTCAAGCATCTTGGCGTACTTGATGGTGTCGCGTAAAATGGGGTTAGTAGATGCTTCGGCCTCTTGCAACTCTTGTACGTAAGCAATGGCATTGGGAAGATTCAATTTTTTATCAGGAATCTTGTCTGGTACCAATTTGCATAGACGATTCGATTCGTCCAATGGAAGTTTTTGTACACGGGCTACATCTTTGATTGCCATCTTAGTAGCCATGGTTCCATAGGTGATGATGTGAGCCACCTTTTCTGCTCCATACTTTTCGGTTACCCAACGGAGTACTTCACCACGTCCGTCGTCATCGAAGTCAACGTCGATATCAGGGAGTGAAATACGGTCGGGGTTTAGGAAACGTTCGAACAGCAAATCGTAGGCGATAGGGTCGATTTTGGTAATACCTAAGCAATAGGCTACTGCCGAACCTGCTGCTGAACCACGTCCTGGGCCAACGGATACACCTAATTCGCGACGCGCAGCTCCAATGAAATCCTGCACTATAAGGAAGTAACCAGGGAAACCCATTGTCTTCATGATGTGCAATTCGAAAGTCAGTCGCTCCATTACCTCGTCGCTCAATGGATCTCCATAGAGTTTCTTGGCACCTATCATGGTCAGTTCCTTCAGATAGTCCGCTTCTAACTTTATGCGATAGAGTTTGTCGTATCCTCCAAGTTTGTTTATTTTATCTTTAGCATCTTCTTCGCTCAGCACTACATTACCATTCTCATCGCGGGTAAATTCGTTGAAAAGGTCTTCTTCTGTCAGTGTTTGTCGGTAACCTTCTTCCGTTCCGAATTCCTCAGGAATGGCAAAGTTGGGCATAATGGGGGCATGGTCGATACTATAGAATTCCACTCGGTCACAAATGTCGCAAGTATTGCTCAGTGCTTCGGGGATGTCGGCAAAGAGTTCGTTCATCTCTTCACGTGTTTTGAACCACTCCTGCTTACTATAAAGCATACGTCTTGGGTCATCCAAATCTTTGCTGGTACTCAGACAGATAAGACGGTCGTGGGCCTCGGCATTCTCTTCTTCGACAAAGTGTACGTCGTTAGTACATACGAGTTTGATGTCATATTTCTTGCTGAGTTCAATCAACTTCTCATTTACCTGAACTTGCAATTCGTAAGTTTCGTGGTTGGCACGTGGTACAGTGGCTTTGTGACGTTGTAATTCCAAATAATAGTCGTCTCCGAAAATATTTTTGAACCATTGTACGGCTTCTTCTGCCTCTTCCATACGGCCGGCAAGAATCTTTTTGGGTATTTCGCCACCAATACAGGCACTACATACGATGAGGCCTTCATGGTACTTCTCTAATTCGACACGGTCGGTACGGGGGCGGTTGTAATGTCCTTCTGTCCAGGCTTTTGAAACCAATTTTATAAGGTTGTGATAGCCTTTCTCATTTTTTGCCAGCACCACCAAGTGGTAACCTCCTTGGTCTTCCTTGCCTTCTTTGTTGAACAAGCGACGGCGTGCGACATACATTTCGCAACCAATAATGGGCTTGAACAACTTCTTTTGTGTTTCTGAAAGTCGTTTTTTGCAGTCGTCCAATTCTGCTTGAACGTCTCCATTCCACTCTTCTTCAGCTTCGGCTCCGTTGTTCAGAGCTGCTATTCGCTTCTTTAAGTTCTTGATATCGCCATTGATTCCGCCGTTTTTCTTGTTGACGTAGTTGAAAAACTCCTTGATACCGAACATGCTGCCATGGTCGGTGACGGCCATTCCTCGCATACCATTTGCGATGGCTTTATCTACCAAACGGGGGATACTGGCTTGTCCATCAAGGATGGAGTATTGTGTGTGGACGTGTAAGTGAACAAAATCTTGCATTGTCTTTTATGGGTTTTCTTAAAAAGCGCATAAAGATAGTTCTCTTTTGTCGGATGTCAAACTTCAGAATTAAAAACTTCCATAATCTGTGTTGTTTTTGTGTTTTTTATTTTTTTGTTTGTGATTATAAGGCTATTTATTTGCAAATTTTAAAAGGATTACATACCTTTGCGCGATAAAAGATACTTTGTTAATCTATGAAGCAATTAAAAAAACTAAAAAAAATCAGAATTCATCACGAAGGTACTGATACTCTTATCATCAGTGCTATCTTGGTGTTGGTATTGAATTCTTCTTTATATTACTACGTGGAGCCCAAGTGGCCGTTCTATATCATTGCACCGATTAGTGCAGTTGTGTGGTTGCTTTTATTGAACTTCTTCCGTTGCCCCATCCGATTGTTTGAAGGGGAGACAAAGCAGGTAGTTGTGGCGCCAGCTGATGGAAAGATAGTGTGTATTGAAGAGGTCGATGAGCATGAATATTTTCATGATCGCCGTCTTTTGGTCAGCATTTTTATGAGTGTACTGAATGTACATGCAAACTGGTATCCTGTAGATGGCGTAGTAAAGAAGGTTGGCCATCAAGATGGACGTTATCAGGCTGCTTGGTTGCCCAAGTCAAGTACTGAGAATGAGCGTTCGATGGTTGTTATCGAAACTCCCGAAGGTGCAGAAGTTATGGCTCGTCAGATTGCAGGTGCTATGGCTCGACGCATCGTTACTTATGCTGAAGCTGGTGAGGATTGCTACATCGACGAACATATGGGATTCATTAAGTTTGGTTCGCGCGTAGATGTCTATTTGCCACTTGGTACCGAAGTGCTTGTCAATTTGGGGGATCGTACGGTAGGTAATGAGACTATCATTGCCAAATTGAAGTAATCCTAAGGAGTCTTTTTGTATGGCAAATTGCATTACACGTCATATTCCTAATGCTGTAACGTGTTGCAACCTGTTTTCAGGTTGCCTCGCTATAGTTGCGGCCTATCAAGGAGACTATCGTATGGCCCTTGCCTTTATTGTATTGGGTGCAGTCTTTGATTTTTTCGATGGGATGTTGGCTCGTGCATTAAATGCATATTCTCCTTTGGGCAAAGAACTGGATTCACTGGCCGATGATGTCACCTTTGGTGTAGCTCCAGCCATGATCGTGTTCTCCCTTTTTAAAGAAGTGCGTGTGCCCGATTTTTTGTCTGTGGGAGAAGAAATTTTTCCGTACACGGCATTTTTAATAGCTGTTTTTTCCGCTTTGCGCTTGGCTAAGTTCAATATCGACACCCGTCAGACATCCTCTTTCATAGGTGTGCCTACGCCGGCCAATGCCCTTTTTTGGGGATCGTTGGTAGTGGGGGCGCATGATTTCTTGGTGTCAGACAGTTTCAATGCTCTTTATCTGTTGGCCTTGGTGTTGGTTACATCGTGGTTGCTGGTTTCTGAAATACCTATGTTCTCCCTGAAGTTTAAGAATTTGTCATGGTATGATAACCGTGTTCGATTCATCTTCTTGTTGGGATGCGTACCTTTAATGTTGATTTTAGGTATTGCAGGATTGGCTGCTATTATTATTTGGTATGCATTGCTCTCTTTGATAACTCAGCGGAAAGCCTAATCAGTCTTAAAATGATTGTGCCAAAATGACAGGTTGGCACGTTGTTTGTTATAGTAGAAATAGATGTAACAAAAAACAAAAAGATTGTGGGAATATTCGGATTGATATTTATTATACTGCCAATAATTATTTTGCTTGTAGTGCTGAGTATTGGCCTTACCTTAGTTCGAAATGTGTTGCACATGTTCGGTTGGGGGCGTGGTCAGCAAAACTATGGTAAAAAGGTTGATGATGGAAATGGTCGTCAATCTCAAAATGATGGCTCATCAAAACAAAAAACGTCGAAAAGTAAGAAGGTCATCGCTGATGATGAAGGTGAATACGTGGATTTTGAAGAGGTTTGACGATGTCCTTTCTGAAAACATTATGAAATATAACAAAGAATGCTAATCTTTACCTGACAAGATTAGCATTCTTTGTATTAAAAGATTACGTCTTTCAAACGATATATTTGTAGGATTCGTAGGGGGATTCTCTACTGAGTTATTGCGGATATACAAGATTTTGCTCGGTGGCGACGTCTAAAACCTCTGTCAAATATTTGTTGGCTTCCCAACGAGCCATAGGCAAATCTTGCAATAGGTAATTTCCGCAATCCTTGGCTGAAGCGCCAGGTATCTCTCCTTCGTAATTGGCAATGAAGCTGAATGTTTCAATCATCAGTGGAAGGATATCGGCCGAGGTAAGGTTTCCCTTGACCAAGAGGTAGTTTCCTGTGAGGCAACCCATAGGTCCCCAATAGATAATCTTGTCAGCCCATGTGGGGTGGTTGCGCAGATAAGTGGCGGCCAAATGCTCGATGGTGTGTAAGGCTCCTTGACCGAGTGCGGGCTCACGATTAGGTTCCTTCATTCGAACGTCGAATGTTGTTACCATATCGTCTCCAACATTGTCTTGACGAGATACGTATATGCCGCGTACAAGGCGGTTATGATCGATGGTGAAGCTTGGTATCTTTTTCATTTGTCCAAATCTTTATAAAGTTTTCGGTAATGCGTTTAAGAATTGGTGGGTAATGCTGAATGAACGTTCGGCTATAGTTTCCCAAAAGTTTGTGTACTGTTGCCAATGCTCATCGGCACCAGGAGTATCGCTGATGATGCGGAAACTGATGAAGGGTACCTTGTAGAGGTGGCATACTTGGGCAATGGAGCCTGACTCCATATCTACGGCCAAACCATTGGAGAAACGACTTTTGATAAAGTCTAATTCGTTGCGGTCGGTGATAAACTTGTCTCCACTACAGATGAGACCACCATGGATAGTCATTCCTTCTGTTTTGGGAGTGAGAGAAAGAGCGCAATCCAATAGAGTGGTATTGCCTGCAAAGTAGGTGGGAAGTCCCTGTACTTGTCCGTATTCGTTTCCCTCTCCACACCAAACGTCGTGGTACACAATGTGTTTGCTAACTACCACATCCATTACTTTCAGACTGTGGTCGATACCTCCAGCCACTCCTGTGCTTATGATACAGTCGGGTTGGAAACGGTTGATGAGTTCTACTGCTCCAGCGGCGGCATTTACTTTTCCGATGCCGCATTTCATCAGTACAAGGGTGTTCTCTCCTGCTACACCTTCTGTGAACTTGAAGGGGCCACCTGTATATTCTTTTTTGCATTGTAGGAGACCGACTACTTGGTCGAACTCCATGCTCATGGCGGTAATGATTCCTATTTTCATCCTTTAAAATGTTATTTCTGCGTGCAAATGTACGTATTTTATCAGAGTTAATTGTATCTTTGCGGCTCTTAATCACATTTTAATATGAATTTAGTAAAAAGATTGCTACCTGATGTGGTAGCGGTGGCCTTGTTTGCCCTTATTTCGTTTGTCTATTTCTATCCTGCTAATGTGGAAGGATTGGTTCTTGGACAACATGACCATGCGGCTGGTATTGGCGCTGGACAAGAATCGGTAGAATATTTGGAGCGTACAGGTGAGCGTACTCGCTGGACAAATTCTCTGTTCGGAGGAATGCCTACCTATCAGATGTCTCCCAGTTATGAGTCGAGTGATACTCTCAGATGGGTAGAGCGTGCCTATCGTTTGTTCATCCCAGGGTACACTTACTACGTGTTCATCATGTTGTTGGGCTTCTACATATTGCTTCGTGCATTTGACTTCCGCGCTTGGATGGCAGCTCTTGGAGCAGTGTTGTGGGCCTTCTCGTCCTATTTCTTCATCATCATTGCGGCTGGTCACATTTGGAAGGTGTTGACTCTCGCATACATCCCAGTGACCATAGCGGGTATGGTGTTGATTTATAGGGGGAAATGGTTGTGGGGAGCTTTGCTTACGGCCTTGTTCGTAGGATTACAGATACGCTCCAACCATGTGCAGATGACTTACTACTTCCTCTATCCTATGTTCTTTATGGCCATTGCGTATGGTGTAGATGCTTGGCGTAAAGGTAAGTTGGCTGGTTATTGGAAGGCTTCAGCGGTTTTGCTCGTAGCTGGTTTGGTGGGAGTTGCCACCAACCTTTCTAATCTTTACCACACTTATGAGTATAGTAAGGAAACTATGCGTGGTAAGAGTGAATTGGTAAAGGCTGATACTGGTAATCAGACAAGTAGTGGTCTTGAACGTGACTATATTACTGCTTGGAGTTATGGTATTGGTGAGACTTGGACATTGCTCGTGCCTAACACCAAGGGAGGAGCGTCTGTGTCGATGGGTCGCAATGAGAAAGCTATGCAGAAGGCTAATCCCATCTACCGTAGCATCTTCACTCAGATGGGACAATATTGGGGAGAGCAACCTGGCACTTCAGGACCTGTGTATGTGGGTGCTTTTGTGGTGGTGCTCTTCGTGTTGGGCTTGTTTATTGTGCGTGGCCCTATAAAGTGGGCATTGTTGGCGGCAACTGTGCTTTCTATTCTCCTTTCGTGGGGAAAGAACTTTATGGGATTTACAGACTTTTTCCTCGACTATGTCCCTATGTATGCGAAGTTTAGAGCCGTAGCCTCTATATTGGTAATAGCCGAGTTTACCATACCATTGTTGGGTATGTTGGCGTTGAAGGAGGTTGTTCAGTGTGTGAAGGATGGTCAGTTGAATGAGCCGCTTTATGTGAAGGGAAAACTCTCTTTGCAGAAGAGCCTTTACCTCAGTGTGGGTATAGTGGGAGGCCTCACCTTGCTCTTTGCCATTATGCCAGGCGTTTTCTTCCCCAACTACATCTCGAGCAGTGAAGTGTCTATGCTCAAGAGTGCTTTGCCCGCCGAGCACTTGAATGCCTTCATGGCCAATCTCATGGAAGTGCGTCAAAGCATCTTTGTCAGCGATGCATGGCGTAGTTTCTTCATCATCGTGGTGGGCGCCATTGTGGTGATGTGTTTCGTTTGGCGCAAGCTCAGTGCCAAGTGGATGGTGGGCTTGTTGTTCGTCCTCTGCTTGTTCGATATGTGGCAAGTGAATCTTCGCTACCTCAATCCCAATGATAAGTCTCAGTTTACTCCCAAGCGTGCCATTGCCAACACATTTAAGAAGACAGCTACGGATGAAACCATCCTTCAAGACAAGTCGCTTGACTATCGTGTGTTGAATTTGGCGAGCAATACTTTCAACGAGAACAATACGTCGTACTTCCACAAGAGTGTGGGTGGCTATCATGCAGCTAAACTCCGTCGTTATCAGGAGATGATAGAGGTACACATCGCAGGTGAGATGCGTGATGTGATGGAGGAAATTGTGCGCACGAATGGAGACATGGACAGTGTGCAAGCAGCTAAATTCCCTGTGTTGAATATGCTCAATACGCATTGGTTCATCATGCCTACTCAGGGTGGAGGAACCTTGCCTGTGTTCAATCCTCACGCATTTGGAAATGCATGGTTTGTGAAGGACGTGAAGTATGTGGCTAATGCTAACGAAGAGATTGATGCTCTGCATTTTATCAATCCCACTATTACTGCTGTGGTGGACAATAAGTTCAAGGAGCAGGTGAAGGCCGTGGAGTCAGAGGGCCAGATAGTGCTCAAGAGTTACGATGCCAATCGCCTGACTTATGAAACTGATAGCAAGAGTGGGGGTGTGGTAGTATTCTCTGAAATATACTACCCTGGTTGGCGCTCATACATCGATGGCGAGGAGGTGGAGCATGGCCGTGCCGACTACATCCTGCGTGCAATGAATGTGCCTGCAGGCAAGCACACCATCGAGTTTGTGTTCGATCCTCAGTCGTTGCACATTACTGAGGCCATTGCTTACACTGCATTGGCGCTTCTGCTTGTTGGCTTTGTGATTGCCATAGCTTTGCAATTCCGTAAGGGCAACAAGTAATAGGATATTTACGGAGAAATCGCCCTCGAAAAGTGTGTCAACCATGCTTTTGGGGAAGGTTTCTCCGTTTTTTTTCTCCCGTAGGGAAAAAACTTTTTTCAGGCAGGGGAAAAATTCAATAAAAAACTGTAACTTTGCGGCTTGATAATTATTTTTATATTTTATGGAGCTCGATATTCTTACGGCCATATCGCCTATTGATGGTCGCTATAGAGGAAAGGCGGGAGCTTTGGCCTCTTATTTTTCTGAATTTGCACTGATTAAGTACAGAGTGCAGGTAGAAATCGAATATTTTATTACCCTGTGTGAGTTGCCCCTGCCTCAGTTGAAGGGCTTTGATGCGAATCTTTTCGAAGCATTGCGCGACATCTATCGCAATTTTTCGGAGGCAGATGCTGCACGTATCAAGGAGATTGAGGGTGTGACAAATCACGACGTGAAGGCTGTGGAGTACTTCATCAAGGAGCAGTTTGACAAGTTGGGCGGATTGGATGCCTACAAGGAGTTCATTCACTTCGGCCTCACTTCTCAGGACATCAACAATACTTCAGTGCCCCTCTCTATCAAGGAGGCTTTGAACGATGTGTACTATCCGTTGGTGGACGAATTGCTTGAGCAACTTCGCACCTATGCCGAGGAATGGAAGAACATCCCCATGTTGGCCAAGACTCACGGACAACCCGCGTCACCTACTCGTTTGGGTAAGGAAGTGATGGTGTTTGTCTATCGTTTGGAGAAGCAACTTGCCGTGTTGAAGGCTTGCCCTATCACCGCCAAGTTTGGTGGTGCAACAGGTAACTACAATGCACACAACGTAGCCTATCCGATGTACGATTGGAAGGCCTTTGGTAATCGCTTCGTGGCCGAGAAATTGGGACTCGAGCGCGAGGAGTACACCACTCAGATTTCCAACTACGACAACTTGGGAGCTATCTTTGATACCATGAAGCGCATCAATACCATCTTGATTGATATGAATCGCGACTTCTGGCAATATATCTCAATGGAGTACTTCAAGCAGAAGATTAAGGCTGGTGAAGTAGGTTCGAGCGCAATGCCGCACAAGGTTAACCCCATTGACTTTGAAAACTCTGAAGGTAACTTGGGCGTGGCCAATGCTATATTGGAGCACCTCTCTTCAAAGTTGCCCGTGTCACGCTTGCAACGCGACTTGACCGACTCTACTGTATTGCGCAACGTGGGCGTGCCCTTTGGACACATCGTTATTGCCATTCAGAGTACCTTGAAGGGACTTCGCAAGTTGTTGCTCAACGAGCCCGCTATCTATCGCGACTTGGACAACTGCTGGAGTGTAGTGGCTGAGGCCATCCAAACTGTATTGCGTCGCGAGGCGTACCCCAACCCTTATGAAGCATTGAAAGCATTGACTCGTACCAACCAAGCAATCACCGAGGAGTCAATAAAGGCCTTCATTGAAGAACTAAATGTCTGCGAAGACGTTAAGAAAGAATTGAGAGTGATTACACCGCGAACCTACACTGGTGTGTAATCCTTCTTCAGACAAAGATTTTTAGATAAAGGAAAAAACGAGAAAAGCCCGCGAGGGCGTAAACATTTTAAGTAAAAAGTATGATGACAGAAAATGAAAAATGGCGCAACGGTTCTGATGAGAATCAGGAGGGCGCAAATGAAGGTTACAACAGATCGTATAACCGTGAGAACAGATACAATAGTTACAACAATTATAACCGCGAGGAGGGTAGCCGTCCTTTCCGTCCCAGTGGATATGGCAATCGCGCAGGAAATGGATATGGCAATCGTGCCGATCGTCCCCAACGTCCTCGCTTCACACAGACATCAGAGAATGGAGGCGAAGGCCGTCCTCGCTATTCACGTGTGAATGGCAACCAAGGCGAGGGTGGATACGCGTCACGCTATCCGCGTCAGTCACGCTCGTATGACAATGGTAATCGTCAGGAAGGTGGCGAGAGCCGTCCTTTCCGCCCCTCTTCTTACGGCGCTGGACGCCCTTCATACGGCGACCGTCCCCAACGTCCTCGCTTCAATAGCGGAAATTACAACAATGCTGAGGAACGCCCCTGGCGTAGCAACAATGCAGGTGGTGGAAGCTATGGACAAGACCGTCCTCAACGTCGCACAGGCGGATTCAGTGCAGGTGGAGCACGTCCTCAAGGCGGAGGTATGCGTCAGCGCACTGCAGGCTACAATCCCAATGCCAAGTATAGCAAGAAGAAGCAGATTGAATACAAGGAAATCCTTGCCGATCCGAATGAGCCCGTTCGTTTGAACAAGTATTTGGCCAATGCCGGCATTTGCTCTCGTCGCGAGGCAGATGAATTCATTGCAGCTGGTGTGGTTTCTGTGAATGGAGAAATCGTTACTGAGTTGGGTACCAAGGTACATCGTTCAGATGTTATCAAGTTTCACGATCAGCAGGTGAGCACCGAGCGTAAGGTTTACATCCTCTTGAACAAACCCAAAGATTGTGTGACTACAACTGACGATCCTCAGGAGCGCAAGACAGTGATGGAACTTGTGAAGGGTGCATGTGCCGAGCGCATCTATCCCGTTGGCCGATTGGACCGTAACACCACTGGTGTACTGTTGCTTACCAACGATGGTGACTTGGCTTCCAAGTTGACACATCCCAAGTTCTTGAAGAGAAAGATTTATCACGTCTTCTGTGACAAGAATGTAACCAAGGCTGACCTCGACCAGATTGCAGCAGGTATCACTTTGGAGGATGGAGAGATTCACGCCGATGCCATCAGCTACGCTCACGAAACTGACAAGAAGCAGGTTGGCATTGAGATTCATTCAGGAAAGAATCGTATCGTACGTCGCATATTCGAGTCATTGGGCTACAAGGTGACCAAGCTCGACCGTGTATCATTTGCAGGTCTTACCAAGAAAGGTATCCGTCGTGGAGATTGGCGTTTCTTGACCGAGGCTGAGGTGAATATGTTGCGTATGGGTGCGTTTGCATAATGACAAATTTTAAAGAGAGATTGAACAAATGGAAAATATTTGCAGAACAAAGATAGTTGACCTGTTGAAGCGTACCGACTTTGGCTCCATGGTCAATGTAAAAGGTTGGGTACGTACTCGTCGTGGCAGTAAGCAAGTGAATTTCATTGCTTTGAATGACGGTTCTACCATCAATAATGTACAGATTGTGGTCGATGTGGCAAACTTTGACGAAGAGATGTTGAAGTTGATTACCACTGGCGCTTGCTTGAGTGTGAATGGTGAGTTGGTAGAGTCTGTTGGCTCAGGTCAGGCAGCAGAAATCCAGGCACGCGAAATCGAGGTATTGGGTGTGTGCGACAACACTTATCCCCTTCAGAAGAAGGGACACTCAATGGAGTTCCTTCGCGAGATTGCCCACTTGCGTCCTCGTACCAATACATTTGGTGCCGTATATCGCATTCGTCACAACATGGCCATGGCCATTCACAATTTCTTCCACCAGAAGGGATTCTTCTACTTCAATGCCCCCATCATCACTGCCTCTGACTGTGAGGGTGCAGGTCAGATGTTTCAGGTAACAACCATGAATCTCTATGATTTGAAGAAGGACGAGAATGGTTCTATCATCTATGACGACGATTTCTTTGGCAAGCAGGCAAGCCTCACTGTTTCAGGTCAGTTGGAAGGTGAGTTGGCCGCTACTGCTATGGGAGCCATCTATACATTTGGTCCTACTTTCCGTGCTGAAAACTCCAACACTCCCCGCCACTTGGCAGAGTTTTGGATGGTAGAGCCCGAGGTTGCCTTTGCCGACTTGAAGGAGTTGATGGACTTGGAGGAAGAGTTTATCAAGTTCTGTGTCAACTGGGCACTCGAGCACTGCAAGGACGACCTTGAATTCCTCAACAAGATGGTTGACAAGGGTCTTATCGAGCGTTTGCAGAGTGTAGTGAAGTCCGACTTCGTACGTCTGCCCTATACCGAGGGTATCAAGATTTTGGAAGAGGCCATTGCAGGTGGTCACAAGTTCGAGTTCCCCGTATATTGGGGTTGCGACCTTGCCAGCGAGCACGAGCGTTTCCTCGTGGAAGAGCACTTCCAGAAGCCCGTCATCATGACCGATTATCCCAAGGAAATCAAGGCTTTCTATATGAAGCAAAACGAGGATGGCAAGACAGTACAGGGTACTGATGTTCTCTTCCCTCAGATTGGCGAAATCATTGGTGGAAGTGTGCGTGAGGAGAGCTACGACAAGTTGATGACTCGCATCAAGGAGTTGGACATCCCCATGAAGGATATGTGGTGGTACCTCGATACTCGTAAGTATGGTACATGTCCTCATGCAGGTTTCGGCCTCGGATTCGAGCGTCTGTTGCTGTTCGTGACAGGTATGACCAATATTCGCGACGTCATTCCTTTCCCTCGTACACCGCGCAATGCAGAGTTCTAAAAAGAAAAAACACCGCGCTGCGAGCGATGAGAAGTGAGCAGCTCAGTGTTATCAATTATAAGGGCAGACCGTTGTGTCTGCCCTTTTTTTTATTCTTTAGACGGAAGAAGATGAATTCTGAATTATGACTGCGTAGCTGATGAGCGATAGCGAACTAATTCTGATATTTTTGCTTGCATGATTCTTTATCTACGTGCCAGAAAATATGCAAGCAAAACTATCCACCAGTCACTATTCACTCCTTTTTATCAATATTTCTTCGCCAATCCGCCTTCGGCAGTTTCCTTATAAAGGCTGGGGAGGTCGTGACCTGTCTCACGCATCACTTCCACCACTTTGTCGAAGCAGATGCGGTGTGTGCCGTCGCCGTAGCAGGCGTAACTGCAACAGTCCAATGCACGCGAAGCGGCATAGGCATTGCGCTCAATACAAGGTATCTGTACAAGGCCACATACTGGGTCGCACGTGAGTCCTAAGTGGTGCTCAAGTCCCATCTCAGCCGCATACTCTATCTGGCTCACAGTGCCTCCGTAAATTTGTGCTGCTGCCGCAGCTGCCATGGCACACGCTACACCCACCTCGCCTTGGCAACCCACCTCGGCACCGCTGATAGAGGCATTGTGCTTCACCACTGTGCCGAACAAGCCTGCTGTGGCCAGTGCACGATAGATGCGCATTTCGGAGAAGTTGCGTTGCTTCCACAGGTAATATAGCACACCAGGCAACACTCCGCAACTTCCACAGGTGGGAGCCGTCACTATGATGCCGCCCGCTGCATTCTCCTCAGCTGTAGCCAGTGCATAGGCATACAGGAGTCCCTTTGAACGCATCGAACCCTGGTGACCATTGGCTTTTGTCAAGTATTCACACGATTTTCGGCGCAGTCCCAGTCCTCCCTTCAGCACACCTTCACCTTCAAGGCCACGCTCCACGGCAGCCACCATTGTCTTCCAGATGTCTGCCAGGAAGTCCCATATCTCTTTGCCTTCGCATTGCTCCACATACTCCCAGTAACTGCATCCAGTGTCGTGGCACCACTGCTGTATTTCGGCTATGGTACTCATCTTGTACACATCTTCGTGGTGTATTGTCCTGCCCTTACCTTCCGACAGGGCACCACCGCCTATGCTGTACACCACCCATTCCTCTGTACATGCACCCTCTTGGTCAAGGGCTTCGAACTTCATCCCATTGGGGTGATAGGGGAGAGTCGTCTCGGGGCACCACACTATCTCGGTGGGGGCTACAGGCTCCAGCACATTCAATATGGCCATGTCCGTCAGGTGACCCTTTCCTGTAGCCGCCAGGCTACCATACAGGTGCACCCTGTATGCCGCTGCTTGAGGGGCCTTTTCCAAGAAACTGATGGCAGCCTTGCGAGGCCCCATTGTGTGGCTCGACGAGGGACCTTGCCCTACATTATATAGTTCGCGTATCGATTCCATTTTTCCTTATTATATCTATACTGTTTATTTAGTCATTCTTCTTCTTTCCTGTCGGGTGGGAAAACTCACATGTGTGTGGCAGCGAGTGTGTGTGTGGAGTGGGGTAGGTAGTCTCATTCGTCAGCCCATCCCTTGGGCTCCACCTCCCGCAGCGAGGGCTCTGTGGCCGACAGTGCCGCCTCCTTGGGCAACTTCTGTGTGACACGTCCTGTGGCCGCCCATTCGGTACCCCTTTGGAAGACCAGTTGGTAGCCACGGTTCTTCAGCGCATCGTAGTGCCCTGGCATGGTGTGTCCCAGCACGCAGTGAAATATGCGTCCCTTGCCGTAGCGTATGGTACACAGCACCGGTTCTTCCTTGCCCGTGCCTCCGCTTTGCTCCTCCGACAGGGCAGTGGCTATCACCTCCATGTGGCGTGCAGGGCCTCGCAGGTCGCCGTACAACTCGTCGTTCACGTGCAGCCACTGTGCAGGCATTCCCTTTACTATGGGGTGTTCGGGCATCCTCACATTGATGACGAAGGGCACCCGTTCGCCGTGCTTGCCAGCGCTGCCCTTTGTCTTGTGGTCGGTCACCCATCCCTGCTCTGTCCAGTAGAGGTATGGACCTGCCTCCTCGTTTCGGTTGCCCCATCCGCCCAGTCCTATCATCTCGTTGAAGGCCACCCATTCAGGAAAAGCATTGTCCGCCTCGTGCACTATCACCAGTCCACCTCCGCGGCTCATGTACCTCTCGAAGTCCCTTTTCCAATCATCGGGCCACTGCACATCGTTCACGTTCAGTATCACCACATCGTACGCAGCAAAGTCCACCGCCTTCCCTGTCACTGTACGTGGCAGTACCAGTGTCTTCACGCGAAACAGGCCACACTCCTCCAGCAGAGCCAACTGATACCCTGCCATGGTCTCCCACGAGTGATACCTGTCGGTGTGACCAGTGATGTACAGCGCCTCCATCGGTCGTTGTCCAAGGGCCGATGTCGCTATGCCCCATAGGGTGACAAGCCATGTGATACCTTTCTTCATATTCATCTCTTTTTCAGCGTAAATTCTCCCTCTGTGACAAGGGGAATCATTGCCTGTGTGCAAAGTTAGTAAGAGTTGCTGAAAAATCAAAAAAACCTTGGAAAAAATGATGCGTGGATAGTTACCAGTGACCAGTGGGTAGTTTTGCTTGCCAATAGTCCTGCTTGCATATATTTATAGGAACTCGCTGATAATCAGTCAAAATTAGTACTCCTAAAAATTTCGTTTAAGGAATACTCGAGTACCAACCTTATGGTACTGCAGTACTCCCCATATGGTACTACAGTACTACATAAGGAGTACTGCAGTATCCCTTAAGCGTGATTGCTGTACTTATTGAGAGTATTCTGATTTTTCAAGCCTAAAATATAGGTAAACCAAACTACCGAACTTTGATTACCAAACTACAGAGGTTTGATAGACAAAGTATATAGGTTTGGTAGGCTTAGTTTAAAGGGCTGTTTTGGCGATGTTTTTTCGACTACAATCCAGTTCGCTATTATAGCAATATGTTTGTTCTTTCATGTACTGGTTGACGGTGTAGTGTACATACTATAACGTTATAGTAAAGTGTAATTCTGTCATTTTTCGCTACGCTCAAAATGACAAATAAATGATGAAACAATAAAAATAAATCCGTGTAATCCGCGCAATCCGCGCCTAAAGAAAAGCCCACGCACCGCATGGTAAATTATCTATCCGCGTCATCTGCGTCATCTGCGGACGAAAAATACCACTCGCCGTATATAGAGGTCGGGCAGAGGATGGGTATCCTTTACACTCGTCGCTATTAACTTTTTCGTGTAAAAAAATTTGTATATATGAAAAATATGCTTTATTTTTGCGACCAAATCATTATTAATCTTTTTCGGTGTGGCTGATGCAAGAATGGCGGAGGCGGCATCGAGTAAACCAAAAATTGGTATGTTGAGAAAAACAAGAATTATCCTTGCGGCCATCTTCTACATCGCCATCACGGCGCTGTTCTTGGACTTTACGGGCACGATACATGCGTGGTTCGGATGGATGGCAAAAGTACAGTTTCTCCCCGCCTTGCTTGCATTGAATGTGGGGGTAGTGGTGGTACTCCTGTTGCTGACGCTCCTGTTGGGACGCATCTATTGTTCGGTTATCTGTCCGTTGGGTGTGATGCAGGACATCTTTGCATGGTTCGGAAAGAAGGCAAAGAAGAACAGATACTCTTACTCAGGTGAGAAGAGATGGTTGCGACTGGGAGTGCTGGCATTGTTTGTGGTACTGATGGTGGCAGGTTTGGGCGTGTTGGCCAACCTGGTAGCTCCCTATAGTGCCTATGGCCGCATAGCGGGCAACCTGTTGGCTCCCATCTGGCAATGGGGCAACAATGGATTGGCTTACTTGGCTGAGCGTGCCGAGAGCTATGCCTTCTACGAAACGGAGATATGGATAAAGAGTGGTGTAACCTTGGGTGTGGCTGTGGCTACCCTGTTGGTAGTAGGTGTGCTGGCTTGGCGAGGTGGACGCACGTGGTGCAACACCATCTGCCCCGTGGGTACAGTGCTGGGTTATGTGGCCAAGTACTCGTGGCTGAAGCCCGTCATCGATACGGAGAAGTGCAACGGATGCGGACTGTGTGCCCGCAACTGTAAGGCTGCTTGCATCAACAACAAGGAGCACAAGATAGACTACAGCCGCTGTGTGGCGTGTATGGATTGCCTGGGGGCTTGTAAGAAGGGGGCTATATCGTATGCTCACCCGACAAAGGCGAAGGCTGCCCCTGCCACAGGAGGCGAGGAGGCGGTGGATACATCGCGCCGTACATTCCTGACAACAACGGCGGTGGTTGCTGCAACTGCTACCCTGAAGGCGCAGGAGATGAAGGTGGACGGAGGACTGGCTGCCATAGAGGATAAGATGGTGCCCGACCGCAAGGCTCACCTGGTGCCCCCTGGTGCCCTGAGTGCCAAGAACCTGGCTGACCACTGTACGGCTTGCCAACTGTGTGTGGCGGCGTGTCCGAACGGAGTGCTTACTCCCTCGACAAAACTGACGAGACTGATGCAACCCGAGATGACATACGAACGTGGCTATTGCCGTCCCGAGTGTACCAAGTGCTCGGAGGTGTGCCCGACGGGTGCCATTCGCCCCATCACACGCGAGGACAAGTCATCGACTCAGATAGGCCATGCGGTGTGGGTGGAGAAGAACTGTATCAACACACAGGGCAAGGACTCGTGTGACAACTGCATGCGTCACTGTCCAGTGGGTGCCATACAGATGGTGCCTGCAAACGGAGGCGGTGGTGGCAGACGAGGCGGCCGCAGAGTGCCGGCAGTGAACGTGGAGCGATGCATAGGATGTGGTGCTTGTGAACACTTGTGTCCGGCACGTCCATTCAGCGCCATCTATGTGGAGGGTCACGAGAGACATAAAGAGGTGTGATATATAACTGAGATGAATTTATAAAAGATAACATTGTGAACACGGATGCCCACCGTGTGTGTGGCAGAGGAATCACAATCAAGAGTCAAGATATATGGATAGACGAGATTTCCTGAAAATAGTAGGTATCAGTACTGCTACGGCAGGGGCAGCAACCTTGTATGGTTGCAAGCCAAAGGGTGGTGCAAACGCAGCAGGTGGCGAGTTGGGCGAAATACCCACTGATAAGATGACATATCGCAGTTTCCCCTCGCTGGGAAATGACAAGGTGTCGATATTGGGCTACGGCTGTATGCGTTGGCCGACTATACCCAACCCCGACGGAAGAGGTGAAATGATTGACCAAGACGCGGTGAATGCACTGGTGGACTACGCCATAGCGCACGGCGTGAACTACTTTGATACGTCACCAGTGTATGTGCAGGGATGGTCGGAAAAGTCAACAGGTATTGCCTTGAAGAGACATCCGCGTGAGTCGTACTACGTGGCTACCAAGTTGTCGAACTTCTCCAACCCCACACGCGAGAACTCCATGGCTATGTATCGCCGCTCGTTCGAGGAATTGCAGGTGGACTACATCGACTATTACCTGTTGCACTCGGTGGGTAACGGACAGACACTGAAACAACGATACATCGATAACGGCATGATGGACTTCCTGATGGAAGAACGCAAGGCTGGGCGCATACGCCGACTGGGATTCTCGTTCCACGGCTCGCAGGACGGATTCGAGGAGATGCTGTCGTACCACGAACAGTACCACTGGGACTTTGTACAGATACAGATGAACTACGTGGATTGGAATGGCTCGAATGCAAAGGGCCTTTACGAGGCACTTGTCAAATACAACATCCCTGGCATCATCATGGAGCCCTTGTTGGGTGGCCGATTGTCGAAGTTGCCCGACCACATCGTGGGACGACTGAAGCAACAGAGTCCCCAAAGCAGTGTGGCATCGTGGGCTTTCCGCTTTGCAGGTTCGCCTGAGATGATACTGACTGTGCTGAGTGGAATGACCTACATGGAGCACTTGCAGGACAACCTGCGCACCTATTCGCCCCTGGTGCCATTGACCGAGGAAGAGAAGGAGTTCCTGTACGAGACAGGAAGACTGATAAGCCAATATCCTACCATTCCTTGCAACGACTGCAAGTACTGTATGCCCTGCCCTTATGGCTTAGACATCCCCGCCATACTGCTGCACTACAATAAGTGTGTGAACGAGGGTAATGTGCCCGAAGACCAGCAGGACGAGAACTATAGAAAGGCACGACGCGCCTTCCTCGTAGGATACGACCGCAGTGTGCCGAAGTTGCGCCAAGCAAACCACTGCATAGGTTGTAACCATTGTAGCCGCAGTTGTCCGCAACGCATCAACATCCCTCGTGAGTTGAGAAAGATTGATGACTTTGTGGAAAAACTGAAGCAGAACGTGCTGTAAAGGGTGGCTGACATGGATGAGTTGATTGACCTCTTGCACCAAGGCGGATACTCCTGCGTGATAGGCAAACAGGGTGAGATACGAACGTTTCACCAGCGTGGCGTGGCAGACCTGTGGGCACTGTGTCAAAGCGAAGAGAGACTGCTGCACGAGGTACAAATAGCCGACAAGGTGGTGGGAAAAGGTGCCGCAGCCTTGATGGTGTATGGGGGAGTCAGAGAGGTGTATGCCGAGGTAATAAGTAAGCCTGCCCTTGCCCTGTTGCAGGAGCACGGAGTGCCGACAACCTACCACATAGTGACCGACAACATAATAAATAGAAAAGGTGATGGTATATGCCCCGTAGAGACCCTGTGCACTCAACTTCACTCCATAGAGGATATGTATAACGAAATAGGTAAATTTATAAATAGAAAAGCGTAATGGAAAAAACAGTAAAACTTTATACTCTGTCGTATAGCGAAGCGAAAACGTATTGGATGGCTCTCCTCTTTGTGGTTGGTAACATTGCCTTGCCACAACTTTGCCACCTGGTGCCGCAGGGTGGACTCACATGGTTGCCCATCTACTTCTTTACCCTCGTTGGTGCGTATAAGTACGGATGGAAGGTAGGACTATTGACTGCATTGGCTTCGCCCATAGTGAACTCAGCGTTGTTTGGCATGCCTGCACAAGCTATGTTGCCCGCCATATTGATGAAATCATCGATACTGGCCATTGTTGCTGGATGGATGGCGCAACGTTGTCAGCGAGTAACCCTGCTGTCGCTGGTGGGTGTGGTATTGGCGTATCAGGTTATAGGCACATTGGGCGAGTGGATGTTGACAAGCAGCTTGTATGCCGCACTTCAGGACTTCCGCATAGGGCTTCCTGGCATGGCCTTCCAAGTGGTGGGTGGATATTTGCTGCTGAACAGGATAAAGAACTAATAGATTCCTAAAAAATAGACACTGATAATAAAAAACTGAAAAGATATGTTTGGTATAGGTTTTCAAGAAATCATAGTCATCGCACTGGTTGTACTCCTGTTCTTTGGAGGAAAGAAAATCCCCGAATTGATGAAGGGACTTGGCAAGGGAGTGCGTAGTTTCAAGGACGGAATGAATGGCTCTGAACCTGAAGAAAAGAAAGAGTAAATAAAAGAATAAACCTTGTGATATGGTGAACTACAAATGGCGAGTGCTCAAGAAGAAAAAAGGAGTCCCTCGCGTGTTTGTAGTTCCCCTTTTTTGTGATGAATGATATGACATTTTGGGATCATCTTGATGAATTGCGTGGCAGTTTGATAAAGATTGTTGTCGCTGTGGTGGTGTGTGCCATCGTGGCTTTTTTCTTCAAGGAGGAACTGTTTCATGTCATCCTTGCTCCACAAGGGGGCGACTTTGTGACCTATCGCTTGCTGACACTCATCGGTGAATCACTCTTTGAAGGTGACATACTGGGTATGGAGGCAATGGGTGTACAACTAATCAATACAGGACTTGCACAGCAGTTCCTCCTTCATGTGAAGGCTTCGCTGTGTGCAGGTGTACTACTCACATTGCCCTACATCATTTACTTGCTATTTCATTTTGTTTCCCCTGCCCTCTACACTCATGAACGCAGGTATGCGGTGTACTTGGTAGTAAGTGGATACTTCATGTTTATGATAGGGGTGGTGCTGAGTTACTTCCTTATATTCCCCCTGATATTCCGTTTTCTGGGGACATACCAGGTGAGTGAAATGGTGGCCAACACCGTGACCATAGACTCCTACATGGATACACTAATGACGGTAAGTGTATCCATAGGAATCGTGTTCGAAATACCTGTTGTATGTTGGGTGCTTGGCCGTATGGGACTTATCAGCGCGTCGATGATGAGTCGCTATCGTAGGCATGTAATCGTTGCGTTGCTTGTGGCAGCAGCCATTATCACACCTACTTCTGACGTGTTCACACTATCGCTTGTAGCACTTCCCATGTGGCTACTTTACGAAATCAGTATACTGATTGTAAAGAGATAAATGTGCATCGAATCTTCTTCTCTCCCTTTGGACAGAGTGAGACATTCAACCCATTTTTATTTCCTTTCTCTTTCTCTCTTAGAAAGTGATGAATCCTGCAGTGCCATCTGTAGAAGCGTCAGGATTGGTGGCTGAGTTGGTCGCATTGGAGCCATCTGCTGTTGTGCGAGCTGAGGTCTCCAATTCGGATAACTCGGCAGAGGTTCGGCGGTAGGTAGGACTTGACTCAATGGATGAGATGAGTGCATCGTTGTCAAGATCGGAGTCCTGAAGAATGAAACTACGTACTACGCGCTTTGAAGCGAGTTTGGAGCGTCCGTAGAACTTCTCCACCATCTCGCGGTCTTCCTCCTCGCGCTGTTGGCGTTCGCGTTCGTTGATGGCATTTTCTTTATTTATACGCTCACGCATAGCTTGCTCCATACCAGGGATGTTGCCCATGCCGAAACCTGATGCAAGGATGGTGATTTTTACCTCTTCGTCTAACTCCTCAGAATCGGCAACTCCCCAAATGACTTCGATGTCGCTGCTTTCGAATTGCTCCATAAAGCGATTCAACTCTTCCAACTCCTCCACAATAAGCGGCTTCTTGGACGACTGATATATGTTGAAGAGAATCTTGCGAGAATTATAGATGTCATTGTCGTTGAGCAAAGGAGAATTCAGCGCGTCGCGAATGGCTGCATCAAGGCGCTTTTCACCTGAACCAATACCATTACTCATAATGGCAACTCCACCGTCTCTGAGAATCTTGCTGACATCGCGGAAATCGAGATTCATAGTACCCTCCACTGTAATAATTTCGGCAATACTCTTGGTGGCAGTGGTAAGTGTTTCGTCCACTACGCGGAATCCTTCCTTAATGGGTAAGCTGGGATAGGTCTCCAACAGACGTTCGTTGTTGATGACAAGGAGGGCATCCACGTGGCGCGCAATCGCTTCCACTCCCTTAAGGGCTTGCACAATCTTGCGCTGACGTTCGAACTTGAAAGGAATGGTGACGATACCTACAGTGAGAATATTCATCTCCTTGGCTATGCGGGCTACAACGGGGGCGGCACCTGTGCCTGTTCCTCCTCCCATGCCTGCAGTGATGAAAACCATTTGGGTATCGTCCTCAAAGAGGGCACGAATCTCATCGATGCTCTCTTCTGCTGCCAGACGAGCAACCTCGGGGTCGTTACCAGCACCAAGACCCTTAGTGGTTTGACGGCCAAGTTGAATCTTGATGGGTATATCGGATGAGGCCAATGCCTGACGATCGGTATTACAAAGAACAAAGGTCACATCGCGAATACCTTCGCGATACATGTTTTTGACAGCGTTACTACCACCTCCACCTACACCAATAACTTTGATTATGTGTGAATCTCCTGTCGGCAAATCGATGGGGAGTATGTTATTTATTTCGTTGTTGTTCATATGCGTTGATTCGTTGAGATTAGTTTTTTGTATTAAAACACTGACGCTATTGTCATTTGTCCTTATAGTTTCGTTGATCCCTTTTAGAGTGAATCCGAAATCAATAAAGAAATACTTATTCGTCGCCGTTCAAAAGGTCTTCTGTCCATTTCTGCAAGCGGCCAAACAATGAGTTTTCACGTTTGCGACGACGTTCTTCCTCTGCTTTTGCACGACGTTCGGCTTCTTGTCGTTCTTCCTCTTCACGGCGGATGGCAGCCTCTTGCTCAGCCTTCTCTTGCGCAATGCGTTGTGCTTCGGCTGCACGAGCTGCTTCTTCCTCTTGTGCTATGCGAGCAGCTTCTAACTTTTGGCGTTCGATTTCCTCCTGTTGAGCAATACGATCAGGGTCGAACAGGTCACGCGGAGGTGCTTGTTCGCAACAATTCTCACGAGCGCCATAGAGTAAGCCCAACAATGTGTTTTGACGGCTGTTCTTGCTCAATAGTTCATGGGTCACACTCTCTACTTGAGGAATAATGTAAGTGGCGTGGCGGAATTTCTCGATATGTGTCTTCTTTTGAATAGCAGTTTGGAGTTGTCCCAAATGTGAACCACCACCAGTAATGATGATGCCTGATAAAAGTTTGTCATCGTATCCAGAAAGACAAATCTGATTCCATACGTTCGCTATAATTTCTTCTGTACGTGCTTCGGTGATTTCGTTTAGCACACGATCCGTAATGGTAGAATCGTCTGTCCCATAAGTGTAAATTACAGGTTTGCTTTCGGCATCAAAAGGTTCGGAATATGCAGATGCATACTTGATTTTCAGGTCTTCTGCATCGGCGTCTTCAATGCCCTTGCTGCATATGTCCTTTGTAATATTGTTACTACCAAGTGGCAATACGACGAGGTGACGCAGTAAATAATCCTTGTAAACTTGTACAGTAGTTGTCTCTGCTCCAAAATCGATAAGAGCACAACCTGAGCGCAAGTCAGTATCAGTGGCTGTGACTTTGGCCATTTCCAATGGTGATATGAAGTAACCTGCGATGCGGGTTGCTGCCAATTGAAAACTTTCCTCAATCTTGCGTCGTACACCTTGACGAGCCACGATATGAAGGAAACGTCCTTCGATGTGGGTGGTGATGACTCCAACAGGATCTATTTGCAAGCCTGTTCCGACCTTATATTCTTGAGGAACGACTTCCAATATCTCATATCCATCGGTGCGTGTACTACGACTGGTGGAGAGTAATTCATCTACAATGTTAGTGGTGATGCGAGTTTCCTCTTCAAACTGACGAATGACGGTATTCTTGATTGTACGTACGGATTGTCCGCTAAAGCCGACATAAACCTTAGCAATCGAAGCCTCTAATGTGGCTTCTAACTTATTGATGATGGAGGTGATGGCTCCAGCAGTTTTGTCGATATTAAAGACGACTCCCTTGCGGATGCAGGCAGAAGCATCTTCGCTGGCGTATGCCAAAATAGTGAGTTTACCGTCGGTATCCTTTTGGCCTGCAACACCTGTGATTTTTGTAGAGCCCAACTCGATGGCTACCATGAAATCAGTTGTCTGTCCCATATGCTATATTCTTATGATATTTATTTCTACTATTTACAATCGTATAGTCGCCTATACGTATTCAAATTATTTTCTCGTGCAAATGACCTGATTGTTAAATTCTACACTAATGCGAGAGTATTTATTCCAACCTACACGACTCAGACCTTTAGTATAAAAGGTGCGTATATGCTTAAGTTTTTCTTCTATATGGATAGGCTTACCTAAAAATAATATATGATCGCCCACCCGAGGTACTAACTCAAGTTCTCCCTCATTGGTAACATTTATTTGCTCTATCTGTCGCCTCCAAAAGTCGTCATTACTGAGTAATTGGGCCAACTTGAAGAGGGGACCTTCTGCCATATTTTTGTCAATGTAACCGGTGGCGATTGGCAAATGTGCGGCATGTCCATTTCCTGGCATTGAGTAGCCTTTATCGTCGATGTAATAGTCATTCCCACTTACAGTCATAACTCGTAATATGGGTACTCGTTGCTTAATGTTGATACATATATTGCCTGCTGAACTTTTATAGCATTCTGCATCCTCAATAAATGCATTCTTTTTTAGTGTCTCTTCGATATCTTTGCACTTGATACTATCAAGAATTTCTCCTGTGGGATAGAGACGATTACGCTTAAGCAAAGCCGTAGCCTCTGCTGGGGTAATAAAGCAGATGCGTGCACTATCTTCGACGACAACCTTCACTTGCTCGACCAATCGTCCAGAAGGAGCATTGTTTAACAATGTGAATGCGAGAACCAAATAGGCCGACACGACTAACATTATGAGTAATAACAAGACTCGTTTCATTGTTTATAGTTGAATCAGATTTCAGATTTATTCATTATCTCTTTAATCTCTTTTGCTTTACTTTCCAAATCTCCAGCACCCAACAATACTAATATTTCTATATCGTTTCGCTGATGCAGGATATTGGTTACTTCATCCTTGTTGCACAAAGTGTAAGGTACACCAGACTTTAAATTGTCCGCTATCAGTTGGCTCGTTACACCAGGAATGGGTAATTCGCGAGCAGGATAGATGTCTGTAAGGATGACTTCATCGAAAAGAGACAGACTATCGGCAAACTCCTTGTAAAAGTCGCGTGTACGAGTATACAAGTGCGGTTGGAAAATGGCTGTAACGCGCTTTTCGCTATATAATTCGCGTATGGAAAGAGCACTTTGCTTGATTTCTGCGGGATGGTGTGCATAATCACAAATAAATGCTCGGTCAGCACCCTTCAAATGGAAATCAAAACGACGATCGACTCCACTGAATGATGATATACCTTGCTTTATAATTTCTGCTTGAACTCCAGACAATTGTGCAATGGCCATAGCCGCAATACTATTGTCGATATTGATGCTGAGAGGAACTCCTAACTCTATATCCTTAATGTTTTCCAAAGGTGAAATAAAGTCAAAATGAATTTCGCCATTTCCTATTCGTATATTTTCAGCATGAAAATCACCCGTATTTCTACCATAGGTATAGAGATTCACTCCGTCCTGCAGGCATGGCTTCATCTCTAATCCTTCGTGTATAACCAAAGAACCACCTGGTTGAATGAGTGAGGTATAATGACTGAAACTTTCTAAATAGGCGTCTTTCGTACCATAAATGTCAAGATGGTCAGGATCGGTGGAGGTAATAGCTGTTATATAAGGTGATAAATGATGGAACGATCTGTCAAATTCATCCGCTTCTATAACAACCCATGGACTATTTTCCGATAAGATATAGTTTGTTCCATAATTTTTGGCTATACCTCCGAGAAAGGCATTGCATCCGTCCGTTGCTCTGTTCATCACGTGAGCCAACATGGTGGAAGTTGTAGTTTTACCATGTGTGCCTGCCACACACAAGGCTTTGGCTGATCGTGTGATTGTTCCCAATACTTGAGCACGTTTTTGTATCTCAAAACCATGATTCTGAAACCATACCAATTCTTGATGTTCTGAAGGGATGGCGGGAGTGTAAATTACAAGTGTCTCATCTTTATCCTTGCAAGATGAAGGTATTTGATTCACATCTTCTTCATAGTGAATTTGCGCACCTTCTTGAACAAGGCGATTTGTCAGTTCGCTGGGGGTACGATCATATCCTGCTACCACCTTTCCTTGAGATAGGAAATAGCGGGCAATTGCACTCATACCAATACCTCCAACACCTATGAAATATACTGATTTAATGTTACTAATATTCATCGTTTGTTTTATCTCCTTGTTCTTTATTTCTTATTTTCTTGGTACTCCTTTGCCAACTTGTAAACTTCATCGGCTATTACTTCTGCAGAATTGGTGTAAGCCAATGTGGCAATATTGTCACTAAGATTCTTTAATAGATTTGTATTATTCACTGTTTCGATGGCTTGCTTGAGTAGTGTATCTGGAGCATCGACGTCCTTCACATAGATAGCTGCATTGTTATTCACTAACGCGAGAGCATTTTGTGTTTGATGATCCTCGGCTACATTCGGTGAAGGAACGAGAATGACAGGCTTTCTCAATACGCAAAATTCAGATATAGATCCTGCACCAGCTCGTGAAATAACCAAGTCAGCAGCAGCGTATGCCTCTTCCATTTTAGAGATGAAGTCAGTGACATAGAGCATGGGTAATTTCTCATATCTATTCAGTTGATCTAAAATGTCTTTGTAGTAATACTTACCTGTTTGCCAGATGATTTGTATCCCTGATTGCTTCACTAAATCTAAGTGTTTGAGTACACTATCGTTGATGGTACGTGCTCCCAAACTACCACCTACAATAAGTATTGTGCGCTTATCGGGGTCAAGACCGAATGCTTTGATTCCTTCTTCGCGCGTAATAGTTGTTTCTGCCAATTCTTGTCGTATGGGGTTTCCTGTGAGCATAATTTTTTCTTCAGGGAAGAAACGTTCCATTCCCTTATATGCCACACAGATTCGTTTTGCACCTTTCGCTAACATTTTATTAGTGACGCCTGCATATGAATTTTGTTCTTGAATCAGCGTAGGAATTCCCATAATGGAAGCCATTTTCAGTGTGGGGCCACTGGCGTATCCTCCAACACCCACAACTGTATGAGGATGGAAATCTTTGATAATCTTTCGAGCAATCCACCCACTTTTGATAAATTTGATTATGACAGAGAAATTCTTTAATGGATTCTTACGATCCAATCCACAAATGGGTAATCCCATTATGCGATAGCCTGCTGCTGGTACACGTTGCATTTCCATGCGTCCCTCTGCTCCAACAAATAGAATTTCCACTTCTGGATATTTCTTTTTTAAAGCATTGGCTATTGATACTGCAGGGAAGATGTGACCTCCTGTACCACCTCCGCTAATGATAATTTTGAAGTTTCCTCTATCCATAATTTTATGTGTTATGATCTATCTTCTAATTATTACTACTTTCTAATTCTTCGTATTCGTCTTCTGCTTGTTCAGTTTCGATTGCTGACAATGAAATTGCATCCCCACCAATTACAGATTGTGCTTGCACGCTGGCCAACAAGGCTTCTTGTTGTTTCTTCTTCTCTACGTAACGGCTTACACTAAGAATGATGCCAATGTAAACACAATTGATGAGTGTAGATGTTCCTCCCTTGCTGATTAGAGGCAATGGTTGACCTGTAACGGGGAACAATCCTACTGCTACCATCATATTTAGCATGGCCTGACATACTAACAAAAGAGCAAGCCCCATTATCATTAGCGACAAGTATTTCTTGTCGCATTGCCCAGCTATTCGTCCTGTTCGTAAGAGTAAAATGATATAGAGGAATGCGACAAAAGCCCCTCCAATCAATCCTAATTCTTCTATGATTATAGCATAGATAAAATCAGAAAAAGCTTGCGAAAGGAAATCGCGTTCCACAGAATTTCCTGGCATTTTACCAATAAGATGACTTGTCGCTATAGCAATATTTGCGTGCGCAACTTGTGCATTTTTGTTGATATCGTATTCTTGAGGTGTAACTTCTCCTTCATCTACGAAAAAACCTGTCAAACGTCCTTTCCAAGTAACAGCACGATGAAGTCCAGGAATTTCATCCAACACCTTATTAGGCGTGGCAAAGAGTGCTCCTACGGCTATTCCTAATACCAAGAAAATACAGCCCAACATTTTTCCAAGTTGTCTAAAAGGAACTCTTCCAATAAACATCATCAATACAGTTACACCAAACAACATACCCGCGGTAGAGAAGTTTTCAGGGGCAATAAGAAGGCAGATAAGTCCTGTTATCCCCAATATGTATTTGAATGCTCGTGGATTAGCACCTTTTTCCTCCTGCATCATGGATAGTATAAGCGCTGTTGAAGTAATAACGGCTAATTTCCCTATTTCTGAAGGTTGAAAATTTATGCTTCCAATAGTTAACCAACGACCAGCACCATTCACTCTTTCACCAAAAAACATAGTAATCAAAAGCAATATAACAGAAGTGGGTAATGTAATTACTGGTATCAGACGAAATATCTTACATGGCATATTGTGTGTCAATAATACGACTCCGGCACCTATCATCATATACAATAAATGTTGGGAGATTGGTACCCAATAATTACCATTCTTGTATGTAAGTGTACTCGCAGCACTAAATACCTCAATAACGGATATCATGCATAGCATTAAAAATACTACCCAGATAACCTTGTCTCCTTTAAAAAGGCTTTTCAATAAATCCATATATTCGAAAACTTTGTTGAGTTATTTAATAGTTCGTTTCTTTAATATTGCTTTTGTTGAGTATATTAGTAGTTTTGATTTACAAATTCTTTACACACTCTTTGAATTGCTGGCCACGATCTTCATAACTTGTAAAAAGGTCAAAACTTGCACAACAAGGGCTTAACAAAACTGTATCGCCTGGATTTGACATGCGATATGCTGCATCTACAGCATCTTTCATACTCTGTACATCGCAAATTGGGAGTCCCAAATGGTCAAATGCTTCGTGCAGTTTTTCGTTATGTAAGCCCATGTAGATAAGAGCTTTACACTTTCGTTTTACAAGATCTAAAATCTCACTATAGTCGTTTCCTTTATCTTTCCCACCCAGAATGAGTACAGTAGGGGTGGTCATGCTTTGTAATGCATACCAGCAAGAGTTTACGTTAGTAGCTTTAGAATCGTTGATATATTCCACTCCTCTTACTCTGCAAACTCGCTCCAATCGATGTTCTACTCCTTTGAAATTACCTAATGCATTTCTAATGTCTTCTTTGCGAATTCCCGCTAAGTTTGCAGAGATTCCGGCAGCCATTGAATTGTAAAGGTTATGCACTCCTGTAAGGGCTAAATCCTCTTGCTCCATGTTAAACGCAATAGGTTGGGTAAAGTAGACCTTTTCCTCTTCAGTATATGCTACCAACCCTTGTTCTTTAGCTTGTGCAAAAGGGCATAGCTTAGCATGTATTCCATATCGTTTCAGTTCGCGTTGGATGATGGGATCGTCATTCCAAAAGACAAAAGCATCATCTTCGGTTTGATTCTGCAAAATGCGGAACTTTGCGTCCACATAGTTTTGCATTTCGTTCTCATATCTGTCCAAATGATCTGGTGTGATATTCATCAAGACCGCGATATGTGCGCGAAAATTATACATATTGTCCAATTGAAAACTACTTAATTCTATTACGTAGTAATCGTGCTTTTCTAACGCAACCTGCAATGCTAAACTTTTTCCGATATTTCCAGCCAAGCCTACGTTTAGTCCTGCTTGTTTAAATATATGGTAGATGAGAGAGGTAGTAGTGGTTTTTCCATTACTCCCTGTAATACAAATCATCTTGGCATCGGTATATCGTCCTGCAAACTCGATTTCTGAGATTATGGGAATATTGTGTTCTTTTATCTTCTTTACTATAGGGGCATGATCGGGTATTCCGGGACTTTTTATGACCTCATCTGCCGTCAATATCAGTTCCTCGGTATGTTTTCCCTCTTCCCAAGATACTCCGTATTGGTTCATCAACTCTTTGTATTCGAGTTTGATACCACCCATATCTGTCACGAATGTGTCCATTCCTTGCATCTTGGCCAATACGGCTGCTCCTGTGCCGCTCTCTCCTGCACCTAATATAACAATTCTTTTCATCCTTAATTATCTAATCTTCAATGTGATTATAGTAATGGCCGCTAACACAATGGTCACAATCCAAAATCTTATGGTAATTTTTGATTCGTGAAATACGGCTGTAGGTCGCGTAATAAGGTATTTACACTCTTTGTCCAACATAGATGGGAGTGTACGGAAATGGTCGTGTATTGGTGTGCGCTTAAAGATCCTTCTTTTTTCTCCACGTTTTTTCCATTTCTTGAAATATCGGACTTGCATGATTACACTTAGGTTTTCAACCAAAAATACACCGCACAAGATAGGTATTAACAACTCCTTGTGTATGATTATGGCAAATACGGCAATGATACCTCCGATGGTCAAACTTCCAGTGTCACCCATGAAGACTTGCGCAGGAAATGCGTTGTACCACAAGAATCCGATAAGTGCTCCGATGAATGCGCAGATAAAGATAACCAACTCTTCACACCCAGGTATGTACATAATATTCAAGTACGAAGCGAATCCAGTATGACTTGATACATAGGCTAATATTCCCAATGTGACTCCTATGATTGCACTATTTCCTGCTGCCATACCATCCATTCCGTCGTTAAGATTGGCGCCATTAGATACGGCGGTTACTACAAAGATTGTAACGATGACGAATAAAATCCATCCAGCCGTTTGTGCATGTTCGCCTGCAAATGCGACAAGGTCAGCATAATCCAAATTGTTGTTTTTGAAGAAAGGAATAGTCGTCTTTGTCGATTTCTGAGGCTCGCTTTTGTGTATCACTTCTGTTTCTTCTCCTTGGCGGTTAACTTCTATGTTTTCCCTTATTACCACGTTTGGACTCAAGTATAAGGTCAAACCTACAATCAGTCCTAAGCCTACTTGACCGATAATCTTGAATCGGCCGTGAAGTCCTTCTTTATTGTGATGGAAAATCTTAATGTAATCATCTGCGAATCCCAATGCTCCCAACCACAAGGTAGTGATAAGCATCAGTTGCATATAGACATTCTCAAGTTTACCTAATAGCAAGCATGGAGTCAGAATTGCCACGATGATAATGACTCCTCCCATAGAGGGGACTCCCTTCTTTTCTACACCGAATGGGTCAATACTCGCATCGCGTTGCGTTTCAGTTATTTGCTTGCGCTTGAGTAGTTTGATGAAGTATTCTCCGAATATGGCAGAGATTAGGAGTGCCAATATCACAGCCATCAGTGAGCGGAAAGATACATATCCCATTACGCGTGCTCCTGGGAAGTCTATTTGCTCTAAATGTTCGAATAAATAGTATAGCATATATTGTGCTTTTTTGTTTTGTCTTTTTTCTGTTGAACTTAATTATGCCATTGCTTTCTTTGCCTCTTCTTTATCATCGAAGTGGTATTTCACACCTTTTATTTCCTGATAGTCCTCATGGCCTTTTCCTGCAATCAAAATGACGTCGCCTTGCTTGGCCAACATACACGCAGTACGTATGGCCTCACGTCGGTCAGTAATGCTCAATACATTTTGACGCTCCTCGTCCGTAAGCCCTGCAAGCATATCTTGGATAATCTCTGATGGTTCTTCAAATCGAGGGTTGTCCGAAGTGATAATCACTCGATTACTTCCTTTAACGGCCTCTTGTGCCATTATGGGACGTTTGCCTTTGTCGCGATTTCCACCTGCGCCCACCACGGTTATCACCTCTCCTCGTGTGCCAAGCACCTCTCTGATGGTACTTAACACATTGGCAAGTGCATCAGGTGTATGTGCATAGTCGACAATGGCGGTGTAGCCTTTGGAAGAACGTACAGTCTCGAAGCGACCAGAAACTGGTTTCAACATACTGAGGACACGCAAAACTTCGTCCGTATCTTTGCCCAACATAACGGCAGTGCCAAATACTGCTAACAAGTTGCTGGCATTGAATTTTCCTACAAATTGTACTGCCGTTTCGCGTCCATTAAAGTCTATCAGCATTCCTTCAAAATGGTCTTCAAGAATACGTCCCTTAAAGTCGCTCAAACTACGCAATGAGTACGTGGTTACTTTGGCCAAAGTGTTTTGCGTCATTACCAATCCATTCCTATCATCGATATTGGTTACTACGAACGCATTTTTTTTCAGGTTATCAAAAAATTTTTTCTTAGCCTTCAAATAATTTTCTACTGTCTTATGGTAATCCAAATGGTCGCGTGTAAGATTTGTGAACACGCCTCCTGCAAATTCTAATCCTGCAATTCGGTCTTGTGCTACAGAGTGTGAACTTACTTCCATGAAGGCATATTCGCACCCGTCTTCCACCATCTCTTTCAGTAAACTATTTAAACTGATGGGGTCAGGTGTTGTGTGAGTGGAGGGTATGGCCTTGTCATTAACATAGTTGCACACGGTCGATAGTAATCCTACCTTGTGTCCCATTTCGCGAAACATTTGGTACAATAGTGTCGCAATGGTGGTTTTTCCATTTGTGCCAGTTACGCCCACCAATTTCAACTTTTGAGTCGGATTTCCATAGAAATGTGTAGCGACTTTTCCTGCTATCATCTCTGTGTTAGGTACACAAATGAATGTTACCTTCTCAAACTCGTGACTCAAAGTAGGAATCTCTTCGCACAAGATAGCGTTTGCTCCTGCTTCTATTGCTTTGGGGATGAACGTGTGTCCATCTGATTGTGTCCCTCGCATGGCGATGAAGAGGCTTCCTTCCGATACCTTGCGAGAGTCTATATGTATTTCATTGATTTCTACGGAGGTAGAACCCAATATACTAGTAATCTCTAATCCTTGAATTATCTCTTGTAGTTTCATAAGATATCCTTGATTATATATAAATAGGTTTTTATTTCAATACAAGTCTTACTGTTTGTCCCTTCACCAATCGGTTACCTGCAGGTATGCTTTGAGTTCTCACTTTGCCGACACCGCTAAGTTGTACTTTCAATCCGCCTTTCTCCATCAAGTATACGGCATCCTTGGCGCCCATACCTCTTACGTCGGGTACAACTCCCTCTTTTAACTCCATGCGAGTCAATCTAACCCCATCGGCAATCAAGTCTGTTTTTCCGAAAGCACCTTCTTTGTCATAGTGGCCTTCCCATTCATTATCGATGTCCAACTCACGTAGGATGTATCGAGCTTCGTTAAGGTTTCCATTCTTTACGTCGGGTATTACCACGGTATTGGAATCTATGGCCTCTCTAATGTCTCGTTTCAAACTTTCTGCCATCACTCGTTCGGCTATTCGGCTGAATACAGGACCTGCCATTCCTCCTCCTGAAGCAGGGTAATCGGGTTTTCTAATCGCGACGATGCAACTATATTTTGGTTTTTCAGAGGGGAAATATCCGCAAAAACTTACCAAGTATTGCATGGCTCCACTTTTGTATCCTGCAGATCCTTGTGCTACTTGAGCTGTTCCTGTCTTACCAGAGACATGGAATTGTTTCGAGCCGGCTTGTTTTCCCAATCCTTCACTTACTACACCTTCTAACATATCTTGCATCTTTCTCAAAGCACTTGTAGAGCAAATGGACTCTTTAAGGACAATAGGTTTGAATTCCTCTATTACCTCACCATCGCGTACAATCGCCTTTACAAAGCGAGGTTTTACCATTCGACCATTATTGGCTATTGCATTATAAAATGCCAATGTATTGATAGGAGCAATCTGTGTTTCGTATCCTATGGACATCCATGGCAATGTGGTCTTCCACCAATTTTGTTTGTTTGGATATCGGATAATAGGAGGTTGGTAACCAGGTATATCCAAGTCCAAATCCTCGCCAATTCCTACGCGATACAAACCTTCTACGAATTTTGTTGGATTGTCACCATAATGCTCGTCAATAATACGTGATACACCGATGTTGGATGACACGCCTAATATTTCTGGCAAGGAAATCTTTTGGTAACCACCTCTATGCCAATTGTGATCCTTCATGGCACTTCCATACATCATGAGTACGCCTGTGCCAGTGTCTACAACTTCAGTGGTATCCACCACACCATCGTCGAGTGCTACCAATATGGAGGCAGTTTTAAATGTTGAACCAGGCTCCATACGAGTTGAGATCGCATGATTGTTCATTTCGTAGTACTTTCCATCATCAGCTTTGCTCATGTTGACAATTGCACGAACTTCACCAGTTTCAACTTCCATCAGGATCACTACTCCCATGTCGGCTTTCAATTCTTCCATTTTGTCCAAGAGGGCCTTTTCGGCAATATCCTGCATATTGACGTTGATGGTACTCACAATGTCGCAACCATCCACGGCTGGCACATCTACAATGTTCAGGTATCGATTCATCACTTTTTGGCGATGAGTGATACCTGTTTTCCCCTTTAATATGGAGTCATAAGCCAATTCTAAACCATTCTTAGCAGAGTCAGGATAGCCAGCAAAGGTGTCTCCTAATGTTCTCATTGCTAATGAACCAAATGGTTTCTTACGTCGATTTACGCTTTCTCCGATAAATCCTCCTGTGTATTGTCCCAAGTTAAATATCGGCAATTTGCTTATTTCCTTGTATTGGATGTAGGAGATTCGTTTAGGATAGATAGACCAATGGCGACTTTCCTGTTTTCTTCCTTTTAGCAGATGAGCCTTGAACTCTGCCGCACTTTGGTCGGGAAGAATACGATGCAATCCTTCACAAAGTTCATCAATGTTATTTTTCAATAGAGTATCTCGTCTATACTGGTCTTTTTCTCTGCGTTCAGGAAATTTCTTCGATTCCGAGGTCATAAAGTCCATATAAATCCTATATTCGGGCAAACTACTTGCCATTAGTTGTCCGTCCTCTGAAAGGATATTTCCTCTATTGGGCTTAACTACAACATTCTCTTTTACAAAACGGTTGGCTACTTGTTCCCAATAGCCTCGTTTTACGAACATCAGAAAACCTGCACGCACAATAATAGAGATGGCCACTATCACCAATAGGGCGACAATGGCTAAATAGCGTATGGATGTACTCTTTCTAAAATCCATAAATGTAGTTTTGTTCTATTATCTTTTTTATTCGATTACGTACGGTGGAGTTGTAGATGTTTGCAGATTACTATGCTCACTTGATACATACTCCTCGATGCGTGACTGACGAGTGCGTTCGGTTAGTTCGCTTGAGCGTGTCAATGCATCGTATTTGATGTCAGTTAACTTCTTTCTTAGGCGGTCTATTTCAATCATCTCTTGTTGTACAGAGTATCGGTTACCAATGTAGATGAATGTGTAGACTGTTATCAGTAGTAGCAACTTTGCTTGTCGACGCAAGAAATCATTGACAAGGAAATCTCCCAAAAAGATGTTCTTCAAGTTTATTTTTTTTCCTGAAGTAGAAGGTTTTCCGTCAGGTGTACCCTCTTTGGAAGACGTTGTTGTGCCTAAATGTTCAGATTCTGCCATATCTTCTTTCCTCCGTCTTTCGTTTATAACTCTATTTTCTCTGCTATTCTCAATTTGGCACTGCGTGAACGAGGATTTCGTTTCAATTCATCCTCTGTGGGAGTTATCACCTTGTTGCTCGTAGGACGAAGCGGTGATTGCGTACGACCAAAAAAGTCTTGCTCTGCACGACCTTCAACATTTCCTGTGCGCATAATATTCTTCACCATGCGGTCCTCCAACGAATGGTAGGTGATGACTACTAACCTTCCCCCTGGCTTCAGTACTTGAATGGCAGATTTCAACATTTCACACAATGCGTCCATCTCTTGGTTTACCTCGATACGTAATGCTTGGAAAACTTTGGCCAATTCTTTCTTCTCGCGTTCACGACCAAACATTGGCTTAACAATGTTGAGAAAGTCTTCGATTGTTTCTATCTGTTTGCCTCCACGAGCCTTTACAATGGCTGAAGCCAACTTACGACTATTTTTCAATTCCCCATACAGGTAGAAGATATCTGCAAGTCTTTCCTCGCTCAATGTGTTTAACAACTCGGCGGCCGTATGTCCAGCTCTCTTGTTCATACGCATATCTAATTTTCCATCAAAGCGAAAGGAAAAGCCGCGCTCTGAATCATCAAAATGGTGTGAGGAAACTCCTAAATCAGCCAATATTGCATCAACCTTTCCGTTCACTCCATGGTAGCGCATGAAGTTACTCAAGTAGCGAAAATTGCTACGTACAAAAGTGAAACGCTCATCCGATGGGATGTTCTGCTCTGCATCTTCGTCTTGGTCGAATCCATAGAGGCGAGCAGTCTTGTCCATGCGAGCCAATATCTCGCGTGAATGTCCAGCACCACCCAAAGTGAGATCTACATAGATACCACCAGGTTGGATATTCATTCCATCCACCGTTTCGTGCAACATCACGGGCACGTGATATGTTTCTGCTGTAATTATGTTTGCTTTGGTATCCATGTGCTTGTTCTTTATTGCTCGTTTATGCGTTGTTTTGTTTTTATAGAGTGTTTTCTTGGTTGGTTTCCATCAGTTCTTCCAACTTTGTTCCGAATTCCTCAGGTGCGATGAAGGGGACCTCCACTTTTTCGCGTGCCCAAATCTCGATAGTGTCATCCATACCGATGAAGCGCACGTCCATGTTGATTCCTACCAATTCGCGATAGCGACGTGGCAATAGGATTCTTCCGTTGGTGTCAGCTGTGAGGATTTCGGCATCAGCAGCGAACTGGCGGAATATTTGCTGTTCATGTCGATTCCAACGGCTAAGTTTGGTGCGCAATGTAGCCAATTGCTCTTTCCAAATGGTCTCTGGATAGATTACCAAACAATCTTGGAATACATCTTTGCGCATAACCATGCTCTCTTCTCCTGCATTTTGCATTGCATGGCGAAAGTTAGCTGGAAGGAATACACGTCCCTTCGAATCAGCCTTTGCATCGCTACTTCCTATGAATTGAATCTTGTTCACCTTACTTAAAATGAGTTTTCGGGTGTAAAGGTACACAATTCCCCACAATTCCCCACACTTTTTACGAAAAAAGTTCAGAAAAGATTGTATTTTATTGCTGTCCGATAAAAATCGACAATGCGTAGAAATAGGGTCTCAATCGCTGATTTAATGCGGTTGAGATTCTTTTTTTAAAATTACAAGCTCCCTCTGGTCAGAAAAGTGTCAGTTGTATCGGTGGACTTTCGTCAGA
>JAFZDY010000011.1 GCA_017560945.1 Bacteroidaceae bacterium | reverse complement strand
TGATTATGGCAATTACTCTGACACGCTCCGTAAAGCATATCATCATGAAACAATCAGTTTGAGTAGAAGAAAGGACAGAGAATATCTTGAGGTAAAAAATCCTAGATTGTCCGTTGTTCTAGCAGGCACTCCCGAACAGGTACGCAGACTTATTCCTGATACAGAAAACGGATTGATGAGTCGTTTCATCTTTAATATGCTTCCGTATAAACGTTATATCAGGAATGTGTTTGCCACGGACGACATTTCCAAATCAAAGAATGTCATCTTCAGGAATCTTGGAGAAGAACTCTATCACTATCAAGTGGAGTTTATACAGAGTGGTAATTATTCTTTTTCCCTACCATCTCATCTGCAAATAGATTTTGTTGAACACCTGATTCATATCAACAACAAGTATTGCGATGAAGTGGATGACCGCATTCAAGGTGTCATTCGCAGAATGGGATTGATTGCATTTCGCATGATGATGTTATTGACTACACTTAGAAGATTGAACCACTTGCCTACAATTAGAGCACCTGATGATACGTTCCCACTTGTATGCCAGGAAGTTGATTACCGAACAGTCATGACTATATGTGACACGATTATTGAGCATTCAGTCTATTGGTATAAAAAACTAACTCCGTATTTGGGAATAAATCGTGAATCCGAATCTCTCAAAAGAAGCGAACGTTTCTTTGATTTGCTACCAGATACATTCAGTAAGAACACATTCGATTCATTGGTAGAACAATACAATGAGAATCCGAATACTGCCATCAAGTGGATTGACAAATACATTAAAAAAGGAAAACTAAACCGAATCTCACAAGGTCACTATGAGAAGATCGAAAGAAAATAAACATATCAATTTACAGAACCGGTCAAACGACCATAAATTTTACGAATATGAAGAAGTATAGAAAACAAGAAAAGCAAAATTTGACATTACAGAAAATGGGACATCCAACCGTGAAGAATACACTCACTTATACGATTAAAAATCATGCGGTGCATAAAGTAATTGATTATAAACTAATCGAAGAAGCAATTGCTTCAGAATGTTTCTCTCATAAACATTTGGTATTTGAGACTGGCATTACAAGACTCATCCATGTCAGACATATCCCGAAACGCAGTATCACACTGCATTGTAATGTACAATAAGTAATGGTAACGATTTTAGAAGAGCAAGTTTGTGTTTTAGTCCGACTAAAACTATTGGCTCCCTCTATTGAAATGCCATAAACTTGCCTTCTAAAATCTCCTTCAAAAATAATGCCTATGCCAGAAAAGAAAAAAGTTGGCGGTCGTCCCAAATTAGCCGAATATCAAAAGAGAACCAAGAGTTGCCAAGTCATGTTCAATGAATCCGACTATATCTACATCAAGGATAAAGCCAATAAATGCGGACTATCCATCAGTGAATATTGCCACCAAGCAGCCATGGATGGAAGCGTAAAAGAACGCATCAATTCAGAACAGGCAGCACTCATCAGAGACATAGCCGGAGTTGCCAACAATGTCAATCAGATTGCTCATAAGATGCATGCGTTCGGTTTTGAAGAAACCTACCATTCATGTCAGGAAATCATTAACGTATTACTCAACCTCATCAACGAATTCAGGTAATATATGATAGCAAAGATAAAGACAAGAGAATCATTTGCTGGTATCGTGGATTATGCCCATGATTACAACAATGACAAGAAGAAAGCACGACTCATAGATTATAAGGATGTATGTATTATCAGCAATAAGTCCATAGCAGATTCATTCAGCATCCAAGCATCCATGCGTTCTAAGATAGCAAAACCAGTCAAGCATATATCGTTAGGCTTCTCTCCTAACGATGTCCATCTTTTCACCGATGACGAAAAGGGGGATGAACTCATGGTTAGGATTGCTAAAGATTGGATGAAAGAGATGAGTATCACCAATACGCAGTACATCATTGCCAGACATCTTGACACCGAGCATCCCCATTGTCATCTTGTCTTTAACCGAATAGATAACGACGGTAATGTCATTTCTGATAGTCGTGAACGAATACGGAATATGGCGGTATGCAAATTACTCAACAAGAAATATGGATTGTATGTGGCTCCATCCAAAAGCAAGAAAATCCATGAAGACAGATTACGTGGGTATGAAGCCAAGAAACATAAACTGAGAATGGACATCAACAACATTCTCGATAGGTCATCCAATTGGGACGATTTTTGCAGACTTCTGAAAGAAACAGGCATCAGTATCCGCTTCTTTACAAGCAGCCAAACAAATACAATCAGAGGGATTTCATTTGCGAACCATCAAATAAGTATCTCTGGATCCAAATTGGAGCCCAAGGTATTAACCTATGGCCAACTATGTTTCAAATTGGGCGAAAGAAGAATTCAGGGAAGTTCAAATCCATATGAAGAGAAGTCTCTTTCTCCTTTTGTAAAAGATGAGGTTTCAGCCAATCATTCTAATGGGCATGCTATAACCACGGAGTCCAATTTATCAGAAAGCGGAAGTACAGGCAATACATCCTCGTCAGCCGTTGGTGAAGCTATGATTGAGCTCTTGCTTCAACCCCATCAAGTAGAAACTGGCGGTGGAGGTGGCGGTAGTGATAACCGTGGATGGCGCGATGATAACAAAGAAAAAGACAACAATAATAATCGAACCTATAAAAGACGAAGATAATGAAAGAAGATATAATAGCTGCCAATCTCAGTAGCATAAGGCAGAGCATCGAAGAATTTAAAAAGAATAATTCTTCGCAATCACCCCAAAACGTCCCTAATTGGGATGAATTAGAAAACAAAATAGCCCAGGCTGCAGCCAATGAGGTCAGAATATTGTTGGAAAAACGCCAACAGAAGTTTAAGGAGGAAGAAGAGAAACGAAAAGCGGAGACGGAGGAATATGAAAATTCTGTATCCGAAAGCTATAATGATATTATCAATAAATTAAAGAGACTTGCTGAATATTGGGATAAAGTCTATCATAACTTCTATCAAGCGAACAAGGAACAAGAAAAGCGTAAGACTGCCATTGAGAAAATTGAAAGCCAATTGACAGCTATTAATGACTATATCCAGAACAGCCTACAGCAACCCTACGAATTTCCTATGATGCCTCATACTCCCAAAGACTTAATCTCATATATCCTGGCTGACATACCCTGCTACTGGGCTAAACGAATTTGGCATAGCAAACATGTTAAAAATCTAATCCTAATTATCCTGATATGCCTATGGACAATTTCCATAGGATTAACAGGATTTATTATTCGGGATAATATGGCACTACATGAACGAATGCAGCTGATGGAATTGCAATGGAAAAAAACTGGGGTTAGTCCTAACGTGACTAACCCCAATAAAACTTATGATTTTAAATATTCATCTACCGATGACAATAAATAAATACTTGCTTTCTCTATCAAAATGATAGTTCAACCAAATACTTATGAAAATTTATAATTTCGTTATGAAACGTTTGTCTTCTTTTATGAGTTCATAATACGGCAAAGTGTGGATAGCCTTGACCTCATTACCAATCTTGCAGATACCATGGAATTTGTCAGCCTTACTCACAATGTCAACGTATGCCTGACAATTCGGGTCATTTGAACCAAAAATATTTGACACCTCCGCTTTTGTAATGTTATTTAGGTGGAGTATAACCCAACTGAGGATATATTGCGAATACTCCTGCTTTGCTGATTTGAAGTCTGAAAGGTTCTGAGTCGAGAGCACCATACCAACACCAAACATTCGACCTTCGCTGATGATGTTTCGGAACGAATTGAAATCCTTATTGAGAAACTGGTGTGCCTCGTCCACAAGAATCATCGCACGTAATTCTCGATACGGATCATCTAACTTGCTAGCGCCCAACTGTCGCATTTCCTCATAAAAAAGATCCAAAATTAACGAAACAATCACCTTTTTCGTATCGCCTGGATATGGAGTAAGGTCAATGACTTTTACACCATCCAACCACTCGAAGAGCGAAACGCACTCGCTGTTATCTGGTGTAAAGATCATGTAATCTCTCAGTTTGTCAAACAGAGCATATGTCTTATCCTTGGCATCGTATTGTTCAAAATATTTATCTAACACATTGCTCATCGTTGGCTGTGGCTTGCTCCATGTGGATGGATTATTTGTAATGCCAAAATCTTGATAGGTTTCAAGAATAATCTGCTTAATGGTGCTCTGCTGTACCTGTCCCAATCCATAAGCCTTGGCAAACGAATCACTTATTCTGTCTGCTGTTACAGCTGGCAGATTCATAAACTTTGTTTTGTCCGTAACAATCAGTTTCAATGGATTGAACGGAAAATTAAAGCTGTAGCACTTGCCATTTACCTGCTTTAGAAAAGCTTCCGTCGAATAATCATCACCTTTGTAATCGAAGATCAACATGCCGATGGGACGACCATCAACATTGTGCTCGCTCTCTTTGGCAAACTGTGCTATAAGTGAAAGAGAAAACTGTGTTTTTCCAAATCCCATACCACCGACGACACCCATGTTCGGATGGGAAATTTTTGTGGTGTTATTTGCTTCGAAAATGATTGGCGAACCTTTTCGGTCTTTTCCAAGTCTTATCTTTATGCCCTGATGAACCCCGTCTGCTACCATCAGCAAAGATTCTTCCTTGTGTTCTGGATATAAAGAAACAACATGCGTAGAAGGATCTTCATTCTCATCTTTAGTAATTTGACCATCCGGCTCAAAAAACATAACTGGCTGACACGATGTCGTCGCACCTGAAGTTGACGTAATTGGTGTTATAGGCATAGTTGATGCAGTACTTGCCCTCGGCTGAGGTGCAACAGCAATTGCAGACTCTTCCACAAACTGAAGAAGCTGTGTATCGGGATTAGCCACAATACGGTAGCAATCAGATTCCATCATGCGAATGTGGCATACGGGCACGTCATCAATCCATTCTGTTCTCAACGACTTAGGTGTAGCATCAGAGTAAACCACAAGGGCAGCCTTACCAATCTCCACTGGCAATTCTTCTACGATGTTGAACTTAACGTTCAGCATTTCGTAACGCGATTCGTTCACGCTCTCATAGTCAGCATCAGACATTAGTTCGTTGGCACGCATCTTCTCTGTATTCGACAAGAAATGCGACGCAAACAAGGCACGATAAACCTTCCTTGTAAAGGAGTCACCTTTAAAAAGTACTTCCTTCAATGCCTTGTTGTAGAGGTTTACCACCTGTATCTCACCCTTGCTGACAGAGTCATCAGCAAGAACCTTTACCTCAACAGGATAGAAAAACACGTCCAACTCATCATTATTATTGCGGCGAATACCCATCATTAAAATGTCATCTGAGAGAGGTCCATCAAGGCCAAGATCTTTCTTCGAAAACAATCCGTCCTGAGTCATTCCTATTGAGCCTGTAGCACGCACTATTTCATCAAGTGCAATCGGTGCCCAGATGATGTTATTGGTACGATTGAGAAAATGCTTCATTACAAAGCATGTGGCTACAAGGCTCATCTTTTCGCGCATAATCAACTCTGTTTTTCCTGCAATATCAAGTAGCCATTTACCATTCAAACAGTTAAAATAACTGATCATCTTGCGGCTAAAATCCTCACTTGTGCCGATTATCGACTTAAATGTTTGGAGAGAATTGAATAGCATCTTGTTGTACTGTACAACATGCTGAGTAACAGTAATGCTCTCCAATCGGGCAGAAATGGAATGATGCTCAACATAGTGAACAACATAGATATTCTTTTGTTTATAGAAGAAATCAATATCTACCTCTGGATAAACAAACGTTACCCAAGTGGAGTTATCGTAAACCGATTGCAAGAAATCTGCATCCTTGAAACTGTATCTCTTAGCGGTACACTGACCTTCTTTATAAGATGACAAACCATCATTCACCAATCCTGCATAAAGACTGTTCATGTCGTGTGCCATCAGGTAGATTGGACTATTGTTATCCTTCAATCCGCATGTACCGAATCCCATTAGATAGTTACTACCGATGAGGTTGGTAGAAGGTATGGAAACAAGACCATCAAGCGATGTTTCTGTACGAAGTTGAACGGCAGGCAACGGTGTGTAATTTGTGCCAGAGTTAATCTTAAAGAAAGTCACATGACTGTAGCCTTCCATTTTTCGGCTATCCTTAAATGTATGTTTGTAGTAGCTGACACGACTGAACAGCAAACGGATGATCTCATTCAGATCCTTGTCTGCAATGTTGAAATTGTGAATGTTAAAAAACTCTGAAATATTGTCACGAGATGATTGACGGTTCAACTTCTCAAAAAAAGTATCTAACAATATGTCCTCAACGTACTCGTGAATCTCAATACGTTGTACGCTACCTTTCTTTCGACTTGTGTCTATGAAGCTGACAATACCTCGGACAAGGTCTACAGATTGTGACAAACCGATGGCACTTATGCGTATCGGACAATCCGCATCAGGGAAATAATATTTAAAGTTATCTATAAAGTTGTGTATCTTTTCGGTGACCAATTTTGACGTCGATTTCGTTCCGTATAGCTGCTGTGTATTGTTAGCTTCGTCGTATTTTACCCAAGTAAGGATATCTTCTGTCTCAGTACTGCTTATAGCCTTTAGTACCCTATTTCCATAGTAAATGTATGGCATGAGATAAAGAGGTGAAAGTTCGCCTATTACTTTCTTGTTATATTCGTTGGAGTCAATCGACTCAGACATCTGAAGTGCATAAGCCACCATAAGAGGATGGAACGGAGAAAGCATGATTGTGCCATCCTCAAACTCCACAACACCCAATTTTGAAATATTAATGGCATTTGTGTTACTGAAGCTGACTCCATTGCTCGGAATGTCCAACATCTCATCGTGGACAGCCTCAATGTAACGTTGATAAAGTTGAACTAGTTCTGCATCAGGACGGATAAAAGATGGTACGGTATTCCTTGCCTTGAAATAGTTGAAAATTTGTGCAAGAGCCGTATCTATGGAGTATGCAATCGATAGATTTTGTGTTTTTATCTCATCTTCATTGCAAAACTCATTCTTCTCAATGTAGAAGTATGGAGTGTTCCAATCGATCATACGCTTCTCCAAACTTACCAATTTTCGGAAACGTTCATGGATGTAAACAGGACCTATAGGGCCATTGATTGTACCAGTAATGTTTCCCTCATCTCCATCATGTGTATAACCACCTTCTTCACTTCCCCAAATGGCGTCTGTTATTGAACTAGGATTAAGGGTTGGAGTTTTCTCACCTTTATACTTGAAACGGATGTTTAGGATAGCATCGCCAAACTTAAATGGAATGATCGGTTCCTCTGTGGCATTATGATCAATGTCAATGTGGAAATACGAATTATCATCAAGTTCAACGGGTGTCATTCCATCATAGTTTATAAGATTCGCGCCTAAACCAATTGTGAATCGATCTTCTGAGTCGGGAACATTTACTACGATGTTACCATTTGCATCAATGGTGAAGTAATGAGTAATGCTTTGAAATACGTTTTTGGTCTTTAGATGAAGGACAGAAACCTCATGGTAATTCTTATCATCACCAATTTTATCTTTCTGTGACTTCTGTCCAAGAGTAAACACAAGGTTACATCCGGACACCTTCGTTATTGAACCATGCGAATAATCTTTCAAGTCCTTATTGAAGCATGCTTTGAGAGTTGTGGATGATGAAGCTGGATCACACACAATGACAAAATTCTTTGAAATTTTCTCGCTCTTAGGACCTATTACGTTTGATACCAATTCAGCATCACCATCCACCTTGAAATGTGGACGAGTTATTGTTGGATTACCCACAATAATGTCATGGCTCTTGCGAATCTCTCTGTAGTCAAGGGTTCTCCAGTCAACCTTATTATTCGAGATCTTATAAGCAAGTTTCGGATCGAGGTAAGTAGTGAGACGTTTGTACTGATCCTGATCGTAGGCTTCATTCATCATATCGCTGATGATAGAAAAGGCTGAAGTATTGTCCTTTACTCGCTCCTTGATGTTGATATCAGTAGATGCAAACATATTGTCATAAATCTCAGAATCTTCAAAGGCATCAAGTTGGGCAAAGCTATGTTTAAGACTTGGCTTCTGCAGGATTGAGAGCACAGGCGCAAAATCAAACAACGATGTATAATCATCCTGGAAGCGGAGTCGGTTGACGTGATTACGCAAATATTCCTTTTCTATTGTATTGATCTTGTTGGCTATCTTATTACCTATTGCCTTGGTAATGGAGTCGAGGCACAAAGGATATGGTTCTTCCTGCAGATTTTGTCCAGCACTCAGCAAGGTCTCAATGGCATTAGTACCTGGAAGAATAAACAAAGCAGCCATTTCACTGATTGGATTACCCATGACACCGATATTGTTGCGAATCATTGTCTGGAATCCGTCACCAGCATCATCACATCCGCTTACGATGATGGGTATACCGTTGCTTGTACAAGTGAATGCTACAGTATCATATTCAGATGAACCTATACCATATTTCTCATAACCAGGGAAATAAATCTTCTGGCTACATGTGAAGGCTGAGTTACGAAGAACTTTATAGAAGTCCTGACGTAAGGCTGCATCTTCTATTACAATATAAAACTTATCTCCTGATTCAACGTTGATCTTCTTAAAATAACGAACCAGCAGTTCTTCAATAAGGAAATTATAAAACAACTCGTACATACTGTGCCTCTCCTGAATCGCTCTTGCGCTCTAATAAGTTTAACTTCTGTAAATAATCACCAATAGCATTCTTTGTCTGGAAGGAGAACTCAATGCCATACTCGCGGAATCGCTTGAAGAGATCCTCCATGCGTAACCTTTCGTCTTTAGCTATCATCGCTACGAGTAAAAGAAGCATCTCATCATCCAATACAAGAACGCTATAATCACGCCTCTTTTCAAACAATTTGATGCTAACGAGTGAATAAAGTGCCACTTTCATTCGCGGGTAATCAACCGACTGATACGTTAAGCAGCGATTTAGCAGCAGATCCACAAACTCCTCAAAACTGTTTATATTGATTTCTTTTTTTTCTGCAATAGGATGTGGTTCTGTGTTACGATCGTCAAGCAATTCGTACTTGTAATCCTGATAAGTATTCAGTACCTTCTCGCAGATGTTTTTTGCTCCATCATCAAACTCCATTTCGCCAAAACGTTCAAAAATCTCTTGGAAGGTCATCAGTTGTTCTTCATCTACAAACATAGAGTTCAGGATGTCAAGCGCCTGAGCGTATGCTGACATTTTATTGAGGAAAGTTTCAGGAAAATGATCGGCTGCAGCCCAACCTCTTTTCACGGCAGCTTGGCCCTCTGATGCACGTTCGCTCGAAAGCATGAATGTAATCGGTCGTGGTTTATCAGTTGAGTATTGCCAGTTAGCCTTATTCATGAACATCAACGTCTGCATGATAGAATATGAAGCATAGAAATAAAGCATTAAAGGTAGATACTTCACGATGACGTTATTGTTCTGTTTTAACAGCCATTTAATGTCTTCCGAAAACTGCTGTTTGACGAATGGCAGAATGAAGTATCTGTCTCGCTCGCTACGACCGACAATCGAATCTTTCTGCAAGCATTCATTCACCACTTCGCAGAATAGATCCTTTTCCTTTGTCGCGAAATCTACGTTCATATTCTCTGCAATAGATGCATAGTAGTCGGCAATCTTTGGTTGTCCGCTCTTGTATTTATTGACTCTCTTGTCCTTTTCGTATGACCTACTGAAATATTTCATAGGTACAAACGAAAAGAATGAGAGATCTATGACATTGAGGGTTTCATTTTCAAACATCACATCATTGAAAACCTCAATAAAGCGTTCAACGTCATCAACAGACATCATAAATTTATCACTCAACTCCTTGCGAAGAGTGTCCTCTGTATCCTGAACAGTATAGATTGGTTCTACGGACGATTGTATCATAATGCGATAGAACTCACCAGCTACACCATTCAAACCACAAGTGCCATCATAAACACAACCGCTGATAGGGTTAAGCGTAAAGGGTAACAGTTTCTGCTTGCCCGTCTGGAAGTTGTCCTCCAGTTTGTCCTTGACCACACCAGTCTTCTTGTCTTTCTTGGGCTTTATGTACTCCCTGAGAAAATTTGTTTCTGAGAATCCTATCATTTCAATGTGACTTTTTTACCGAAGATTCGTGATAATGTTAACTGCTTATTGTCGGAAGTAAGGATGATGACCTTATTCTTAAAATCTGTTTGGCGTACCAACTTGCTTATAAACTCGCTGAAGGAAAGATTGTGATTACGGTCATCCGCTTGTGCCAATTTTCCTCGCTGAATCTTGCAAAGGTATTCATAGAGTTGGTATTCTATCTTTAATAGTACTGATTCATTGACTTTCCATTGAGTATCAATTTCAACAACAAACTTGTTTCTGTTATTCCTGTTGAAAGGTATTGAATTTTGAGGATCGGGTTTCAAATTGTCGCAACTAACAAACATTTTATATTCACGTCCCTGAATGTCAAGAGGCACAACGTTTGGTTTATCTGTGTACGAACCATAGAAGTGTGGAATGCTTCGCTGGATAGTCTCGTAGAGGGGGAATAGTCGATGTACATCGTTATTGTAGTAGCCACAGAGTATTTCGAGGAATGAACGATATTCGTCCGATTCAGAATGATACTCAAGCAAATGTTTCAGACGAAAGAGAAGTCTAGAAATGTCTTCAACATTACTACGACTATTCTTGTAGTATTCATCGAGAATGGCGAAGAAGCGTGGATGAAGTTTTCCTTGGAGACCATTAAAACAAGGTTCATCGGGTATTTCGATAGACGTAAATAGTTCTGATAGATAATCGTTATGGACAATACTGCCATGTTTCAAAGGATCTAGCAAAGCAAGATTTTTCAAGATCTTATTTTCACCGCCACCAAATAGAATTGTTGGCAACAATGAGCGGAAAAAGTCTTTGCTAGGATTGAAAGTTGTGTAATTATTAGGCACAACAATACGATAGATGAAATCGAACAACTCACGAGGAGTCAGCATTAGTTTGAAACGAATAATGGCTTCAATGATGAGCTTAACGATGGCATCCTGTACAGCAGGTATACAGAGTAATTGGTAATTGATGTAGCAAGGATCGAATTCCGAACCAATAGGCGTTGATTTGTTAAAGGCTGCACGGAATATATTATCGTAATCTTTACTTGTGATTTTGTTGAGGACCTTCTTTATGAAGAGAGAGTCAATAGGATAAGTTATGTTCTTCTGCTCGGGAAATAACTCAAAGATCTGATGATTTATAAAGGATACAATTCTTACTCTCTTTGTCTCTTCGTGACAGAGGTTGTCCTCATCAAAGAGGGTTTTGCCGCAACTTACAATCTCACAAAAGTTGGCTTGAACGTCTATGTCATCAATGAAAGCACTCAATTTACCCATATTGATGGCAACGAGCATCTTTGCGCTTGTTGTCTGCAGAGTAACATCCTTGAAATCATTCAGAAAGATTTTTAAAGCATCTATGGATTCTACATTTGGCCACGGACTTTCAGACGCATCATTACGAAACTCGAAATCGGGATACTCCTTCTTCAATGTCGAGATCATGTGTGATTTACCATCACCGGCACTACCCACAAGGAACAATATTCCACCTCCTTCTATGCGAATACTATCCATAGCGTCTCTTACCGCTCTATCAATAGGACGGTCAACGTGTAGGAATTTGTCAAAATCATCAAGTTCCTTACCGCTTTGAACGGATTGTTTAGAACCCTGGCTTAGCCTTCTGAATACTTTTACGAGTACAGTATCGTCCATATTTTTTACTCTTTCCAATTAGCAGGATTTATAGTTAACTCATATTTCATCTTGAACAAGGGCTCGATTTCATCCCATTTGTCCTTGAATGTTTTCTTAAACTCATTATATGTTGCAAGCGACTTGCAGATGTTTGTTGAAGCTGAATGCTCTTCTTGATAGGATTGGTTTCGTAACACAAATTCCTCGAATGACATTTTTTTATAGAACTGAGGTTGGTTGCACCATCGAGCTACCTGTGTGTAGATATTGCCCAAACGATGGTTCTCGTAATCAGCATGACGCATGACGTAACCTAAACAGCCAAATCTCATCAGAATCTGAATTCTGCGAAAAAGATAATAAACGTCTATAAAGATTCTCTCGTCATCATCCATTGTCAACTCGTAACCACAAAAGAGATAGAATTTAGTTGTTCGTGTCGGACAATGCCTCCTCCATATTTTCAGTTTGCGTTCTATTAAATCTTTGTCTTTCCATTGGTCAAACGCAAAGATAAAGTCACCATGATAAGGTGCTTTACTCAGCATTTCCGCGCGCTCATCATTCAGGATGCGTTCGTCCAATCCTTGTCGAAATTGGAATGGCTTGCCACGGTCAATTAGTTTCTGGAGCAAATCCTTCCAATTCTTGTAACAAAGGAAATTATCATCCCACAAGTAGATGAAAGCGCGGTTATCATCTACAAAATCAGCAAGTTCAGAATAAGGCAGGATAGCACGCTCGCCTTTGTTTATGCAGAAAGGACATTGACGTATGCAACCGCGAGTGAGAAAACCTATGCTATAGTCTAGATAATCCTTGTACTTCTTGCGGTGTTTAGTAATCATCTTCTCTACCTCCTCTGCAGTAGGAGCAATACCATTTTTCTTTTGGAACTTCTTACTCTCCTCATTAACTTTCTTTTCTACCTCACGTTCTATATATTGGTTATAGATATTGTAGTCGGGCATCTGGTGAACCATAGAAAAATCGGGCAAAAAAGGGTCGATGCTAAGCTGCATCATGTCCTTGCGGCGTTCCTCATTGAACTTCTCATGGTCTTCCTCTGTAGCATAAAAGCCAGTACCACCCATCTTGAGCCTTGTGTCCCAGCTCCTCGGATGCTTTGCCTGATATTCTCTGACAAATTTAGGCAAAGTCGTGAATACAAAAACGCGAGAGAGATAAACGCGCTGGTAACGATCAAGGTCAACATCTTCATCAATGATCAACTCATAAGATATGCCTTTATCGCGGAAATATCCAGCAAGTTTTAACAATACAAGATTAGGATGCCGAGTTCCCTTGCACAAGAGGTCTGCATCCACCAAACCGACTGGTTTACTTCTTTTCTGTATCTTGTTTATCTTTGTTGCCACGATTATGCTAATAACTTTATATATTCATTCTTAGGTACACAAAGTAAAATTTCGTTGTCTACCAGTATTAGTACATCATCTGCGGTTGACCATTCTGCCAATTCTTTAAAACATGAATCGAACATATCTTCTCGATTTACGATTCCAATAATGGCACAATTTTCCATCAATGAAATTACCTCAACAAGAGTTTGAAATTGTTGTTCATCAATCGTTTCTATTAGCTCTTCAGCTTTTTGATATACAATTTTATTTTTCTTAACGTAATCAACAAGTTTTAATTTATCTATTTTGTATTCCATACTTTTATCTTCTTGCTTTAAGGTGTACATAAGTTTTATCATATAGCTACCTTCTTTGATTAAAGATTCAACTCGGTTGTAATCATTGAGGTCTACGAAAAAAGAGATTGCACTTTTGAGTATTCTTATTAGATCATCTCCAAAGTATATTGGTGAAAGAACAGAAAGCATCCTGCATATTTCTATTGCCTCTTCAAATGCAGAGACAGCTTTATCATTATTGTTAAGCTCAGAATTTATTATAGCAAAATTTCTAAGCACTTCAACTAAATTAAGAGCATAAGCTTCAAAACAGTTTTGTGTCAATTTTCTGTATATAGAAATGGCTTCGTCAAGTTGGCTAAGCACTTCCGCTTTGTCGCCATGTATACGACTGATTTTACTCAAGTTGTTCAAGTCTTGAGCTATACGTTCCTCGTACAAAGATGGATATTTATCTGTAAGTTGTTCGTCTATCTGTAGTGCCGCTAAATATGTTTTTTTAGAATTGTCATAATCCTTCAAACATGAATACGCATTACCGAGGTTAAGTAGAACCGTTGATATCTTTTCCCAATAGAGGTCGACTTCTGGTAAACTTTGAAAAAGTTCAAGAGCTTCTTTAAGTTCTTTGATGCATTCATCGTATCTGTTGGTGTACAAATAAACCAACCCGAGATTATTCAGCGAGCAAGCAAGATCAAATTTTGAGACTACTGTAGGCTGTAGGTTTAATTCTCGTCTCATCTGAACAGCTTTTATTATTGCTGTTTCCGCCTCTTTATATGATTTTGATTCACGATAATATTCTCCCAGATTATTGTATGCCAATGCAACAAAATAAATGTACTTGTTTGGCGATACTTCGGTCAATTTCTGAAATTGTGAAAGAGCTTCCATTAATTCACTCTCGGCAAGATCGTACTCTCTAGTTTTAACATGAAGGTTTCCCAAATTTGATAAAATGTTTGCGACATTAGGCAAATAGGTTTGCCAATCGTCAGTTACATATTGTTGACAAACATTCAATGACTTATAATAATATTTCTCGGAGTATCTATAGTAAGCAATCTCATCGCAGAACTGTGCAAAGACAAAGAACCAACCTGCAATAGTATATTCGTCAATTATACCCTGTGAATCTGCAATCACACCTCTAGAGTACGCAATAACTTTATCAATCCATAACTCATCATTAATATTAATAGCACGGATTGATTCTATCAACGCCAAAAGAGATTTTTTGTTTTCCGTATTTTTACAAGAGGACAATTCTGATTCAATCAAACGAGTATATGCAACAAGATCGTTCAATGAAGGAAGGACGGGCACGCAAAAACCTTGTTGTTTAATTTGTAAATACCTGTTAAGTTCGATAACGAAAAGCGACTTCTTAGTGCACAAAGGTTTTAAAATAATAGTTTTAGTTTCTTTGAGGTTGCTCACAGACAAGAGTTTTTGGATTTCTGTTTTGTCTAAAAACTTATAAAAGATTCTCGTTTTAGTCTCTTCGTTATCATCGTCCCATAACTCTTGTACTATAAAAAACACACATCCACCTTCTTGTGCAAATTTTATTAGATCATTTATGCGAGCTGGAAATTTTTCTTCTTCCGTGAATGTTTCTACGTCTCTTCCTTTGACCTGAAGTGGATAACGTCCCTTTAGATTGTCATTCTTTATCTGCTCTGAATCATAGATGTAAATGTCTCCATCCCAAATAGGAGTTTTATCATTCTCGTCTATTTGTGGCACAAGACTCCTACAATCAGCAATGTATTTGCTAACTGCATTACAGGCAATCTTTTCTATTCTTATGCTACTCATAAACAAATATAGAATTTAAGTCAATGTTTTTATATACTTAAGTCTGTGCAACACACCTCATTTACTGTCATACAAAGAAAACGCGAGAGATTACCGATGCTGTATGTTAAATAAAACATGTTATTATAGTTTATATTCATATTAATTTAAAACAATGAAACAAATATAACTATGCAATTTCTTCTACTGCAGGAATTTCAGGCAGTTCTTCAAATCGCAACAGATCATCTACTTGTGTTTCGAGGACCTTTGCGATTTGCATGAGTGTTTCGATGTTGGGCTGAGTGGTATTGGTTATCCATTTAGAGACAGTTGCAGGATCCTTTCCTATCTTTTCTGCCAACCATTTGTTACTCAAATCACGTTCAGCTAGAGCAACTTTGATTCTATTTAACTTTGCCATTATATTCTAATCCTAATATTTTTCACTTTCTATGATTTCACGATGTGTAAGTTTGTTGTTCCTTACAATTTTATAATATTCATATCACAAAGGGTATAAATGTTTATTTTCTCAAGGCCTCCCCATTGTCTAAGAACTTTAATAATCTATTGGAATCTTTTTTCGTTATCAAAATAGAGTTGATATTTATAATCTTCTACAAACTGAATCTGCAAATCCATAAGTTCTGAATTAGCAGTTGTTATTTCTAAATCTTTATCAAACACAATATGAAAATCAACAGAAAGAAGATGATCTACATTTCTATCATTATTGTTGCATTTAGGCTTAATAATACCATCAAAAGTGTGCCATAGTTGCTCTATTGCTTTATTTGCCCTCTGTATAATTGTTTGATAGTTGGATGATGTGACATTTGTTTTGAACTCAATGAGACACATTTCTTTCTCTGTTAGAAGCATTCCATCGCATACACCACCGGCAATAATACTATTTCCAGTAAGAATTCTCCCATCAAGTGGCAGCAAAACAATCGTATTATTACTAGGATTTGTTACCATAAAACACTTTGATACGAAGTCTGGCTCGATATCATTCCAATCCGTGTAACCAAGATCTTGGTCATCATATACATAAAGATGTTCTACGGAACTTTTGTCAAAAGCATCAGCCACACCAATAGCACCACAATTCCGTAATGCGGTACACAATCTAAGATTGGTAATAGCAGTAGGTAAATCATTATTTTGTAAGAGCCTTGGCATAATACTGGTATAAAGAGTTAAACACTCGCATAATATCGTCTGATGCGGAATCTAATTCATTTTTAGAAATAAGACCTGTTTTCGGATTTATAACAGTTTGACAATAGACTGCATCTGAAGAAGCTAAACGATAAGCTGCTATATCTTCCTTTTTAATCTGATACTTTAAAGGTAAAATGGCTTCTATCTGACTCTTTTGCTCATCATTCGCGTTGGCATACGCTTTTGCTCCCATGATCATTGTATTGATAATTGCCAATGAATATGGACTATGAGTTGTGAATACCAGCATATTCTCATCAGAACTCGCATTATTGGAAATCAAAGATTTAAGAACCTCCATTTGCGAACGAGGAAAAAGGTTCAATTCTGGTTCTTCAACAATGTTAATGAGTCTATTATATCTGTTGGCATATGACAATTGACGTATCATCATATCTTTAATACTATTAGAGAGTTCTTCGTTTTGCATGATTTCAGCGACTCTTTTTTCCAACTTATCTTTTTCTTCTTTAGAGAGTTTAACTTCTTCCTTGTCCGAAATTTTAACACTCAAATACTCCGAAACAATACACATTGGAAGGGATGACTGAATACCACTAGAAGCATTAATAAGTCGAACTTTATAGTCTGCCCCATGAATCCAACCGGTGTCATTTAAACTATCATACTCAAAACGTAATCCCTCAAACGGAAGATTATAGCCACTCTGAAAGAATTTCTTCGCATTTACGAATTCATCGGAGAATGTCTCACTGGAAGCCGGCAATTCTTTCAAAAGCTTAGATTTATTCTCAGCCACACTCACAATTGAACGTTCTGCGGGAATATACATTATTTTTGAGATACCATTAATGTCTTGGCTCTTGTCAATTACACTAAAAACCCCATTCTCATATAAAAAATCATATAGATTACCTTCAAATTTGATATATGAATTTTCATCAATGAAGGATTCAATACTATGATATGCGCACAACTTTGTCTTGAACCTGTTATATTGCTCAAAGTATGAGAGTTTGTATTTCTTTTGGCTTAAAACTTTTTCTAACCATTTAAACATGGAGAAAAGCTTTGCAACACAGCTTTTACCTGTGCCTTGGTCTCCAATAAACAAGGTTACTTTCTTAAACATAATATCAAGGTCTTTGACCGGACCAAATGATTTTACTGTTAAATGTTCATTCATATATTTTTTTATTAGTTTTATCCAATTATTTATTCAGTTTTTTTGTACTTTCGAGAACTTCTTGGGTATCTAACACCGTTTCTTGGGTAGTATAAGTTCTTTAATAAGTCTTTCTACTTCATCAACGGTAATTCCACTTTAATATTACGACACACAATCTCCAACATATAATTGAACATAATTAGTCCATCTACATCTTGAAGTTCAATTGCGGCCATCCAGTTACGAACTCTTTCTCGCTTATTGGGTTCACCCTGTATGAGATATTCACTATAGTCTTCCATATTATATAAGGCCAATGATTGGCAAAAATATCAAAATTACCTTAGAAATACGAAGAAACTCTCAAAAAAGAAGTCCGATCAGCTATATATTTGCGATTTTATCAATTATTTGGCATTTTAAAGAGACTATATATATAAAGGTTATAAGACTCAACAACCAAAACTAAGAAATTTGTAAAGAGATTCTTCAATGCTATAACGCCAATTGGCTAATTTTTTTCCAATAAATTTCGGCAATTACAACTGCCATATTATCAAAATAGATTGTATAGTGCCAGCCATTAAAGAGAGACAGTTGTTAATTCTTGGAAATTCGTCAGTTCTGACTGACGAATTAGTTTTAATAGTTGCCGCACCTTTGGCGGGATAAAAAGTATCAATTTACGTTTTAGACCCTATTTTTGTAAATCTGTGGTAAAAATCGGACTTAAAACATGGTTGAATATCGATTTAAGCATTACCCACTTTGTTTATATGACCAATTAAACGTACTGAAATTTTATTGCATTTAATTCGTTAATTGATTGCTTGACCTTAATATAATAGACCTGTATGTCTACATTTCAAAAGTTTGTAAATCAAAGTCTTGACTTTTAAGAATAGTTGAATTGTTGAGCTATAACTCGATATTTGTGGGACTTATAGCTCAATAATAGTCAATATTCTTCGTTTGCTGAATTTAATTTTGTTCAATAAACACTACTAGTTCAATGGTATTGAACATACCTTCATACTGAACATAACAATATCCTTGAAGTTTGCCTTAAATAATATAAATGTCATATAGGTGTAGTTTTTATGTATTCTACACCCAACCCAAATCAAAAAATGTGGCAGATTTGTGCTTTTTATGTCTTTTCTTTTGGTTGTTCGGGTAGAATATCATACCTTTGCATTGGTTTTGTAACATGTTGATTATCACTGCTTATTTTGATTCTTGCAACATGGACGCAACATCCGGTGCTAACGCATTGATAGTGAATGATAGTCGATTTCGAGGAAGTAAAATAATCCCAAGTCCTGATTGATATAGCAATAGCGTGCAGCCACAGTGGTTGCACGCTTTTTTTGGTACTAACAGAATATTCTTGGGTACTTTTACCCTCATTCCACGGAGTACCAATAATCATATATCGGCTTTTCAACTCATCCTTTTCTCCCATTAACAGGTTTCGGAAGAAACGTTCTAAATATTCTGTTGTTTCCTTAATGCCATATTGGATATTTGAGTAATTGGCTCTGACAAGGGCATTGCGGAAGTATTTAGAATTATCAGCAAAAACCTCATTAGCCACCTTAAATCCAAGATGCTTTAGATATTGATAAGGGTATCAAAAAAAAGAGCCAGCCACTCGTAAAAGTGGCTGGCTCTTTTTGTATGATGCTAAGAATGTATTAGAAATCTATGCGATAATAAAAATTGGGCAGTGAGATACCTGACTTATCGTAACGCAACTCACCTGTGCTCAGGTCGAAACGTTCAGCGTAGGGAGTCTCGTTCTGCAGGATGTTCACACCTTCAAAGGCGATGGTGTGACTCACCTTATTGCAGTTAATCTTGTAGCTGACAGTAAGGTCGAGAATGCTGCTGGGGTCGAACTGGAGGGACATCGCCTCATCCTCCTTATAGATAGGCTGGTCGTTGAAGATGCCAGCAGCCACATTGGCCTTCATCGCATCTACATCGATAGGAGTGTGGCGGAGACCACCTTGCAGCGTATACTTGACACTCACGTTGAGCACGTTCTGTTTTCTCTTACCGAGCATCCACTCTTTACCACCCAGCACCTTCACCATGTAGCCACGGTCATACAATTGGTTACGCCACTTCTTGTCGAGTCCACGATATTCAGACTTGAAGAGAGAACCATTCACTTGTCCATAGAAGCCCTGGCTCATGTATTGCTCCAGGGTGATATCGCCACCGTAGTTGCGTGTATTACCCTCGTTGACCAATGGTTCTTCAATGTAATTGAACAAACGGTTCACCGTACAGAATGTACTTCCATTGATGCCCACAGGGGTGTCGAAGCCATACTGGTAATAGGTATTGAAACGCAAGTTCAAGTTGTCAGTGAACTTATACACATATGTAGCAAGGAGGTGATGAGCCTTAGAGAAACCAAGGTCTTTGTTTGCCAAAGTGCCATCAGCATTGCGGAAGAAATAAGCATCCAATTTCTCAATCATAGAGTGCAATCCATAACCGAAAGAAATAGAATGACGCTCACCTGGCTCCCATTTCAAGCTGGCACGAGGCTCGACACTAAAGTCTTCAGAAAGGAGGAAATAGCTACCTGACACACCTAAGTTGATGCTCAAATCCTCAGCAGGCTTCCAGAAGTTTGACCAGAATATGCTTGCCAATCCCGTATTGTCCTTCGTTGCATAATATGGAGTAGTCGGCACAGGTTCATAGACATTCTCTGCAGTGCGGAAGTTCAGGTCAAAGAAGCGGTGTGAATACTCACCACCCAACTGAAGAAGCCAGCGAGGAGTAACCTGTTTAGACAATTCTGTATTGAACACCACACGGTCTTCATACTGCTTCAGGTAACTGAAGGGATGGTTCTTACCTTCGAAACCTGTAGGTTTGTAATTATCATCGAAGGTGAGGCCCCAGTATTCCATGTTCACTTTATTGTGCTGCATGTTGTAGGCCGCAGTAGTGCGCCACGTCCATTTGTTCTCGAAGTGAATCTTATGCGAGGCACCCGCAACAGCATTGATGAGGCTACCTTCTTGGTCAGAAGCGTCATATATAGAGTGGATGTCTTCGATACCCAGCTCCACATCCCAGGACTTGTCGATAAAGCCTAAAGCAAAGACAGAAAAGGTTCCTGCCTTTTTAGTTGGGAAATTCAACTTAAGCGAGAGATCCTGGAAGTCATACTGCGAACCATACGTATCAATAAGTTTCAGTTTGCGAGCGATTGTAGAGAATCCATAGCGATAGTTGAAGATGAAGCTGGAGTTGTGCTTCTTCGAAATAGGACCTTCACTGGTCCACTCGATACCCACCGTACCTACCTGCACACCATTCTCATATTTCGAGTTGTTACCTGCTCTCATTCTCACGTCGAACACACCACTGAGGGAGTTGTTGTAGCTGGAATTGAACGTAGAAACGAAGAAGTCAGAGTTGGTGATGACATTTGAGTTGAGCGCGCCCACCATACCGAAACCTGCGCTATAGAGGTCTGCAAAATGGTTTGGAGAAAAGATTTCCACACCTTCCAAGCGGTATTGCATGAACTGTGGGGCGTTACCATGTACGGAAATACCGTTACCGTCACCTTGTCCTGCCACACCTGCAAAGGCTGTCACCAATCGGGCCGGGTCATTATAACCACCGGCATATCGGCTGGCCTCTTCCATCGAGAGCATCAAACCGCCCACCAACGCTGTGGGATTGATTGTTGTCAACTTATTTATACGAGGTTTGATCACCACTTCGGTCAGTTCCGAACTGTTCTCACGCAGGGTGATGTCAAGCATTACATCCTTTACACCCGCCACCAGTACCTCCTTCAGCACACTCGGTTCATAGCCGACATAAGAAGTCTCTATGGTGTAACGTCCCGATTGAGAAATCGTGATATTAAACTCACCATCTATGTTGGTCACTCCACCTGTTCCAGGAAGTTCCACCACCTTCACAGCGGCTCCAATGAGTGTTTCACCTGTGATAGCGTCAGTTACCCTACCCTTTACTGTTTGTGCCACTACACTTTGTGGCATAAAAATACCGACCATAACCACGAAAAGCATGATCAGTCTGCAAAATAAAGATTTGTAATTATTCATTGTTTGTTAAAGTATTTTTTTGATGTGCAAAGATACAATGTTTTTTTGTATAAAAAGTTAAGGAAGCACCTATTTTTTGTACATTCACCTTATTTTCAAATTCAAATAAGGATACACCCTCTCCATCATTTTTTTCACCCAAAAGCAAGGAGATTTCAGATTTTCTTTGTACTTTTGAAGCGTCAAACAAAACCATCGTGCAAAGGAAACAACCCGACTCAAGAATCAACTATAAACTATAATACCGAACAAAAACTATGGCAACAAACTACAAAGACATTCCCAAAAATTACCCCCTCTGTATGCACACCGATTGTCCAAAGGCCGAAACCTGTCTTCACCAATTGGCATTCCGTCAGCATGCAAAACTGAGTACCTATCTGAAACTGATCAATCCCGCACAATGCACCCAGCAGACCAACTGTCCGCACTATGCCGATTACAAGCCCGTAATATTTGCCAAGGGATTCACCAACTTTCAAAAACAGATGTTCCCTGGCCAGTATGACAAGTTCATGTCACGGCTCATCCTTCACTTCGGACGCAATGCTTATTACCTACGTCGACGTGGCGACATCCTCCTCCCACCCGATGAGCAAGAGCTCATCAAGGCAACCCTCAAAAGGAGTGGGATAACCACTCAGATGGAGTTCGACGAATACATCGAAGGCATCAATTGGAAATAACAATCAGCCACACGTAAGGCATATTTCAGTATTTATCAAGAAACACTTTGGTCACACCGAAGAAGCACCAAAGTCATACCTAATAAGTATTGTAATACTACTTAATTGATACTGCAGTACTACATAAGAAGTACTGTAGTACTACATAGGAAGTACTGCAGTACCATATAGTTGGTACTGCAGTATCTTTTTACAGAAATTTTTAGAAGTACTAATTTTAACTGATTATCAATGAGTTCCTACAAAAACAAGGAATTATATGTCAACAATCTCGGTTGACTGCTTTCAGCCTTATTTTTATCCAGGGTTGACCCGATAAATGACCTGATATGACCTGATATGACCCGACAATTAGCGTATCAAGATTTATTATTCGGAACAATATGCGCTGCATGAACGAATGCAGCTGATGGAATTGCAATGGAGGAAATAAATGTGGTATGCAAAATAGGCCCATCCACTTTGTTAGACCATTTGCCCGAAGGTTTCTAAATTTATTGGATAGTATCGGACAAATGGTCTTGAATTTTATTCTTTAGGATCTTCTTCAAAAGGAAGAGCATCCATGTATCTATCGAAGTCACTTTGAAATCGTTTTTGCCAATCACTACGTCTGTCTTAACGATTTTACCATCGGAAGTAGTTGCCGAGATTTCCTCGGTAACTGAATCTTTCTCAAATTCCCCCAAAGCAAAGACATTCTTCATGTGAAGCGAATATTATCAGTTGAACAATCAAACAACATACCGACAATTTGCCATGAAGTATTATATTTTCAAAATGTTCCTGCAGGTACTATCATCTTACATCTTCATCATCTGAAGGCAACAAATAATCGCTTGCTTTCTCCTTTGAAATAATCGTTCTTCCAAGTTGCTCCTCTAATTGCTGACGCGCCACTTTTGCAACACTACCCCCATCCTTTGCAACCTTGGTTTGTCCCATAAAACCTTTTGGATTACGTTGTTTGGAGAGTTCTGCAGCCGATGCTTCAGCCAATGTGTTCAGAGCTATTTCCAAATTGGTCATATTATCTCTGAGGTTTTCTTTCTTCAATCCTTTGAGATGCTTATACTGCTTGGTTGTCAAGCCACTCCATTCTTTGGTGATGATGTCTGTAAGAGATGCATATTGCACACCCACTTGTACACCGGTTCTTTGCCATTCATCTGTCAATTCCTTGCGTACTTCAATGGATTTGATACGTTGGTTAATCCATGCATCAGAATACCCCAAGCGTTTATAGTCCATTATGGCCTGATTTATGGAAAGTTCCGGGTCCTGCATCTGGTCTAAACGTAGTGAAGCTACTTGCGCCATCCATTGTTTGAATGGTTCTGCTTTTGGAGAAGGTATAGATTGGATGAGACGAAATAACTGTTCTTGGTCGGCCACATCTGTTAAACGCATTTTGCCGTCAGCTGCTTTCATTTTGAAAGCGTGACAGTTTGTCACGGTTTGATTCCCTTCCTCAGTGAGGCGTTGTTTGAGTTTACGCCAATATGCCTGAGGATTAGTACTTTCAGTCAGCACAGCCACTACATCAACAATGGAGAAATACCATTTTTCATGCTCGTCGTCCCAAACTGTACGCACTTTGCGTTCTTCAAATAATTGTATAGATTGTTTCTTTGTCATATTAATATATTGCTCATTTCTCCATATTAAATCTAACCAAATTTTCTATTAAAAAAGATGTTTGTTTAATTTTACTTTATCAATTAATCCATTAGGAAATATAAAAGCTAATTGTTTACGATTGAATTCGGCTTTTGTTTTATGAATTATTCGATGATAATTTGGAGAAAGAATAATTATATTCGAAGTATCATTATTCATCGATTCTGTAAAAGGTATAATATGATGTGCCTCTACGACCATTGCTCCATAAGGTTCTCCTATTTTATCTCCCGTCATTTGACAACGATAATTATACAATTGTTTCAACGAATCACCTATTGAGCGATCAAGTTGACGAACCTTTTGCAAACGAGTTATTTCCTTTATAGATGCATTCTTATCTTCGCGAAATTCCAATGTTTCAAAATCTAGTTCTGACTGCTTACTAATCTCATTCTTTACCTCAGCTTTTATGGCCGTTGTGATACAATCTGCCACAAACACGTTGGGTAAATCTGTTGTGCTTAAAGCAAGAAATTCCTGATATTCCTCTGGAATTCGTATGGTGAATTTGCGGTTGATGTTCTCAGGTAGATTCTTAATGCTCTCAACATAGTTCCATGTAGATGAAAATACTTCACGCAGTCGTTTCACTATGCCAGATCCTTCGTTATATCGAATCTGTACCACTTCAGCATGACCATCATATTTATTGCGATCAAACCCTTGATTCTTCAGTTGTGCATCATACTCCACACCATCTATTATCACCTTGATATTCCGTGTTTCCCCGTGTATAGGCATTCCCCCAGGCATCCCTTTAAGCAGGTAATGGTACTCTACAGGTATCTGAAATCCCAGACGAAGTGTCGAACGATCTATGAGTTTTTGGTAAAAAAACATTTTAGAAATAATTTCGAATTCCTGATATAATAATAAATTCTAATTTACCTAATTACTGCAATTGATTCTATGTTAGTTAGCATAACTCTTTGAGCAGAGATGTCGTAAAAGACTCTTTGATACTCTTTACCTTCAGGATTTTGTTGAATCCTTACGGTAATACCTAATTGGATACCTTTTTCTGTCGGAAGATTTGTTTTATGCTTTTCATCTATATTTGCTTCATACAAATACCCATTATTACGCAACCATTTTATTACTGCAGATACAGATAAAGGTTTCATATCTGCAGGAATATGCTCGTTAACTGTTTTTGTAAATTGAGCAATTCCACATGGAGCTAAAACATTTATCTGTTCAGCTTCTCTAGTAGTCATCCAAAAAGTTCTCCTTCCTCTTCTTGATACAGACTCAGATGGTTCTGCTTTGCCCAACATTTCGCTAACAAAAAATAGACATCGTGAAATATGAACATTATTAACAATATCATCCTCTTTTACAGGCTCTAATGTTAATGGATTAATACCATTAGCTAGTTTCTCAATCCAATCTTGAGCAATTCTTAATTTAGATATATCTATCATGATTTTTGCTATTTTTATTAGAAGAAAAATTTCTTAAAAAATTATCTTTGGTTATATAGTTATTGCACCCTGTCTTATCTTTTTTATAATTAGTACAACCTAAAAATGGACCACTTCCTTTACCATCCTTTACGATAAGATAACCATCTTGACATTTATCACATTTCATTATTGTCATGTTATCACCAATAAGGTTATTAGTCATGAAATCACATATTTCGGGTTCGTTCGTACAAATCCATAGACGAAGGCCATAGGCTTTTTTATAGCGTAATTGTAGAGGATAACCACAAACTGGACATCTCTTTTCAAGAACATTTTCATTAGGTTCTTTATCTATTTGTCCATACACTTCAACTTGGGGATAATCACGAATCAATTCTAAAACAAATTCTGATGGACGTTGCTGTGGAGTAATTATATATACTCTATTTTTTGTTCTAGTCAAAGCTACATAGAATAACCTACGTTCTTCCGCATAATCGTAAGTATGGTCATCCTTAACAACATATTTTAGAACCGGATCTTCCTGAACCTGAGATGGGAAACCATAAGTGTCATTCCTTGCATTGATAATGATAACATGGTCATAACCTAACCCTTTTGCTCGGTGAACCGTCATAAAATCAAAATAGTCAGCATTATATTTCTTAGATCTAACAGAACCAGTCCTCTCATCATAAATGAAATCAGCAGATTTCGTTAGATTATAAGCATCAAATCCGTATCTGCCTAGAAGTAAAATTTTTGGATGCTCATACTTCTCAATCAATCCATCCATGATTTCTTCTACACATTTACCAATCAAAAAATACTTTCCACCCTTACCTTCATATTCTTTTCTATCAACTTCTTCTGTATAAGTTTTGATTACTATAGGATGTTCTATATGCTTTGGCGAAATAAGAGCCTTTCGTATCTGACTTAAATTCTTTTGTACGAATCCTCCTGCAATGTCTATTACTTCTTGGGCATTGCGATAGGTTTTGGTGATACATAATTCAAGACCATATCCAAAAGTATTTCTGAAGTCAGTGAACAAGGTAATATCTGATCCGGCATATGCATATATTGACTGCCAATCATCTCCAACTGCTATAACTTTTGCATTGCATAACTTACACAGTTCCTTGGTTAAATTGAAGCGTTGTCGTGAAATATCTTGGTATTCATCAACAATGATATATTTAAAATCGAGTTTCTTGCCCTGAATGTCTTCGTCTCTAAGAATTCTGGCAGAGTCGTTTATCATATCTTCAAAGTCAATAGCATGATATTCCTTAAGCCGTTTGGTGTATTCTAAAAAGCATTGTTCACATATAGTTAAGAATAGTTTTGTCCGTTCGTTTGAAGATGTTGAGCGGAATCGTGAGAAGTCTTCAGTAGTAAAATCGTTAGTTTTGAAATTTTGAATAAAAGTACACACCAACTTCACAAGTCGTGCTATATATTTATTCTCTTCTGTACTGACAATTTTCTCAAATATTTCTTTTGATGGACGTTTATTCAATTCAAACCCATGCAGTATAAGTTCATCATGCAAATGAACAAGCAAATCCCTTCCGTCATTATAAGCAGAAAAGGTATAAATAAGGTCTGTGTCATGCTGACGATGAAGTAAAATCTTGTCATTAATTTCCTTTTTATACAGAGTTAGTTGTTCTTTTGTATAACGATTGTTCCTTCCATCCTCTGTTATCCCGAAATGTTCTATATAAGCGACTTTATCTCCTTGCGTTATTGTAAAATCTGGAGTATATGGTTTGTGAGAACGGAGTATATTATATGGATATGTTTTTTCGTAAATGTATTCAATGTTGTTCATATACAAGAAGTTTGCAATTACCACTTCCTGTAATGAACGAACACGTTCGTGCGCAATAGTAACATGACGTCCAGAACGTTGGTCGATTACCTTTTCCGTATATTCTTCCATATTGCCACGCAATGTAGAGAAATCAGCTTTGGTAATATAATTAAAAAACGAATTAAGGTCTTCTCCTTCGTATGGTGCATCAAAGTAACTACCAAAAAATAAAATAAGTTTATCAACAAGCTCAGGAAACTCCAATATATTATGCTTAAGATACTCATTGACAACATTATACATATAACCCTCTGTAACAATTCTTACTCGTTCCTCTGTTTCTTGTCTTCGACGAATTGCATAACCCGTCTTGTGAAATGTTGTAACCGGACAATCAATTTTCAAAGCCACGTTAATTTTATCCTGTAATTCTCCTACGGCTTTATTCGTGAACGAAATGACAAGTATTTGGTCTGGATGAATACCTTTCTTTTCTACTAGATACTTTACCTTTGCTGCTACAGTAGTTGTCTTGCCAGCTCCTGCCCCAGCAATAACTAGTGTATAATCTTCATCTGATAAAACAACCTTACGTTGCTCTTCATCAAGTTTAATATTTGGATCAACATTTGTTAGAATAGAATCAAGATATTTTTCCTCTGATTCAAGATGTCGAGTTATATAATCACTATTGTGATTTATAATAAGTTGTGAACTATCGTCATTTAGTAAATCTTCATAATTTGAGAGAAAATGAATAATACGTTCTTCTTCAATACCATGCTCTCGACAATAAAAACTAAGCGTTTTACTATCTCTTAAAACCTTAAAATGAGAGAAAATGTATGAATAGTTGTCACGCAAATCTTTGTAATCGCTTCTAGCAATATATTTATCTTGTTTCAGCAAACTATTAAGTGCTTGTTCAAATTGGCACAAACATTCTAGTTCGGCAGTCATTACAACTCTCGATTTCTTAGTCTTTCCTAAGTTTAATAATTTTCTGAAAAAGTTTGCCATAATTTTATAGTATCTTCCTATTGAGAATCTGCTAATGCATTCTCATCTTATCTATACTATTCTGTTATACGAAAAGTAAATAATGCGATTTTATTCATTGTTCCTATACTTTTTACTTCTCACGTTTTATTGACCACAAAAGATCTTTCACATCTACATCAAGTGCTTTTGCAATGGCCACCAATGTTTCTAAATTGGGTTGCATGGTGTTAGTACACCACTTTGAAACAGTTGCAGAATCTTTTCCTACTTGTTCTGACAACTATTTATTAGTACGTTTCTTTTCTGCAAGCACTACATTAAGACGATTCAGATTTGCCATTATATTGTTTTTTTTATTCAATGATTTAACTTTGTTGATAGTCTGCTGCACTCGACAAGCTAAGTGAACTCAGATTGTACTCGCTTGATCGACAACTTCCCAATGTCCTCTTTTAGTCGCTCCTACATGACGAATCTTTCCTGCTTTCTTCAATTTTTCCAACTGCTTTTTGATGCCATGGGGAGTTATACCTATCACTTCTGCAAGCTGTTCTCTTGTTGTGAAAGGGTGCTTGAGGATTTCTTCAATTATCCGTTCCGCTGTCGTTTGTTGGGTACTTAATGGAGGTTCCTGGGTACTTATTACTGTTTCTTGGGTACTCAATTCGTTTTCTTGGGTACTTTCCCCCTCCTCCCACGAAGTACCAATAATCATATATCGGCTTTTCAATTCATTCTTTTCACCCATTAACAGATTTCGGAGGAAGCGTTCCAAATATTCTGTTGTTTCCTTAATGCCATATTGGATGTTTGAGTAATTGGCTCTGACAAGTGCATTACGAAAATACTTTGAATTATCAGCAAAGACTTCATTAGTCACCTTAAATCCGAGATGCTTTAAGTATTGAATGGTAAACACGGCTGTTGTTCGGGTGTTTCCCTCTCCAAAAGGATGCACTTGCCACACATTAGCAATAAAGCGACTTATATGCTTCACCATCTCTTCCATCGTAAGGTTCTTATAAGAGAACTTGTCTTCTTGCTCAAATTCATACTTCAATGTAGGCAAAATCAAAGGGGCATGTTCGTAACGGACACTTTCCCCTTTCAGAACCAATTCTTTTTTACTGATATTGTAATCACGATATGTGCCGGCAAACTTGTAAATGCCTTCAAACAATGAGCGATGGATAAGTGTGAGGTAATTAGGACCTAAACCGAATGTCTGATGAGAGAGAAGTTGGGCTATACGCACGGCCACCTTATCTGCTTCCAGGGTGCGAGCCTCCTGCTTTAGTCCTTCTTGAGTGGTATAATACTCGTCTACCAATCGGCCAACTTCATCAATGGTGATTTCGCCTTCTATATTACGACGAACAGTCTCCAACATGTAATCGGACGGAGTAAGTCCATCTACATCCTGCAGTCCAATAGCAGCCATCCAATTCCGGACTCTGTCATGCTTGTCGGGTTCACCCTGTATGAGATATTCGCTATAGCCTTCCATGTTATATAAGGTATGGTATGCAAAATTAATAAAATTACCCCAGAGAAGCGAAGAAACCCTCAAAAAAAGGAGCTTGATTAGCTATATATTTGCGATTTTGTCATTTTTTTACTGACTGTGCAAGCGGATTTTCCCATCTGTTCAGCCAACCATCTACCTAACTTCTGTTGCTCTGCAAATACGACTTTTATACGATTCAGATTTGCCATTATATGATAGTAGATATAGATTTCCCGCAAATTTATCAAATTTATAACAAAACAAAGAATACTTCTATAAGAATTTGTCTATCTAACGGTTTTTTACAACTAAAAAAAAGAAAAATATTGCTTTAGCCAACGACTGGACAACAGCAATCGGATTGGAGCATGTGAACGGATTATCTGAACTGTATGGCGAATAAGCTATGCTCACAAAATGACGTTTGATATTCGGTAAGGGGTATAAAACAATCAAATAATACAAAAAAAATTGTACCTTTGCCGAATCAAACTCAACAAAAAAATACGACATGAATACATTCAATGAGATTGTTGCCTACATCAGCGAGATTATGTGGGGAGTTCCGATGATTTTGCTCCTGCTGGGTACGCATATTTTCTTGACCATACGCTTGCGTTTTCCACAACGTCATATCCTCAAGGGCATCAGACTATCGTTCAGCAAAAATAGCGATGCTGAGGGCGAGGTGTCGCAATTCGGTGCTTTGGCTACGGCTTTAGCAGCCACTATCGGCACAGGAAACATTGTGGGAGTGGGCACCGCTATTGCTTTGGGTGGCCCCGGCGCAGTTTTCTGGTGCTGGATTACTGGTGTGCTGGGTATGGCCACAAAATATAGCGAAGGTCTGCTGGCTGTGAAATACCGCATCAATTCGGGCGGACGAATGTTGGGAGGACCTATGTATGCCATCGAGAATGGTTTGGCCAGCAAGCATAAGGGGATGGTGCGATGGTTCTGGATGGTGATGGCCATACTGTTTGCCATCTTTACGACCTTTGCGACCTTTGGCATAGGATCGACGGTGCAGGCCAATGCCATTGCCACACTGAGTTATAAGACCGTAGGCATTCCGCCCTTTGTAACGGGGGCAATCATCACCATACTGGCCGCCGCTGTGATAATAGGGGGCGTGAAGAGCATTGCCCGTTGTTGTCAGACACTAGTGCCCCTGATGGCAGGTGTGTATATAGCCGGATGTATCACAATACTGATTCTGAATAGCGAATTTCTAATACCTGCCATAAAGTTGATACTGAAATCAGCCTTCGACCCCTCAGCCGCGGGAGGAGGCTTTGTGGGCTCGTCCATCATACTTACGGCCCGCTATGGCATTGCACGGGGATTGTTCTCGAACGAGTCGGGAATGGGGTCGGCGCCCATTATTGCAGCCTCGGCCCAAACAAAGAATCCTGTGGAACAGGCGCTGGTGTCGTCGTCGGGCACATTTTGGGACACTGTAGTGATATGTGCCATGACGGGGCTGACCGTTGTGTCGACTCTATTGGCCTACCCCGAAATAGAGATAAGCAATGGGAGCGAACTGACGCAAATAGCCTTTGACAAAATTCCCTACATTGGCAGGCCCTTGTTGGTATTCGGAACGCTCACGTTCGCCTTCTCTACCATTTTAGGATGGGGAATCTATGGCGAACGCGGCATGGAATATATTGCCAGCAAGATTATTGCCAGACGAAACATTACCAAAGAAAAGACTCCCTCGATGGAAGAGATAGAAAACAAGTTGCGCGGAGTGAACAAAACGTATCGCATCATCTTCCTCATCACTGTTTATATAGGGGCAATCGTTAGCCTGGATCTGGTGTGGAACATGGCCGACATCTTCAATGCACTGATGGCTATACCCAACCTGCTGTGTCTGCTGTTCCTATCGAAAGTCATCGTCAAAGAGACGCGCAAATACTTATAACAGGTAGACCTTATCAGCACTTACATGGAAACAAATTGCTTGAGACAAGTGTGAGAAGTAATGTCTCCAACAGGATATATAAACGAAAAGAGAGGCTGCATCGATGAAATGCAGCCTCTCTTCTTATAATGATAATAATTGTGTGTATTATCTATTTTACTTGATTACTTCACCACGAACTTCTTTCCATTCTGGATGTAGATGCCCTTAGCGGGAACGCTTACCTGACGACCAGTCAAGTCGTAGATAGGAGCATTGGAATCCTGTGATATAGTCACACCGTCAATGCCTGCAGCTTTATCGCCCTGTACAAATGTCCAAGTTGATTGGTAACCCATACCGTCAGTGAAGGTAAGTGTACCACGACGTCCAGCAACACCTTCGGGAAGATCGTTAACATAGATGTTAATCTCATACAAGAAATTGTTGTCTGCAGCAGCTCTGGTAATCTCAGCAGTCAACCAGTCTGAATCAGATGTGATATTCATGCTTGCCTTTGAACCCATGATATAAGCTTCCCAGTTCCACAAATAGACAGTAGCATAGAAACCTTCAGAAGAAGGAATCTCGGTATATCCACCATAGTTCACAAAGTCACCAGTGCTGGGGTCAATTGCCATGTTGTAGGGCATGAATACCTGAAGTCCCAAGTCAAGAGAGAAGGGATAAGCTACAACATCACCATTATCCAACTGTGCTGCATAAGGACTCAAATAGCCTTGGTATTGACCTTCAAGAGGAATGTATCCGGCAGTAACCTTACCTGAAGTAAGTTCACGATTGTACTGTGTGAAGAATGCCCAAGCTGTACCGTCCTGAGGACCACCCAACACAAGTGCAAACTGATCCTTCATCATAATGGGACGATCGAAATAGATTTCCATTCCCCACAAATCATTCTCCTCCATAGTACCAATCATAACAGGCTTTGTCTTGAATGTCTCGGTAACAATACTCCAAGCATTGGCCTCCTCGTTGTAACTCATCACGTACAAAGAGAACTCCTTAGTAGAGATGTCCTGACCTATAGGAGTAGCTACATAAGTAAAGAATGAGTTCAAGAATATGGGGCTAAGGGGTTTCTCGAAGATTTCGAAGAAATCGGCCTTCATATCTACATTGTAACCGAAAAGCATCTGGCTCCAGTCGCCAGACATGGTCATCATGTAGGTGTCATAGTAAGTCTCGGCACCTGCATCCAAGTTGTGGATATAACCGAAACTGGTGTTTACAGCTTGTCCCTCAGTGAACTTACCTGTCTCACGATCCAAGGCATAACCGTATTGGAAAACTTGCTCATCACCTGTAGCTGCATAAGCAGTCAACTCGGGCATTACAGAGTAGAAAGACTCACCTGTGGGATCGGGGATGTAAGTAACAGAGATTGAATCCATACCCATTACCAAAGTGTTGTTGATATACCAGTCGATATATGCAGCGAAAGAAGAAGAGTTCTTATACACAACATCCTCGAAAATAGGAGCCAAAATACCATGACGAGAATATTGACCCTGGAGGTACTCAAAACCTGACTTGATATTGTAAATACCTGCAGGAATATCATACTTAGCCTCGAATGAACCAGCGCGAGTCATCATCTGCTTAGGTGCAGAGATAATACCTGTCATAGGCTTCATAGCCTGAGTTGATGCGTTTACCTTATTCATCTTCATAACGGGAGATTGCATCTTCACAGACTTTAAATTCTCTTTCAATTGCTCAATTGACACATTTGAAGGCATCACCTTCTGAGTGGCAGAAACGTTTACGGTGGGCAACTGTGCACTCACAGATGTTGCCACAAGGCAGAGAGCTGCCACTACCATTTTTGTTTTTGTCATAGACATAAAATTTCTCGTTTTTTTATTTTAAATAGTGATTAATATGCTTTCATAATTCCCAAATAACCGCCAGTCTTCTTGTTCACAAAGCTGAAGTATGAGTTATCAGCAGAGGGAACAACTACACAGTTGATTCTGTTGCGGTTGTCACCAAATACACCATTGAGGTATGCTTCGAACTCCTCACCTACCTGCTCCTTGAACTGGGTAGCAAGGGGAGTATTCAACATGAATTCACCAGTATCGGTATCATTACCTGCAAAGATCAATTGATTGGAAACAATACCACGGAAGGTAATCTCGTCCTTATTCAAAGGTGACCATGAATAGTTGATCTGAACCTGAGAAACCACCACGTGAGTACGACCAGTAGCATCGGGCAACTCTGCATAAAGGCCAATGTAATAAGTGGGGTTACCTGTTTGGTCATTGTCACCGGGAACAAGCACCATATAGAGGTAGTTCTTGATGTTTCTTGCCAAATTGTACCAAAGTTGGTTGCACTCAGCGGGGTGAATGTCCAACTGATACATATCGTCACGTTCAACCATGATGCCATCGATTTCCTCCTCGAAAATACCCTTGAACACCTTATCGCGTACGTCGAATGTCATCAAAGGACGACCGTTCACGGCATTCTTGATGGTAGAACCTTCTACACCGTTCACCAAGAATTCGTTGGTATCGGTACTATACTTGAAGCAAGTAACCTCTGAGTTATTGCCAATGTACAAGGGGCTCTCCAAACGAATTTCGTCTTGGGCGAAACGGAAACGACACTCATCAGTCTTGACTTTTCCATCAACATACTGATACACAACGCCCATACGAGTAATCATGTTGAAATCGGTCATTACAGCAGTATCACCTTCTGCAGTCACAATATCACGGAAGTATGAGTTACCAGCCTCGAATGTCTCAATCAGATTATTTACACCTTCGAAATACTGATTCCATTCAGTGGTATTCTTCACCATGAAACAGTTCTTCTGAGCCTTCAATGACTTGAGGAAAATGGTATCTCCCTCGACACTATGCCCCATGATGATGAAATCGTTGTCACCATTCCAACCATAACCGGGAACATTCAAATCGGGGTCAGCTAACTTGGTAATCAAGTTATAGGTAGCAAAAGTCAACACAGGACCCTCAGAAGGCTGAATAGTGTAGTCAGACTCTTGAGGAACATACTCCTCCTGCATTTCTTCGGGAGTAGCATAGAGGTAGAAGAAATTCTTATCGGTCAACATCTTCACACGACCATTCTCTTCGAATTTCATCAAGAACGTGTAAACACCATACTGAGTATCATCGGGAGAATAGTCGAAACGCCATCCTAACTCGGATGAGGTCAACAACTCCCTATGCTCGCTGATGTAATCGTTCACAATCTCACTGGGATTGCGATAATCCTCCTCATCACATGATGTAGCAAGGAACAAGGTTGCCACAAGAGGCAATATATATTTAAACTTTTTCATATCAATACAATTCAACCTCACCGTTAATAATTTCACCTATAATATAGTTTCCATCGTGGATGTAGTCTCTACCCTCGGGCCAACCCATCTCAGTCTTAATGGCTTTGTAAACGGCATCCTGGAACTTGTCCATATTGATACCCCATACATCCATCATCCACTCATCTACGATACGCTCCTTCTCACGGATGATCTTGCGAGCAGCATCGCTCTTAACCTTATTGTCGATCAAGTAGTTCCAAGCTGCAGGAGAGTTTACAAGTTTCACTGAGAGAATCTCAACGAAGTCCTCGTCTTCCTTAGCCTTTGAATAAGCTGTAATGAAACCTTCTTCGCGAGCACCATCGTTGGTAGAATTGGTCCAAGCAGAGGTGTACAATCCCTTTGACAATACACGATATTCACCGTCATAGTCCTTATTGTTCTGCTGAAGGATGTGAGCAAACTCGTGATGCATGGTGTGGAAATACATTACAAACTCTTCCACATTCTCGGGTGAGAGGCTGTTCACGTCGTAAAGTAAAATTTGACGTCCACCTTCGGCAAAACCCTTGGTTTCAGTTCCTGACTCATTGAGCGCGGGTGAACCTATTACCAACATTTCCTTGATAGTAAAAGTGGCGAAATCGGCAGAGTCCAAATATTCAATGTACGGATCCATCCATACACGCTTCAACATTTGGAGGAAAGGCAACATCTTCTCCTCCTTTACAGGAGTCAAGTTCTTACCCATATCCTGACGGCCATCTTCCCAACGATACACCACGCGAATGTTGTAGGGTTGAGTGAAGTTCTCATAGATATACTTACCAATTTCAGTGGTATCCCACATATCTGTTTCCGGCATATTGATTACAGAGCCGCTAATCTCGTCCTCGTCACAAGCAGTAAAGAGGAATGATGACAACCCCAACATCAAACAGGGCATCAACCAAAAGATTCTTTTTATCTGATTTTTCTGCATAATTCTACTTATTTATTGTTAGGAGAAATGACAATGCCCCAGTTGTTTGAGTGAAGCTGGATGGCTGCATTCTTTGCACTCTCGGGAATGATGTCGTTGGTAGGATTGGGTTTGATACCATTACCCTGAGCCTGGTCAGGAATCTGACAAGCACGACGACGGTCACCAGACTTCAATGTGTCGGTAGGATGAGTCACAGATGTGTGGATGATAGGAATATCATAACGACGTACATCGAACCAACGAAGACCTGTACCCAAGAACTCTGCCTTACGCATAGTCAAGATAGCGTTTATGTAAGCAAACTTTTCGAGGTTCTGTTCATCCTTGAAGTCACAGAAGTAGGGGAAATAAGGAATATACTCTTTCCATGTAGTTACAACCGCAGGATCCATTCCGAAATAATTCTTCACATCCACATCAGTGATGAGCTTGCCGTCCCACTTGCTCTTGTTCAAACGATTGGCAAGGAATGTGTTCATATCAATCAATGCATCATTGTAGTTTCCTAACAAAGTATTTACTTCAGCACGGTTGAGCAACACCTCTTCAGTAGTCAACAAGGGTACTGATGAAATCAACACACCGTAGTTGGCATTCAAACCATCCTGTTGGAAGTAGTATGACCAAAGGGGACGGTGAATTACATAGTCATAACCACCACTGGTCTGATAAGCCCAGCTATAACCGAAGATACCACCCTTGTACAACTCGGTACGGATAGCAACAGTCATGCCATAGCGCCAGTAGGGTTGATAATACAAGTTAGAAGCAGCAGCCACCAAAAGGAGGTTTGCAGGCTCAGCAGATGAAGTGTAGAGCATTTGTCCGTCATAGTAGTCACCCATATAGTCACTTGTGGGATCGTTAATCTGACGCAACATACTTGAGGGATTATCGGTCTTCACATCACCCAACACCTTATTTGCATACTGAAGTGACTTCAAGAAATTTGCATTTCCACCTTTCCACAAATAGAAACGAGAGGCGAAAGCATAAGCAGCCTTACGAGTGAAGTGATATGCAGGAGCTTTCTCGTAACTTGCAGGCAAGAGTTCCAAACCCTCTTCCAAATCCTGTTCGATGAGACGATAGGTCTCTTCCAAAGTTTCACGCTCGTAAGTAGGTTTGAGTGTGGTTTCGGGCTTAGTAATGTAAGGTATTCCCAACTCTGTAGATGCTGTTTCGGGATTATAGGGCATACAGAAGACATTTGCCAACATGAAGTGAGCATACGCACGGCAAAGCAATGCTTCACCACGTGCATTGCGAACCTCTGCACCACGACCCTCTGCCTCGAACTTCTCGATAGCCTCTAATGCATGGTTGGCAGCAGCGATGGCCTTGTAAGCCTCGTTCCAATAATAGGCGGGAGTTCCCTGCCATTTTTCTACGACATTTCCCCACAAATAAGATTGCTGAATTTCAGGGTCATCCATGATTGCAGACAAACCACGGTCACCTGAACAGTCAGACATGGCCTCAGCAAATGTGAAATCAGCTTCGGGATAAGCTGTAGCAAGCAAATTCTCGATAAATTCAGGTGTGTCCAAATATACACGGTTATCCGGATCCTTGTCCAAGAAGTCTTCGCAAGAAACAAACGAAACGGACAATACGGCAAGACACAACCAATATTTCATTCTCTTATTCATTATATTCTATTGTGAATTATATTAGAAATTTGTACTAATCTTGAAAGTAATCTGCTTGGGAGTAGGCATGGCCACACCACCAGACTGAACGAATTCGGGATCCTGTCCATTCAACTTCGAATCGCTGTAAACCAACCAGAGATTAGAAGCAGTCATACGGCAGTTCAAGTTGTTCAAACCGATGTTCTTCACCCAAGGCTGAGTAAAGTTGTAAGAAAGTGCGATCTCCTTCAAACGAATAAATCCACCATCTGCTACACGTACATCTGAATAGTTGTAAGCATTATATCCGTATTCCAAACCTGAAAATGTTGATACCTGACGTACAGAGGCAATAACAGGTACATTAGTCTTGTACTCGTCACCAGGAACCATCCAACGATTGTTGAAGCTCTTGCTCATAGCCTTCATGTCGCTGTATGATGAAGCAAACTCAGAGTTCAAACGAATCTTGTTACCAAACTGATATGAGAAGAAGATATCAGCACTCCAATTCTTCCAACGGAAAGAGTTACGCAAACCTCCGGTCACAGAGGGGTCAACACTACCCTCGTACTTCAAATAACCTTGTCCGTTACGATCCTGGAAGTTAATATCGGTGCTCGTAGCCACTCCATTGTGGTTGTAAACCATGGGAAAGCCCTCTTCTGACAAACCAGCAAATACATATGAATACAAACCATGGAATGCATTACCTTCCAAAGGTACACCTTCGGGCATACACATACCGATAGCATTGTAAATAGCATCCAACTCAGTTACCTTATCCTTTGAGTAAGAGAAAGTGAAATGGGTACTCCAGTTAAAGTCACGATTTACTACATTCTGAGTAGTGATGGTTGTTTCTACACCCCATGCTTTACCTTTACCTACGTTACCCCACTTCCATGCTTGTCCACCGACACCTGAATTTTGTGTTTGGGCAATCATATCAAATGTATTACGAGTATAGAAGTTGGTGCTGGTACTGATACGCTCGTTCAAGAAGCCCATATCTAAACCTACGTTCAACTCGTACTGCTTTTCCCAAGTCAAGTCATCGTTAGCCAACTGATTGATGTAGAGTGAAGGCTCTTCATCAGACATGTTAGGATTGGTCAAAGGACGCCATGTGTTATTGTAATAGTAAATTACGTATGAGTTGTTAATGGGACCCAAATCGGCAGTCAAACCATATGAACCACGAAGTGCCAAAGATGAGAACAATTCATTATCTGACATAAAATCTTCTTCCAAAAGATTCCACTTGGCACTGGCACTCCAAGTAGGCAACCAACGAGAATTGTCAGTACGTCCCATACGGTTAGAACCATCGTAACGTCCAATCAAACTCAATGTATACTTATCCTTCAAAGACATACCTACAGTGGTAAACATACCTACCTGACGGTCATATCCTTCACCATAATCATAGTACTCAGCACCCTTCACAAGCAAATCCTGCATCATGCGCCAATCCAACATGGGTGAATTACCTCCACTCCATGAGAATGCATAACCATTGAAGACATTTGCTGTACGATCAGTACGCTTCACGTCGATACCCACCATAGGATTGATACGGAAATCTTCTCCGATAATCTTATCATAGTTGGCAGTAGCACGCATGTAGATACTGTTCATAGTGTTACGCTTGGTATTATAGAAACCACCATCCTTCATTACCACCTCGGGTAACGCATCGGGGTTCTCAGGATCCTTGTAGAGGAACTTGTTGCTACTAGCCATGGTAGCATCGTCAGCTGCACGATATGCATTGGCATAGTTACTGTCGTCGAAAATCTTGTGTTCAGTCTGGAATACGTTTGCGCTATATGCCAACAAACCAGTCAAAGTCAACTCCTGAATAGGCTTCCATTCCAATTCGCCCTGCAACTTCACATCAAACTGTTCCATCTCCATGATGTTGTTCTCCAACTCACTCAAGATATTGAAAGGAGCATAGTATTGACGATAGTACTGATAATTACCATTCTGGTCATAGGGAGACATTGTACGGCTGGTAGAAACAGCATAGCTATAAGGGTTGATATCGAAATCACGCTCGTATTCACCAGTTACCACGTTCAAGTTACGGTCTTCGGTACCAGGACCCATCTGATTACGATATGAAGCATTTGAGAGCATAGTAAACTTCAAATTCTTGCTCAATTCGTATGTAGAGTTGAACGATGCTGTGTACAAATCCAACTGATTACCCTTAGTCCATCCTGGGTCACCACGATAACTCAAAGAGGCACGATAACCGCTCTTATCAGAACCACCAGTGATACTCAAACTGTGATACTGCTGTACATTCTGTTCGAACAATTCCTTAAACCAATCGGTATTGACTTTTTCAAGATTGCGCTCGTATGCAGCAATAGACTGAGGAGTATTAGCCAACTGGCCCTTGTAAATCAAATCGTTCATCAAGAAATAGCTACCACCATTCTGTACACGACCTGATGACATGTCAGCGTGATATAACCATCCTTTTTGCTTCATTTCCTGATATACAGACATCTGATCTTGTGAATTCATAATGTCGTATTGCGAATATGAGGGGCGCAAACGATAGGTAAACTCTCCTGAATATGACATAGAAGATTGTCCCTTCTTACCGCGCTTGGTGGTGATTACAATCACACCATTACGAGCACGAGCACCATAAAGACCTACAGCATTAGCATCCATCAATACCTGGAAATCTTCGATATCCTCGGCACTGATACCTGCGATACGAGAACTCAACATGGTAGAAGCATCACCTGAAGAAAGTTCGTCAGCAGTCATCTCCTGTACATCTTCCAAAATCACACCATCCACTACGTACAAGGGTTGAGTATTTCCGTAAAGTGAAGCAGAAGCACGTACACGCATCTTAGGAGCCACACCGAATGTACCTGATACTGATTGAACAGTCACACCGGCCACACGTCCTTGCAATGAATGGCTGATATCTGCCACACCATCAATCTTGGCTTCCTCGGCAGTAACCTTCTGAGCAGCACCCGTAAACATCTTACGGTCAATCTTCTGGAAACCTGTTACTACAACATCTTCAATCACTTCTGACTCTGGCATAAGTACGATGTTCAACCCCGTTTTAGGAGCAACTTCCTGACTCTTCATACCCATGTATGAAATAACCAAAGTCTTTACACCTTCAGGAACTTCGATTTCGAAATTTCCATCATAATCTGTGGCAACACCAACCGTCGGTTTCTCTTTGCACACTACGGTAGCACCAATAATGGGAAAATCATCCTCTCCAGAGATTACCGTACCCGTAGCCTTCACCTGTGCAAAAGCTCCAATAGGTATAAGGAGGGACAAAACCCACAAACATACTTGTTTTCTCATCTCGATTATATTATTTCTATTTTTATTTTCTTGATTCAAAAAGGTCACGAATTACTTTACCAAGAACTTACCGCTCACGGCAGACTTACCGGCCTCCAATACACGGTAGATATAAATGCCCTTGTTCAAGCCTTCCAAAGAAAGACTTTCTGATTCGCTTGTCATACGAATGTTCTTGCACAAATTACCAGCCACATTGTAAACCTGCAACTGAGCATTGGCAGCAGCATTGCAATACAAAACATTATCCTTCGTATATACCACAGGAGAATTCACCTCTGTGCTTTCGATTCCTGAAGCAGGATCGTTAGTGTAAGTTACTGTAGCAGAAACCTTTTGGTCGGGATTCTTATCTGTCCATACAGTAATTTCAATAGTGCAAGATACGATTGCATTCATATAATCTGCATCCATCACCAAAGTCTCAATCAATAGGCTTGATGAAGATTCGGCATCAACAACTCCCATTCCTGTAGTGTGACTATTGCCTACCATCACGGGTACACATGAACCACCCCAGCAAATCTGTGAAGTACCACTGACAACCTTCATTGTAGCATATACCCCCTGTTTCTTATCAGTCAAGTTACGTACATGAAGATTGGAATTAAACTGTCCCCAAATCATCATGTCCTCCATCTCACCATGAATGGTTACTGTAGAACCATTCTCAATCACTTGTCCATCCTTTGTCTCAAGTTGAATATCTTGAGCAAAAGAAGCGAAGCTGCACACCATGGCAGCCAAAAGAGTAAAGATTTTCCTCATAGATTATCTGATTTTATTATTATTATTCACCAACAGTCACTTTGCATTGAGTTGCTTGCAACACGCCATCGTTGTCATTGTACACAAAAGCCACTACTGAAAGATTTTCGGGTTTCCATGCAGTATTCAATTCAAAGTTATTACATTCCATAATTTTCTGTTCACCCAAGGTCAATGCAACCTCTTCACCCCATGTACCATTGATAGCATCGCGGAAAACATGGTTGTGAACATACTGAGGATTCATTCCTGAATGAGATACCTGGAAAGTTACAATACTATCCTCTATTACCCACAACTGCAATTTGCCCTGCAAAGCCTCCAAGGCTAACAAATCGGTCTTCACATCCAACTTGCCATCGGCCACAGAAGCCTCAACAGAGATATTCAATTGTGATTCACGTTTAATCTCTTCGTAAACCGAAGATCCCCAAGAAGTATATTCCTTCAAATCTCCTCGACGATTAACCATACCATTGGGATAAGTCTTCACCATATAATGGTCAGCATACTCGTCACCCTCAGGTTGTTTCAATCCAGTCGGTGCTGCAATAGACTGCGCACCTGCATGCATAGCTACTACAATGAGGTTATTGTGGTACTCTTCATGCAATTCAGTAGCCACTTCATGTGCATTAGGACAATTAACGCATGCCTGTCCTGTATAGTCTTCCAACAACACAACTCGTTGAGCATTCACACCCTCGACCTCGATGAATCGTTCGCTCTCGGGGATATTCTCACAAGCAGCAAAAAGTGCGGCTACTATACCTATTATATATATATAGGGTCTCTTCATCATCGTTTAAAAACTATAGTTATATGAAATATTCACGCCCTTGCTGGCAGGTACGTAGCGACAAACACCACCTGAACAGTTGTATCCAGCACGTGTACGACCATAACCGGCCATAATGCGATGAGCATCGTAATTAAAGGTGACTGAAGTCATATAGTAATGCTCCTTTTCACCATACTCAAGTCCTCCGTTGATGGCGGGCTTTCCATACATATCACTCACCGTAAACATCAAATAAGGAAGAACTGAGAGTTCGAGCAAGCCAAACATCCAATCGCCACTCTCGTGTGAAGTACCTAAATATTGCATTTCACCACGCAAGGTCAATTTCTTATTGAATTGATATTTTCCCTCTCCTACAAAGATATTAGAATTAATCATTCCTCCGTGTCCTTCAATCACTCCTTGGTTGTAACGTTGGTTCATGTACATCAAATTTAATTTGAAGGCACTGGAGATTTTTTTCTCTAACTGGAGATTAATATCTTGATAGTATGTCTCGTCACCAAACTTAAAGAATGATGATGTATAACCATCAGTACCCATCAACTTGCCATCGGTCACAGGTTCACAATCGATTGCACGAATGTAGCTAATGTTCAACTTGAGACCTGTGCCATACTTACCTCCCAAAAGAGTATTACGTTTGAAGGTATAGCCAAACTCACCCTGCATAGCCCACTCACCATTTGCCATCTGAGTAGCATAAGGATAAAGGGCTGCCAATGCATAAGTGTGCTGATAAGCAAATGCAGGCATATGGTTGAGGAATCCACTGGTACCATTCACCGAGCGACGACTACGGAAAGACATATCCTCGCTACGCTTAGCTTGCACCAACGCACTCATACCACGCTTTGAATATGAACCTGACAACATCAAGGCATTACCCTTCTTGTAAATGTAACCATTGTCGAATGAGGGGTCTTGACTTTTCATAGCATATTCGGCCATAAAGCTGTAGTTACCCTGCTGGTAACGGCTGCGTACATCAAAGGCAGTTACCATCTCAGGAAGATTCAAACGTTGTACAGGATTCAACATTATCATCTCATCTTCCTCCTGTTTGGCAACAAATGAAGCACCCACCATCCAGTTGATGCCCTTGTCTTGCATTTTAGTACTGAAATGGTCGATATTCAACTCGGCATCGGCTCCTCCAATTGAAGCTGCTTCATCCCAACTCCAATAACGGCGCTGCAATCCACCCAAAACCTTCAAGTTCAACCCATCAATGGCTGACACATTTAGACGAAGACCACGAATGGAGTTATCAATGCCAAGACTACGCTCTTCGTAAGCGCGGAAGATGAATCCACTACCGAACTGATCGTAGAAGTCACCAAGTGTTACTTCCCAACCATTTCCGAGTCTTCCCTTCACATACAGGTTAGGAATACCCCAACCTTGGAAATCGCGTTCAAAACCAGGAAGCGGATACTCCATAAACTCCAAACGTGCACCAGCCTCCACCCATTGACTACGCAAAGAGAGGTCAGCATACGTATTGGTCAAGAAATTGGATTTAGAGTCATACTTTGTGCCTATCGCTTCGTCCTCTTGAGGCAACAAAATGTCACTCTGAATGCTTCCATTCAAAGTGACATTCTGCTGTGCTCCAAGGCTCACAGACACTATTGCCATACCGAATATGGCAACTGCTCGTGTAATTTTCAACATTCTCTAATATTCTGTTTTACTCCTTTTAAACCAAGCGGCTTATATTATTTCTTCGAAACGAGTTCGCGAACTTTCTCAATCAAATGCTCCTCAGAACCTTCGGTGTATCCATTGCGTTGGTCAACAATCTTTCCCTTGCCATCAATGACGAATACGTGAGGAATGGTATTAACACCCAAAGCGCGTTTGAAATCGCCATTAGGATCGAGCAACACATCGTACTCCCAACCTGCACCATCAACCAAAGGCTTTACCTTGGCAATCTGATGAGCTTGGTCAATAGACACGGCGATAACTTTCACGCCAGTTTCATCTTGCCAATCGGCATAATTCTCATGAATAGCATTCAACTCACGATTGCAAGGTTTGCACCATGTAGCGAAGAAACTTATAATGAACGGTTTTCCGTCATTGCTCAATTTAGCAGTATCAATGGTTTTTCCTTCAAGGGTCTTCAACTTCACAGAAGGAAGTTGGGCATACATAACAACACTCATCAAGGCGAACAACGCCAAACTTAAAATCTTTTTCATAGCTTTTATCCTTTTTTCATATTTCCGACCGCAAAAATAGGCATAAAGACTGAATAATTAATCGCTTTTGAGTTAAAAAACCGCAATTAGTTGTATCTTTTATCAAAATAGCATACTTTTGCCATCGTTTTAACACTTAAAATTACGAAAAGCATAAATATGAGAAGAATATTCATTTCTTTTTTACTCTTACAGAGTTTATTTTTCCTTACAACAACCGCTCAAACATCGACCTCTGCACGTGTGCAAGGATTTGCATTTTCCGAAACCACTTACATCAATAAACTTTCCGATAATGGACTATGGGCAGTGGCCAGCAACGTGGATGTAAATGATGCCACATTGAACAATTACCCCTACCTGTTGGATGTATCCAAAGGCATCTCTTTTTCCCTACTCAGCGAAGCAGAAAAACTCTCTTCTCCAGATTGTAGTGCGAACGATATTACGGATGATGGTAAAACCATCGTGGGTTCTCATCAAGGGAAACCAGCCATCTGTCATGTTGGCGAGAATGGTGCATTCACATGGGAGTATCTGCCCACACCTTCAACCATTGAGACTCCTCGAGGATATGTGATTGCCACAACCCCTGATGGATCATGTATGGTAGGAACTGTCACAAACAATAGTACCAACTTCGATGGTGGTTACCAAGAGCATCCCGTCATGTGGAAAAATGGAGAATTGGTAGAACTACCCAACATTCCTACCGGTAGGTTTGGATATAAACTGAGCCGCTTGATAGACATCTCTGCTGACGGGAATGTGATTATTGGAGGATTACACTACATCTACCCTGCCGAAATACAACACTTTGTCTACTACGTAAACGAACAGAAGGCTGAAATCATAGGCTCAGACGAGTTCTTTTCCACTGGTAGTACCGTCACTTCCGCTTGCATGAGCACCAATGGAGAATGGGTGGGTGGAAAAGCTCGTTTAATAACTCCTATTGAGGGTTCAAAGTTCCCCGACGAACAACAGATCCCCTATCGTTACAACACTCGTACTAAGGAGTTTACACCCTATACTACCAGCGAGCATCATGAGACAGGTGCCACCGCCATTTTCAACAATGGATTAATGGCCGTAGGTACTCCTATTGACAACCCATATCGCACACTGATGTTCTTCATCGACGGATATTACTATAACCTCGAACTCATCCTAAGCGAACGCTATGGTATCGACTTCATGTCGGCAAGTGGTATAGACAATTCAGGACTTGCCATCTCTACATCAGCAGACGGACGAACCATAGCCTGCATAGCAGTTAACGAAGGGAACTACGTGGTAAATTTTCCTGAGAGTATAGAAGAAGCAGCCAAAGGAGTAAACTTGTTAGCGCGTTCGACTATCACTCCAAAAGCAGGCTCATCGTTTTCCTATTTCCGTAGTCTTACCGTAGCTTTTGACAAAGCACCCACGATCGTAAGCGGAATGCAAGCCGCTCTATACAAAGAAGGTAACGATACCCCCATTCGCATGTCTGCAAACATCACTCCAACTAGCGACATGGCAAACTGTACTTCATTCCATATCAACTTCCGAAATACGCAATTGGAAGACGGAGCGAAATATACAGTAAAAATTCCTGCAGGAACATTCCGATTAGGAGAGACTAACACTTACAATCGCGACATTGAAGTAAACTACGTAGGTCGTAGCGAAAGACCTGTAGAAGTAGTGGCCGTAAACTTAGAAAATGGAATGGAGGTAGCATCCTTAAGTTACAATGTACCCATAGCAATGCAATTTGACACCGAAATTGCTTTGGTAGAAGGAGGGAAGGGCGCTCTCTACCAAGAAGGTATAGCAACCCCCATCAGTGACCTTACATTGGCGGCCTCAGGCAATATGTTGGCTGCTTACCCTGGTACCAGACGCAACTTATTCAAAGGCATCAACTACATTGTGGAGATCCCTGCAGGGGTGGTAACTGATATCACTGGAGGTTGTGCCAACGAAGGTATATCCTACCACTATGTAGGAGCTTATGTACCCGAACCACCTGCAGACACTTTACTCTTTGCAGACGACTTTACCGACCCTTCTACCTCTTACACAAACTTTATGTTGTACGAAGGTGACCACCTCACTCCAAATAGTACAGCCAAGAGTTGGCAATTCGATGCAGACAACACGCCGTGGTACTTCATCATCAGCGAAAGTGAAGACGACTACGACTATTGCGCTGGAAGTATATCTATGTACAACCCTACTGGAAAATCTGACGATTGGATGGTAACCAACCAAATATACTTGCCCAACGCATTCTGCTATTTAGATTTCGATGTACAATCATACTTGAATAGTAAAAAAGATAGTTTGAAAATCTACGTATATACAGACGATGCAGTGTATGCAGGATTGACAGACGAGACTATGAGCCGAATCAAGACAGAGGGTGTATGTATATTTGACGAACAGGTTACCCCTGGAAGCAGCCAAGAAGGACTATCTGGAGATTGGTCACACTACCGCATTTCTTTGGAAGAGTTTGCCGAAAAGAACATATACATTGCCTTTGCCAACCAATGTACCAACCAAAGTGCCATATTTATAGATAACATTGAGGTGGTATACAAGAGCAGTTGCCTGTTGGGACTCAACACCAAAAGTACATTGGTTGCTCAAACCGAAACTACTATCAATGGCGTAGTAAGAATCACCGACGAGGATGACACATACGATAGCATTACCCTATTCTTCCACGACGAAGAGCAGAGCGTAAGCGACACCATACGTGCCACTGGCCTCAACCTCAAAAAGGGTGATATGTACGAATTCAGTTTTAACAAAAAGATGCCATTGAAAATAGGAGAAGAAAACACTGTTACCATAGGTGTCATCTTAGGCGAAGACGCTAAGACTACAGATTTCATTATCAAAAATTTGGCATTTGAGACAACCAAGCGAGTGGTAATTGAGGAGGTAACAGGAACTTGGTGTAGCAATTGTCCCGATGGAATGGTCGCCATCGAACATATGCAAGAAGCATTACCAGGACAAGTAATCCCCATCTGCATCCACAACCAAGACATTTATGCCAACGATGAATATATGCAAGCTCTCGGATTGACGGCCTTACCAACAGCACGTGTTAATCGTCGTGACACCATCACTTCACCCATTGTCCTCAATATGGATACATACGAATATTCCTTCACGTCCGTAGCAGGCAATGAGTCATGGATGGACCAAGTATTGAGCGAATTGGAGACTGAAGCAGATGCTAACATAGTCTTGACCAAAGCTGAATTTGACCGTAGAAATAAGAAATTGGAGGTTAGTACCAATGTCACATACGCCATCAGCAAGGCAGGTGTCGCCGCTAACCTATTCTATGTTCTTTTGGAGGACGGATTGATGGGTGTACAAACAAATGGACGTGCCAATATGAGTGATCCCATTTATGGCGATTGGGGAAAGAATGGGAAATACGGTGGTCAGGCCAGTGTACAGATAGCCTATCACGATGTGGCACGAGTTGTGTTCGACAATGATCCTGACCAAACAGTCATTACTGGATTTTCGGGCGTGATACCGGCAACGGTAAAGAGCGGACAAGTAATCAGTAACACCATCACTTTTGAAGGAGCACTTGCCGCGTTGTCCAATCCCTTAAACGGAAAAATCGTCTGCATGTTATTGGATGCCAATACTGGTCGTGTCATCAATGCGGATGTATGCAATCTGACCGATGCTGATCCCCAAAGTATTGAAGAGATTTCTATTTCCACCGAAGCACAAGTAATAGCCATTTACTCGACAAGCGGTATTCAATTGAAGGAACTTCAAAAGGGCATCAATATCCTCTTGTTGCAAGGCACAGATGGCCGCACCTTTGTTCGTAAAGTAATGAAATAACTATAATTCTTTGGGGCAATCATAGTTTTCGACTAATTGTCCCCAAAACGTACAATATACCCCTGTCAATTACGAATTGTCACCATGGTAGCGCCGAAGCCGTACTCACGGAACGAAGCATCTTGAAAAGTACAATTCTTATACTTGGTCTTCAATTCCGTCTCTATGGCACGACGAAGTACACCCTCGCCTTTTCCATGGATGAAGACGATCTTTTGCCCAATACGTTTGCGATTCTCCTCCATCGTACGACGGAAAACACCGAGTTGATACTCCAACATTTCACCATTGGTCATGCCCGAAGTATTGTCGAGTAACTCGTGAATATGAAGATCTACTTCGATGACAGATGGATTGTTAGACGCCTTACTTACAGATTTTGGAGCAGGATTGGAGGGAGTACTATTCTTTTTCTTTCCCAACAAAGCCTCTTGTATCTGTACCGCATCTACAAAGACCTGGTGCACGGGAACATCATCCTTTACCACATCATAAAGCAAGGAAGGTTCTTCAAAGAAATCGTTTTCACGGAAAGTATGAAGTTTATAAAACTTCACCGTATCAATACGCAACTCCACACAAATAGTGGGTTTCATCAAAAAACTAACCTCTTCCTTAAAGGGCATCAGTTGCACAGCCACACGTTCCATACTATTAAGTGTATCCTTACCAAATTCCTCCAAGAACATCTTTGTATCGGGTTCCAACAAGCCATGTGCACGAACTGTCCAACTCTTATTCTCTGCCACCAGATAGGTGTAGTAAAGGGAGTAACTACTATCATTTACCAAATAAGCATCGAACAATGTAGTAGTCACAGCCTTGATATCGTGAGGAACATAAGCCAACTTCACATTAAGAGCAGACCCTCCAGAAATATTTCCCCTACGAGGGAGAATTTTGACTTTATCCTCTTTCACGAAAGAGGGACCAGGAGCAGGTCTGTTCTTTGACTCTGTTCTTGTATTCACTCGAGCAATGTTATAGTCATCGGTATCAATCACCACACATTCCCTAACGGACATCGGAATCTCAAAGCCATCCTCATCCTCCACAAGAACGATATCCTTACCTTGGAATCCAGCCACAACACCTCCTCCTTTTTCACTGAGGAAGCGAACTTTATCTCCTTTTTTCATACACAAATTCACATTAGTGACCACCACTCTTACTCGCTCTCCACAAGAAAGTGCGAATGAATAAAAATCCACAGGGGTTGGTCCACTCTATTTTATATAATTATTATACACACCTCATTTATCTCGTCAACGAGAACTTCATGCTTACACCAAAATCGACCGTAGTAACGGGATAGGCTGATGCAGATACCAACGGCTCATTGCGCTGCATATCGTAATAGGCATTAAGAGTAAGGCGACGACTCAAAGTATAGTCAGCTGAGAGCGACAATTTCAAAGCCTTATTACCACTAGTTGCCTGAGTAGTAACCGATTGAATATCGCGACAAAGCGCACTTTGTGAACGCCAAGAAATGTCAGCACGTAAGTTCAAATCGTTGCTTACCCCACCTCGTCGAGTAGAATTTGAGGAATTATTAGACGAAGAAGTTTTACGTTTCTGAGTACTATTTCCACCACCAAGTAGTTTGAAGTTCACTATCTTATACCCGACTCCAACTACAAAATCATCAGATGCAGTTTCAACTAACTGATTGGCTGCCAAACTAAGGTTTAGTACACGAGTTTTCTTCAATTCCAACTTGGCAGACAGGTTATTTTGCAAGGTAACATCGATACCCACCAAGGGTGAAAAACTCTCATTTATGCTGACCGTATTCACATCGTACATACTGCGAGGTACAGGATTGCCAGTCTGAGTATTTTCAATGAATCCACGTTCACCCATGAAAGAACGGAAACTCTGATAGGTATTGAACGAACCGACAGAATATACACTCTTATATCCATGACTGAGTGTTACACTCTTGAAATGCTCGCTAAACCAAGGAAGTTTACCCAAACCACCATACTTAACAGTCCAGTTTGGCATCATCTTCAACAACGAAGGGAAGATATCAAGCACCGAACTACCTGCATCCTTTCCTGTATAAGCAGCCAGGAAAGCGGGGATCATCACATCGGGTGAATATTTGTCCACACCACCGTTAGAGGCATCATATGGTTGACCGGCTAAAGATGTTCCTGCGGGATAAACAGCATCAGCATACTGTGTTTCTAAGCGTTGCTGAATCACATTCAAGTTATGAATAAAGCGATTGAATGGACGAGAAGAGTAACCATTGCTTGAATTACCTGCTCCACCAAAAGCTGAGCCTATAGTAATGACCGTCATATTGAAGTTTCCGCTCTGAATCTCAGGCATACCAGCATACATATACTGAATATTACGAGCACGATTCATTGTACGACTGGCATTGAGGTCAATCTTAAAATCTGTAAAAGGTTCCAATGTCATCTTTAACTGGAGGTCCTCCATGGCATTAGTTGTGGCAGGTGTCGCTACACTATCACTTTGCATCAACCAACCATGGTCTGCAGCTCTATGCAAATAGTCTTCATCTTGAAGACCAAATGCGAAATCCAATCCAGGAGCAAAGATACCGCCATTCTGTCCCTGTCCAAAAGCATCACCTATAGAAGGAATAAAACCAGGAACAGACATTGCGTTGGTATTGCGATAACTGATGCTGAAATTTCGAATTAACATTGCACCACGAGCAACGACTTGAGCAGGTTTATACCAACTATAATCCTCAGGTTTAGGACCAGGTACAACTGTCAATTTGACTTTCACTGAATCCATATTACGGATCATAATTTTGTTCTCGTCCAACACTTTAATACGAATGGGATAAGCCTTACCATCTGCAGTCTTTGCTGTTACGATAGGCCGTTTACTCTTACGTGAATGCAGCACCATCACTGTTGTATCAGGCTTTAACTGTACTTCCATAGTGAAAGTGTTCTTTTTGGCATCTTCTTCCTTTTTCTTGGCATCTTGTACTCCCTGATCTCCACGTACGCTCTTGGTAGAAGTTGTTTTCTTATTACTTGCAGCAAATCGTTTGTTCGCCTCCTTCAAGAAAGGAACCTTATTATACAAAGTTTCCATATTGAAACGACCATTGATATTCAACGTACGCTGATTGGCAATAGTATTACCCAATGATACTCCGTTGTCGAGCATGGTACCTCGATTCCAATTATAAGACGAATTAAAGCTTGCATCAGCCGATACCCAATCAAGAGCGGGAATCTTAGTCAATGGAGCTTGATATGAAGCCGAAAAAGTTTGTTGATAATCCATTGGACGTCCCAATCGGAAAAGGCTCTGTTTCACTGAGTCTTTCCATGCAGTATATTCATCGGGATAAAGATTCTTATTTACAGGTCCATAAGGTTCTTCTACTTCGGCATGAGTCGCTGAAGAATAGTTTAACTTCAACGTTTTGGTCAAGTCCCATCGAATAGCCAATTCTCTATTCCACAAGTACTGTTGTGAATAGGAAACAGGCAAAGTTACCGCTACATCCAAATTTTCGACGTCACGCTCTTGTAACTCGTAATAGTGGCGATTGATATCAGTATTAAAACCAACACTCTGGGGCAACCAATTAAGGCCAAAGTCTTTAAAGACCTGCATCCATTTAGATTTACTCTTTATCTTCTTGAATGGTTCCAACGCCTTATACACTGGAGCATAATTGTAGTTCATTCCAAGCTTCCAATCCAATTCGTTCTCATAAGCTGTAGTCTCACCACTATTATCCTTTTTGCTATAAGAATAATTGAACGAAAAGTTTCCTGGATCATAAGGCATAGGTGTCTTGCTCACGACATCCACGCGAGCATTGCTTACACTGAAATTACGATAAGTAGTCACGGTCTCAGCAATACTACGGATAGAATCGTATTCTTGATCATCCAATGTCGCCTCCAAAGCATCGTCCAACAACATATCTGTATCCAAAGGATTGTACTTAGGCGACAATTTTTCCTTAGTATATGAGAAATAAAGCGGAATACTTACCTTAGCCTTTTCAGGGAAGAAACGCCCGGCTTCGAAGTTTGTGGTAAAGGCATATTGGTAAGAATTATCAATGTTACGTTCACTTACCTTCTCTTCCAATCCTCCAAAACCTGCAGTCTCGACATGTCCAGTCAAGTTCATACTACCCAAGTCGGAAAGCTTCACATTCAAGTTTCCTTGGGCGGCCCAACCACCATCAATAGAGGGATCCAACAAGCGGAGCTCGTTCACCCAAACCTCTACTGATTTTTTACTTCGAGCATTATTGCGTACACCTATCATCACAGTCTTCACCTCTCCCAACGAAGGGTTACCCATCACACTAACTTTATTCTTTGGACGGGCAGGATCATACTCATAATATAAGGTTGTATAACTTACCCCTGAGCCTGGAATACCACGTGCAATATTGCGTGCTTTCTTCAAATTGGTAAATACGCTAAAATCAATGTCCAGCATATTCTCCTCTGGCCACACAGCAATGGCCGAAGTGCTCGAATACTTGTCGTACTTACCTTCGGGGGTGAGTTTCAAAGGTATTTCATACTCATAGAAATTGTTTTTATAGTCAGACCCCAACCTTATAAACACAGACACCTCACCATCCTGCAAACCTGTCACATCGTTGATCATTGCATTGGCATGAGTAAACATCTGTAAACGATTGTACTGTCGCAAATCAATATTGATATTTTTATAGATAGCACGAGCATCACCTGTATTGAGATCCATTACCTTAACACAAAGGGCTTGCTCATTATCCTGACGCAATTGAGGTTGGCTGGGATCGAGTACGCGACTAATACCCGGAGGAAGTACGTAGTTCACCGGCTCACGATCGCCATTTTCTTCAATATTTACAGAAGAAACATTCACCGAGCCACTGATAGTTGGAGCCGTTTGGGTATTGTAAAGAGCTTGTTCATAAGTACGCCACTCTGAACGGATGAGATCGAGTGTCGCAAAACGAAGCACAATGGGTTGTTCAAAATTGGTAAGATACATACGTATAAAACGAATGGAATTCACACCATTGATTCCTCCAACAGCCTTTTCATATTCATCCACAGGAATACGGAACTGATACCATGTAGCATCCTCGGTTTTTCCATTACGCAATTTCACACTACTTACTCGCTTGTCGACGATATAGTTGCGACCGACTTTTAGGTCTTCGGGACGCATACTAATATGGTATTGGTAATACTTTTCGTACTCGTTCAACGTATAATCCTGATTGATATCCTCCAAATCGGGTGTACGTTTATAGGATATATCATAACTTTCAGGCGAATTTTCTGAAGAAACAGAGTTTCCTTCAGGGTTATTGATAAATTTGTATCTTTCAAGAATACTCAGTTGCATATCATCATAATCGGATCCTCGACTGTAATGATAATTATCGCCCGCGGGGTCGGCCTGTAGTTGAGCAAAAGCATCGGCACTGACTTTACCACGTACTGCACTCAGATAGTCTCGATAAGTTGGGAATTCTGCCTCTTCCACATTTGTCAATCCATCAAGTCCTACATCTTGACGACTACGTGCACCACCCGTATTATCAAAAGCATAGACTATGCTACGATCAGTAGGAACACGTCCCCATACTGTTTCAGTATAACGCATACTACCATCGGCAGGCATTCCATTTTCAAAATACTTCTTGCCATCCTTCAAAACATCCTCCGAAACTTCACCCAAGTTAATGTAAAAGTCTCCACCACGAGGACGTGTATCTGAACTTTCGTAGATGAATGGATCCAACATCCAAAATTCTACATACTCAATATTGGCTGTTTCGAAATCACTGGTTTCTAACTTACGCATCATACCACCCCAACGTTTGGTTGGATTGGTCAACTTTCCGTCGTCAGTCAAGTCTGTGTCAAGGTTATATGGACCACGTTCATCGGGGTAGAATGCTAAGTTCAATATATTCAAAGTCGAAGAAGACTGGTACTCAGCTTCTTTATTTGGATACAATTCACGCTCGTAAACCTCGCGCACATAGTGATTAGACAATTGATCCATATCACTCTTGATGTGTGAAGGAGTAAGGGAAGAATTACGACGTGTAAATAATGGGTCGATATAGTACCAACTTAGACGTGCTCGATCCATTCCGTAACGTATATCGTTCGTCAATGTAGAATAAGGCAATACCGATGGAGTGCTGGCAATCATCCAACGTTCTGGTTGACGTATGTCTATGCCATTCTCGGTACTTTCAAAATCATCCAAGTAGGAAGCATTTCCTTGAACACCATCAGCCTCACCTGCAATCAACTGAGCAAACTCTGCCGTCAAATTGATGGACGAAGGTTGAGTTGCATCCAACAAAGGCAATTTATCAATCATATTGGTCAACCATTGACTCTCTCTCTTCCAAGCCATATTGGCACCCCACAAGGTATTTTTCAATGGCTCATTACCCATGGACACCTTGCTTGTCTGAGGTCTTTCACTCAAGTGCATAATGGTACCACCAAATTGGAAATCCTTACTAAAGTCATATGCAAAGTTCATACCAAACATGGACTTACGTTGCATACTGAAGTTGGTATTACTCTCCAAACTTACGTTTACGGCTGTACCTGCATCAATGATACTTTGATTGATAATGGTTACACGACCCGAACTATAATCCACCGTATAGTCACTATTCTCGACCAATGTGACTCCACCAGCAGTCACCGTCACCGAACCTTGGGGTATGTTCCATGCGCCCAAATCTATCTCACTTCCAGAGGTTGCTTTATATTGTCCAACCAATATAAATTTATCCTTTTCAGCAATCTGCTTGGCAATGGTCTTTGTAGAATCGTAAAGTTCATCGAACACATACTTGTCTGCCAATTCATTGTTTCCTATAAACTTACGCAAATGATCACCAAAAGGCTCTACTACAGGGAAGTAAATGCGTCCGTTTTGTGCCGTCACAGTATAGCCCTCCACGAAGTCGAAAAATCCATTAGGACGACTCTGTTGATTGTCATCCAATCTATCCAAATTCATGGCACGCAACAGGGTCGTTTCTTTCAATTGTTGCTCAGGGATGTAATTGAGGTACACTCCTGCCGTGTCACTCTGGTATTTGATGTCGAGACGGAATTTCTCCTTCTGAACACTATTCGCACCCAATGCATAGACGTTCTTCATCATCAAATCCCATGTTCCTATACCTGGACGATTGCTGGTATTTTTCAACAACTTAACGTATAAGGTTTGTTGAGTGTCACTCACATCTGATGCAAACTCACCAACCTGATAGCGTGTACCATTCAATGTGTATTCATAGGCTATAGCCAACACATCATCGGGTTGAAGAGTCTGCTTTAACGATATGAATCCTACCGCCTTGTTCAACGTATATTCCGTACTTTTCAATAGGCGTGCATTCTCTATTTTTTCGTAATCTACACTACCCTCAAATCCAGGTATCCCATCCAACACATTTGTCGAACGGGTAATATCACGAGCATCGGCATATTGGTTTACCATGCTTTGATAGAGGTTGTTTGCATTATTGTAGGGATTGTTTGTCCCTGTCCCTGTCCACGTGGGATTGCTTATCTTACGCGGTTCTCCCAAGTCGGCAAATGCAATGATGTTTCGCGGATTGTCGTAACTACTACTCTTGTTGGTTACCCAAATTTCCACTCGAGTGATGGTAATACCACTCAACACATTTGGCAACGAAGCCATATTCTTATCATAATTGTCTCGGAAATAGTGACCAAGGAAGAAGTGACGATTTTCGTCATAATTGGCCACACTCAATTCAAAATCATGAAGTTGAGCTCCACCCTTGGAGGATACTGATTTAGACGATGACTCCTTTTGCGAAACAACAGTTTGCAATTTTAATTTACCAAACTGAAAATCGGCTCGCACACCAAATAATGAAGTAGCACCGCGGATGAGGGATGAATTACTGGGCATGCTGACATTACCCGCTTCCAACAATTTTATAATCTCATCCTCCTTACCTTCGTAAGCAAGTTTTATCTTTTTTGTATCATAGTCGAAAGTCGCATCAGTATTGTAATTCATGTTTAGGTTCATCTTATCACCAACCTTTCCGTTAATGTTAAGATTCACCTTCTCATCGAAGTCAAAACCAAAAGTTTTGCGCTGACGTTCAGGAAGGCTCGGATTTTGGGTGTTCTTGTACTTACCACCAAACTTCAACTCGGCAGATCCTTGGGTTTTTATTTGCACTCCGCCAGGGCCAAATATCTTTTCCGCAGGGCCAAGGTCAAACTTCATATCTGTGAAATCAAACTTCTCCTTCCCCTCCTTTTCAAACTCTTCGGCATTTTTATTGCGATAGTAAGCATTCATCGATTGCTTCATACTCCATGTGGTATACTCCTCTGGAGTCATCAGCACTGGGGCATTCAGATAACTATCCCCCATCTTGGTACCTATCACATAATGCCCCGTCTTTTCATCATACTCTACTTTCTGTTCAATATTTTCAGGGTCGCGCAAGTCGGCTGCACTTTGCTTCAAATCCTCCTCGTTATATTCAGGGGCTGTTTTCTTGACACTGTATCGTGGTTTTTCTTGATTGGTCGAATCCGCTGGTTGAGGTTCTTGAGTTGTAGTCAATGGAGCATAAAGGGGACTTTCGCCACTGATTGCAGCATACAATTGCACGCTGACCACAATCAGTAACAATAATGTCAAAAGGCCAAAACGATATGTCTTTATGCTATTCATTTTTTCTCAGATACACAAAAAAGTTTTTCCCTACACAGAAAAAAATATGGGAAGGTTAACTACAATCTTTTCAAGGCCACCTTGATTACTTGTTCTACTGGTGCGGATGGTTCTTCCTTCAAGATGCCCACCACCACCTTTTGCGAGGCAGCAACAGGGAATCCCAACATTGTAAGGGCCGACACTGCCTCTTCCATCACCGCATTAGACATTCCCACTCCAGACAAGGGGAGTTCACCACCCATGCCAACAGCTCCTGAGGCTGAGGGCAATACTTTGATTTTATCCTTCAAATCCACGATGATTCGTTGAGCGGTCTTCAACCCTATACCCTTCACGGTCTTCAGTAACTTATCGTTACCTGTAGATATCACGTCACACAATTCTCGTGGGCTCAAAGCAGACAATATCATACGTGCCGTATTTCCACCAATGCCGCTAACAGTGATCAGTTGCAAAAACAACTCACGCTCTTCCTTAGTGGCAAAGCCAAAAAGCACCCATGCATCCTCACGAATGGCTTCATGAACATACAAACGCACCTGTTTTTTACCTTGTATGGCAGTATAAGTATTCAACGAAATGTTGAGCAGATAACCCACTCCCCCACTCGTTTCCAATGTCACAGTAGCAGGAGTCAACTCCGCTATCTCTCCCTTGATATATTCGATCATAAATGTACTTTTTCTTTCTTCCGCTGGCCATGCGACCATCACCACATAACCCCAGTTAACAAAAGAAAAAACGAGAAATTACATCTTTTATTGTATATGTATGTGAAATATGACGATTCAGGTGAAAAATTACTGACACTCAAACAAAAAAACAGGAACAAAATTTAGTCTTTTTGTGTATCAAGAAACATTTTGAGTCTTCATGTTTTTAACGTGAGGATACATACAAAACAAAGATTTTTCCCTCTTCGCTAACAAAAATCGGCAGAAACATTCATAATTCAAACTTTTTGTATACATTTGCGTTCGTTTTATACAAATTATGCCATTTAAGAATTAACAAAGATATGAAAAAGATTCGTGCAGCCATTGTGGGATATGGCAACATAGGAAAATTTGCATTGGAGGCATTGGAGGCTGCCCCTGATTTTGAAATCGCAGGTGTGGTACGACGCAGTGGTGCAGAAAACAAACCTGCAGAACTGAATGACTACCCTGTAGTAAAGCACATCAGTGAATTAAAGGACGTTGACGTAGCCATATTGGCTGCTCCCACGCGTAGCATTGAAGCATACGCTAAAGAGATATTGGCACTGGGTATCAATACTGTAGACAGTTACGACATCCACTCAGGAATTGTGGATTTACGCCGTTCACTCGACAAAGTTGCGAAGGAGCATGGTGCTGTATCCATCATCTCAGCAGGATGGGATCCAGGAAGCGATAGTGTGGTGCGTACCTTGATGCAGAGTTTGGCTCCCAAGGGAATCACTTACACCAATTTCGGCCCTGGAATGTCTATGGGACATAGTGTATGTTGCAAGGCCATTGAAGGCGTCAAAGATGCCCTATCAATGACAATTCCTGTAGGTACAGGCATACATCGCCGTATGGTGTACATTGAAGTGGAAGAGGGATACGACTTTGACAAGATTGCTACTGCCATTAAGACAGATCCCTACTTTGTGAATGACGAAACACACGTAAAACAGGTGTCAAATGTGGATGAGTTGAAAGACATGGGACATGGAGTAAACTTGGTGCGCAAAGGTGTGAGCGGAAAGACACAAAACCAATTGTTCGAGTTCAACATGAAGATAAACAATCCTGCATTGACTTCACAAGTACTCGTTAACGTAGCACGTGCAAGTATGAAACAACAACCAGGTTGCTACACGATGGTAGAGATTCCTGTTATTGACCTACTTCCTGGCAATCGCGAAGAATGGATTGCACACTTGGTGTAAAGTAAAAAGTAAAAAAATGAAGAGGGAGGAATTCAATGTCTCAGACATCGTGACTCCTCCCTTCTCGTTTTTCATTCAAACACTCTCATCCTTTCGACCACCGATTCAATTTTCTTGGCCATCGGCATAGTCAAGGGATAACCAAACGGCATTTGAGCCACAAGTTCCCATTGAACAGGCAAATTCCATTCTTGACGAACGGCCTCGTCCACCAACGGATTATAGTGCTGAAGCGATGCTCCCAATCCTCTGTCTTCCAACATACACCACAGAGTTAGTTGATGCATGGCTGAGGTTTGTTGCGACCAAGTAAAAAATGAGGAAGCATAAAGGGGAAATTTTCGCTCCATTGCTTGTACGACACTACGATCTTCGAAAAAGAGTAAGGTGCCATATCCAGAAGCAAAACTCTGATTTATCTTCTTTTCAGTCTTAGAAAACTGATCGGCAGATATCCTTGCCTGCAACGTATCCTTCACAATCTGCCAAAAACGGCGATGCGCCTTATCCATCAACAATACAACACGAGATGATTGGGAATTGAAAGCAGAAGGAACATGCATGAGCGCAAATTCCACCATCTCCTCGATATCCCCCTTTCCGACTAATCTTTCACTTCCCAACGCATAGTAACTTCGACGATGCTGAAGGGCTTCCTTAAAACTACGATTCATTATTACAAAAGTTTGTTTTACTTTTGTAACAAGTCACACAAAAAAAAGTTTTATCAAAGTCTACCCTCGTCAGAATAACTATAATAACGTCCGTCAGTGAGAACCAAATGATCCATCAAACGAATGTTCATCAATTCACAAGCTTGGCGAAGACGATCAGTCAACATATCATCGTGTCGACTAGGATGTACATTACCCGAAGGATGATTATGGCACAAGACAATGGCTGTGGCACGCCCCAAAATAGCTTCACGAAGCACCAAACGTACATCTACCGACACCTCAGAAATCCCACCAGTCGCAATACGACGAGCATCTATAAGTTTGCACGCATTGTTTAGCAACATCACCCAAAATTCCTCAACAGGAAGGTCTGCTAACTTGGGATGAAAATAGTTGTAAATATCGCGTGGCATGGTTACGACCAAACGCTCTTCCACTTCAGCCAATTTACGTCGACGTCCTAACTCGCAGGCTGCCATTATCGTCACAGCTTTAGCTGAGCCAATGCCCTTGAAATTACACAATTGCTCCAAAGAAAGTTTTCCCAACTCATTGAGATTATTTCCACAAGTTGCCAAAACTCTACGCATCAACTCCACAGCTGTTTCATCTTGGTTACCCGAGCCAATAAGAATAGCCAACAACTCAGCATCGGTTAAGACGGCCGCCCCGTGAGCTATCATCTTCTCACGGGGACGATCTTCTTCAGCCCATTGGTTGATATTTAGTTTTTCAACACTCATTGTCTGTCATTAAGCGCGCTTGAGTGTACGATATCCGTATGCGGTAACAACCATAAAGCAAATCAATGGAAGAACAAACGAGATGTTCACAGCAGGCATTCCGAAGAGAACTTGCTGATCGATAAGCATACCCTGCAAGGGAGGCATCAAAGCGCCACCCACAATAGCCATCACCAAGAATGCAGCTCCAAGTTTGGTGTCTTGTGTATCTACATTTTCCAACGCTATACCATAGATGGAAGGGAACATGATAGACATAAATAAACTAATGAGGACCAAACAATAAAGTCCACACATTCCATCAATAAAGATAGTACCCAAAGTACAAATAGATGCTCCTATTCCAAAATAGGTAAGCAATTGACGAGAGCTAACATACTTCATAATAAATGTTCCTAAGAATCGACCAACCAGATTCAATGACATTGCTACGATATTGTAGGTCTGAGCAGTAGCTTTGTCTAATCCAAGACGATCGGCGTATTGGATAATAAATGTCCATACCATAATCTGAGCGCCAACATAGCACATCTGAGAGAATACACCTTCACGATAAATGGTATTCTTCCACAAATTAGAGAGAGTAGTTTTCACACTATGCACACCTTCTGTCACCTTTTCATCCTCACGCACCATCGGCATTCTTGCCAAAGCAATGATTACGAATACACATAGCACTACCAATCCGATGGCCACATAAGGATTGCGGATAACAGCCAAATCGTGTACTAAGATTTCGGATTTCTCAGATACATCAAGAGTGTGATAAATAATAGTACCTGCTTCGTCTCTTTTATCAGAAATCAAGTTGGGAAGGACCAAGAACGAGGCTACTGCCATACCAGTGAGTGATCCTACAGGATTGAATGCCTGTGCCATATTAAGTCGGCGTGTAGAGGTTTCCTTATCACCCAATGATAAGATGTACGGATTAGCAGTAGTCTCAAGGAAAGCCAAGCCAAATGTCAGGATATACAGAGACAAGCAAAAGAACATAAAACTCTGGTACGAAGCTGCAGGAACAACAAGGAAAGCACCTACAGCATACAATCCAAGGCCAAGTAGAATTCCACTTTTATAACTATATTTACGGATAAACAAGGCGGCAGGAACAGCCATCGTAGCGTATCCACCATAGAATGCAAATTGTATCAAGGATGCCTTAGCAGCTGATAACTCCATTACCGTTTGGAAAGCAGCCACCATAGGATTGGTCACGTCATTCGCAAATCCCCATAATGCAAATAGCGAAGTAATGAGGATGAAACTAAATAGGTACTTTTTAGATACCAACACTTTTTTCTCTTTCATAGTTTTGTCTGTTTATTTGGGTTAATTCTTATCTATCAACTAATATCTGACCAATTGACACTCGTCTTACGCATCTGTCGAAGACGTGCCCACATCATCGCATGATGAGGAGCCGTACCTTCAGGATCATCTTCCACCACACGACGTGCAATTTCGCGTACATGTTGTAGAAGTTGTGCATCACGAGTAATGTTTGCTATTCTCAAGTCGAAAGCCACACCACTCTGCTGAGTACCTTCTAAATCACCAGGGCCACGCAATTTCAGATCAGCCTCAGCAATCTCGAAACCATCATTCGTCTGCACCATAATATCTATTCGCTTGCGAGTATCTTCGGACAGTTTGTAACCTGTCACCAAGATGCAATAGGATTGATCTGCTCCACGTCCTACACGTCCACGAAGTTGATGGAGTTGAGAAAGACCAAACCGCTCAGCATTTTCAATGACCATAACCGAAGCATTGGGTACGTTTACTCCTACTTCTATCACCGTAGTGGCCACCATTATCTGTGTTTCTCCCGTGACAAAGCGTTGCATTTCAGCATCTTTCTCAGCGGGTTTCATTTGTCCGTGCACCTTACACACTTTGTATTCAGGAAACACCTCGCAGATTGTCTGGTAACCATCTTCCAGGTTTTTCAAATCAATTTTCTCACTCTCTTTGATAAGAGGATAAACTACATAAATCTGACGTCCCTCTTGTATTTGTCGACGAATGTCTGAGTAGAGCGATGTACGATGATTGTCATACTGATGTATGGTGCGAATAGGCTTTCGCCCTGGTGGAAGTTCATCTATGATGGAGACATCAAGGTCACCATACAATGTCATGGCCAACGTGCGAGGGATGGGTGTAGCAGTCATCACAAGTACATGAGGAGGAACGGAATTCTTCTGCCACAACTTTGCGCGTTGAGCCACTCCAAAGCGGTGTTGCTCATCGATAACTGCCATACCTAATCGGGCAAAAGTTACGGTATCCTCCAATACCGCATGAGTACCGATGAGGATATGTATCTGTCCCGTGAGTACACCTTCCAATATTTCGGTGCGGCGTTTTCCTTTGATGCTACCCGTGAGCAACTCTACCCTTACATCCATGCCATAAAGCATACGAGTAATAGTTTCATAGTGCTGAGCGGCCAATATTTCCGTAGGAGCCATCATACAAGCTTGATAACCATTATCAAGAGCGATGAGCATCGACATCAGTGCTACCAAAGTCTTTCCACTTCCCACGTCACCTTGTAGCAGGCGATTCATCTGACGTCCGCATCCCATATCCTTTCGAATTTCCTTGATGACACGCTTCTGAGCTCCAGTAAGTTCGAAAGGCAAATTTTGAGTATAGAAAGTATTGAACACCTCGCCCACCTTGCTAAACACAAAACCCCAATAGCGTTGCTGACGCTCCTTCATATAGCGCAAGATATTGAGTTGTACGAAGAAAAGCTCCTCAAACTTCAAGCGAAATTGAGCCTTTCTTAAATCTTCGGGTGTCTTGGGAAAATGTATATTCATCAATGCCTCGGTGAGCGAGACAAGGTGATTCTTCTCTATAATATAGTCGGGGAGAGTTTCAGGGAGAGGTTCTTTTACCAAGTCGCATAAGTTGGCAACAAACTTTTCTATGGATCGAGAGTTCAAACTACCCCGTTTCATCCGTTCGGTAGTATTGTAATAGGGTTGCAACCCCATATTGGAGAGCACCAACTCGTCCGCAGGATCAATATCGGGATGCGCAATATTTACACGACCTCCAAAGACGGTGGGTTTACCAAAGACAATGTAAGGGGTGCGCACTTTGTATTTATTCGTCACAAACTTATGGCCTTGAAACCATACAAGATCCACCACACCTGTGCCATCGCTAAAATGTGCGACCAGCCGTTTGCGATAACCTTCACCAACCTCCTCAAAACTTAGGATTTGTCCGCGAAGTTGGATATAAGGCATATTGCCATCTATCTCGTGCACATAGTAAAGGCGACTACGATCGATGTATTTATAGGGGAAATAGTAGAGCAAATCGTGCAACGAGCGTATACCAAGTTCTTTCTCCAGCACAGTTGCCCTTTGAGGGCCTACACCAGGAAGGTATTTAATATCGCGAGTTGCAAGGTCAAACATGTGTGTGTTTAATTATAAATTATGACTATACGTTAATGAGGGAAAAAAATAAAAAAGGTTTTGATGAGCGATAGCAAACTAATTCTTAATTATGATTTTATTCACTACCACCAACCAATGCTTCGGCAACCACGAGGTCGAAAGGTGTTGTTATCTTGATGTTTTCACGATTCCCTTGTACAAGGGTCACATCGTGTCCAAGGGCTTCCACCACCGATGCATCGTCGGTAAAGGCTGACACGTATGGTTGAGCATACGCCTGCTTAAGCAAAGTGAGAGAGAACACCTGAGGAGTTTGCACCAATTTATAATCATCACGACTGACAGTAGTACTCTTCCCACCATCTTCCTCCAAGCGGCGCACTGTTTCCACCACATCGGTCACTGGCACTACGGCACCCTTGCGAGCGGCTTCTGTATAACACCGAGCAATCACCTCAGTGCTTACGAAGGGGCGTACTCCATCGTGCACACCCACCAAAGCCTCTTCATCCGCAGGAATGGTGTCCAATCCGTTTTTAACTGAGTGAAAACGTGTCTCTCCTCCATTGGCCAAACGATAGGGTAAGGTAAAAGAATACTCAACACATAACTCGTGCCAATATGCTTGTTGAGCAATGGGAAGTACCAACACAATCTGCACATCTGCATCAAACCGATGGAAAGCCTCCATCGTGCGCATCAACACAGGTTTCCCTCCGATAGGAAGAAATTGTTTAGGCACTTCACCTCCCATGCGAAGCCCTTTACCTCCAGCGACTATGATTATGTATTTTTTCATATTCTTCACCAACGAAGTATCAGGCACAAGCGACCAATGACAAGCCTCATTTGCATCGTAACTTGTCACCCACACGCCATGATTTGTCCCTCTTAAGTCTTGAATCATTGTCAATTGTACAACATGCCAGCTTTCACCTGAGCAACCACCTCTTCGCCCACCAAGGCCTCAGCCAAGGCATAGACAAAAGGAAGCACTGCGGCAGGTCCCTTACCTGTGATGATATTGCCATCTACTTCGGCAGGTGCAGCGGTGTACTCAGCCCCTTCGAGTTGAGATTCGAATCCAGGATAGCAAGTAGCCTTCTTTCCTACGAGCAATCCTAAATGTCCCAACACCATAGGAGCGGCACAGATAGCGGCCAAATGTTTACCTGATTCGGCATGTGCCTTCAAAGCGGCACACACGCCCTCGTGAGCATCCAGATTTGCTGCACCAGGCATTCCTCCAGGGAGTATCAACATATCTGCCTCGGCACACTCGGCAAGTTCAAACAACACATCGGCTACGACAGGGATACCATGGGCACCAGTCACCAACTCGGTGGGATTGATGGATACAGTAGTCACTTGCACACCTGCACGGCGCAACACATCTACGGTTGCCAGGGCTTCAATCTCTTCAAAGCCATCGGCCAAAAACAAACAGACGTTTTTCATATCTCCAATTTATTTCAATTTAAAGTAATAAGTGATGGTACCACTTTGGTTATTCACCTCGTTTACAGCGTTGAAGCGAGCTTTACGAGCAGCATCGAGAGCTGCTTTTCGAAGTGTGGCATTCGTCGTATTGGTGCGTCGATGAATCTCTGCACTCACCACTTGTCCTGCAGGATTCACTATGATGGTAACCACCACACGACCTTCATCCTGAACGGTATAGTCAGGACGAGGCAATCCGCCCTCTCCCAATGTACGGCCATTGAGGTCAAAGGAGCCATATCCACCTACCCCTTCGCTCTTCTCACCTGTCTCACTATTTCCCTCGACAGAGCCTTGGATACCAGTACCAGTGGTGGCATCGCCACGATTCTCCATGCTATTACCTTTACCAAAGGCTCCTGCAATGCTACGGGCAGCGGCTTCTGCAGCGGCTTTCTCAGCCTCAGCACGAAGTTCAGCCTCTGTCTTTTCCTTGGGTTGTTCTTGAACAGATTCGCTGGGTTGCTCAGGTGTTTTCTCAGCCACTTTCTTCTCCTCTTTTTTAGGTTCGATAGCGACGGTTTCCTCCATATCTTGCGAGATAATTTTTTCCCCTACCTGAGAAATATTTTTTTCAGGTGAGGCAGAAATTTCTTTTGGAATAGGGCGTATATCCACCTCGGTCATCTTGTATCTGTCACCCCCACCTTGAGCCAGCATTTCGGTACCTAAAAGGACAGGCACACCGCTCTCCTCCTGCGGCTCGGCTGCTCGGATAAAGAGGAACCAAAGGAGCAAGAAGACAACACCATGCACCACCAAGGTACCAATGAGGCCCACGAGAGTTTCTTTCTTTTTATTGTTATCCATAACCTACTTTTCAGGGCGGCGTGTAGCCAGCACCATCTTGAATTGGTTTTCGTTGGCAATATTAAGTACTTTCACTATCTCGCGATAAGGGATAGTTTCGTCAGCATACAAGGCCACGTACATCTCGGGCTCCTTGGCCGCGCACTCTTGCAAGAAGGCAGGAAGTTCCTCCCACAAGACAGGCATTTCATCCTGGTTGCCAAAGGCTACATAGCAATTGAGTTGCTTGTCAATGATGACACGAGTAAGCGGTTTGGCCGATGTCTGTTGGCTTCCTTGTGGCAAGAGCACCTTGATGGCATTGGGTGACACCATGGTAGAGGTAATCATGAAGAAAATTAGCAACAGGAAGATGATGTCCGTCATGGAGGCCATGCTGAACTCGGGTTTTATCTTTGTTCTTCGTTTTAGTGCCATAGTTATTCGTTGAAACGTATAAGTCAATCAACCGATCAACCTAATTATCAGTTAACAAAATCCATAAATGAGAGGGTCTTAGCCTCCATCTCGTTGACGATATTGTCCACCTTACCCACCAGATAGTTGTACGCAAACATGGCGGCAATACCCACGATGAGACCTCCCACGGTGGTAATCATTGCCTGATAGATACCGCTCGAAAGCAGGGTTATATCGATGTTGTTGCCTGCATTTGCCATTTCCCAGAAGGCTTGCACCATACCAGTCACTGTACCCAAGAAGCCAATCATGGGCGCACCACTTGCAATGGTAGCCATCACAGGAAGGTGGCTTTCAAGTTTGGCCACTTCCAAGTTTCCGGCATTCTCGATAGCCGCCTGCACATCGGTAGTAGGACGTCCTATACGGCCGAGCCCCTTCTCAATCATGCGAGCAGAAGGAGTATTGGTCATACGACAATAGTTGATGGCCGACTTCAGGTCACCAGTGTGCACATAGTCGCGGATACGCTCCATAAAGAGAGGGTCGTCCTTACCTGCCTTGTGAAGCGCCGACAAGCGCTCAAAGAAGATATAGAAACACACCACCGACAACAGGGCAAGGACAAGCATAATCCATCCACCCTTGCAAGCCATATCCCACAAACTCATTTCGGCCACGGCCACTTCGGTCATCACTTCGGCTACTAACTCTTCACCAGCTTCTACGGCTACACTCTGAGCCGCCAATAATGTCAATAGATTCATATTCAAATAAGGCATTTTTTATATTCTACAATAGTCTTCTCGAGTCCCAAATACAACGCGTCACAAATGAGCGCGTGACCTATACTTGCCTCGTCAATCCATGGAATGTTATCGTGCAGATATTGGAGATTCTCCAAACTGAGGTCGTGTCCAACATTCAACCCCAGCCCTAATGAACGAGCCATACGAGCAGCCTCAACAAAGGGAGCAATGGCCGCCTCACGATTTGTCGCATATTGGGCAGCATAGGGCTCGGTGTACAACTCCACACGATCGGCACCTATCTTGGCCGCACCCTCAATAAATTGAAGGTCAGTCCCCACAAAGAGGGAAGTGCGAATACCAGCCTCCTTGAACTCCCCTACTACCTCGGTCAAGAAGTCCTCATGTGCCACCGTATCCCACCCTGCATTGGAGGTTATCTGGTCAGGAGCATCGGGCACCAATGTAACCTGATGAGGGCGCACCCTGAGCACCAACTCCATGAACTCCTTGGAAGGATAACCCTCGATATTGAATTCAGTGCGAATAATAGGACGCAGATTCAGTACATCTGCATAGCGGATGTGTCTCTCATCAGGACGCGGATGCACCGTAATGCCATCGGCTCCAAACTTTTCACAATCCTGAGCCACCTTCAGAATGTCAGGGTTATTGCCTCCTCGGGCATTGCGAATGGTGGCTACTTTATTGATGTTTACACTTAACTTGGTCATTTTCTTGTTCAATTAAAAAAAAAATCGCACTTTTGCGCTCTGATTAGATTTTGCAAAAATAACATATCTTCGCGAAATGGCACACATCTGCCACGAAAAGATAAAGAATTTTAATAAACTAACGGTTATAAACATGATATTTGCCCTCTTCGGAAACACTTTTCAAGCCAAAAAGTCGGCTCATGCCGAGCATATCGTCCATTTGTTGCAAGCCCATGGAAGCCAAGTGTACATAGACAAGGACTTCTACAACTTCCTGACAAAGGAACAAGGCATGAGTCTGAAACCCGATGGTTTGATAGCAAAAGGCGATGACTTCAGTGCTGATATGGCCATCAGCATGGGAGGCGACGGAACATTCCTTCGCACGGCCAGTCGCATCGGACACCGAGGTATCCCCATCTTAGGAATAAACACTGGAAGATTGGGATTTCTTACCGACGTAAGCCCCGAAGAGATTGACAATGCCGTGTGCGACATCATCAACAACCGCTATCAGGTCGAAGAGCGTGCCACCCTGCATGTCTCTACCGAAGGTGGGAAACTGAAAGAGTACCCCTTTGCATTGAATGAAATAGCGGTACTCAAGCGCGACACCTCGTCAATGATAGCCATTCGCACCAGCGTAAATGGCAATTATTTGACGACCTATCAAGCCGATGGATTGGTAATAGCAACACCCACAGGATCAACAGCTTACTCCCTTAGTGTAGGAGGTCCCATCATGGTGCCTCGTGCAGGAACTTTTGCCATCACCCCTGTCGCACCACATAGTTTGAATGTACGTCCCATCGTGATAAGGGACGATTGGGAAATCACCTTGGAAGTGAGTAGTCGTAGTCACAATTTCCTCATCGCCATTGACGGACGAAGTGAGACATGCAATGAAAAGACACGCATCACCATCCGTCGTGCCCCCTTCAATACTCGCGTCGTAAAAGGTTGCGGACATAGTTTCTTCGATACTCTCCGCGAAAAGATGATGTGGGGAGCCGACACGAGAGAATAAGCAATGTATATAAGCATAGGTATTCTCTGCTGACATTTTGTCAAAATTGTATATTCCTTATGCGAGAATTCTGTATATTCATAGGGGAGTACAATAAATTCTAAATACGCGAAGGAATTAAGGCCAAAATTTGGATATCCGTCGAATAACCAGATAGATATAGCCATTTTTCTTGTTTGGATTTTTAGAGCAAATAGAAATTAAAGAGGGGAAATAAACATTTCTATCTACTTGAAATAGTGCATCATAATGAGAATATAGAGCATTACCGAACCAAGTCCAAGAGTTATCCAATCAAGATTAAGAACTATTGGGCCAAACTTAAGCATTATTTAGCCAGACTTAAGAGATAGTTTGGTCAGGCTTAAGCGTTACCAAATTTATACTTAAGCGTTGTCTTTTTAGGGTTAAGCCCGAAATCTCATTTCCTTCTATTTTTTGCTTCCTTATAAGAAGGTTTTAAAGCCTAATTTTCTGGATAATTATACGATATCAATGGGATAAGCCAATAAATTTCTGCATATATATTACTTTTACCCTCCTTATATGCATTATTTCAACTGACAAATTGCAAGAGAATCAGGTATAATAAATACAAAAAGCACATCAAAAGATAGGATTTGTAGATTTGTTATAGTTTTCCCTTGTAATCCATATTTCGAACTCACGTTATTTACATAAAGATTGAGCCACATCGGTAAATATACTAATATGGCTCAACTTTATTTACAATATTTATCTATGTACAATCATTTCATTCACCCAATGTAATGATGACACGGCGGTTGTATGACTCAGGTTGCAAAGTATCTACTCCACCCTTTCCGGCCACCACCATATTGGCACGACTGATGCCCATCTTTTCCAAAGCAGAGGCTACGGCTTCGGCACGCTTCTCTGAAAGTGCCTGGTTGTAGGTTGCATCGCCTGTAGCACTATCGGCATAGCCTGTGATGTACAGTTTGCTTCCATCCTGTTGGGCCGCATTGGCAATGGCTTGCAAGTTTACCATTTCGCGAGGAGAGGCCATCACAGAAGAGTTGAGATTAAAGAATACTGACTGAGGTATAGTACCTGCTCCCTTATAAACGGTTTGAGTCTTTACGACCTCACGAGGCTTCTGTGCCAATTGGTTCTTGAGCTGGGCATTTTGTGCCTGCTGCTCGGCCAATGCATCATTCAATACATCTAATTCTGCAGCATTCAAGGCCATCATCATATCCGTATCTGGCACAGGTTGGAAACCTGTTTCTCCCAGATTGAAGGTGAGACCTGCAGAGAAATTCATATATCGTTCGTAACTCTCGTTGATTTTCAACATCTTGCCATGTCTGTCTGCCATGAAAAGTGCTGCTTCCAAATAAAGGTTTACACGCGGACTCAAATTCCAACTACTCTGCACACCTACGTCCATACCCTGATGCCCACCAATAAAGGCCATACCTGCAAAGGGAATCACATTCCATACACGAGTATCGCTGTAACCCATGAGCATATTACTGGCATTAAACATAGCCTCGGCACGATAAGCACGTTGGGTAAAACTCTTACCTTCGTAAGCGCCGTCCAATCCATTGAATTTCAATCTTAATGCTAATCCTGGAGTAAACCATTTACCAACAGCCACATCGAATCCCCAGCGACCATAGTTTTCGTCAAAGAACATGGCGGACCAGTTCTTGTCACCCTGACGGATACCGGAAGTGAAACCTCCACCTGCACTGATGAACCAGTTATTCCAAAACTTGTTTGTCTGAACTACGTATTTCTCCGTTGGCACTTCGATAATCTCCATCGACTCAACCACTTCCTGGGCATACGTAAAACCCGAAATGCCAGCAACCGCCAGCGCAGCCATTAACTTTCTCATAATCTTTTTACCTTTTAATGATTCGTTATATGCATTCACATACTTTTTTTGAATGATATAACATTCACTATCAGGAAAAGTTCATAAGAAAGGAAAAAGAGAATCAAAAACGTTTGTCCAACTCATCCATAGTAAGAACGGAGAGAACAGTCAACCCATCAGGTGTATGACCCGGAGTAGAGGAGGCAAAGAGTGACGCTACCAATTCATCCATCTCTGCATCGGTAAGCAACTGACCATAGACTATGGCTGAAGAACGTGCCAACGACAATGCCACTGCAGTACGTACCTCTTCACCTGCCTGTCCTGCCCCTTCACGTTCAATGGCTGAGTCCACTATTTGAAGAACCAATGTGGCAGCATCCAATCCCTCGGTACCTGCAGGAATGGCACTGACAGACCAACTGCCTCCGCCTAACGAGCTGATATCGAATCCCAATGCCTGCAAATCTGGTAATATTGTCTGCATTACATTGTCCTGTAATGCTGTCAACTGTAACAATTCCGGGAAAAGCAATCCTTGGGAGGCTGCACTACGTCCTTGCAGCTGGGACATATAACGATCAAACAATACCCGCACGTGAGCACGATGTTGGTCAATCAACATCAAGCCACTCTTGACCGACGTAACGATGTATCGTCCTTTAAACTGATAATGGTTACCTGGCGAAGAAGAGGCAATATTCATAGCAGACTCCTTTACTTCGTACGATGTCTCGGATGGAAATAGAGGAATTTCTGCGGGGTCTTCCTCTTGAAAGAGAGGCTCATTCTCAGGTTTCAATCCACGATAGGCAGCTTCCCAATCCACCTTTGGGCGTTGGTATGAAGATGACGAGAACGAATCCCATGAGGAAGCGGATGAACTACCTCCAGCATTATGGAAAGGATTGAAATTGGGATCAAAATTTACACGAGGAGGCTCTGCCATTGTCTGTACTCCTCCATTATAAGAAGGGATATCAGGCATTCCCTCGGTATCAAAATCAATGGAAGGGACACCACCATGACGTCCTAAAGTCTCCTTGACTGCTGCCGCCAATATCTGCCAAAGAGCCTGCTCGCTCTCAAACTTGATTTCAGTCTTGGTAGGATGGATGTTTACATCAATGCTCGAAGGATCCACTTCCATATATATAAAGTAGGAGACCTGTTCTCCTGGCGGCACCAACGGTTCAAAAGCCTCCATCACTGCCCGATGGAAATAAGGATGACGCATATAACGTCCGTTCACAAAGAAATACTGATGACATCCTTTCTTCTTGGACGATTCAGGACGAGCCACATAACCCGAAATCTTTGCCAAGGTAGTCTCTACCTCCAACGAGAGTAACTGGTCATTCAGTTTCTTGCCAAAGACATTCATCAGACGCATACGCAACGACGTTGCAGGCAGACGATACAGTTCATTATCGTTGTGCTGAACAACAAATGCTACATCGGGATGCACTAACACAATGCGGTCTATCTCTGTCAATATATTGTTTAGTTCAGTCTGATTGGTCTTCAAGAACTTGCGACGAGCAGGAACATTATAAAAAAGATTTTTTACCATGAAGTTGGCACCTCGTGCACATGCCACAGGCTCCTGATTCTCTATCTTTGAGCCAGAAATGTGTATGGATGTACCCAACTCATCCTCCTCGCGACGGGTACGCAATTCCACTTGAGCCACAGCAGCAATAGATGGCAATGCCTCACCACGAAATCCCATGGTAGTGAGAGCAAAAAGGTCAGATGCCTGACGTATTTTGGATGTAGCATGACGTTCGAATGCCAATCGGGCATCCGTCTCGGACATACCTTTACCATCATCTATCACCTGTATGCAGGTCTTTCCGGCATCAGTCAATAGAATATCGATATTGGATGCTCCTGCATCAATGGCATTTTCAACCAATTCCTTGATGACAGAGGCAGGACGCTGTATCACTTCACCGGCAGCTATTTGATTGGCTACCGAATCGGGCAACAAATGAATGACATCACTCATGGAATATGTATACGAGAGATAGAGAGAATTACTACTTTATAAATCAAAATGAAAACTGACCTGTCACCAAATAGTGCAGGATAAACAACATGGCTGCCAACAACAGCAGCAACACGGCGAAACTCACAGGTTTCTTTCCCTTTCGACGCTTCAAGTGTGTTGTCTGCTCCACGAAAGCACCTCGAATGCGTTCGGCAGGTGTAGTCTCTTCAGGCGGCAACAATCCCAACTCACGCTTGGCCTTTTCTTCCATCTTTTGAAGCTTTTCCTTGCGTTCGTCTACATATATCCATTGGTGTTGGAAGCCACGCGGCTTCTTCTGCGTTAAAAATCCCATATCGTAAGTCAAAAATAAAAAAGTTAAAAAATAGAGGTGTAGAATCCTTCACCGACGATTCCCATCAATCCAATGTTGGCAAAGGTACTTCACGACGAACAATTTTCCGAAGTTTTTGCTCAGCCTTTTTCCCGCGCCAATTGAAGATATCGTTTTTACTAACTGGACGCATGTGACCCAACCATACGAAATTGGCAAGCGTCATCTTTGAAGGTTCAATCAAGAACATAGGAGTGAAAGTTCCCACAGGCTTGGTAATGAAAACTATGCGCTCCATCTTCCCATCTTTTCTATAGAGATTCAGTTTGCTGGCCTCTATAAAGTTCATTCCCATCATCACACTATCCTCGTCCTCAGGGTAGAAAATAGATTGGACATTACCCGTTACCTCTGCTTTATAAATATCGCTATTGGCAAAGAAGAATTTCATCTCTGTTCCTGCCACTTGATTGTAATGGACTGAATCCTTCTGCTCTACCGTCAACGCCTGATTGATAATATGTGCCCACTCTATGGTACTATCGTTCAGATAGACTTTTATCTCCTCACCCAAGAGTTGTTGCCCCGCATTCCACAGGACTGGATCCTCGTACATTGTCAAACACGAATCCAAAGAGTTGAACACAAGCGAATCGCATACTCCCTGTACATCCGTTCTAAAAAATCGCACTTTATGATAAGCCTGTACTTGACGATACATCGAATCAGTATCAATGAAGTATGAAACCAACTTCAGTGTATCTCCATGTAAGAACAGACTATCACCCTGTGAATAATCGATAGCCACAGCACGATCCGTAGCAAATGCCGTACCTGTGAGTTCATTGGAATAGCAATATTCTCCAAGCAACATTACCCGATTGAGCGTATCGTTCATCTCCACATCACCAAAGGCTTCACCACATTTCAATGTCTCGTCGTAAAATACACTATCACCTACCAACACTTTGCCCTGGTTTGTCAATACCGAACGATTAAGCAGATAGGCCTTCCGGTCCATCGTACTATAATATCCACGCTCAGAATATATGTAACTATCACCACTCTCAATATCCGATGGTCCCACAATTGTGGCGACACGAGAAACTGTACTATATCGCAAAGTGTCTGATACAAGTGTGAACTGGGGATTCTCAAGAAGAACATCGTAATGGAAGACCGCCACCTTTGTCTGCGGACTATATTGTCCCCAGTCCGAAGTCAACACATTGGTAGAATCCTCCAACATACCACCATCAAAATAATATCCTAAATCTTTAGTGCGGTCGTAGTTCAAACTATCAGTTGTCAACACCACACTCCGGTTTTCCATCCGTACATTATGACGCACACGCACCAAACGTTCATCTCCGTCATAATCCAAATAGTCACCATACAGGAAGAGTGTATCACCCTGATTCATCCTAACATTGCCAAATGCTTCAAAATAGTTACGATTGTTGTAGTTATAGGCCGTATCACAACTCATATAGATACTGTCGTAGAGGAACTCCACATTACCTATCAACATCTGCAGATTCCTATTCGACTGACGTTGCACCGTACGATCGGCATGGAGCAGTGTCACCTTCATAGTCTTCTGTCCTCCAGTATCTTGGTTATTATCTGCAGGCAACAAGGCACTTGTCGCTACACAAAAGCCAAACAGGCACAAGACTGCTGATAACAGCATCCTGTGCCCCGAAATTTTATTATATTTATTTCTTTTCGTTCTTTCCGACATCCTGATTTTATCCTTACATTATTCTGCCTTATCAGCAATCCATCCGGGATACTTGAAATCACAATTCCGCCATTTCTCATTGATACGGACATAGGTAGTCTTTTGCTTCTCCCTGATCCATTTATCAATCTTTTCTGCCTGTTTAATCTGCAACACCACATTTGTCAATGCCTGGAAATCTTCTGTCAAAGTAGCTGCGTGTCCCTTAACACGGGATTTCAACTTAACGATGGCGCACACTTCCTTACCCTTACTGTTAAGCATGATAAAAGGCTTGGATATTTCGTTTACATTCATCGAGTTGACTGCACGCGCTATTTCCTGAGGCAATTCCTGCATCTGGAATTTAGACGTACCAGTTTCAGAATTGGGCAACAATCCCTTGTTCATACGTGTATCCTTGTCACTTGAAATACGTATAGCCGCGTCTTCAAACGTAAACTTATTGTTTCGTATGTCATCGGCAATAGAATCCAAACGTGAGAGTGCATTCATCAATTCCTCCTCAGCTACTTTCGGTTTCAACAAGATGTGACGTGAATTCACACGGTCACCACGTTTTTCTATCAACTGTATGATATGGAAGCCAAACTCCGACTCCACAATTTTAGAAACCTTCTGAGGATCATTCAGATTGAAAGCTACATTTGCATATTCAGGCACCAACTGTCCTTTTCCCATAAATCCCAACTCACCACCTTGCGATGCACTTCCCTTATCCTCTGAATAGAGGCGTGCCAAAGTCGAGAACGATGTCTCGCCTGAATTGATGCGGTCAGTAAATTCACGTAGACGTGCTTTCACATGGTCTATTTCTTCTTCAGGGATTTTGGGTTCTATGGTGATAAGTTGCACCTCCACCTGAGTAGGGATATAGGGTATACTATCTGAAGACAAACTCTTGTAGTAGCGACGCACCTCAGCAGGTGTTACTTTCACATCTTTCAGCAGTTCACGCTGCATCATCTGCATAGTAAGCCTACGACGCGAAGACTCGCGTATTTCCTCGCGAATCTCCATTGAGGACATTTTGTAGTATTCCTCCATCTTTTCGACAGATCCAGTCTGGGCTACAAGTCTATTTATCTCGTAATCCACCTGACTCATCACATCAGTTTCGCTGGCCTCAATACTATCAATAGCCGCCTGGTTAAGGAACAATTTCTGTAATGCCAACTCTTCGGGAATCACACAATAGGGATCACCATCAAATCGACGTCCTTCGTATTGGGCACGTATGCGTTCCTGCTCTACCTCCGATTTCAGTATGGCTTCGTCACCTACCACCCACACTACTTCGTCAATCACATTATCCTGTGCTTTCAACTGCATGGCTATCAATGCCACCAGCATCAGCCCCATCCATTTTTTCATATTCTATATTTGTTGCTACCTTATTTAATAATAGTATATAACTTCACCCTCTTTTTGAGCGTCCTCATACAACTGATCACGCAAACGTTTCATAAAGTCCATCTGCCTTGTATTCAACAGAGCCTCTTTTATCTCTTCTGTGGCATATTCCACAGGTTTCAGGTCTCCTACTTCCAACAGACTATCAACATGTAGGAAATAATAAAATGCAGTATCCTTTACCTCCACATTAGGAGACTTTTTCAAATAACTTTCCACATCACCTACATTCATAGGCAATTTTTCAACTACATCTTCCACCTTGACCCATTGGTCATAGAAATAGAGGTAGTCAACAGCATGCTGAAGACTGTACTTTTCTAATTTATCCAATGTCTCACGATCCGAACGACCATACCATTGACGTACTTTCTTTACATCGGGTACATCCAACGGAACTTTTATGTACAATCCTTTTGCCAACGGATATTCCAAACGGTAAATTTCAGAATTTACCTTGTAGAAACTATCCACCTCATAATTCCCGATTTCTACATCAACCCGTTCGTTCATCAGTGCCTGTTGATAAAGATGCAACACCAACGAACGTCGGTAGGCTTCAACCATCTCCTCAACTTCTGAATTACCACTCACATTGCGTACTGCATTCTTCCACAGCAGTGCATCTTCTACCCAATTGCGTATATATTCCTCGGCAAACAGGGTACTATCGTCACGTGAAAGTCCGACAGGTCTAATGTTTTCCAAATCCTCGACATATAGGTACATACCCTCCACCTCCACCAACGGAGTACGGCCATCGTGGTCAACCTTTCGGTTACACCCGAAGGTACACATCAATATGCACAAAAGGAGGAGAATACGCATTGTCGATTACTTTTTTATCTTTTCAAGTTCTTCCCAATAGATTGTCACAGGATACTTAGCACGCAGTCCTTCAATCCACAGAGTCTCCAATTCTTTTTGATAGTCTGCTGTCAATATGCCACGTACATCTTTATAACTTTCAGGATATTTTTTCTGAAGCTTTCCCACAGTCACTGCATAGGGATAGTTCTCCATTGGTTTTGCAGTTCCTTGTCCGAACACCAAACTGTCCACATGGCCATTCACACCCTGCTTGAAGAGACCTACCTGCATATAGGCAAGTTTCAAACTATCTTGATTCACCTCTTTCTGTATATAGTTACGCCACTGAGTTTCGGGCATCTTCTTCATCTTCTTCTTAACCTGAGCGGCCAACTCGGGTGTAGCACAATGTATCACCGCACCCTTGAATCGAGGCACATCCCATGCATAGTTCTTTTTATTCTGCTTGAAGAATTTTTCCAATCCCTCCTGGTCTTGTGTTGCCTTTTCCCACACCTCACGATTACTAACCTCAAACAAGAGCAGACCATCGTGATACTCCTGCATCAGCAGACGGAACTCAGGATACTCCTTCTCCAGTCGTTCTTCCTCACGGGCAATCACCGCTTCACGTGTTACGTTACTACCGTATTTTTTGCACAACGAGTCAATTTTAACCTCTACAGCCATTTTCCGCACACCACGTTGTTCCAAATATTTGTAGATACTTTCACGATGATATTCGTAAGGTTCAAACTGCTTTTTATCATACACCTTCACCACATGTACACCTGCAGGTGAGAGGAATGGTTTTGACAATTCACCGACCTGTAGCGAAAAGGCCACATCCGAAAACTCAGTCAGCATTTGCTTGTAATAGAACCAGTCCAACTGTCCTCCTCGAGAAGCACTGCCCGGATCTTGAGAATGCTTGGCAGCCATCTTTGCAAAATCTGCTCCTGCTACCAATGCATTGTAAATAGAGTCCATGCTGTTCATTATCTTCTTCTGTGTAGCCTCATCTGCATTTTGAGGCATACGAAGCAAGATGTGCGAAGCCATCACCAATCCCTCAGGACCAATGCTTGCTGCCGTATTCTCATATGTCAAACGTGCTTGTTGCTCAATCCACTCTGTGTCTACCAGATATTCCTCCGCCTGTTGGTGACGATATCCGGCATATTCGTTGATAAATGATGTCATGGTATCGAGTTTCTGAGTCTCTGCCTCAGCCACTTTCAATTTGAAGTCGACAAACAATTGCACATATTCATCCAATGCCTTCTTGTCTATCGTTTGTTCATTGTTATTTTTATTGAATGAGTATTCAAACTCGCTTCGTGTCACATCCTTTCCGGCCACCGTCATCACCACTGCATCAGCCACCTGTTGTTGTGCCCACATGCTGCATCCTACGGCCATAGCGGCCCACACTGCAAAAGGTTTCTTCATCTCTTATTTTTCTAATCGGTTATTGTTCAATCCAAAAATTGGGGCGAAGATACACATAATTTATAGGAGTATCAGCAATCCATTGTATTTTTTAAGTAAAATATTGGTTTTTTGCTGCATTTTTCACATCCTCCCCCCGTTCTCTTTTATCGGTTCAAGTATTTACGTGCCTCCTCTATAATTGTGTCCAAGCCACGAGCCATATCTTCAGATGTCATATCTACCCGAATGTCTGGTTCTATACCAAACTCCAACTGTTCCATACCGGGGCCATAGACAGGACAAGCTGAAAAACGCACAGCCCATCCGTTGGGCAACTCTGAAGAAAAAGGCATACCAGAACCTCCTCCTGTACAATCCCCCATTACCGTTACAAGGGGGAACTGACGCATAGCATTGACAAAATCGTTGGTTGCACTGTACGAACTCCGATTGGTAAGCAACACCACGGGCTTTTGCCAACGAATACCATCAGAGGGTTTCACCTTGATGGCTTCAGGAGAGGAGAAGTCATTGTGCCCAGTTCCTGTCTTGTGACACATATAGGCGGTTGTAAGTTCTTCGTTAGTAAATCGGGCGGCCAACTTATTTGCATTAGTGAGTAATCCACCCCCATTGTTACGTACATCCAATATCAAGCCGTTACAAAAGGCCAGTTCATTGAACATATCACTCAGATTTCCATCGCCTACTGCCGTACTAAAACTGGGATAATAGACATACGCAATATTATCATCAAGAACGGTATATCTTAATCCCCCTGCAATCTTATAGTCAAAACCTAAATAGTTACGCTGAATGCTATCATTGAAATTAGCAGGATAGTCCTCGTACCATTTCCAATAACGTGCTACATCATAGCCGCTGTACAGATTTACATGTCCATCCCTCAGTTCTGCCAACATATTTCCAAGTACCTCGAACAAGCCCTTTGTCGGCATGTCGGGTGTAATCAAGGGAGCATACCGCTCATACACCTCATCCCAATCGAGGCCATATTCCTCATATTTGTAATCAAAGAAACAATAGCGTTCGTCCATCATCCGCCACAATGCCTCGAAGTTTCCTTGCGGAGTATTGTCCATATCCTCTTCACGGATACACGATGTCGCAAGGAGTGACAAAGAGAGTATGAAAGATGAAAAATACAGAATAGTACGCATGAAAGGAACTATGTTTTAATCCTAAACTTTAAATTCTTAATCTATTATTCTTAAATTCTTGACAAATCCTACCATGAAAGAAGAACTATAGTCGTGTGACTTCAATCCTCCCACGGAAGTTTGTTGCATATCTGCCATATAACCTACACGCAAAGTAAGTTTTCTAAAATTCACATCAGCAGTCAACCAATGACGCATGGTAGGTTGATTGTGCAACGAAGTAAAGTGTACCGTACCCTCAGTATGGCCGAGGGAGAATATCTCGTAATAGGACTGACCATATTCGGGCGAGAACATCACTCCCATAACAGGTACATCCACCTGGTAACGCAGGGTTATGGGGCACCTTTTCCAATTGATATTGTAAAGTGCCATTCCCGAAGCAGCCACATTGGTGTAGAGCTTGGCTTGTGCAGGATTATTTCCATTACGGGTATTATAGATGAAACCACCATGCACCTGCATCATCGGTCCGGCAAGCAGACGGAGCCTCCCATCAAACAGGGAGATATTATAATGCAACGCATAGTTCCAATTTACCATACCTGACAGTTCATTGGATGTCTCTGCACGATTCATTGCCATGCCCACATGCCCTTGAAAAAGCACCTGACGAGACACTTTCTCATCACACCATTGCATTGTACGACTACTTTCGCGCAATACTCTTGCCTGAACACCTTCATATTCCACAGGGGAGAGATAAGTGTCGTATAGGTTCATTGTTCCTAAGCCATACATGGTAGAGCGAGTGATGGGATAATTCCTACCCTCACTCCTTGATTGTGCAGACAGATGTAACGTCATGCAAACCAACACCCATACAAGGAACAAATGCCTCTTCATGTCAATACTTAAAATAGTTTCATCTGTCCAGTCAGCTCATCCAAGATGTCACTCTCGCTTTTACCAGCATCTGGATCTTCATTTACTGGCTCATCGATTGGTTCTTCAGACGGAGCCAACTCCTCCTCCGTTGGATAACGAGTCGGTTCCAACTCTACGATATCCGATACCTCAAAAGTGGTGATACGTTTACCCTTTGCCTTGAAACTCTTCACAGCGATAAACTCTTCCGCATCCACCACCAATGGCTCACGAAAACTGTCTCCCCCACCGAATGTCACCTGCAGACGTGGATAGTATTGTACCGACATCAACAATTCACGATTCTCTTTGTTTTCTCCCAGATAGTTCTGACGCTTGTTGGTAGCATCCAACGTAAAGCGCTTCAAGTACGGATATCCGTTGTTGTCCGCATCTACCAAAGCTACGGTCCACACCTTGGAGGGATCATATTTTTCTATCAGTCTGATGTTCGTCTCATAGTGGTTGTTCACATCGAAGTTGCTGAGATAGTAATCTCCTCCCTGCAACATCACCAGTATCGAGTCATCACTATGGAATTCACCCAAGTATTGTCCCCTTCCATCGTAGTTGAGTCGTTGTACATCCCAGTCAAACCACACCTGTCGTCCGCCCAATGTAGAGCCACCTCGTTGCTTCAAACTGATGCGGTGTACATCGAACTTAGAAAGTATATTACCCTGTGACTGACGTCCTTTGATGTTGATTTCACTGAAATCCTTTTCGAACATAAGTTTCTTTATGCGGGGATTGGGTTTGAGCGTCACCTTTATTATTTCAGCCTCACCATTGGGATTGGCACTGAAATACACAATACGCGACCCAGGCGTACCCTGTGTGACATCATACTCACGGTCACGTGTCATCGCCGTAACGGCAAATCGTTTGATATAGTGGAATCCCTCCTTACCATCACGATACACCACATTGTACACCGTACGCTTGTCGTTCTTCTTGAAGATGCCCACGTGCATCACATTCTTACCGACAAACATCTTTTCGCTCACGCGAACAATCTTGAATTTACCATCCTTGTAGAACAATATTACATCGTCGATATCCGAACAGTTGTCTACAAATTCATCTTTCTTGAGCGAAGTCCCTATGAATCCCTCCTCACGGTTGATATAGAGTTTTTCATTGGCTTCGGCAACCTTCGCAGCTTCAATGGTATCAAAGTTACGCAGTTCGGTCAAGCGCGGATGATCTTTACCATACTTTTCCTTCAGCATCTTGTACCAGTCACTGGTCACCTCCACCATATTGTTCAGTTTACGGTCTATCTCCTCCACCTCTCCGTTCATACGGGCAATAGCCTCGTCGGCTCTATCCTTATTGAAGCGTAGGATGCGGGCCATCTTTATCTCCATCAGGCGCAAGATGTCATCCTTGGTTACCTCACGGATAAACTGAGGATAGTAAGGAGTCAAACGATTGTCAATGTGTTCGCAAGCCGCATCCATATTGGGAGCTTGTTCAAACTGCTTGTCTTTATAGATACGCTCCTCAATGAATATCTTCTCCAACGATGCAAAGTGAAGCAACTCCAACAATTCTCCCTTACGTATTTCAAGTTCCTTACGTATAAGGGCCATGGTATTGTCCACCGACTTGCGGAGCACATCACTGACGGTAAGGAAATGTGGTTTGTTATCATCGATCACACAACAGTTGGGCGATATGCTTACTTCACAATCGGTAAAGGCGTAAAGGGCGTCCAACGTCTTGTCACTGGATACTCCTGGTGCCAAGTGGACCTGTATCTCAACCTGTGCCGATGTATTGTCATCCACCTTACGGATTTTTATCTTACCCTTCTCTGCTGCTTTCAGGATAGACTCAATCAAAGTCGTAGTAGTCTTACCATAGGGTATTTCAGATATCACCAAGGTCTTGTTATCAAGCTTGCTGATTTTTGCACGCACCTTAACTACTCCACCACGTTCACCATCGTTGTACTTGGCTACATCAATGCTTCCTCCTGTCAGGAAGTCAGGATAAAGTTGGAAAGGTTCGTCGTGCAAATAGGCAACGGCCGCATCACACAATTCATTGAAGTTATGAGGCAGTATCTTTGAAGAAAGTCCTACCGCAATACCCTCCACACCCTGTGCGAGCAGCAAGGGGAACTTCACAGGCAGGGTAATGGGTTCTTTGTTACGTCCATCGTAGGAGAGTTTCCACTCCGTAGTCTTGGGATTGAACACCACATCCAGCGCAAACTTCGACAAGCGTGCTTCAATGTATCGCGATGCTGCCGCCGAATCTCCTGTCAGTATGTTACCCCAGTTTCCTTGACAATCGACCAGCAAGTCCTTTTGTCCCAATTGTACCAAGGCATCACCAATGGATGCGTCACCATGGGGATGAAACTGCATGGTGTGTCCCACGATGTTGGCCACTTTATTGTAGCGTCCGTCATCCAATCGTTTCATCGAATGCAGAATACGGCGTTGCACCGGTTTGAATCCATCATTGATATGTGGTACGGCACGCTCCAGGATTACGTAGGAGGCATAATCCAAAAACCAATTCTGATACATACCCGTCAACTGGTGCTTCACACTCTCGTCTTTCACATCAGCGGGTTTGTAATCCGAATGCTCTTCCTTCGCATTCTCCATCGACAAGTTGTCGCCCGTATTTTCTTTTTCTACGATTTCGTCACTCATAAAATGGCCGAGTTAATGATTTTTTGTCACTAAAAAAGTTAAACTGTATTAGTATGCTCGCAAAAGTACGAATTATTTGCAAAAAAATCACTTACTTTGCAGCAATTTTGGTTCAAGAATGGTGAAAAACCACTACTATTTAACTAAAACGACGTGTCAACACCGTTCAAACGAGGCATAAGAATGGCAAAAACGACACCGAGAGCATGAAACAAAACGATATATAAATAAATATAGAATAAACAATGGCACAAGAAGATGTTTTTAAGAAAATCGTCTCACATTGCAAAGAGTACGGTTTTGTATTTCCGTCAAGCGACATTTACGACGGATTGGGCGCTGTATATGACTACGGCCAGATGGGTGTAGAGTTGAAGAACAACATCAAACAATATTGGTGGCAAAGTATGGTACTTCTTCACGAGAACATCGTGGGTATCGATTCTGCCATCTTCATGCACCCCACCATTTGGAAAGCCAGCGGTCACGTGGATGCGTTCAACGACCCCTTGATTGACAACCGCGACAGCAAGAAGCGTTACCGTGCTGACGTTCTCATCGAAGATCAGTTGGCCAAGTACGACGATAAGGTAAACAAGGAAGTTGCCAAGGCTGCCAAGCGTTTCGGTGAAGCCTTCGACGAGGCTCAGTTCCGCGCTACCAACGGTCGTGTGTTGGAGACCCAAGCCAAGCGCGATGCATTGCACGAGCGTTTCCAAAAGGCTTTGAATGAAAACGACTTGAACGAACTCCGTCAGATTATCCTCGACGAGGAGATTGTATGCCCCATCAGCGGCACCAAGAACTGGACTGAGGTTCGTCAGTTCAACCTCATGTTCTCTACCGAGATGGGGTCTACTGCCGACGGAGCTATGAAGGTATATTTGCGTCCCGAGACTGCTCAGGGTATCTTCGTAAACTACATGAATGTTCAGAAGACTGGCCGCATGAAGGTTCCCTTCGGTATTGCCCAGATTGGTAAAGCATTCCGTAACGAGATTGTAGCCCGTCAGTTCATTTTCCGTATGCGTGAGTTCGAACAGATGGAGATGCAGTTCTTCGTTCGTCCTGGCAGTGAACTTGAATGGTTCAAGCAGTGGAAGGAGACTCGTCTGAAGTGGCACAAGGCTCTTGGCTTCGGTGACGACCACTACCGTTTCCACGATCACGACAAGTTGGCTCACTATGCCAATGCAGCTACCGACATTGAGTTCCTCATGCCTTTTGGCTTCAAGGAAGTTGAAGGTATCCATAGCCGTACAGACTTCGACCTCAGTCAGCACGAGAAGTACTGCGGTAAGAGCATCAAGTACTTCGATCCCGAGTTGAACGAAAGTTACGTTCCTTATGTGATCGAGACCTCTATTGGTGTGGACCGTATGTTCCTCAGTGTAATGTGTGCTTCATACCAAGAGGAGAAGTTGGAGAATGGCGAGACACGCGTGGTGTTGAAGTTGCCTGCAGCCCTTGCTCCTGTGAAGTTGGCTGTATTGCCTTTGGTAAAGAAGGACGGACTCCCCGAAAAGGCTCGCGAGATTATCAACGACCTGAAGTTCCACTTCAACTGTCAGTACGACGAGAAGGATTCTATCGGAAAGCGCTATCGTCGTCAGGATGCCATCGGTACTCCCTACTGTATCACTGTGGATCACCAGACATTGGAAGACGGCTGCGTAACTCTCCGCAACCGCGACACCATGGAGCAGGAACGTGTTGCTATCAGCGACTTGAACAACATCATCGCTGACAAGGTGAGCATCACCAGCCTGTTGAAGACACTGTTGTAATGTATAAACCAAGAATTATGAAGAAAACCCTGTGGCTGCTATGGGCAGCAGTGAGTTCTACATGCCTCTTTACAGCTTGTGACGAGACTTCGGTAGTTGACGAATATGCCAACTGGCATGAGCGTAACCAACGATACATCGATTCCATTGCTGCCGTGGCCGAAACAAATGCCGACGGTAAGTGGTATATCTACAAGAGTTACACCCAACCTGAGGACAATCCCAACGATTTGGGGTTGGTGAAGGATGTCAACGATTATGTCTATTGCCATCTCGAAGAGAGTGGTACAGGCACAGTATCGCCCATCTATACCGACAGCATTCGTGCCAGTTACCGCATGTGGCTTATCAACGATGTATTGATAGACCAGTCTTTCCGTGGCGATTTCAATCCCCATTTGGCTGTACCAGCCAAGTTTGCCATGAGTGGCCTTATCACAGGTTGGACCACTGCCCTTCAGTATATGCGCGAGGGAGATTCTTGGACCATCTATATTCCCTCAGAGTTAGGGTATGGTACCACCAGCAGTGGTAACATACCCGGCTATTCAGTCCTAAAGTACTGGATAAATCTTGCCGGAGTTTATCCTACCGGCACGGTACTTCCGGAGTGGAAATAACCATAAAATATCGAAAAGCGGCTTGCGTCATTCTTAACGCAAGCCGCTTTTTTAATCTCACACTCAATAAAGGATTATATTTTATACTATTGCTGTCCGGTAAAACTTTTAATATAATAAAATCCCTGCCCGAAGCATACAGTTTCCAAAAGTAAGCCCCATTAATCAAAAAGAGTTGGCTCAGGTGGTGCCTTAAGTGCTTCTTTGGCTTGTATGTTTGACCATGTTTTGTCTGGATTCTCCATAAATGCTATGAAGTCTATATAATACATAAGTGTCAGACGCGCCATGGCGACCACTTGAGAGAAGGCACACTTCCTCTTGATGCTTCTTGAGATGACGGTGATTAGCAAATTGGCTATTAATACCACCTATGTTTGTATTTGTATGGCATTAACGCTGTCTCCATAGAAGAAATGCAGGGGAAAATTCTGTTTGAGTTGCTTGTACAGCGACTCTATAGCCCAACGAAGACGGTATATCTCAGAAACCTCATCTACAGAAAAGTCAAAATTGTTGGTAAGCAACACAACAGGTTTCTTGTTTTCGCTAAAGAGTTCAACCCTTCTGGCCTCATGGATTAAATCCCCTCTGGTGAATCTCAGTTTTTGATCAATGTGAGTTACCAAACCCTCTGGATTGACATAGGTAATAGAATCAAGCACCTCATACTTGAGATTTTTCTTCATTTTGGTCACATAGCACACTCCCTCGTCTGTAAGCCTTTGAAACTGTGCTATATCAATATAGGCTCTGTCTATTGCCAGAGTGGAATCTTTTGGCAGATGCACCTCCTTAAGCAGATAATGGTCGTGTTTTGCGGCGGATGTAAGTTGTACTACCATTGGCACTCCCACATGATATTTCATCAAGGTATGCACCTTCAAGCCACCT
>JAFZDY010000010.1 GCA_017560945.1 Bacteroidaceae bacterium | reverse complement strand
ATAATTTTGTAAGGCAAAGAAGGTGGTAATTGTGCCACACATCACCTAAGAAGAAAGAACTCATGAACAAGGGAAAAGAGACACAGAAACTACTAATGAGCCACAAACAGATTACGTTTGAATGCTACTGCCTCAGTGATGTCAGTTCACTGCCTCGCCGGTGGCAGTATACTGCCTCTACGGTGGCAGACCTCTGCCAAAGTACCTTGGCAGAGAAAAGAAGAGGATTCTTCACACAAACGACAATAAATAACACAGAAATAGTAACAATTATACATTAACAAATATGTTTATACATTACCTTAGTCTCGCATGGGACCAGTTGAAGAAGTACCGCTTGCAATCAGTGGTTAGTATTGTAAGTCTTGCCATTGGCTTTGCCTGCTTCGCCCTTGCAAGCATGTGGATAAAGTATGAAACTACGTATGATGCATTTCACAAGGATGCTGACAGGCTCTATGCCTTCATGTATGAAAAAAGTGCAACAGTTGGTCATGCTTTTAACCCTGATATATTGCATCAATATCCACAATTGGAGCAATTGTCTGTCATTATTGATGCACATACCGATAGTATCAACGGAATTGGACGGACACCCTATTCTTATTGGGAATCAGAATGGCGTATGGCTGATAGCAATTTTGTCTCTTTGGTAGGACTTGAATTGATTGAAGGTACAACAAGTTTTGTGCATAATCCTCATGAAATTGCCATCAGCGACGTGATGGCAAAACGATTATGGGGAGAAGAATCGCCCATGGGGAAAGAGTTGGTCACTGTAGATGGAAAATTTAAACAAAGTCGTACCATATCAGCGGTATTCCGTTCATGGGGACAACATTCTAACTATAAATTTGGTTTTCTTAGCCGTATGCCATCGGACTATCCTGAAAAGTATAGAAATATGTACATATTTACACATTTATCTCCTAAGGTAAATGTGGACGAGTTAAACATGCAACTTGGAGAAATTAGGATTCCTCCTCTATTCGAACCTGAAAGAAAATTGAGTGTGAAACCTGTGACTAAGTTACGTCACTTCACATATCAATATGAAAATTATGCAAGGACTAAAATCAACCATATCTACCTATTTGCTCTTGCTGGATGCCTGTTGATTATGTGTGGATTGTTGAACTACTTAATTATGTTCGTTAACCGCCTCTTCATACGCAAGCGTGAAATGGCTCTTCGCACGGTATTTGGTGCATCGAAGTGGGATTTGATGATACAATTCCTTGTCGAATATGGATTGCTATTGGCCATTGCTATGTGTTTCGGATTACTGACGGTTAACCTTACCGCTGAATGGTTCCTTACCATGACCGAATTACCTAGAGACTTGAATTACGTTCATCGCGAGGCGTTCATTTTCCTTTTATTGGTATCAACGATTTCGCTTATCGTCTCGATACCAGTTATTTGGTATTTCCGCCGATTGTCATTGCAAAGCAGTATCGTAGGTGTAGGTGCACTCATTCGCTACAATCTTTTCCGCCGTTTTAGTGTTGCGTCGCAGATAACCATCAGTATTTTCTGCATTTTCTTTACTTCGGTATTCATGAAACAATTATATACTCTTCGACATACACACATCGGATACGAACGAGAAAATCGTATGGAATGGAGCGACGCAATGCGCTATAGCGAATATTCATGGGATGAGTACAAAACGGAATTATTCCATTTCTTGAAACAATGCCCTGAATTGGATACTGTATTTACTACAGATTTTACTCTTGATAATTCTTCTTACCACATATTCTATCCTAAGGATCATCCAGACATAAAAGAACAACTAAAATGCAATATTTGCTATCTTAATGAAGCTATAGTTGATTTCTACGGAATTAGACTCAAAGAAGGACGATGGCTAAACGATAGTGAGAATAGCTTTAAAGTTTATAGTAACCAAACACTAAATATACTTGTAAACGAAGCCTTTTTACGTAAAATGAATTGGAAAGAGGGCATAGGAAAACAAGTGGGAAGATACTATATTGTGGGAATAGTAAAAGATGTATTGAATCATTTGCCCACTACACCGACAGAACCTACTATATATATGTATTACGACTATGATACAAACCAAAGTTCAATGCTAATGAAATACAAACCCGGTCAAAAAGAAGCTTTTATGAAGAAAGTAGGAGATTATTTGCAAAATATCGATTACCCAGCCACCATAACTTCTTTTAGGGATCTCGAGGAAAAATACGACAAACTTATCCAAAGCGAACTCAATCTGCAAAAACTCCTCAACATCATCACCACCGTCTGCATCCTCATCGCCCTCTTCGGTGTGTGGTCAATGATAATGCTCACGTGCGAACAACGAAGGAAAGAGATTGCCATCCGAAAGGTATATGGTGCGACTACTAAGGACATCCTCGATATGTTCTTCATTGAATATATGTCCCTGCAAGGTATAGCGGCCATAGTAGCCTTCCCCATCGGTTATGCGTGCATGAAACCATGGCTGGAGCAATATGTCGTACAAACGGAAATCTCGTGGTGGATATATGTAGGCATTTTCCTCATGGTAGCACTGCTCGTAGCCCTTTGTGTCGGTTGGCGCGTATGGAAGACTGCCAAGGCCAAACCTGCGGATGAGATAGAGTGAAGAATGAGTTCTCAAGGGCGATGAGTAGTTGTATATTACCATATATTCATTACCTTTGCGAAGAATTCAGATATTGGTCAATAAACTTAAATCATTGTATTATGATGCTTATGGGTATTTCGGTGACGGTAGTATTGGCTCCTCTCCTCTTGCTGGTGGCATTGGGGAAGGGAGATAACCTCATAGCAGGGTACAATACGTCGAGTGAGAATGAACGCAAACGGTATGATATTAAGCGTTTGAGGTGTGTAATCGCTACATCGATGTTACTCATTATTGTCGTTTATTGGCTGCCCTACATATTCACAATGTGTGGCATCTACATCGCAAGGGATGAGTCAATGGTGTTTACCATACTTTTATGTATAATAATAACCTTTGCGACCATTATTATGGCCAATACGTGGGCTAAAAGGAAGTAATCAGGACTTACTTGCGAGTAGCAAAGGAGAGAATGTGCCAACTGATGGCTATGGAAAGAAGAAGTAGGAGAAGCTTGAGCCATAGCGGATTGACCACAAAAAAGATGCAATAGAGCAATGTTATCCATACCAGGGAAACGGAAATGACCTTGGCACGGAGGGGTATGGCCTTATCTTCGCGGAAACTACGGATGTAAGGACCTAACTTGGGATGGGACATCAACCAATGATACAACTTGTCCGACCCATGAAAATAACATGTGGCAGACAACAGCAGAAATGGTGTGGTAGGCAACAAGGGAAGGGCTATGCCCAACAACCCCATGGCAAGTGACAGACTACCCAAAAGTATCAATAGTTTGCGTTTCATTGGTTAAAGGAAATGAGACAGGTGGAAATATTTTAGGCGCGGACTACACCACCAAGGGTGTAATCCGTGCCTAACTATATTCTCAGAACACCTTGTTCAAGGGTGTACTTTTTTTTACTTGATGACGAACGAAATGGTCTGCAAGTCCTCTGCACGAGAACTGCTACCGTACATGATTTCGTACTTGCCAGACATCACACGCATAGAGTTGCTCTTTTCATCGAAGCACTCGAAACGCTCGGCAGGCAATTCCAAATCGACCTTCACGGCCTGACCAGCCTTCAAAGGAATACGCTTGAATGCCTTCAAACTCTTGATAGGACCTTCGGTGTCGTCCACTCGACGGATGTAAACCTGTACAACCTCTTCACCAGCAAGTTTACCAGTATTCTTCACAGGTACAGAGATGGTTACTGTGCCATCTTTAGCCATAGAGTTCTTAGAAAGTTTGGCCTTGCCGTACTCGAAAGTGGTATAGCTGAGACCGTAACCGAATGAGTAGAGGGGCTGACCCATGAAGTAACGGTAGGTGCGTCCGCGCATAGAGTAGTCCTGGAAGTCGGGCAACTGTTCAACACTGGTATAGAATGTAACCGGCAGACGACCGGCAGGGTTGTAGTGTCCCATCAAGACATCGGCAATGGCTGTACCACCAGCCTGACCAGGATACCATGCTTGTACGATGGCTTCGCAATTCTCACTCTCGGGAACCAATCCCATAGCACTTCCAGAGAAGTTAACAAATACAACGCGCTTGCCAGCCTTCTTCAAAGCCTTCACAACATTGCGCTGAACATCGGGGAGTTGAATGGTCTCGCGGTCACCACCACGGAAACCAGGAACACTTACAGGCATCTCCTCACCTTCCAAACTGGGCGCAATACCTCCAGCAAAGATGACAACGTCGGCCTTCTCAATCTTCTTCAACAACTCATCCATATCCACAGGACGGGTAGAGCCCATATCGAAACTGAGGCTGGCTGTTCTGCCTTCGGTGTGACGGTAACGAAGTTCGATATCATAAGACTTTCCAGCCTGTGCATCCAATGTATAGAGTGCAGTTTCGCGTCTGAAACCTCTCTCCTGATTGGCTACTTCCTTACCATCGATAAGCAAAGTACATGCGCCACGCATCTTCACCATGAAATCAACCTTTCCTGACAACTTGGGACGAAAGGTAGCACGATAACTACCTGAGAAGTTTGCCAAAGGAATGCCTGAAGCTACAGCAGTAGCACCGTCGGTAGTAAAGTTGACGGGAGTAGTCTGACGGATGGTAGCATCGGCCTCACCTTCCAATGTATTGTTTGACCAGAAACGAACATCGAATCCCTGACCCTTGCTGGTGCTGCACTGGTCAAACACGCTTACAAAACTGGTTTCAGACACACGGTCACAAGCGGGAGTATAGATCAACTGGTCAGCAGGAACATACTTCTTCATAGCCTCGAGCAAAGTTACAGTGTGGCTGGGATTTCCGTTGTAGTTACCCCACTGCATAACTGAGTCGTTGGCATTGGGACCAATGAGGGCAATAGTCTGTCCCTTCTTCAAAGGAAGGATATTGTTCTCGTTCTCCAGCAAGACAATACTCTTGCGAGCCATCTCGAGAGCAAGGTCCTGATGTTTCTTGCTATCAATCACTGAAGCGGGAATCTCGTCCCAAGGTGTTGACTCGTCCATCTCACCCAACTCAAAACGTGCCTTCATAAGGCGAGTTACAGCGCGGTCGATATCTGATTCCTTAATCTGACCATTCTTGGCAGCTTCCACCAATGAGCCATAAGCACTACCACACTCAAGGTCGGTACCGCTCAACACGGCTGCTGATGATGCCTGAGCGGCATTCTCGTGAGTCTCGTGATGGTTCTTGGTGTAGAAGTCGTTAATGGCCCAACAGTCACTGACAACGATACCATCGAAACCCCACTCCTCGCGAAGAATCTGCATCAACAAACGATCGCTACCACAACAGGGGTCTCCCTCGTAACGGTTGTAGGCACACATTACTTCCTTCACATTGGCCTTTTGTATCAAGTCCTTGAAGGCAGGCAGATAGGTCTCCCACAAGTCACGGGGATTGATATCCTTGGCATCGAAACTATGACGGTTCCACTCGGGACCTGAATGGACAGCAAAGTGCTTGGCACAAGCATGAGCCTTGTCGTACTGGCTATCCTCGGGACCTTGCAAACCACGCACTACAGCAATACCCATCTGACCTGTGTGGAAGGGGTCTTCACTGTAAGTTTCCTGACCGCGTCCCCAACGTGGATCGCGGAAAATATTGATATTGGGAGTCCAGAAGGTGAGTCCCTGATAACGTCTGTAACTGTTTTCCTCGCGGGCAAGACGTGTCTTGGCACGTGCTTCGTCGCTGACTGCACTGAAGACTTCGTATAACAATGCATCGTCAAAAGATGCACCCATACCAATAGCCTGAGGGAATACGGTAGCCAAACCGGCACGGCCAACACCGTGCAAAGCCTCGTTCCACCACTCATAGGGCTTGATACCCAATCGGGGAACTGCAGGTGAAGCGTTCTGCATCAACGCAACTTTCTCCTCCAACGTAAGACGGCTCACCAAGTCGGTAGCACGCTCTTGAGGAGACAACGAAGTGTTCTTGTATGGTTCGTTCTGTCCAAACATGGAGACAGCCAGAGCCATTGTACATAAGGTTGTACCAATTTTTCTCGTAATTTTCATGTTTTATTCTATATATTAAAGTAAAGTAATTATCAAAATATGTGGTGAGCATCACTACTGACAGTGAATCACTGTGGCAAAAATAGTGATAACAAGTAGTATAAACAAATTTCTAAGGAGAAAAAGGTAAATCAGACTCCTATTTTGTACGATTTACCGCTAAATATAGGGATAAAATAAAAAAAGATTCGGGGCACTCAATCAAAATTGACCGCCCCGAATCAGATTCATGAACTCTTCACGAGTCTTCGCTTGGTTGAAGGCTCCGGTGAAGTCCGAAGTTGTGGTTATGGAATTCTGCTTCTCAACACCACGCATCTGCATACACATGTGCTTGGCTTCGACAACAACCATCACACCCAAAGGATTCAGTGTTTCCTGAATACACTCCTTGATTTGTGTCGTCATACGTTCCTGCACCTGCAGACGATGCGAAAAGATATCGACCACACGAGCAATCTTGCTCAACCCGGTGATGTATCCATTAGGGATGTAAGCTACGTGTGCCTTGCCATAGAAAGGTAGCATATGATGCTCGCAAAGTGAATAGAAATTGATGTCCTTCACAATGACCATCTGACGATAATCCTCCTTGAACTTGGCCGAATTGAGCACATTGCGAGGATCCATATGATACCCCCTTGTCAATGTAAGCATGGCTTTGGCTACACGTTCGGGAGTCTTCAACAAACCTTCACGCTCGACATCCTCACCCAACAATCCTAAGATTTGCTTGTAATGCGATTTCAGTTCATTCACCTCCTTGGGCAACTCTTCTTCCGTATACATATCCATAAATTGATTTTATAACAACGATTGCACAGAACTGATTACAGTTTTACGACTGAGCGTACAATGGAGACTTCCTTGAAACTGCCGGTACTCTTCAGTTGACGCATCACAAAATCGGCTTCCTCGATGCTGCGATAATCACCTACACGACAGATCCAACGAGGGGAAACAAACTGGGTGTACACCTCCAACTCGGGGAAGAGTGCCTTCACCTTTTCGCCCATTTGAGATGCCTCGGTACGAGCCTGCTGTGAATTGTTTCCGGCATAAACCTGCACTCTGAAGCCTTGTACCTTGGGTGATGTTTTCTGTGTAGCCTCCGAATAGGAACGAGTCTGACCTACCAACGCCTTCAAACGAGCATCCTGATGAATGGTGACTGCCCCCTGACCCGGCTGTTGTTGGCTCAATCCATCGAAAATAGATTCCTGCGCATTGGCGACCAATCCAAAACTCATGGCAAGTCCCACGCCTAACAATCTCAAGTATCTCATCATTGTTTACTAAAAGAGAGTAGAAGAAAAGGCATTCCTGTCCCCTCAAAAGCAAAGAGGACAAGAATGTCTTTTTTTATTGATTATTTATTATTTAAAAGCATCGATAATGCCCTTGAAATCGGCAACCTGCAAAGCAGCACCACCAATCAAACCACCGTCAACATCGGGGTTAGCGAACAATTCCTTCGCATTGCTGGGCTTGCAGCTACCACCATAGAGGATAGAAGTGTTGTCAGCAACTTCCTGACCATACTTCTCAGCAACCAAAGAACGGATGTAAGCGTGGATCTCCTGTGCCTGCTCGGGAGTAGCAGTCTTACCTGTACCGATAGCCCAAACAGGTTCGTAAGCCAAGATTACCTTTCCGAAATCCTCAGCAGAAAGTGAGAATACAGAAGCCATCTGAGCAGCAACCACTTCGTTCTGCTTGTTAGCCTCGCGCTCTTCCAATACTTCACCGATGCAGAAGATGGGCTTCAAGTTGTTAGCCAAAGCCAACTTAACCTTCTCTTCCAAAATTTCTACTGTTTCACCATAGTATGCACGACGCTCAGAGTGTCCCAAGATAACGTACTGTGCACCAGTAGATGCTACCATCTCGGCAGAAACCTCACCAGTGTAAGCACCAGAAACCTTGTCGGCGCAGTTCTCAGCACCTACACCAATCACTGCACTGTCAACAATGGGAGTAACAGAAGCCAAGTGAATGAAAGGAGTACAGATAACTACATCGCAATTGGGTTTGTCAGCAGCCAATGCTTCGTTCAATTCTTTTGCAAGTGCAATACCTTCCTGCAGGTTCTTGTTCATTTTCCAGTTTCCTGCAACAATGTTCTTTCTCATTTACTTATTCTTTAATTAAAGGGTTAATAGTATATATTTTCGTATTTATAAATCTCTTATTCTCTAAGCCTCCTGCTCAGGCTGTTTCTGTCGTCTACGGGTATAAAAGAAGTAGCAACGGTCCATCAACGAAATGAGGAACAGAGGTATCAGGAACCACATGATGCAGGTACCTATCTTTATCCACTTTCCACGCGAATCGCCCTGAGCAAATGCCAACTGATTCAATGGGCCTGTCAACTGATACTCATCGGGGACGTTTCCACAAGCCCACTTGTTCAGCACAACTCCATCCTTAATCAAAAGCAATCCTGGATTGGAGCGCACCATGGTTTTTAGAGTGATTTCATCCATACTACAGAAGGGGTATTCCCCACCAGTACGATCCAACCATTGCTCAACCATCTCTTCGGACGAAGCTGTGAGTCCGTAGAAATTGTACCCATACTTCTTGCTATAGTCGTACATTTCATTGAGAAGATCGGAATAACTATCATCGGCACTATCCAATTGATATGAAACCATCAAAAAGGTATAGTTGCTATCACTCAATACCTGCTCAGTGATGTCTTCGCCATCGGAGAATCTCATCAATTCGAAATCATGCACGGGTGGTTCGTATCCTGCCTCCTTAACAATAGTCTTGGAATCGACAAAACTCCAAGTTTCATCGGGGTAATTCTCCAAACCAAACTCCTGACGTACACCATCTTTTTCAAGTATAAAACGAGTCTCGTACACGGTTTTCTTTGCTCCCTCGGGTATGGTCATTCCTTCCAAAATATCTGCACCGATATGATAGGGACGGAAATCGAACACGGGCAAGTTCTGCAAACTGTAGTACGAAAGAATGGTGATATAGAGCAAGGTGTTTACAGAAATCAACCATTCGTTTCGCTGCATCACAATCCGGAACAAACGATTGCGCATACACAGTACCGATACGGCAGCTATGGTCAGGAATACATTCTTTCCAAAGGTCTGCCAATTGGTCAACACTAAGGCATCGCCAAAACAGCCACAATCCGATACCGGATTCTTCACTGCCAAATAGAGAGTCAACGGCGTCATCACACCCATCAACAACGTAATCGTCCACGATGTCAAACGTCGGTTGATACCAAAGAACATGTACACACCCAACGTAAATTCCAACATCGCCAAGGCTCCGGCAGCAAGTGACAATATGTAGTCGGGGAACCATTCAGTAAGGCCAAATGCCAACACATAGTCGTTCAACTTGTACTGAAAACCCAACGGATCATTGGCCTTCACAAAACCAGAGAAGACAAAAACTGCAGCCAATATGAAACGACACAGATTGGCCACGACTGTGAGGATGGTATTTCGTGTTTTACTCTCCAAAGTCTAATTTTATGAGCCCAAATACGGCGTAGTTTATCATATCCATATAATTGGCATCAATGCCTTCAGACACCAATGTTTCTCCTTCCAATCCTTCAATCTGCTTGGTACGATATAGTTTCATCAGTATGAGGTCGGTATATGAACTGATGCGCATACCTCGCCATGCTTCGTCATAGTCGTGATTTTTCTTCAACATCAGTTCCAAAGCCTGGCTGGCCCACTTATCATAGTATGCCAATGCTTGTTGGGGAGTCATATCATCACGCTCGGCATAGCCCAACTCCAACTGAATCAGACCAACAATTCCATAGTTGACAATGGCCACAAACTCGGGACGTATCCCCTCACCTACCAGACTTACGCCTTTGGTTTCGAGGCTACGGATTCGATTGGCCTTGATGAATATCTGATCAGTCACAGACACAGGACGCATAATGCGCCATGCTGCTCCATAGTCGTGCAACTTCTTGGAAAAAAGTTCACGACACGAAGCCATCACTTGCTCGAACTGCTGTATGGTATCTTTCATTTTCCTCGTCTAATCTGTTATTCGTTAATTGGGTGCAAAGGTACACATTTTTGCTGATAAACAAAAAAAAAGAGTAAAGGGAAATAGGCCTATGCCTTCATTCCTTTTACCCTTTGTTCAGTTTACTCAATGTTTATGAATATCGTATCAACTGCCCTACACGCAGAATTGTCGTACTCTTGATATTGTTCAATTTACACAATTCGCTAACACTCACTCCGTGACGACTGGCAATCTTTGACAAAGTATCGCCTTGACGAACTTTATAATAGCGCACATCGAAATCTTCGGGAACTTTCTCACCCTTAGCACGTGCCAACTGAGCAGCCTTACGCTTAGCCTGAGGTGAATAGTATGTGTAACTGTCACCTGTTACATCCTGATTAGGGAAATCGAACAATAATTCCGGATTCAACTCCAGACCTATCAGGCGTGTTTCAAAATGAAGGTGAGGACCTGTAGAACGACCAGTATTTCCACCCAATCCAATAGGCTGACCACTGACTACAAACTCATTCTCGGCAACCAACTGCTTGGACAAGTGTCCATAGATGGTCTCCAACCCATTGTCGTGACGAAGAACGACATACTTGCCGTATCCTGTCCTGCGTCCTTGGTCGGCTACGATACGTACCTTGCCATCAAAAGCGGCATAAATGGTATCACCGATTTGAACCTTTATATCCAATCCCTTGTGCTGACGACGAAAACGAGGACGATAGCCAAATTTTGAGGTAATACGCTGATTTGTAGTGGGCATAGAAAAGCCACGAAGATCTATCACAAAGGTATCTGGTACTGCCACATCGGCATACACATGTACACGGTCATTGTCCCATGTAGGGTATAGTCCATAGCCAGGATTCTCCATCTGTTCACGCACAATCTGGCGATGCAAAGCCACAGAATCAATAGCCCTCATTTTCTTGTCTATAGGTGCTTGACGTGCCAACAAATCTTGAGCATAAGCAACGTTTCCTACTAATAAAAGCACCACCATGACGGCCAATGCCTTGAATTTTGTCAATATCATCCTTTCCTTACTCCTTTTTTTACAATCCAAAACAATCAATATTCGTCGTTTGCATAGAGGTAATCAAATGTGGCTTGCTTATATTCGTATATCTCTTCGGGTTTGAAGAAACGTACAAGTTCTATAGCTGCAGTCTCAGGAGAGTCGGATGTATGAACAATATTCTCTTGAAAACTCATACTGTAGTCACCGCGAATGGTTCCTGGAGCAGCCAATCGACCATTTGTAGGACCTGCTAATGCTCGTACAGCAGCAATGGCATCAACTCCTTCGTAACAGCAAACAATAACAGGTGTTACCATCATGGAATCCTTTACTCGTTGGAAAAAAGGTTTTGCACTCAAGTGCGCATAATGCTCACTCAATATTTCATCCGTCAACTGAATCATCTTTAATCCACAAAGGCGTAATCCCTTGCGATCAAAACGGTTCAAAATCTCTCCAATTAACCCGCGTTGCAATGTGCAGGGCTTCAGTATAACCAATGTTTTTTCCATGATAATAATCTATACAACTGTAGTATTATTTAAAAACTTCCAAAGATACTTTTTTTCAGTCACTTAGACTAAATCAATTAACACAATTTATAGACTTAAGTAGTCTTTATAAGTTTTATTAAGAAACTAAAAAAATATCATAGTAGAAATTGGCAACACAAGTCATCTACGAGACTAAAAGCAAAAGGAAGGGATAGGAAAAGACATAATATTTGTTCACATAGGACACATTAAAGACAAATAGTCAAAGAATAAATAAAATATTCACGAAAAATATTTGTTTATTAGAATAAAACATATACCTTTGCCGCAGAAATAGTAACATTTTATCATTCAACCTTAAATAAAACATCCTAAAGATTTAAGCCATAGGAAAGGCTGATAATCCGGAAATGTAAAAGTATTTGTAGGTTATTAAAGCAAGATGTCTCACCATAAAGCCATGAAAGCATAAGGAGTTGCATCAAAAAAAAGGAAAAGAAATTCTCATAATAAAATATCTCGTTTAGTTGTATTTGTATTTTGTATTGTAGTGTTGTTGCCTGCCTCCTGTGATTGGACGCGGGCAACGTTTTTATATAAATATTTAATGAGTGTTAAGAGACGAACGAAATATCTATTCTTTCAATGAAATAATGTATTTTTGCATAATATATACAAACTTACTCACAGAAGATGAATTACAAACGCATAACCATCATTGCCGTCATTGCATTATTAGTTGCAGGATTGACTGTTGTTTCCTACCTTTTAATGGAGAAAAATAAGGAAAACCAGGAAATGGTTCAATTATTCGAACTTGAAAAGGAAGAAATGGAAAATGAATACTCCACTTTTGCAAACCAATATGAGGAGTTACAAATTCAGATCAACAATGACTCTCTTCAGATAAAACTAGAGCGTGAAAGACAAAAAACACAACGTTTATTGGAAGAACTGAGACAAACAAAATCTACAAATGCTGCAGAAATTGCCAGACTAAAGAAAGAACTTCGCACAGTACGAGAGGTAATGCGTAGCTACGTTATCCAAATAGATTCTCTGAACCAATTAAATGAGGCACTCGCTACAGAGAATAAAAAGGTACGTGCGCAATATCATGAAGCAACACAGAAAATGACAAAACTTTCGGAAGAGAAAGAGGTTCTTAATCAGAAAGTAGCACTGGCTGCACAATTGGATGCGACAAACATTCTTTTGGAAATGAAGAACAAACGCGGTAAGGAAACCGATGATTTGAAACGCGCAACTAAATTTATCATCCACTTCGACATTGTAAAAAATGCGACTGCCCGTACTGGAGATCGTGATATTTATGTTCGCATAATGAAACCCAATGGAGATATCCTTAGTAAAGGAGACCCCACTTTTGAATACGAGAACCGTCAGTTGAAGTACTCAATAAAAAAATATGTGGAATACACAGGAGAAGCACAAAATATCACAGTATATTGGGATATTGAAGAATTCCTTAGCCCTGGTACATACTCCATATTCTTATTTTCCGATGGAAGCATGATTGGTTCAGAAGAATTCAATTTGGAATAATTCAATCCAACAAAAGATTCAACTCTTTACAAAGAGTATAATAAATTCAACTCCGCTCGTTTAGAAATCAGCCTCACGAGCGGAGTTTTTTTATATATAAAAATAAGAAATCTATTCTTTTAAAAAGTCAAAAGAAACATAACACATCCTACGATACTTGACATATATCAAGAAAGATGTTGTATAACATAAAAAATGGGATATTCTCTTGCAGATTCAAATTTTAGCAGTACTTTTGCATCAAGTTTTTCATGGTATTAGATTTAAGGTTAATAAAGGTTGGGTCAAAGCGTTGACCCTTTTTTTATATCCATACCCTAAAAGACTCCTT
>JAFZDY010000009.1 GCA_017560945.1 Bacteroidaceae bacterium | reverse complement strand
TGGTTGTTTGTTTCTTCCAGCCATAACACGCTCTACATCAGTACGCAAAAGCAGGTTCTTTCGTCCTACTTTAACCTTTCCGATGTGCTTAACCTTGACGATATGGCAAATATTGGCAGAGGTCAGTCCATAAATCTGCTGTACCTGTTCTACGGTGTAGTAGTTTTCATCACTCATAAGGTCGGTTCTGCGGAGTTCCGCCAAATGGGATTGGGAGTAGTAGGTACGCCCATATTCTCTTTTGGTGGGAATCTTATGGCGATAGGTATATGCCCGAAGAGCGGAGGGCTTCATGGCGAAAAGCTCTTCTACCTGCTCGGCTGTCAGCCATTGTGTGATTTGGCTGATGTCAACGGACACACCGAAGAACTCATCAATGTGTTTCTTGCTGTAGTAGTTCTTGCCAGCGATACGGCAGATAGGTATTCCGTTGCGTTTGGCAGAGGTGTAAAGCCACGATTGCTTGACCTTATAAAGGGTCATGACCTCTTCACCCGAATAGAAGTCCAGTACTTCATCGTTTTTCTCTTCCCTCATTTTCTTTTTGAGGGATGTGGAAGACGATGTGGACTTTCTCGGTGCAGAGGTGCTGCCTGGCAAGATACGATGATAGGGATTGGATGCCAGCATCTGCTCGATGTCGGCTCTACGAATGAATGCCATTCGGTTGCTGATACGGGAGGCGTTCAGTTTACCAATGGCTACAAGTTTATAGATGTACTGACGGGAACAGCCCATGAGGATGGCTGCTTTGGAAAAGGTGAGATACTCCTGATGTTGTATCTCCATGAGTGGCTGAGCCAGTTTGAAGAGGTTGTTCTTCTGCATTGCTCTGGCTCGTTTGGCTTCGACTTGACAAGCCTCGCTGCAATAGCGTTGCATTCCGCTTCGGGTCTCAAAGGATTGACCGCAAAAAGCACATTTCTTGGTTACTTTCATACTGCTTATCGTTTACTAATTTCACTTCTTCATTCTCATCTATCTGAAGTGGTGAACGGAGGTAAACAGTCGTCAACCGTTGTCGCCTTTCTACACGATGTGATAATCCTCACATATCGGGGCGGAATTTGTCACTCATCGTAAACGGTTGTAAACCCTTGTCAACTATCTACACGAAATGACAAAAAATAAGCTCCGCAAATTCTCCACGTCAGAAATATGTATCAAAAATATGTGGAAATTTGGGAACCATCAAAAAGCAGTCTGAAAGTGCTAAATTTTAGAATATGCTGATAATTAAAGGTTTATATTTAGTTATTTCTGAATAGTTTTGGTTGTTTGGGGCTTCTAAATACAACCAGAGAATGCTCCTCCTCCAATGCTTGTCACAGAATTGGGAATATTAACGCTTGTTAGATTTTCACATTGTGCAAATGTATAATATTCGATGCTCGTCACAGAGTTGGGGATAGTAATACTAGTTAAGTTAGTACAATGGTAGAAGGCACCTCCTTCAATGCTTGTCACAGAATTGGGGATGGTGATATTCGTTAAACTGGTGCACCCTTCGAATGCCTCTTTTCCAATACTTGTCACAGAATTGGGAATAATGGTATTTTGACATCCCTGAATGAGTGTATTGGTATTGGTTTCTATAATCGCATTACAATTTTCCCTTGAATCGTACAAACCATTCCCTTTCTCAATGGTGATATTAGTCAAAGTAGAGCAGGCACCGAATGCAGCAGTTCCTATGCTTGTCACAGAATTAGGAATAGTGATGCTTGTAATTTCTAATCCATAAAATGTATAGTCTCCAATATATGTTACAGAATTGGGTATAGTGATATTTGTCAAACTAAGGCAAGCATAGAATGCGTAGTCTCCAATATGTGTCACCGAATTGGGGATAGTGATACTTGAAAGGTTGGTGCACCAATCGAATGCGCTATTTCCAATACTTGTCAACGACTCAGGAAGAGTGATGCTTGTCAAACCTGCGCATTCATAGAACGCACCAGCCCCAATACTTGTCACAGAACTTGGTATAAGGGTATTTTGACATCCTGCTACTAATGTATTGGTACTGGTCTCTATGATTGCATTACAATTTTCTCTTGAATCGTAATATTTATTTTCGCCATCCACAACGATACTCGTCAGACTTTCACAACCCGAAAGTAAATACTCTCCTATGCTTGTTACAGAACTTGGGATAGTGATGCTTGTCAAACCAATGCAATAATCAAATACATCACTTCCAATACTCGTCACAGAGTTGGGGATAGTGATGCTTGTTAGACCATAACAATAACCAAAGGCATAATCCTTAATGCTTGTCACTGAATTGGGGATGGTGATATTCGTTAGTTCTGGGCAATCCCAAAATGCATCCTCTCCAATGATTGTTACAGGATATTCAACCCCGTTATGTGTTACATTTTTAGGAATGACTACATTGCCATTATACACAGTGCCATCTTGGCTTGTTAATATTTCAGCAAATTTGGCTTCTGTATCTATTTCATACCAAAAGCCATCAATTTTTACTTGCTCGGCACTACACATCAGAGATATAAGCAAGAGAACATTAAGGGTAAATACTTTCTTCATAATATACTATTTTTAGATTATTTCAATTATTATTACTTGCGTGTGGCAAAGGTAGATAAAGTTTTCGAAATCGCAAGATATTTTGTGTGATTTCTTCATTTTTAAGTCTAACGTGAAAGTGATGGGATGTAGAAAGTTAGAATAGTTTTGGCGATTTTATTTGTAGGGAAAGAGAATATTCTTTACTTTTGCGCAGGAACTTTATCTTACATATGAATACTTGAACGAGAAGAGAATATGAAACGAAAGAACACTATGCTTGCACTGGCCATTTGCATGGGCGTGCAGATGCTTCAAGCACAATTGCCCGATAGCATCATGTTGGACAACATTGTAGTCACAGGTACTCGTCACGAGACTGATGTGCGTCACTTGCCTATGACGGTGACATCTCTTTCGCACGAGAAGTTGAGCGAACATCATCGTTCGTCAATCCTTACCACCTTGAACGAACAGGTGCCAGGCCTCTTTACCACCAGTCGTGGTGTGCTGGGGTATGGAGTGTCAACAGGTGCGGCAGGAGCATTTACCCTGCGTGGCGTGGGAGGTAGTAGTCCCAATGCTGGTGTACTGGTGCTGATAGATGGAATGCCTCAGTATGCGGGTTTGTATGGCCATGCTATTGCCGATGCTTACCAGACGATGTTGGCCGAGCGGGTGGAGGTGCTTCGCGGACCAGCCTCGGCTCTGTATGGCTCCAATGCAATGGGTGGTGTGGTGAACATTGTCACCCGACAGATGAAGGAAGATGGGACGAAGAGTCACATACGCCTTTCTGCAGGTTCCTTTGGCACGGTGCAGGGTGAACTGACCCAACGTGTGAGGAAAGGACGATTCTCGTCCATCATAGGACTTAACTATGGACGTACCGATGGACATCGTGCAGACAATAGTTTTGAACAATACACAGGTTTCTTAAAGTTGGGTTACGACCTGAATGAACATTGGCAGGCAACGGGAGATGTGAACATCACTCACTTTAATGCTGAAAATCCAGGAGAGGTGGCTAATCCACTCATTGACAATGACCAGGTGGTGACTCGTGGAATGGCTTCGGTGGCCTTGACCAACCGCTATGGAAACACTTCAGGCGCGGTACGTGCGTACTATAACTGGGGGCTTCACGATGTGAACGATGGCTACAATGCTGGTGGCTCACCACGCACCAGTCACTATATGCATCGCGACCTGATGGCAGGTGTGTCGCTCTACGAATCAATCTCTCTCTTTGCCGGAAATCGTACTACGGTGGGAGCTGATTGGAGTCGATTTGGTGGACGTGCGTGGAACGAGGATTGTGTAAACCATGCCGAGAACTTGATAGCCGACAAGACGGAAGATGAACTGGCTGCTTATGTGGATGTACAACAACGAGTGACCGACTGGATGGCATTGAATGGAGCCTTACGTGTGGACCACCATACACAGGTAGGAACTGAATGGGTTCCGCAGGGTGGTGTGGCGTTCAATCTGCCCAACGAGATAGAACTGAAAGCAATGGTGAGCAAGGGCTTCCGCAATCCTACCATTCGCGAGATGTATATGTTCCCTCCGCAGAATCCTGAATTGAAGCCCGAACGTACGCTCAATTACGAATTGGCCTACAAGCAGAGGATGCTTGATGGAGACTTGAATATAGGTGCAAACCTTTACTATATTACTGGGGAGAATGTGATAATGCTCCTTCGAGAGAACGGTCGTCCCTTGAATACGAATGTTGACAAGGTGGAGAATATGGGTGTTGAACTCATGGCTGATTATCGCCTATCGCCTCATTGGCAAGTGAATGCCAATTATAGCTTGTTGCACATGGAGTATCCAGTGATAGGAGCTCCTGAACACAAGGCATACGTGGGGGCACATACCCATTATGGACGTGTTAGTTTTACTACTGGTTTGCAATATGTGGCTGGACTCCACACTGTTGTGGGAAGTGCAGGGGAAGAACAGGAGTTCCTCCTATGGAACATGACTGCCAACTATCGCCTCAATTCGGATGTGGCATTCTTTGTCAAAGGTGAAAACTTGCTGGGTCAACAGTATGAGGTGAACTATGGATTCCCTATGCCTAAGGCGACCTTTATGGGAGGAGTGAACCTGGAGCTCTAAATTCTTTAAGATTCAAATAGAACCTTAAATTTCTGGAAACAATTTGTATGTCAATCTTGTAAATGTGATATTTGCAGATGAATTCTAAAGATATATGCATTTATGACATACAATGTGACAGAAAAGATTGTGTACATAGGGGTGAACGATACGGACATTGATTTGTTCGAAAGTCAGTATGCTGTCCCCCATGGTATTTCCTACAACTCATACCTGATATTGGATGAAAAGGTGGCCATAATGGACACTGTGGATTTGCGTAAAGGTGAAGAGTGGTGGGGAAACTTGACCAGAGCCCTTGCTGGAAGGAAACCCGATTACTTGGTGGTACAACACATGGAGCCTGACCATGCAGGAAATCTGGCTCAAGTCCTTCGCGAATATCCAGAGTTGAAAGTGGTGGCCTCGGGATTGGCTATACGGATGCTTCCTCAATTTTTTGAAAACACAGATTTTAAAGGACGTACACTTATTGTTAAGGATGGGGATTCCTTGACACTGGGGAAACATACACTCCTGTTCTTCATGGCTCCGATGGTGCATTGGCCCGAGGTGATGGTGACCTATGATTTGACGGATAAAGTGATGTTTACGGCTGACGGATTTGGGAAGTTTGGAGCCTTAACGTATGAAGAGGAATGGGTGGACGAGGCTCGGAGATACTATTTCAATATATGTGGAAAGTATGGGGCGCAAGTGCAATTGTTGCTAAAGAAGATGGCGACACTCGATATTGCTCATATCTGTCCCCTGCATGGCCCGATACTCAGTGATAATCTGGAATACTACATCGGATTATATGACATTTGGAGTAGTTACAAGGCCGAGGTTGATGGAGTCCTCATTGCTTATGCCTCCATATATGGTGGAACGACAGAAGCTGCTAATCGAATGGCAGAACTGCTCCGCAAAAGGGGTGTGTACGAGGTGGTGTTGGCAGACCTGAGTCGCGACGATATGTCAGGAACTATAGCAAATGCCTTTCGCATGAGTAAATTGATAGTAGCTGCTTCATCGTACGATGCTGACCTGTTCCCTCCGATGCACGATTTCTTATATCATCTCAAACTTAAGGCTTATCAAGGGCGACGTGTGGGAATCATTGAGAACGGTTCGTGGGCGCCATGTGCCGCTAAAGTGATGGTGTCGATGCTCGAGCAGATGAAGGAGGTGGAAATCGTACATCCTGTGGTTACTATTCGTTCACGTTTGAGACAGAATGATATGCTCGTAATGGAAACTTTGGCAGAAGCTATGATGGCTAAATGCGGGTATAAATAGGGTATTTTGGACTATATGCAGCGAAATAGAGTGCTCATTTGGTAAAGAATAGAAGTTTTTTCCTCCAAAACCCTTGTTTATCAGAAAATAATGTGTACCTTTGCACCCGCTAAACAAAGTTTTACAATTTAAAAGTTAATCAATTATGTATTTAGACGCTGCTAAAAAGCAAGAAATCTTTGGACAATACGGAAAGTCTAACACTGATACTGGTTCTGCAGAAAGCCAGATTGCTTTGTTTTCATACCGTATTTCCCATTTGACGGAGCACTTGAAAAAGAACCGTAAAGATTATAGCACTGAAAGAGCATTGACTATGTTGGTAGGTAAGCGTCGCGCTCTCCTCAACTACTTGAAGGAACGCGATATCAACCGCTACCGTGCTATCGTTAAGGCTCTCGGCTTGCGTAAGTAATTCACTTACGGGCGAAAGAATGAGAGGATGTATCGGATATTCGATACATCCTCTTTTTTATTACTATTCCCAATTAACAGGTTCTTCTGCAATTTAGTTGAAAAAGACAATGCACTTATTTCTTCATTGAAGTATATATTCGTTGACGCTTGACATATGTATTACTTTGCATTCGAAGTATATATGCTCAAAATAAGAATTCAATTAAATTGAAGAAGGACCATTAAAAATTACTTGAAGTTGGATTTGTAGTAGATATTCAGTCTATGTGGTTTTGAATAGTTTAACATAGACTTGATATAAGACGTGGCGTCTACATCTCATTTTTCGTTGATTTATCCTCTTGGTATTGAAGAGGGTATATCGTATAAAAAAAGAAGCGGATGCTCTAAAGGGCATCCGCTTCTTGGGTGATATAATCAGTAAATTGATTAATCGAGGTGAGGACCAGCAGCTACGAGAGCCTTACCAGCTTCGTTACCAGTGAACTTAGCGAAGTTCTTGATGAAACGGCCAGCGAGATCCTTAGCCTTCTCTTCCCACTTGCAAGCGCACTCGTAAGTATCACGAGGATCGAGGATCTTCGGATCTACGTTAGGCAATTCTGTAGGAACTACGAAATCGAAGTAAGGAATAGTCTTAGTAGGAGCTGTGTTGATAGAACCGTCGAGGATAGCATCGATGATACCGCGAGTATCCTTAATAGAGATACGCTTACCAGTACCGTTCCAACCAGTGTTAACCAAGTATGCCTTAGCACCAACTTTCTCCATCTTCTTCACCAATTCTTCAGCGTACTTAGTAGGATGCAAGCTCAAGAATGCAGCACCGAAGCAAGCAGAGAATGTAGGAGTGGGTTCAGTGATACCGCGCTCTGTACCAGCCAACTTAGCAGTGAAACCAGAGAGGAAGTAGTACTGAGCCTGATCGGGGTTCAAGATAGATACGGGAGGCAATACACCGAATGCGTCAGCAGACAAGAAAATTACCTGGTGAGCGTGAGGACCCTTAGAAACGGGCTTCACGATGTTGTTGATGTGATAGATGGGGTATGAAACACGAGTGTTCTCAGTTACGCTCTTATCAGCGAAGTCGATAGTACCATCTTCAGCAACAGTTACGTTCTCCAACAAAGCGTCGCGCTTGATAGCGTTGTAGATATCGGGCTCGCTCTCCTTGTCGAGGTTGATAACCTTAGCGTAGCAACCACCTTCGTAGTTGAATACACCTTCGTCGTCCCAACCGTGTTCGTCGTCACCGATGAGGAGACGCTTGGGGTCAGTTGACAAAGTAGTCTTACCAGTACCAGAAAGACCGAAGAAGATAGCAGAGTCTG
>JAFZDY010000008.1 GCA_017560945.1 Bacteroidaceae bacterium | reverse complement strand
ATTACCACCTTCTTTGCCTTACAAAATTATTGAAACGTGCAAGAAAAATCGAAGAAATTTTCAAAAATCGTCTTTTTTTGATGCAAATTGTATGATTTCTGGACACTCGATTTTTGAAAAATGGGATTTTTGCCTGTTTTTTGATATTTGAAGGAGGTGAAAACACAACCGACAAGAAAAACGCTTAACCCTTCTTGAGAAGGGTGAAAACTATAAAAATGTCCGAAAGAGAAGAATGGTAAATATTGCGATTCTCTCAAATAATGTGGGTACAATATAAAAAAGGACGTGGCACAATGTATCATTATGCCACGTCCATTAAAAGTTAGAAAAACTTCTTTCTCTGTAAGTCCTATGCCTTAGATGCTCTCTTCGATATTCCAAACGAAGGCGCGAAGGCCAAGCATCTCAGTCTCCTTATCCATTGCATGAAGGGCATCGAGGAGAGGTTTTACACGTTGATCCTCCACAATGGTGATGATGGCCGAACACATGCTGGGCCATGCATGACTTCCGTAGTGAGGTTCACCTGTCTTGCTTCCACGTCCTTGAACCTGCTCAAAGTGGCTGAAACCACGGCAATTCAAACGATCGAGTGTAGAAACAATACGCTCGTGGAAGGCTTGGTCGTATGTAATAAATACTGATTTCATAGTGTTGTTGATTCTGAATTATGAACTCTGAATTTATGAATGAAAGGCTATTTTTACTTTCATCACACATTCAGAATTCATAATTTATAATTCATAATTAACTTTTAGTCCTTAATTTTATTATCGGTCTTGGCCTTCTTGGTCATTTTGTCGCGGTGTGAGAGATAATACTCATTCAACTCACGGTCAACACGGAGCTTGCGACGCTGACGCTTGATACCTACACCAGCAAATGAGCAATAGAGTACGGGCACAAGTATCAACGTAAGGATGGTAGAAACTGTCAAACCACCGATTACAGAGATACCGAGCGGACGCCACATTTCAGCACCTTCACCATTGCTGATAGCCATAGGCACCATACCAAGGATGGTTGTCAATGTGGTCATCAATACAGGACGCAAACGGCTACGTCCAGCCGTAACAACCGCACCAAGTACTGCCATACCGCGTTCGCGACAAAGCATGGTGTAGTCGATAAGTACGATACCATTCTTTACCACAATACCAATCAACATGATACCTCCCAACATACTCATAATGTTCAAGTTTGTACCAGTGAGATAGAGTGCTAACAATACACCACTGAATGCAAAAGGCACTGAGAACATGATGATGAACGGATAGGTAAGTGACTCGAACTGAGCAGCCATCACAATGAACACAAGGATGATGATGAGTACTCCCAACACACCGAGGTCAGCAAATGACTCCTGCTGGTCTTCGTATGAACCTGAGAGGTCAATGCTATATCCACTGGGAAGGTCCATACGGTCAACCACTGCTTCACCAGCCGCAACCACATCACTCAATGTACCTGATACAACGGCAGATACAGTCACAATACGTTCACGGTCCTTACGTTCAATGGTAGGAGGATTCTGACGCTCTACTACTCGACCCACATCCTTTACACGGATGGCCTTACCACCATTGTTATAGATAAGGATATTCTCCAAATCTTCGATGCTGGTGCGGAACTCGGGAGCATGACGCACCACGATGTTGTACTCGTCACCGTCCTCGCGATAGTATGATGCTGTGCTACCATTTACACGATTACGCAAGTAGGTAGCAGCAGTAGTCAAGTTCAATCCGTGCATAGCCAACTTCTCACGGTCAAAATCAACCTGATACTCGGGTTGGTAATCCTGACGGCTGATATTTACCTCAGCAACTCCGTCAATCTTCAACAACTCGCGCTTCAAGTACTGAGACAGGCTATCGGTCAAAGAGAAGTCATAACCATATACTTCAAAGTCTGCTGTAGATTGTCCACCCATACCGCCTTGACCCATAGTCACCATAGCACGGTCAAACTCGGGATAAGCCTTGAGGTCGGCACGCATCTCGTCACAGATTTGAGACATAGTCTTCTCACGCTCGGTGATACTCACCATACCAATATTGAACGAAATGATGTGAGAACCATTGTCCGACATAGAGGCAAATGTATTATCTGAACTTGCCTGACCAACGGTGAAGTTACAAGCACGCATGTCTTCTCCATAACGAGCCATCCACTTGTCGGCCAACTCCTGAGCCAACTCCTGAGCACGCTCTACACGGCTACCAATGGGCAAATAGAGTTTCACAGTAGCACGTCCACTATCCTGTGTAGGGAAGAACTCAGTACCAATGCTTGTTACACACAAACAACTAAGTGCAAACAAAATGACACAAGCAAAGATAGTAGTCTTACGATGACGAACTGCCCAATGGATACGACGCTTATACCAATCATCCAATTTATCCAAAGCACGCTCTATTGGTTTGTATAGAATAAGGAATATCTTGCTGGGTTTCTTTTGCAAACGGAGCATCTGAGAACACATCATAGGTGTAAATGACAAAGCAGCAATAGTTGATACTGTCATGATTACACACATCATCCAACCCAACTGCTTGAAGAGTACACCAGCCATACCTGTCACCATAGTCAAGGGGAAGAACACGGCAATCATGGTAAGTGTAGATGCAATTACAGAGATAGCCACCTCATTAGTAGCATGGATAGCAGCCTGTTTGGGAGATGAACCACGTTCGATGTGAGTGGTAACATTCTCCAACACCACAATAGCGTCATCCACCACACTACCAATTGCGATAGAGAGACACGACATAGAGATAACGTTCAACGAACCACCAGTAATGGCCAAGTAAATGAACGATGCAACCAATGAGAGAGGAATTGTGATACAGATAATCACCGTAGCACGCCAACGTCCCAAGAAGATGAACACCACAATCATTACGAACAACATAGCGTAACAGATGGTCTCAACCAATGAATCGATGGTATTCACAATATTGTCAGAGGTATTCACAATGACACCCAAGTTTACATCACTGGGAAGTTTTTTCTGCAATTCAGGAAGTTTCTCCATCACAGCCTCGGAGATAGCAACAGAGTTACCACCAGATTGCTTCTGAACAATAATCATTGCACCCTGCTTACCATTGGTGAAGGTCTTCTGAGCACGTTCTTCCATACCATCCACTACACGTGCTACATCACGCAAGTAAATGTTGGCACCATTGCGACTACCTACTACCAGATTCTCCATCTCTTTGGGATCGGTAAACTCACCTTTCACACGCAGAGAGTAGGTAGAGTTACCTACATCAAATGTACCACCAGGTACGTTACGATTCTCTGCACCGATAAGTGAACTGATAGACTCAACAGTAAGGCCATAAGCCTCCAAACGATTGGGGTCACAATATATGTTTACTTCTCGCTTGGGTGCACCTGAAATAGATACAGAACCTACACCTGGAATACGTGCCAATGGGTTGGCAACATTGTCATCCAAAATCTTGTAAAGTGCAGCCTGACTCTCCTCTGCTTGAGCAGATAACAAGAGGATAGGCATCATTTCGGCACTAAACTTGAAGATGATAGGATTTCCAGCATCATCGGGAAGTGCTGATGCAACCATGTCCAACTTATCACGTACATCGTTGGTGAGCATGTCAATATCGTGACCATACTCAAACTCCAAAGTAATTACAGAGACATTGTCTGAAGACTTTGAAGTAATGTGCTTCAAGTACTCCACTGAGTTCAAGGTGTTCTCCAACGGACGAGTTACATTGTTCTCAATATCCTCAGCACTGGCTCCCGAATAAGAAGTCATCACCATGATGCTGTTCGTCTCGATATCCGGCATCAAGTCGATGGGGAGTTTTGTCAATGAAAAAAGACCAAATATAGCCACTGCTATAAAGCAGAGGGTGGTCATAATCGGTTTTTTAACCGCTCCTTCGTATAAACTCATAATATTCTACTTAATTAAGAATTATGAATATTGAATTATGATTCACCATTCGGAATTATGTATGTAGTAGGTATAACCATGCTCATAATTCATCATTCATAATTTAGAATTAAATTTTTATTTCACTACAGTTACCTCCATACCGTTCAACAGAGCCTTCTGTCCGGCAATTACAACCTGTGCATTGTTTTCTACACCAGAAATCAACTCGTACTCAGCATCCATACGACGACCGAGTTCAACTTTGTTGAAAGATACCTTACCATTTTCGTATACATACACGTAACGGTCACCTGTACCTGGTTGTTTCACTACAGCCATATCGGGTACTACTACGTGATCGGCAGTACCGAAGTTCATGGTCACACGAGCAAACATTCCTGGACGTATGCGCAGATTAGTATTGGTAACCTTAACTTCCACTGGGAAGGTACGAGTTGCAGCATCGATGGTGGGATAAATAAGGTCAACACGTCCCTCAAACTCCTCGTCACCGTATACATCAAGTTTAACGATTACTTTATCACCCTTCTTTACCTTGGGGAAATTATTTTCAGATACATTAACCACTAACTTAACGGGAGCAATCTGCTCAACCACAAGAACAGGATTTGCACCGGCATAGAGGTCACCATCGTCGTAATTACGAGCAGTAACTACACCACTGATGGGTGAAAGTAATTGGGTATTCTCTACCATATTGGTATAAGAACGACGCAACTTATCAAGATTGGTACGCATGTTTTCCCAATCAGATTTAGACACACCTCCTACCTTATAGAGTTCGTCGATACGATTGAATTCAGTCTCCATGTGATCGAGATCGTACTTCAATGAAACAGAATTTACATCATCCATCTCAACCAACTTCTGTCCTTTTTTTACTTGGTCACCCACTTCTACAAGAATCTTCTTGATGCGAACAGGATTTGAGGGAGCAATTTTGTTCACTACATCAGCCTTCACGGTAGCGGTGTACTCTGCTACTTGATCAACAGGACGTACAGCCACCTTAGCCAATTTCACTTTGGGCTTCTCTGTCTGAGTTGCAGCAGCACCTTCATTCTCGCTCTTAGAGCCACATGCACTTACCGTCATCATCATCACGGCCAATGCCATCATTTGCAAATTGATTTTCATATCTATATATTGTTCTTTTTTTGTTTTATCAATGAATTTATTCTTCTGTCTTAAGTCTATCGTCCACACCCATCACTAAATCCAAGTTAGCTTTAGCCACAAGATAGTCATAGATTGATTGACTATAAGCAAGTTTTGTTTGTGTCAATGCCACTTCTGCACTATTCAATTCAAGAATGGTTCCTCCACCAATTTCGTAACGTTTCTCAGCAATTGAACGTCCCTTCTCTGCCTGTATTATAGCCTCCTTGTTACTCACTGCCTGTTCTGCGCATACAGCCATGTTGTCGAGGTAACTTTGTGCCTGCATCTTCAGTTGACGTTCTGTATTGATGCGAGTTTGTTCAAACTGCGCAATCTGCAACTTAGCCTGCTTGCGTTGAGTAAAATTGCTTCCCCTGAATACTGGAATTGAAAGATTCAATCCTACTGTTGAATAAGGATTCCATGTATAATTGAATATCTTCCAATCGTTACTCATGCTGGTGTACATATACTGGAATGAAAGAGCCATTGTTGGCATGAAATTAGTATTCTTCAATTTCAAATTACGCTGCAACATCTCATAGTTCATATCCAATTGGCGCAAGGTAGTGTTACCTCCCACAATATTCTCAGGGCGAGGTTGTGCCTGACGACTGAACATAGCCATTTCGTAATCTTTCAAACTGCCCACTACATTCAAATCCACATCAGAATCTACGCCCAACAACACTTTCAATTGAAGTTTTGCCAAGTTGACACCATTGCCCGCAGAAACCATTGTCGGCTTCAATGAACGCATCTGTACATCAGCACTAATCTGATCATACTCGCTCACCAAGCCATGTTGAAACTTAGTATTTACAACATTGAAGTTATCCTCGCTCTGCTTGTAACTCATCTGAAGTACTTCGTAACTATCCTGAGCCAAAAGAACTTGGAAGAAAGCCTTTGTTACCTGATTCACCATGTCCAAACGAGATGAACGCGCCTTCTCCATTGCCAACTCTACATCAATCTTTGTCAGTTTTATGCTTTGATACAAAGCTGGGGCAAATACAGGAAGACTGGCTGTAACACCACCATTTACAGTGTTCATTGTTCCAACTTTCACCACTGTATCCAACATAGCAAATGTCTGCTTTTCGATGGTGTGACTGAAACTTCCCGCCAAACTAACTTCGGGCAACAAACTCCAAAGCACCTCGCGGTTTGCTTCCTTCTTCAACACAATCTCCTGGTCGGCAACCTTTATCGTAGGATTGTCGGCAAGAGCAATCTCCAACGCTTGATCCAATGTAAGATTCAGCGTTTCCTGCGCATGGACGGCTCCAGTCAAAAGCAGAGCCAAGGCCAATGTTAAGCAGTTTTTAATTCTCATACGTCTTTACTTAAAAATTTATATATTTCTATTCTTATATTTTATTCTCTTTAAAGAAATCGTCCAATATACGTTGTCCCTTTTCTGTGCAAATTCCACGCATATTCACACGCATCACAGTATCCAATACTTCTGCCAATGTCCACTGTTCCATAAGGACTCTATTGTTAAGGAAGCCATTCATTGATAAATCCATCAAAAACTGAAAAACATCAAAATTAACATCATCGCGAAAAATTCCTTGTTGAATACCTGTACTATAGAAAGCCTTATTATTGGCATTTTTTTCTTTCCTTTTAATCTCCAAGTATGCACACACCTTTGGGTATTTATTAAGATCATGAAACATGGCAGGATGTATCTTCTTAATATTGTCCATACCATACATGTACAGGCGAAGTACTATCTCTAATACATTCTCAGAATCATTGGCCACTTGCATGGCAAAACGAATTTTCTCCTCCTGATTCACTTTCATGCATTCGAGGAGCAACTCTTCTTTATCACTGAACATCTCATACAACGTACGCTTGCTCATGGTAAGAGCAGCAGCAACGTCATCCATGCGCACTTTACGAATACCCTGCTCAAAAAACATCTGCCCAGCCATAGCAATGACCTGTTCACGATGCTTCTCATGCAAACACTTATCAGATATCTCCATATAAAAAATAATGTGGATGCTTTTCCTTTACCCTATTACTACTAATACCGATGCAAAGGTAGAGAGAAAACTGATAATCACCAAATAGTTTTCAAATATAACCCCAACGTTTATATTTTGTTCACATATTAGGCTCTAATTTTCGAAAATATGGACGATATAAAGGAATAAAAGAACACTGCAATGTTACCAGAACATCGATGAATAAGGCGATAGAGATGGTAGATACTACCCTTATCTAACGACAAGTTTTTGGCTATAAATATACCCCTTTTCATCACGAATACGGACTACATATATACCTTCTGACAAATTGGTGGGCACCTTCGTTGAGAGACCTTCATGAACAGATATCAGAGAATGTCCTAAATGCAAACCTGAGATATGGAATATATCCATCTCGACCTCGCTCTCAGATGTTCCCCATATCATTATGCTACCATCTACCCATGCGATACGATAATCACTCAAGTTATATTCAACACTAGAAAGGGAAGCAGGCAAATCACTCTCATTTATGTATTGTACATAACTACTCCATTGATTTGTGGTAGAAATGGTAGGCACATTCATTACGTAAGAATTCATACCGCCATCAGGGTAAAGTCCCACACTTTCGTAACCATTGTGAGGAGGATAGAATAAAGTATCACTCCATGTCTCATCTGCTGAAGTCAACATCACAAGACCACCCTCATTATCCAATTTAAAATCTGTATGTAATTGTTTTACAGGTGATAATTTATCAGCCCACAATACCAAATAGCCATAAGGAGGAATGATGGTATTGATTGAGTCACTTGATGGAATCTGATACTTATAAGGTTTATCAATTTTATCAGTCAAATACATTCCCGCTACATCTATCGCTTTGGGAGTAGTATTATATAACTCAATCCAATCGTTCCTCTTAAAATAAGTTGCATTCACATAAATGCTATTGTCTGCACTAATTTCATTGATACGTACGGGCACTGAATGAACATTTTCCATTTCATCTTCATCAATTGGAACATAGCATGCCTGTAAAGACATACTTTCATCCTTTGGAAGAGAAATCTTTTCTTCAGTACTTATCACATTGGCATCAGTCAAAATTCTGCCAACACTAATTTCCGCATCGAAAAATATATCGGAAGACGAGCTACTATTGTTATGTACCTCCACTGCTATCACATTCTTTCCCTGCTTGAACAAATGATACGGCAGTTCAAGACTTCCTCCGTCAGGATTTCCAGGTGCGTGTGTAGTAGCGAAAGTTTTGTATTCCACCTCACCCTCGGGCATCAAATAGCGTGTGGCCTCCTTGCCATTTATATACACTATCATTCCATCGTCCACCTTGTACGTCATAGTATATATATCCTTATCCGAAGGAGTATAATCTAACATAAACTCCTTACTAAAGTAATAGGTTCTTCGTTTATTACCATCGTCTCCCCCATAATCGAGAAATGTGTTGTAACCACGACTATTTCCAGAATCACCCGTATAGTAACCTAAGGGTGAATCACCTGATTTCCAAGTATCCATTACTCCAGACCTCCAATCTTTACCATCAAGTGAACCTTGGTCGTAATAATACCACGTATCGTTCATTTTAAATAAATCTTCTTGGGACGTCTTTGTATATTTCCATCCCTCAAATCTAAAACCGGCAGGGGCTTCAGCCTTCAACGTGATAGGAGCAAAGAGAGTTCCATCAAAATAGTTAAGAGGAACTGGCAAACCATTTACAGATAATTTAGCTTGTGGAATATTAGTAGACAATTCAACCTTTTGACTCGTAACATACTTCAATTCCATAAGGGAATATGACTTCAATGCATTGATCATCGTCTCTTGACGAGTAGAAAGACGAGATTTCATCTCATCAGCAGTCCACCAAGGTGAGTCCCCCTCGTACTCCAATACTTTCTCGAGATGGTATGCCATAGAGTCAATAATAGCATTGCAACGTTCGGGTATAAATACACTACCCGCTACCAAACAGTATGTATCAATGAATTGCTTACGAAATGTAGAATTCTTTCGTAACATATTCTTAAAGATAGTTATAAATTCAACCCAGGTATTGTTCTCTATTGCAGAAAACACATCCTCTGTATATCCAAAAGAATGATCTAAATCAAATAATATAAAACGATATTTTCCTCCTTCATAACGAGGTTTGAATGCCTTCACATTATTTCCTGGCCAATCAGAATTTCCAAGATACATCTGCACAGCCATATAATTTATAAACTCGTCTACATCAACTATTTCGCGTATCTTCTTATATACAGAAGTGGTACTTGCCTGATTTGTAAGTTCGTACCAAGTATTAAAGCTCTCCTTTGTACCACACTTAAAAACAAAACCTTCAGAAGATAACTCAAACTGGTCAATATCTTCTTCCTCTAACGCATAGTTAGCCTCTACATAATGCTTGTTGTTCGGTTCTCGAATATTCAATACACCATTATATTCTCCGTTAATGAAGTGAACTACTGATTGACACTCTTGTCCGTCAATCTCCAATCCCGAAGAGAGAACTATCGCTTGCAAGGCCGCATCCTTAATGCGCGAATTAAAATCATTTCCTCCATTTCGAAGTTGCAGTGTCTTGTGTTTGAGATATGCTTTATTGGGAAATACTTGATAAGGTATGAAATTCTCACCCTCATAAACCTTATTAGCTTTGATTTTAAACGAATGAGGTGTCCACATTCTACTCCATCCGCCACACATCTCCATATTAGCCTCTTGGTTGATAACAGCCTTTCCGTCCAATGTAAAATATTCAAAATTAACCGGACGATCCCACTCCATATTCCAGTTAGCGGGTGTATCCATACCATTACCGGGACGACCATTTACACCCTCCACAAAAATACCCAAACTATCACTATAGAGATTCACAGGATCGGTCACAACTGAAACTACAGGAAGATTATACTCTCTATCAGCATAAATATACGAACGTGTCACTACCCTACTTGGCAGATAGCCATCTTTAAACAATCGAAAACGGAATACACGTGTTGCATCAACTGCAAAATTTCCAGTGGTACTCTTTTTACCGTTAGTTTCAGTGGGAGTTGTACCATCAGTTGTATAACGCAAAGTTGCTCCAGTAGGTATAACTACTGAAAAAGTAAAAGGGGTAGTAAACAAACCGCCATCTCTGTTTACCATCGGTGGTTCTAATTGTTCAGATGCGAAGTTACTACTTTCATTACTTTTATCAGGTGTGGGTTGATAGGTTATTCCCCACATATCCGAACCATCAGATGTTCGAGCAAACGAAGTACGTGATACAGCTTCAGGATAATTTAGGCTACACACAAGAACACCTTTATTATTACTTAAGTAAATACTACCTCCATCTGAATCTAATTTGGAATCAATTTGACTCGGAGAATAAGTCTTATTATAGTGATCAAACCAAAGGACTTTGTATCCCTTAGCCTTAATGGTACCTACTTTAGAACTTAATACGTGCTTTTTCAAATTATCAGGAGTATCACTAACATACCATCCAGTCAAATTCACATCTGTATCACTCGGATTATATAATTCAATCCAACCACCATAATTGAACGATGGATCTACAAACATGTCTATATTGGCAACTTGTATTTCATTAATTATAATGTTTTGTTGAGCATGACCACGAAATACAAACAACAAAAATGACGTAATGAATAATATCCTTAGTTTCATAAATGCAATCAAATTGTAAAAAACACTAACAATCGATAATAAACGATATCTCTAAATTGTGACAAATATACATATTTATCAAGAAAAAAACCTTTTAGACTTGACATATATCAAGAAAGATGTTGTATAACATAAAAAAATGGGATATTCTCTTGCAGATTCAAATTTTAGCAGTACTTTTGCATCAAGTTTTTCATGGTATTAGATTTAAGGTTAATAAAGGTTGGGTCAAAGCGTTGACCCTTTTTTTATATCCATACCCTAAAAGACTCCTT
>JAFZDY010000007.1 GCA_017560945.1 Bacteroidaceae bacterium | reverse complement strand
TCTGATGAAAGTCCACCTATAAAATTGACTCTTTATTGATTAGAGGGGGCTTGTAATTACAAAAAAGAATCTCAATCGCATTAAATCAGCGATTGAGACACCTTTTTATATCTGTTTTGTTTTTTACCGGACACCAATATTCTTATATTGCTGATTACAGGGATAAATGGATGCCCCTCTTGACATCCCTGGGCTCAGTTTTGTATCTTTGCAATGTCAGTCTGGAAATGATGTCAACCCATGTGCGCAGTGGGTGGACATCAGTGAACGAGTAGAGAATTCAAAGTTCAAGGTTCAAAATTCAAGGTTAAATTCTGCATCCGCAGATAACGCAGATAACACAGATAAAAATTTTATCCTGTAGAAGAAAAAAAATCCGTGTTAATCCGTGTCATCCGTGCCTAATTTGAACCTTGAACCTTGAACTTTGAATTTTTGAACCCTCTCCCCTACTTCTTCTTATAGTACAACACCGAGCAGTTCTCGGGGCGGAAGATTTCGGAGGCGACGCGACGGATGGAGGCGGGGGAGACGGCACGATAGGCGCTGACCTCGGTGTTCACATCCTCGGCCCGGCTGAGTAGTTCGTAGTAGGCGAGGTTTACGGCATTGTTCAGGAAATTGGTACTCTTGAAGGTCTGCTCGGCTTCGAATCGGTTCTTCACTTTTTCCAACTCCATTTCGTCGGGTGTGGTGTGGACGAAAGCATTCAGTTCCTCCCACACGGCCTGTTCGGCCTCAGCCAGGGTGACACCAGGGCATGGTTTACCTGCTATCTGCAACAGGCCTGCATCGGTGCTGCCAGTGATGTAGGCATCTATCTGACTAAAGATGGGGCGCTGCATGACCAGGTGTGAAATCAAGCGACTGGAACGTCCGTTGGCAAGGAGGTCGCTGAGCATATCGGAGGCGTAGTAGTCGGGGTGCAGGCGATGGCACATGTGAAAGGCCATGTAGAGGGCGTCAACAGGTACATCGCGCTCTACCTCCATACGACGGATGGAGGTTTGCACTGGCTCCTGAGGAATGGAGGGCTTGTGTACTCCACGGGCAGGGATGGGAGCAAACCATTTCTCGGACAGGCGTACGACTTCGTCAAATGAGATGTTGCCTGTAATGGACATCACGGCATTGTCAGGGGCATAGAAGCGATAGAAGAAGTCCTTGACCTCCTCCATTGACGCATTGGCAATGTGACTCAGTTCCAATCCTATGGTAGGCCATCGATAGGGGTGTACGGTATAGGCCATGCTACGCACCAGGTGGCTGGCATCGCCATAGGGTTGGTTGAGATGGCGCTGCTTGAACTCCTCCATCACCACTCCGCGCTGAACCTCCAAGCTTTCGGGCGAGAAGGCCAACCCTAACATACGGTCTGACTCGAGCCAAAAGCCCACCTCCACATTCTGCTTGGGGAGTGTGAGGTAATAGTTTGTCAGGTCGTTTGTGGTCCAGGCATTGTTCTCGCCACCGGCCTCTTGCACAGGTGTGTCATAGTCGGGGATATTTACTGACCCGCCAAACATCAGGTGCTCGAACAGGTGTGCAAACCCTGTGCGACTGGAATCTTCATCGCGTGCTCCTACATTGTAGACGATGTTGATTGCCACCATCTGTGTACTATGGTCCTCGTGATGTACAATGCGAAGCCCATTGGAGAGAACGTGACGGTTTATCTCTATCATTGCAATATGGTTACTTTGCGAATCACAACATCTTCCTCGGGACGGTCGGCTCGATTGGTCTTTACCTGTTGTATGGCATCGACTACTTCCATTCCCTCGGTCACTTCACCAAAGACGGTGTACTGGTTGTCCAAGTGGGGAGTACCACCTATGGTAGTGTAGGCTTCGACCTGTGCGGGTGTAAACTTGAACGGTGCTTCGCCTGCCACTTGTGCTTGGGCTTCGGCTATCAATTGGTCTTGTAATTGTTGCAGGCCTGCAATGTCATTTGCCTTACGCATTTTATAGATTTCCTTCATGTGTTGGCGAGCCAATGTGTCGAAAGCATTCTTCAACTTCATCTGAGAGAGTTGCTTTTCCATACCATCCAACTGAGAGGGGGTATAGACTTGGCCTGTCACAATGTAGAACTGGCAACCCGATGAGTTTCGCTCGGGGTTCACCTCATCGCCTTGACGTGCAGCAGAGAGTACACCCTTCTTGTGAAAATACTGGGGATAGACGAACTCCGCGGGAATGGTATAGCCTGTATCGCCCGTACCTAACATCTTTCCTGCAGGGGCATTCTTGCTCTCGGGGTCACCGCCTTGAATCATAAAATTCTTGATGACACGATGGAACAGCGTGCCCTCGTAGAAGCCTTCTTGAGCCAACTTGATGAAATTGTCTCGGTGCTTAGGGGTTTCATCGTAGAGTTTCACCGTGATATTTCCCTTGGATGTTTCAATCAAAAGGTGAGTCATTTCTTTGTTTTCCATATTTCGTTTATCTTATTTTTAAAAGTTATAATTCCTTGTCTTCTTCCAATATCTTCTTTACGTTCTCTTCAGTTTTGTAGAGTCTCTCGCGACACTGTGCCAACAGAGTTTTCACCTCCTCCAGTGCATCGCACAACTGATCCATACCCAATTCATTGTTCTCCATACTGGATACAAGTTGCTCCAATCGGGCTATCATCTCTTCGTAAGTACGTTTTTTTGCCATATATTTTATTCCTCTATAGTTTTTACTTCGGATACGATTGTCCCCTTAGCCATGCGGATGTGTATAGCATCTCCCTGATGTAAATCCATGGAATCTGTCACGACACGCCCTCCCTTGAGCACAAGGCTGAATCCCTTGGAAAGTATGTGCTCTATGTCGCAAGCCTTGGTGCGTTGGTGAATCAATTGCAATTGGCTCTTACGACTCTCCATTGTCAATGCAAGGGCAGACATTGTACGTTGCCACAGACGATCGTGACAATTCTTCTCGTGCATATATCGAAGTGCGACAAGGTGGGGCAATTGGCGTGTAATCTCGGCCAAGCGACGTGTCTGCATGTCCAATGTGCTCATCACACGATTGCGCAAAGTGTCGGCCAACTCCTCCAACCTGAGTGATGCGTCGTACACACGACTGATAAGGTATTGTGCCGCGGCCGTGGGGGTCTTCACACGAGTATTTGCGACCATGTCCAACACTGTATCATCCCGCTCGTGGCCTATGCCTGTAATGATGGGCAATGGGAACTGAGCACAAGCTGCAGCCAACAGGTAGGTATCAAATCCGGAAAGGTCGCTCACTGCACCTCCTCCACGAATGATGACTACTACGTCGAACTCATCCAAACGGTATTGAATGAGTTCCAATACATCCAATATGGATTCCTCTACCTTGTCACCCTGCATCACTGCAGGAAACAATACAGTAGAAAAATGCAAACCATACGGATTGTTTCTCAACTGATTACAGAAATCATCGTATCCAGCAGCAGTAGAGGAGGATATGATGGCCACACGTTGGGGGGCAATGGACAATGTCAATTCCTTATTCAGGTTAATCACACCCTCTTCCTCCAATTGACGAAGTATTTCACGACGACGACGAACCATATCGCCCACCGTGTATGAGGGGTCAATATCCACAATTGTGAGCGAATAGCCATACAACTCATGAAACTCGACCCTGACCTTCACCAACACTTTTATACCCGCCACAAAAGGTTGCCCTGTCTCTCGCTCGAAATAAGGACGGAGCAAGCGAAACACATTACCCCACACCGTACCACGAGCCTTGGCAACCAAGGTGTGGTTACGTGCATCTTTCTGAACAAACTCTACATAACAATGCCCTGCAGGATTCACACGCACATCACTCAATTCGGCCTGTACCCAATATTCATCGGGCAAAGCATGGAGGAGCGACTGACGTACTATACCGTTCAGTTCAAGGAGTGTAAGAGTCTGCATATTCTACCTATTTTGATTTTTATCTAACGATTTTATACACACTATTTCTTACCACGTAATAGCACGTAGAGGATGACTGGTACTCCCAACAACGGAGTGACTGCACTCAGCGGAATCAACCCCTTGTCACCAGGTAATGCACAAATGAGATTGCACAACAATGCCACGGCTCCTCCAGTAAGCAACGACAATGGCATCAAGTAACGATGATCGGCCTTACGTAGCAACAAACGAGCCATATGAGGTACTGCTAACCCCAAGAATGAAACAGGACCACAAAATGCAGTGGTAGAGGCGGATAGTATGCCTGTAGCAATCAGAAGGGACATACGTACTCGTCGAATATTGACACCCAAATTCTCGGCATACTGGTATCCCAACAACAAGGCATTCAGGGGCTTTACCAACAAGAGAGAGAGCACTATACCTCCCACCACCATCAATGCAAACCAAGGTATCTGCGCCATAGACACACCACCAAAACTACCCATTCCCCATACCATATATGAGTGTACACCCTCGGCCGTGGAAAAGAAATTGAGCAATGAGATGACCGACGAACCTATGTACCCAATCATGATACCCACTATCAGCAACATCACATCATTTTTGAGAAGTGTGGAAAAGAACAACAATAGCCCCATCACGGCCATAGCACCTACGAATGCGGAAATCGTCACCGCAAGGAAACCTCCAAGAAACATTTTCCCAGCCATCAGTCCCCCTCCACAAAACAACATGACCAAGGCTACTCCCAAACTTGCTCCTGAATCAATTCCTAAAATAGAGGGTCCAGCCAAGGGATTGCGAAACACCGTCTGCAACATCAATCCACTTACTGCCAATGCGGATCCGCACAACAATGCGGTTAGAGCTTGAGGCAAGCGATTCTCCAATATGATGAATTGCCACGATGCTCGTACAGTATCACCTTCTCCACAAAGCACGTTCCACACATCCTTGAGTGGGATTTCAACAGATCCCACAAACAAATTGACAACAAACAAAGTCGCCATCAATATACCCATCAAAGCGATGCTTATTTTTTCACGTGCCATAAAAAACTTTTTCTTAAGTCTTTAAAAAAATATTCGCTGCGAAGATACGTTTTTTTTCTCTACCCACCATTTTTTATGACTCCAAAATTGGAGGAAGAACTCACAAATAAGTTCAGTAATGAGGGAGAGATTACAAAAACAACGGAGGATACATTTTTATGAATGCATCCTCCGTTGTTTATCAATAAGAACTTTTTTCGATATTTCTTCTTACTTCTTACGAGCGTTACCGTAGCGGCTCATGAACTTATCCACACGTCCAGCAGTGTCAACCAACTTAGACTTACCAGTGAAGAAGGGGTGTGAACTACTTGAAATTTCGACCTTGACTACAGGGTAAGTTTCACCTTCGAACTCAATTGTTTCAGAAGTCTTACAAGTTGAACGAGTCAAAAACATATCGCCGTTAGACATATCCTTGAATACTACGGGACGATAATTTTCAGGATGAATACCTTTTTTCATTTCTATATTTTCTTTTTTAATTATTATATGCTTTTACTTATTGCTGGTAACAATAATGTGTAATGGTCTGTCAATTCAGGGCGCAAAGGTACTGCTTTTATTTATATCTGACAAATATTTCAAGAAAAAAGTCTTATTTTTAAGCATATGTCTTTGATATTCCGAGGCTCTATACTATCTTTGCGCAAGAAAGAGAGAAAAAATCAGAGAATATCCGCATAATACGCCGAGTAGTTTCTTTAAGAAATACGTTTCTGTATTTTCGTCTTTTGTCGTCAGTATGACAAAGAACAAGCAAGCATGAAGAACGGATAATTGCAAAAGGGATATAATATTCAACAATAAAAACTCAATAAAAAAATGACAGAATTAGTTAAAAAAACATTGAGAGACTCCAAGGCCGCGCGTTGGACTGCTCTCGTAATCGTGTCGTTCACGATGATGTGGGGATACTTCCTCACCGATGCCATGTCACCCCTGATGACAATGTTGGAAGTAGAAATGGGTTGGTCAAGTTCCGACTTCGGAATCTTCAACTGGGCCTACTGTTGGTTCAATGTATTCCTACTGATGCTTATCTTTGGTGGTATCATCTTGGATAAGTTAGGCGTACGATTCACAGGTATTATGACCTGTGCCCTGATGGTGGTGGGTGCTTTCATCAAATACTACGCAGTAGAGTACATCTCTCCTACCCCTGAAGCTGGCACCATTTTCGGCATTCGCACACAAGTATTTATGGCAAGTTTGGGTTACGCCATTTTTGCCGTAGGAACAGAGAATTGCGGAATCACGGTAACCAAGGTCATTGCCAAGTGGTTCAAAGGCAAGGAAATGGCTTTGGCCATGGGTGCTCAAGTAGCAGTTGCACGATTGGGTACTGCTTTAGCTATGATTGTAAGCCCGCTCATCGTTAAGAATTTCAGCATGTCAGCTCCTCTATTGTTTGCCCTCATATTATTAGGTATAGGATTGATGGCCTACATGGTATTCTGTGTAATGGACGCAAAATTGGACAAGCAGATTACTGCTGAACAAGGAGAGGATGACACCTTCCACATTTCCGACCTAAAAGCCATTGTCAGCAACAAGGGCTTCTGGTTGATAGCCTTGCTCTGCCTGATGTTTTATTCTGCCGTATTCCCCTTCATGAAGTACGCCACCTCATTGATGGAGAACAAATATGGAATGGCAAACGAATGGGCAGGATGGATTCCTGCACTCATCCCCATGGGTAACCTCATCATGACCCCTCTCTTCGGTAGCATCTACGACAAGCACGGAAAGGGAGCCACCATCATGATTATAGGTTCTGCCATGCTCATTATGGTACACGTATTATTTGCTTTGCCGATATTGAATTTCTGGTGGTTTGCCGCTTTCATCGCCATCATGTTAGGTATCGCATTCTCATTGGTTCCCTCTGCTATGTGGCCCAGTGTCCCCAAAATCATTCCTGAAAAGTTGCTTGGTTCTGCTTATGCACTCATTTTCTGGGTTCAGAATATCGGCCTCGGCTTTGTACCCCTGCTCATCGGTTGGTTGCTTAACAAATATTGTATAGATGGAGAACGTGTGGTTGATGGGCAGACATTTATCCAATATGACTATACACTACCTATGTGTGTGTTTGCAGCCTTTGGTATTGTTGCATTGGCATTGGCCTTTGCTCTTAAAAAGGAAGACAAACGAAAGGGATACGGACTCGAAGAAGCAAATATTAAGTAAAATAAGAAGATTTTAAGAAATTTGCTTGCAAATTAAGAAATAATACGTACCTTTGTCAGCAGAATACTTATTTATTAACCAAATAAAAAGAAAAGCAGTTATGAAAAAGTTCAAAGTTAGCGCTATGTGCGCATTGTTGTGCGGTAGTATGATGTTTTCATCTTGTATCGGTTCATTCGCGTTGTTCAACACAGTAAAAGATTGGAACGAAAATCTTACAGACAACAAGTTCATCAACGAAGTAGTTTATTTGGCCATGTGCATTGTGCCCATCTACGAAATTTGTTACTTTGTGGACAATGTAGTATTTAATAGTATTGAGTTCTGGACTGGCGATAATCCCGTAGCTAACGCAGGTGATGTAAAGAAGGTAAAGGGCGAAAGTGGCGAATATTTGGTACAGACAAATGTTGACGGATATACCATTACCAACGAGGCAGGTCAAGAGATGACTTTGAAGTTCGACACTGAAGCACAAAGTTGGAGTGTAATGAACGGAAACGAGGCTATTGAATTGCTTAGCATCAATAATGACGGAACTGTAAATATGAATTTGCAGAATGGTTCTTATATGCAAGTATCATTGGACAATGCAGGTATGATGGCTGCTCGTCAGGCTGCTTCTGCTCAGACTTTCGAATTTGCAATGAGATAATCAACTCATACGTATATTAAAAAAGGTGGTGGATGTGCTTACATCCACCACCTTTTTTTTCATCGATACTAATAGTACACCTGTTTAAAGGATAGTATAGTATGATATTCAATCGTCACTTGGCTTCATCACTACTCCCAAGTTTCGCTTTCCATCCATCTTTACGACCAAAGGTTTATCAAAATGCACATGACGTAGGAAACGTGTTTCCTCTACGGCAGGCATAGAATCGAGGAGGGACTGATCATACACTCCATCGTTACAATAGGCATTGATGGTGAAATATCCAACACCAAAGGAGGTAAGATTTTGGAAGAAGTGTGTTCCCTGACTAGGATCTACTCTATAGTTAGTCAAGCCAGCTTCCACAATGACACGAGCTGCAGATATGTGAGGCCACTTGACCGGAATACCCAACCAAGTATCGCTACTTCCCCAACGACCAGGGCCCACTAATACATAATTCTTTCCCTCGTCCAAAAAACGACGATTCAGTTGCTCTATATCATAAGCTATCAGTTGATTATTGGATGCAGAATATCCCTCAGTCTTTACATAGACGACATCCTGTATGTCGTTGACAACGCCATGTCCCAATGAATTATACGATCTCAAGATAGTCTCCTCGTCCTTTACTTGAGTAAGGTCTTCGTCAAGCATTTCTTTACTATCTACAATGGGGCGTATCTGTAACAGATAGAAGGTTCCCGTCTTGTCGGGATTCAACTTCACTGCAAACTCAATCTCTACAGGACGACGCATCTCGGATTGGCCATACGTCTGTGCCAACTGGAGAATCTTAGCTAAAGGGAAGGCATCGTGCTGGAGGATATTGGCAAAAGTTACCAACTTACGACCCCCCGGATAAATACCATCATGAATGACCATATCGTAAGGATCATAGGTGGACGCGATGTAGTTGAGTGCCCCATCTGCCTCAGCCTCCCTAACGTGGAGTTTTAGCAAGTTAAATCCATCGTCTATCGAGAATTTGTCACCCACATTCTTCATATCGAGTGCATAGAATTGTGTCTGTGTCTCGCGTAAGGCTATCTCCATCTCGCTTGTCTGCAACACTTGATGAGGGTGGTAAGGACAAAAACGCAAAGTGAGACCTCCATCCACAATATATTTACCCAATCCCAATGCAAGACTAACGGTTCCTTCCTCGGCTTTCTCTTCACCAATGGGGTAATAGTTAAGCGAACGTGCCACACCAGAGATATTGGGATAGAAACGGTCACCATACTGTGTACCCACCACCTCTTGTAGGATGACAGCCATCTTCTCTTGGTCAATCACGTTACTAGTGGCTTGCATATATGCCTTACTATCGTGATAATAGACGGATGCATACACTCCCTTGATGGCATCGCTCAACATACGAAGCATCTCGTACTTATCCTCAAGACAAGGTATCATGTATGTAGAATATATGCCAGCAAAAGGTTGATAGTGGGAATCCTCCAACAGGCTAGATGAACGGATGGCAATGGGAGACTTCACTACATCAAAAAAGGCAAAGAAATCCTCCACCAATCTGTCGGGCAATTTGGCACGTAGGAAATGGCGAAGAATCTCCTCGTCGCTCGCATTACTGAGTGCTATCTGATAGAGATTATTGGTATCCATGAACTCGTCGAAGATGTCGGTACAAAGGACTACCGTCTTGGGTATCTCCACATGGGCTGTATCAAACTCTTCAAACTCCTCATGACGCATCACCATATTGTCGATAAATGCAAGTCCGCGTCCCTTACCTCCAAGTGACCCCTCACCTATGCGAGCAAAGTTAGAGTAACGGTCGAACCTATCGCGTTGGAAGATAGCAACTACACCTTGATTCTTCATCTTACGATACTTAACGATAGCCTCGAAGATAATTTGACGATGTGCATCTACATCGTCGAGCGACTTCCATGTGATTTGCTTCAAGAATTCGGCCACGGGGAACATGGCTCGTGAGTAAAGCCAACGGCTCACATGGTTGCGACTAATATGGTGCAACAGGAGTTCGTGGGGAATGGTGAAGATATTCTCCTGCAACTCCTTAAGGTTGTGAATGCGTAGCACCTCTTCCCCTGTGTGTGGATCACGAAAGACAAAGTCTCCGAATCCGAAATTGTCCGACACGGTCTCGCGCAAGTCCACGTCCATTTTCTTGGAGTTCTTGTCCACGAAACTGACCCCAAGACGAAAGGCTTCGAGTTTGTTTTCACTCTCGGCCGACTGAAGGATGAGAGGGAGGTATTCGTCACGCTTGCGTATCTCCTCTATCAAGCGTATGCCAGCATGGGGGTCAGTCTCGCCCTCGCGAGGAAATCGTGCATCGGTAATGACACCCAACATGTTAGAGGAATATTTGTCATATAGAGCCATAGCCTCCTCATAACTACGGGCAAGGACAATTTTGGGTCGTCCACGCATACGCAGAGTACGTTGGTGCGCATTCAGTGCCTCAGTAGCGAAGACCTGGCTCTGGCGGAGCACAAACTTGTACAAGTTGGGGAGTACAGAGGAGTAGAAGCGGATGGAGTCCTCCACAAGGAGTATCATCTGTACACCCACTTCGTTAACATCGTGCTCCAGATTCATTTTATCTTCAATGAGTTTGATGATAGAGAGCAGCAAGTCGGTATTTCCCAACCAACAGAAGACATACTCGAAGATGCTGAGGTCCTCATTCTCCATACGCTTAGTGATACCATGGGAGAAGGGAGTGAGAACCACAATGGGAATGTCGCGATATTGTTGTTTGATACTACGGGCAATGTCGAACGCATCGTTATTGTCAGTACCCGGCATACAGATAACGAGATCGAACTTCGTGGTCTCCAACTTCTGCTGAGCCTCCTCCATGGTAGAAGCTTGAGTAAAGCGCGGAGGATAACGCAGGCTCAGATTCATATACTCGTTGAAAATCTTCTCATCCACACGTCCATCGTCCTCCAGCATGAAGGCATCGTAGGGGTTTGCGATGAGAAGTACGTTAAAGATACGTCGCGTCATCAGGTTGGCAAACGACGTATCCTTAAAGTAGAGTTGATTAAGTTTATACTTGCTAAGCATCTTATACCTTGGTTGGTGATTCGGAATTAATGTTTAAACTCATATTTACCATTGACCGAAAAGGAGAGATATAAAAGAAATATTTTATACATAAAAACTATTTCAGGAAATCGTGCATAGCCTGCAATAACAGGTCATTCTCCTCGGGCGATCCCACGGTAATGCGCAAGCAGTTGTGGCAGAGTTGTACTCTGTGACGATTGCGCACGATGATACCCTGGGTAAGCAGATAGTCATACAGAGCCTGAGCATCCCTCACCCTCACGAGGATGAAGTTAGCAGAGGTTGGAAAGAGATGCTCTGTGTCGGGGTAAGCCCTTAAAGCCTTCGTCAATCGCGTACGCTCGTCCTTCAACAATTTTATCCATTCGGTAATCTGAGGGTAGTCGGCAAGCACCTCTAGTGCCTGACGTTGGGTAAGGACATTCACATTGTAGGGATACTTCACCTTGTTGAACAAGCCTATCACCTCGGGGTTGGCAAAGGCCATACCCAAGCGGATGCCTGCACTTGCCCACGCTTTTGAGAATGTCTGTAGGACAATCAATCTTGGATATTTGGTCAACATTTCCGTAAATGAAGGACACTCCATGAAGTCTGCATATGCCTCGTCAATCACCACCATACCATCAAAGGTATCCAGCACTTTCGTCAACTCCGCACGCTCGAGACACTCACCCGTCGGATTGTTGGGCGAACAAAGGAAAACGGCTTTCGTGTGCTCGTCTACTGCGGCAAGCAGAGTATCGGCACTGAAGTGGAAGTCGCCCACCTCATCCACCTGTAGTGGCACGGGACGATAGGTTACGTTATTTACATCTGCACACACCTCGTACATTCCATAGGTGGGAGCAATGCTTACCACATTATCCACCCCAGGTTCGCAAAAGATGCGAAAGACAAGGTCAATGGCCTCGTCGCTACCATTACCCAGGAAGATATTCTCCTCTTCCACCCCCTTGATGGGTGCAAGTAGACGCTTTACTTCACCCTGCAAAGGATCGGGATAGCGATTGTATGGGGAATTATAGGGACTCTCGTTCGCATCCACAAACACCTTCGCATTCACACCCTTATACTCATCACGAGCGGACGAATAGGGCTTTAGACTCCAGATGTTGGGGCGAACCAATTCTTGCAATGTTTTCATAAGGTATTGTATATATTTTTAAGGAGAGCAGGGACACACGAGAAGTAATTCACTTCTCACTCCCCAACTTATCCATTTATAGATTTCAATCTTACGGTCACGGCATTTTTGTGAGCATCCAACTGTTCATTGGCAGCCATGGTCTCGATAGCAGGGCCTATAGCCACCATACCTTGGGGAGTAATCTCTTGAAAAGTTATCTTGCGGATAAAACTATCAAGGCTCACTCCGCTATACGCCTTTGCATACCCATTGGTGGGCAAGGTGTGATTGGTACCTGAGGCATAGTCACCCGCACTCTCAGGGGAAAGCGACCCGAGGAATACCGACCCTGCATTCACCACCTGAGCCGCTTGTGCCATGTAGTTCTCCGTCTCGATTATCAAGTGTTCAGGGGCATACTCGTTGGTCATTTCCATCGCCTCGTCCATATCGTGTACAAGGAAGAGTTTACTATTCTCCAACGAGCGAGCGGCAATCTCCTTACGAGGAAGGGCTGCCAACTGTACCTCTACCTCTTGCTCAACCTTCTCAATCAATGCCTCATCGGTAGTAATCAAGATGGCCTGACTATCCACCCCATGCTCTGCCTGCGAGAGCAGGTCAGCCGCCACAAAGGCAGGGTTAGCCGTAGCGTCTGCCAACACTTCCACTTCCGAAGGACCAGCAGGCATATCTATCGCTACATCGCGCAACGACACCTGTTGCTTGGCCGCCGTCACATATTGGTTACCAGGGCCAAATATCTTGTACACCTTAGGCACGCTTTGTGTACCATAAGCCATAGATCCTATGGCCTGCACACCACCTATCTTGAATATACGACTAACACCTGCCACCTTAGCAGCATACAGAATGGCTGGGTGCACACTTCCATCGCGAGCAGGGGGTGTACATAGTACTATCTCGCCACATCCAGCAATGCGTGCAGGGGTAGCTAACATCAGTACTGTAGAGAAAAGAGGAGCCGTACCACCAGGGATATAAAGTCCAACCTTCTCAATGGCTACAGCTTTCTGCCAACAAGTCACGCCTGGCAGAGTCTCCACTCGCTTACCTTCAAAACGCTGGGTAGTGTGAAACTTCTCAATGTTAGCATGAGCCAACTCGATGGCGGCCTTCAGCTCTGCATCAATGCGAAGAGAAGCCTCCTCCATCTCCTCAGGGGTCACGGCCAACGAAGTGAGTTTCACTTTGTCAAAAATCTCCTCATACTCCAATACGGCAGAGTCTCCCTCAGCACGCACACGAGCCAACACCGCACCAACGGTGTCGCGCAAGGCCTCCACATCCAATGTCGGACGACGAAGCAACTCACCCCATGTTTCCTTGGCAGGATATCTGTAAACTTTCATACGAACGAGTGTTTATAATATCATTTTCTCAATGGGAAGCACCAAGATTCCCTCGGCTCCCAAAGCCTTCAACTTACCGATAATCTCCCAAAAGCACTTCTGGTCAAGCACCGTATGCACCGAACTCCATCCCTCTTGTGCCAAAGGCATTACTGTGGGGCTCTTCATACCAGGTAGTACCTCTATGATTTCCTGTAACTTATCGGTAGGTGCATTCATCAACACATACTTCTTATCCTCGGCCATCTTCACGGCTTCGATGCGGAAAAGCAGCTCGTCGAGCACCTCGCGCTTCTCAGGGGAGAGGTCATTATTACCTATGAGCAGTGCTTCGGACTTCATCACCACTTCCACCTCGCGTAAGTTATTGCTCACCAGTGTAGAGCCCGAACTTACGATGTCGAAAATGGCATCGGCCAACCCTATACCTGGGGCAATCTCTACCGAGCCAGTAATGACGTGAATGTCTGCATTGATACCATTCTTACTCATGAAGTCCTTCAATATCTCGGGGTATGAAGTAGCTATTTTCTTCCCATTAAACCATTGCAAACCAGTATAATCAATAGCGGCAGGGATAGCCAATGACAAGCGACACTTACTGAATCCCAAACGGCGCACAACACTTGCATCCTCCTTACGTTCGAGATATTCATTCTCACCCACAATACCGAGGTCAGCCACACCACTGGCAACCGACTGAGGGATGTCATCATCGCGCAAGAAGAGCACTTCGATGGGAAAATTGGTGGATTGCACCAACAAGGTACGTTTGGACGAACTCAACTTGATGTCCGATTCACGCAAAAGTTCCATTGTCTCCTCGTAGAGACGTCCTTTGGATTGTACAGCAATTCTTAGCATAATTACTTTATCTTTTTTCTTTACTTATTCTTTATTATAACAAAAAAGAAGCCCTCCATCCGGCAAGGCTCCTATTTATAGTTTTTCTGACACACACGACACAAACACCATTCGGCCTACCGAAATTACTCGATGGGAAGATGATGATGGCGATGTTCGATGGTCAAATTCATACTCTATACCTTTTAAATTGCTGCAAAAATAAACCTTTCAATTGACAAATGCAAACATTTTAATGATTTTTCTTTCAAAAATCACACTATTTTCTTCTATTCCTCCAATTCACAAGCCTCGAATCCCATCTCCTCACGTGCCTTTTCGGGCGAGAAGGTGAAGTAGAGGCATTGCGCACTGGTGCACAACTCGCCCACCTTATTATATATAGCGGCCTCCACGGTCACAAGGTTGCGACGTTGCTCCACTACCCGAGCCTCAAGGTCAATGTACTCATCGTTGGTAGAGATGGGGCGTTTGTATTGTGTCTCCATCTTCGAGGTCACTCCTGTGCGTTGCGTCTGACGCATCACCGCCCATGCACATATTTCGTCCAAGAGTACGGCCTGTATTCCTCCATGCAGGGTATTTATCCATCCTTGATACTCTGCACGAGGTTTCCACCGACAAACCACCTTGTCGCCATCCTCGTAAAACTCCATCTTTACCCCATATTCGTTGTTAGGTGCACATCCAAAGCAGTAGTAACCTTCGGCTCCCAACCAGGGGTTTTTTATCCTCTTTTTTCCCATTTTACACTTACCTTTTTTCTCCCCCGTAGGGAAAAACTTTTTCTCCAACGAGGAAAAAATATCTCTCGTCAATATAGTAACAAAACACGGATTATGCAGAGAGAAATTTTCTACATAACCCGTGAAATTTTAGAGTACTGAGCACATTAACGTACAGCGATGCTCTCAATCTCCACCAAAGCGCCCTTAGGAAGTTGCTTCACGGCAAAAGCCGAACGAGCGGGAAATGCGCCACTGAAGTAACTTGCGTACACTTCGTTCATCTCTACGAACATAGAGATGTCAGCCAAGAATACAGTAGTCTTCACTACATTGTCCAATGTGAGACCTGCCTCGGCAAGCACAGCCTTGATGTTCTCAAACACACGGATAGTCTGCTCCTTGATGCCACCCTCTACAACCTCGCCTGTAGCAGGATTTACGGGTATCTGACCTGAGAGGAACACCATGTTTCCTACCTCGATTGCTTGGCTATAAGGACCGATAGCGGCCGGTGCATTGGGAGTTGAAATTACTTTTTTCATATTAACGATTATTCTATATTTTAAAAATGTGGTGCTAAATTACGGCTTTTTGTCGTTATAGCACGAACATTTACACGAGTTTTACGTTCATTTAACATCACAAGGAGTAAGAACCACCTCCTCCTGGCAAAAAAAACAAATAAAAAACGAAAGAATGTAGGGATATGTGGGAAATTATCACTATTTTTGCACCATCAAATCATATGGGAGTAGTGATTCATCAACCTACGAACATACACTCAATTAAAAACAATCAATTACACATTCAGCCTCGCCATTCCTTTAACGGCAAACTCACGTGAGAGAGATGTGACTCCTCTACCCTTATACAGGATGCCCATCACCCACCATTTTCCATTGACAACTGTACGTGCGCAATGTGCATTTCAACGGACATCATAACCAAAGGAGGCAAGTCTATCGTATCGAACATTTCAAAAAAAGACATTATATGTATAACATTATCCAACTCAGAGAAAAAGAACTGAGCGAACTGAAAGAAATAGCCAACGAATTGGGTATCAAAAAGATAAATTCGTTGAACAAAGACGCTTTGGTTTACAAAATTTTGGATGAACAGGCCATCAACGAAGCGGCAAAAAAGGCAACGGAGACTCCTAAAAAACGTTCAAGAGTAACCGTAAAGCAAGCTGCTGGCAAAGTATACACAGCCACACAAGATAAAGCAAAAAAGATTGACGAACCACAAAAGACCGTCATAACTCCCAAAGTAGAGGAAGAGCCCAAACCTGTTCAGCAAGAGATCACTCCCGTGGAGACTCCTGCCGAGGCTCCTGCAGAGGCACCAGCCCCCAAGAAACGAGGCCGCAAGCCAGGAAGCAAGAGCAAGTCAAAGGAAACAGCCACTACTGAAGAGACTATCGTAGAGAAGAAAGAAAAAGTTGAGGAGAGCACTCCCTCTGCAAAAGAAGTAGAGGCCACCCTCCCCTTCACTGAAGAACCTGTTGTAGAAGAGATTGCAGAGGTTGCAACCCAAGAAGAGAGCATCACTGAGGTTGCCGAAGCACAAGACACAGAAGAGCCCACTACAGAAAAAGAGGCAACTCCAAAGGCTCAAAGCAACGTCAATAGCGATCTACCCGAAATATTATTTCAAAACCCATATGCCACGGAAGATTTCATCCCCATTGAAGAACTTCCATCAGAAGGTAATCTTGAAATCCCTGAGGAACTCTTTGGAAAATTCGAGGCCACCAAGGTAGAGTCACAATCAAGCAAAATTCTTCAACAAAAGGAAGACATATACTCCGACTATTTCGACGAACAAATACCTCAACCCGTGCCACAACCCGAGAAGGTTTATGACTTCGAAGGCATCCTCGATGGCACAGGAGTATTGGAAATCATGAGCGATGGATATGGTTTCCTACGTTCAGCCGATTACAACTACCTCTCTTCACCCGATGACATTTACGTATCTCAGGCACAAATCAAACTCTATGGTTTGAAAACAGGCGACGTTGTGGAAGGCTCCATCCGTCCTCCCAAAGAAGGCGAAAAATACTTCCCCTTGGTGAAGGTTACAAAGATCAATGGAAAGAACCCATCTGTCGTACGCGACCGTGTACCTTTCGAACACCTTACTCCCCTCTTCCCCGATGAGAAGTTCAAACTTTGCACAGGACGAGGCGACAACCTCTCGGCACGAGTAGTAGATATGTTTGCCCCCATTGGTAAGGGACAACGTGCACTCATCGTGGCTCAACCTAAAACAGGTAAAACCATCTTGATGAAGGACATAGCCAACGCCATTGCCGCCAATCACCCCGAGGCTTACATGATTATGCTCCTCATTGACGAACGTCCTGAGGAGGTGACAGACATGGCTCGTAGTGTTAATGCCGAAGTCATCGCATCCACTTTCGACGAGCCAGCCGAGCGCCACGTAAAGATTGCAGGCATCGTATTGGAGAAAGCCAAGCGCATGGTAGAGTGCGGACACGACGTAGTCATCTTCCTTGACTCTATCACCCGCCTTGCACGTGCCTATAACACTGTATCACCCGCCTCAGGAAAGGTCCTCTCTGGTGGTGTGGACGCCAATGCCCTGCACAAGCCCAAACGATTCTTCGGTGCGGCACGCAACATCGAAGGTGGAGGTTCGCTCACCATCATTGCCACCGCCCTCATCGACACTGGTTCAAAGATGGACGAAGTCATCTTCGAAGAGTTCAAGGGTACAGGTAATATGGAACTTCAACTCGACCGAAACCTATCGAACAAGCGTATCTTCCCTGCCGTAAACATCGTAGCATCAAGTACTCGTCGCGACGACCTCTTGCACGACAAGACCACCCTCGATCGCATGTGGATTCTCCGCAAGTACCTTGCAGATATGAACCCCATCGAAGCCATGGATTTCGTAAAGGGACGCCTCGAGCAAACACGCGACAACGAAGAATTCCTCATGAGCATGAATTCGTGATAAAATCACACAAAAGCAACAATAGAACAAGGAAGGGTATTAAATCCTTCCTTGTTTTTTTATTATAGTCAGATACCCTGTATATCAGGGTGTATGTTAGTAGAATATTATGTATGTGAAAAGAGAAGAACACATCTTCTACGAAAAGACTATACCTACAAGATTTAGGCGCGAATTGCACCAATTATCACTACTTTAAATCCCATTGTATGAAATGTTTTCGTGAAATTTGTGTAATCCGCGCCTAAGAATGTGAGAGGAGTGAATCACAAGACACACTCTCTCATGATTTTTTCGCTCTTTACTTTTTTAGAAAGGCAAATCGTCCTTCTCGTCACCTGCAGAGAAGTCAACGGGAGCCGCTGATACAGGAGGGAAAGGAGCCGCGCTTTCGTTCATGGGTTGCGGTGCAGAGGCTTGGTCACTTACACGCTCTACCTTCCATGCACGGATGTCGTTAAACCAACGATCTTGCCACTGACGGCAATCTATATCGAATGACACGGTGAGCTCTTCACCCAACTGAATATTAAACTGATCGATCTTATCGGCACCAAACACATTGAAGCACATCTTGCGAGGATATTGCTCACCGGTTGTTTCCAATACATACTCCTGTATTTTCCAGGGATTACCGCTACTCTTTGCAACTCCCTCACGAGCAGGGAGAACTGCGATTATTTTACCTTTTAATTCCATGTGTATACTTTAAAATTTTTCGCGAAAGTACTACTTTATTTCATATTAAACGAATTTTTTTCCGCCTTTTTGCTATAGATACACAAAGTTTTCGTACCTTTGTCACATTATTACAACGAAATAAAAAACAAAAATTGACTATATGAAATTTATCGTATCAAGCACTGGGCTTTTCAACCATTTGCAAGCAATCGGCCGAGTTATCAACTCGAAGAATACCCTCCCCATTCTCGATTGTTTCTTATTCGAATTGAATGACGGAACTTTGTCACTTACAGCATCTGACAACGAGACAACTATGTCAACCTCAATAGAGGTAGCGGAGAACGACGGCAATTGCCGTTTTGCCATCAATGCCAAGACCATTCAGGATGCATTGAAGGAAATCCCCGAGCAACCATTGACATTTGACTTCAACCCTGACACGTTGGAAATCCTCGTACAATACATGAACGGACGCTACAGTGTAGTGGCACAAAATGCTGACGAGTACCCCATCCCTGTGACATTGGGCGAAAGTGCTGTACACGTGGAGATGGAAGCCTCAACCTTATTGAATGGTATCAACCGCGCCCTCTTCGCTACGGCAGATGACGAGTTGCGCCCTGTGATGAACGGTATCTACTTCGACATCACCACTGATGACCTCACTATGGTGGCTTCGGACGGACACAAATTGGTGCGCAACAAGAACTATGCTACTAAGGGCAATGAAAAGGCTGCCTTCATTCTTCCCAAGAAACCCGCTACATTGCTCAAGAATCTCTTGGGTAAGGAGCAAGGAAGTGTGAGCATCGATTTCGATGACCGCAACGCTACCTTCACTATGCCCAACTACCGCATGGTATGTCGTTTGATTGAGGGTCGTTACCCCAACTACAACTCGGTGATTCCTCAAAACAATCCTCACAAGGTAACCATCGACCGCGCCATTCTGCTGAGTGCACTCAAGCGCGTGTCAGTGTTCTCGTCACAGGCAAGCAGCCTCATCAAGCTCCGCCTTCAGGACAACCAATTGGTTCTTTCAGGTCAAGACATTGACTTCTCAACTTCGGCCGAAGAGTCTATCAACTGCAGTTATAGCGGTTCTCCCATGAGCATTGGCTTCAAGGCAACTTTCCTCATCGACATCTTGAACAACCTTTCAGGTCAAGACGTCATCATCGAACTCGCCGATCCCTCAAGAGCAGGTGTACTTGTACCTGCTGAACAGGAGGAGAACGAGAATTTGCTGATGTTGCTCATGCCCATGATGCTGAACGACTAACGGCATTTACAAATTACCATTTACAATGTACAATTTGCACTCCCCAATTGCGAGGTGCAAGGATTAGATTATTTGTGCGTTGTAAATGGTAAATTGTAAATGGTAAATTGTAAATGACATTATGAACTTGAATTTGAAAAATCCGATTGTCTTCTTCGACTTGGAGACAACGGGTGTAAATATTAACACCGACCGCATCGTCGAGATTTGCTACCTGAAGGTTTATCCTAACGGCAACGAAGAGTCGAAGACCATGCGCATCAATCCCGAGATGCACATCCCCGAGCAATCATCGGAGGTACATGGCATCTATGACGAGGATGTGGCCGATTGTCCCACCTTCAAAGAGGTAGCCAAGGTCATTGCCCGCGACATAGAGGGATGCGACATTGCAGGTTTCAATAGCAACCGTTTTGACGTGCCTCTGTTGGCCGAAGAGTTCCTTCGTGCAGGAGTAGACATTGACATGAGCCGTCGCAAGTTCATCGATGTGCAGGTCATCTACCACAAGTTGGAGCAACGCACCCTCTCGGCCGCATATAAATTCTATTGCGACAAGAACTTGGAGGATGCTCACACCGCCGAGGCCGACACACGCGCCACATACGAGGTGCTGAAAGCTCAACTCGACAGATACCCAAATGAGTTGCAAAACGACATGGCCTTCCTAAGCGAATACTCAAGCTTCACCCACAATGTGGACTTCGCAGGACGCATGGTGTACAACGAACAGGGCATCGCCACATTCAACTTTGGCAAATACAAGGGACAATCAGTTGAGGAGGTTCTTCGCAAAGACCCTGGTTACTATAGTTGGATGCTTCAGGGAGATTTCACACTGAACACCAAGCAGATGTTGACACGCATCAAGTTAGGATTGAAGTGAGGAAGTAATCTCCTCGAGTGACAAGTGATGAGCAAAATTAAAAAAGTAATTTCGAGAAAATAACTGGAAGAAAAGAGGCGATGAAGGATTGTCCCCAATTGTCCCTTTCCATCTACAACAATAGTTTATGAGCATACTACAAGGAAAGAAATTCGTACTCGGTATCACTGGAAGCATAGCGGCCTACAAGGCTTGTATCCTGATACGCGGTCTCATCAAGGAGGGAGCCGAGGTGCAAGTAGTCATCACACCGGCAGGAAAGGAGTTCATCACCCCCATCACCTTGTCGGCCTTGACAAGCAAACCTGTCATCAGCGACTTCTTTGCCCAACGCGACGGCACCTGGCATAGCCACGTGGCATTAGGACTTTGGGCAGATGCCATGATTATTGCCCCTGCCACAGCCTCTACCATTGGCAAGATGGCACACGGAGTGGCGGACAACATGCTCATCACCACTTACCTGTCGATGAAGGCACCTGTCTTCGTTGCACCAGCAATGGACCTCGACATGTACGCCCACCCCTCCACCCAACAAAACTTGGATACACTACGCTCATACGGCAACCACATCATAGAGCCAGGCGAAGGTTTCCTTGCCAGCCACCTGGTGGGTAAAGGACGCATGGAGGAACCTGAAAATATCATCATTGCCTTACAGAAATTTTTCTCAGACAGGGAAAAAAGTTTTTCCCCGTTGGAGAAAAAAAAAGTATTGATAACCGCCGGCCCTACATACGAAAAAATTGACCCTGTACGTTTCATTGGTAACTACTCATCAGGTAAGATGGGATATGCGTTAGCCGAGGAGTGTGCAAGGCGAGGTGCGGAGGTTACCCTCATCAGCGGCCCTGTGCAAATGGAGTGCAAGCACCCCCACATACAACGCATCGATGTAGAGTCGGCTGATGAAATGTACAAAGCAGCCACCACTCACTTCCCCACTTGCGATGCAGGCATCCTATGTGCCGCCGTGGCCGACTTTACCCCTGAGGTAAAAGCCGAGGAGAAGATCAAGCGCGAGGGAGACGACCTCATCCTGCGCCTGAAGCCTACTCAAGACATTGCCGCCGCCCTTGGAAAGACGAAGCGCGAAGGACAAACACTTGTAGGATTTGCCTTGGAGACCACTGACGAATTGGCTCACGCCCAAGGGAAACTCGAGCGTAAGAACTTTGACTTCATCGTCCTCAACTCACTGAACGACAAGGGTGCAGGCTTCCGCCACGACACGAACAAGATTTCCATCGTATCCAAGGAAGAGGCGAAGGAATACCCCTTGAAGCCCAAGAACGAAGTAGCATCCGACATCATAGACGAGCTGGAAAAGAGAGTAAAATAAATAAAAAAGAGGAGATAGACATGCGCATCCGACACATCTGTACACTGGTTATCATGGTATTAACCGCATTGATGCCCATCGGCATTCGTGCGCAAGAGTTGGATTGTAAGGTCGTCATCAATAGCCAAAAGATACAAGGCACCAACAAAGAGGTGTTCAAGACATTGGAGACGGCCCTCACCGAATTCATGAACACACGCAAGTGGACAAACCAACAATATAGCCAGCAAGAGCGCATCTCCTGCTCATTCAACATCACGGTGAATCAATATAGCGACGATGGAAACTTCACCTGTGACATGATGGTGCAAAGCAATAGGCCTGTGTACAACTCAACGTACAACACCACAGTGTTCAACTTCAAGGACGCAGAGTTTGCCTTCAACTACAAGGAGTTTGACCAATTGGAGTTTAGAGAAGATATGTTGGATAACAACCTGACGGCCGTCATGGCCTACTACGCCCTGCTCATCATAGGCATGGACATGGACACCTTTGCGCCAAAGGGGGGAAGTGAGATATTGTATCGAGTGAACTCCCTTGTCAACAATGCCGAAATGCTGAATGCACCAGGATGGAAAGCCTTTGATAGTGACCGAAATAGACACGCGATTATCAACGACTATATGGACGGAGGTATGGAGCCTCTGCGCCAACTGATGTACGAATATCATCGCAAAGGCCTTGACGAGATGGCCACTAATGCCGAACGCGGACGCACCAACATTACCACCGCTCTAAAGAAATTGAAAGAAGCAAAGGAGAACAAACCCCTGTCGGCGCTTCCTATCATCTGGACAGACATCAAAAAAGACGAATTGGTAAATGTCTACTCCAAAGGTTCTCAAAAGGAGAAGGAAGATATTTCTGCCATGATGAGCGACATCAACCCCTCTCAATCAACCAGTTGGAACAAGATAAAGAATTAGGAAATGTTACAATCCCTTCACATACAAAACTACGCACTCATCGATAAACTCGACATTGACTTCGAGCAAGGATTCTCCGTCATTACTGGAGAGACAGGTGCAGGTAAATCCATCATCCTTGGAGCCATCGGCCTCCTTTTAGGCCAGAGGGCAGACACAAAGGCCATCAAGACAGGAGCGGCAAAGTGTGTCATCGAGGCCCACTTCGACATCTCCGCATACAACATGAAGGAGTTCTTTGAGGAGCACGAGTTGGAGTACGATGAAGGCGAATGCATCCTCCGACGTGAACTCTCTGCCTCAGGAAAGAGCCGCTCGTTCATCAACGATGTACCTGCTCAACTTAGTCAGATGAAGGAATTGGGCGAACAACTCATCGACGTACATAGCCAACACCAAAATCTTTTGTTAGGAAAGGAAAGTTTCCAACTGGGCATTGTGGACATCATGGCTTCGGATGCCAAGGAGTTGGCCACATACAAAACAACATACAATCGTTGGAAAGAGTTAGCGAAAGAACTAAATCTCCTCATTGAAGAAGCAGAGAAAAATCGTACTGAACAGGATTACATTTCCTTTCAATTGGAGCAATTGGAATCACTGAACCTTCGTGAAGGTGAACAGGAGGAATTGGAGGCAGAAGCCGATTGTCTGAATCACGCAGAAGAAATCAAAAATAACCTCTATGCCGCAAGTCAATATCTCAATCCTGATGAAGGGAATGGAGTACTCAATGCGTTAAAAGATGCTGGTCGACATCTGCGCGACATATCTCGCGTATTCCCTATGGCAGAAGAATTGCAAGAGCGCATCGAGAGTTGCCTCATCGAGTTGAAAGACATCAACAACGAGATAGAATCGGCGCAAGATGGAGTGGAATTTAACCCCGCACGATTGGATCAAGTGAACGAGAGACTGAACGAAATCTACACCCTCGAGCAAAAGCACCATGTGCAGACAGATTGTGAACTGATATCTTTGACTCAAGAGTTACGTGAAAAACTCGATGCAATCACTTGTTATGACGAACGCATCGAAAAGTTGACTCACGAGAAGGGGCAAGTGTACGACCAATTGGTGGTACAAGCAAAAGAACTTACCCAATTGCGAAAACAAGCCGCCATCCACATAGAGCAGACACTGACCGAGCATCTCATCCCATTGGGAATGCCAAACGTAAAATTCAATATAGAGTTCATCCCTCGCCAAGAACCTGATGCAACGGGTATGGACAATATCAATTTCCTCTTCTCGGCCAACAAGAATGGACAACTTCAAAACATTGCCAACGTGGCTTCAGGTGGTGAAATTGCTCGCGTAATGCTCTCATTGAAAGCACTCATCACAGGAGCCGTCAAATTGCCCACCATCATCTTCGACGAGATTGACACTGGTGTATCAGGCAAAATAGCCGAGCGTATGGCACTTATTATGAAGGAAATGGGGCAAGCCAACCGACAAGTCATCAGCATCACCCATTTACCACAGATTGCTTCTGTAGGAGCCACACACTATCGTGTCTACAAGGAGGATACTGATGAGGGTACCACCTCGCATCTCGTACGTCTTTCCGACGAAGAACGCGTCACTGAGATTGCCCATATGCTAAGTGGCGAAAACCTCTCCGATGCGGCCATAGAGAATGCAAGAGAACTCTTGAAAAATGAATAATATCCGTAAAGATGTAGCACGAATGCATATACATCCTTTACATTTATAAAAAGATAGACAATGAACGAACAAAGCGAAATGATCTTCGGCACCCGTGCCGTGATAGAGGCCATTGAGGCAGGAAAAGAGATTGACAAGATATTGATAAAGCGAGATATTCAAAACGAACTATCACGCGAGTTGTTTGCCGCACTCAAGGGCACACTCATCCCCATACAACGAGTACCTGTTGAGCGTCTCAACCGCATCACACGTAAAAATCACCAGGGTGTAATTGCCTACATTTCCAGCATCACATACCAACGTACCGAGGACTTGGTACCTACCCTCTTCGAAGCAGGAAAGAACCCTGTATTCTTGATGCTCGACGGTGTGACCGATGTACGTAATTTCGGAGCCATTGCCCGTACATGCGAATGTGCAGGTGTTGATGCCATCATTATCCCCACCAACAATAGTGCCAAAGTCAATGCCGATGCAATCAAAACCTCTGCGGGTGCCCTTCATACCCTTCCCGTATGTCGCGAGAAGAGTCTCACCAATACTATCAACTACCTGAAGCAATGTGGTTTCCACGTAGTTGCCGCCACCGAAAAGGGAGATTATAACTACACCGACGGACAATATACCGACCCTATATGTATCATCATGGGTGCAGAGGACAAAGGTGTATCATACGAACATCTTGCACTTTGTGACGAGTGGATAAAGATTCCCATGACTGGACGCATCGAATCATTGAACGTAAGCGTAGCAGCAGGTATTCTCATCTACGAGGTATTTAGACAAAGAGGTTTCTAAAAACCAATAGACGCATGATTTTCACAAATAAGAAAGTATCTCATATCATTAACAAATTATCCGCCATTCAACCTCTGGGAAAATGTTGGATGTGGATAATTTTGTTTTTGTCACTCCCTCTTTATGCCCAAGAAGCTCCTAAGTGGGCAAAAAAGGCGCGTGCAGCCGTATTCTCTGTCATTACCTACGACAAGGATGACAACATATTGAATACTGGCAATGGTTTTTTCATCTCAGAAAATGGAGAAGCAGTGGCTGACTATAACCTCTTCCGAAGTGCAGAAAAAGCCATAATTATCACCAACACAGGCAAACAACTTCCCGTGACACACATATTGGGTGCGAACGAAATATACGATATCGTAAAGTTTCGCATCGATGCAGGTAAAGAGAAACTGACGGCATTAACTATTGACACCCTTGGAGTACAAGCAGGACAATCGGTATGGATGCTTCCCTACTCTACCAGCAAATCCATCGATTGTACCATGGGAAAGGTTGAGGAGCGAGTTACCGCGTCTGAGCAATATGCCTATTATACACTGCGTATGCCTGTGACCGATAAACAGGTAAGTTGCCCCATTATGAATGAACTGGGTGAAGTGGTAGCGTTGATACAAAAGCCATACGGAGGACAAGACAATGTCACAAACTATGCCGTTGATGTCCGCTTTGCGGCCAATCTCAGTATCGGTGCACTTACAGGGAATAGCCCCATCTTAAAAGCCATAGGTATTAAGAAAGCACTTCCACCCACCGAACAAGAAGCACTTGTTTACCTTTATATGAATAGTACTCGCGGGCCACAAGAGTACCTTTCATTGCTCAACGAATTCATCATCACTTACCCACAAAGTGCCGAAGGATTACAACGTCGTGCAGCCCTTTACGTACAAAGTTTCCGCGATAGTGCACACTTCCAATTAGCAGAAGAGGATATGTCACGTGCATTGGAATTAACAACCAATAAAGCCGATGCGCATTATGCTCTATGCCGTCTCATCATCACTAATGCTACAGATAAGAACCCTTTAACATATAAGGACTGGACGTTGGATAAAGCCCTTGCAGAAATAGACAAGGCAATAGCACAAGACTCACTGCCACTTTATCAACAGACAAAGGGAGACCTACACTTTGCTCTTGGACAATATCAAGCAGCCTATCAGGCATATTACTCAGTCAATCGGTCAAATATTGCCACAGCCTCAACATGGTATACAGCTGCTCAAGCATTACAAATGATGGGAGACACCACACGTACATCTGAAGTGGTAGACCTCATTACGCATGCCATCAACACCTACGCCAAGCCCTACCCACGTGATGTAGCGCCCTACATTTTGCAACGAGCACAAGCTCTGATGGCTGATGGACGTCCACGCGAAGCCGTGCAAGACTACAATGAATACTACAATCTATTGGCAGGACAAACTAATGCAGCCTTCTATTATCATCGTGCCATGGCGGCCTTAGCCGGACGTATGAACCAAGTGGCCGTAAATGATCTTCAACGTGCCGTGGAGTTGGCACCTGAGAATGTAGATTATCTTATCGAACAGGCTTCTGTGTGTGCCCGCTTTAACCTTTGGGATGAAGCCATTGTTGCGGCACGTCGTGTTACCGAATTACTACCCGACTATGCCGATGCTTATCGCATACTTGGCGTATGTTTAGGACAACAAGGGAAGAAAGAGGAGGCTCGAACAGCCTTACAACGTGCTCAGCAATTGGGAGATCCACAAGCAGAAAATCTTCTCAAACGATATGGAGAATGAAGACAAATGTGAGAGTTAACAAATATAAAACAAACTAAACATGAAAAGGACTATGAAACGTAATCTTACCTGTCTGTTGCTATTTGCCGCAACACTTGGACTTTCAGCCCAAAACAACGAAAAAAAGGAGATCATTAAGGAAGGTTGGAACTTTGGCCCCCTACCCGTTGTAGGCTGGGATAGCGATCTTGGTTTCCAGTATGGTGCTTGCGTTGACATTTTCAACTATGGAGACGGAAGTAACTACCCATCATACAACTACAAAATAAATCTCGAAGCATCCACCTACACTGGAGGTTCTTCACTACTACGTTGCTATGGCGACTTCAAGACACTCATTCCAGACGGGAAACTCTTCTTCGACTGCACCTATTTCAATTCCAAGAAGTTTGATTTTTATGGTTTCAATGGCTATGCCTCTCCCTATTTTGGCTCAGACTACGGAGTTCCCGAAGGTGGAAAGTCTGAATTCTATTGGATGCGTCGCAACCAATTCCGTTTTGTCACCAGCCTTCAGCGCCGTATCAAGGGTGACCTCTATTGGGCAGCCGGCCTTGGTTACTACAACATCTATACCAACAATATCAATCTTGAGGGTTATGACGGACAATTCAGCCTCTACCAAGATTATCGCGACTACGGGCTCATCCGTGACAACGAAGCCAATGGTGGCAATGTACTTCAGTTGAAAGCTGGTCTCATTTACGACACACGCGACCACGATAGTGATCCTACACGTGGAGTCAACATCGAAGCCACCCTTGTGGGTGCACCAGACATTATCGACCGCGAAGGATATAGCAACCTAAGTTTTACCTTCGTTGGCAGTCAATACATTCCAGTTTATGCAGACCGTCTCACCTTTGCTTATCGCCTTGGTGTGCAAGCCAAATTAGCGGGTGAAATTCCTTACTATTTCATCAACAACCTCAACACACTCTTCTTCCGCAAAGTCTATACCGAAGGACTCGGAGGCAATGCATCCGTACGCGGTATCAACCGTAATGGTGTGGTAGGAAATGGTATGGCATGGCTCAATACTGAGTTCCGTTGGCGCTTCGTCAACTTCCGCTTCATCAATCAAAACTTCCACCTTGCCCTCAACCCCTTCTTCGATATGGGTCAGGTAATACAGACCTATCGTCTCGATGAACAGAAGGCAGCAGCCAAAGCATGGAGTGAACAACCTGGAGGAGAATACAAAGCCAACCCCTTCTACTCTAACGAAGAAGAAAAGCTACATGCTACCGCCGGTTGTGGATTGAAGATAGTGATGAACCGCAACTTCGTCATATCTGTAGAAATGGCCCGCGCTCTTGATAAACGCGATGGAGAAAAACTTTGGAACAACATCGGATTTAATTACTTGTTCTGATAAAATGAGATTTTTACGATAGCAGTTCTATGATACTTTTATAAATAGAATTATTGGTGTCCGATAAAACTTTTTTTGTAAGAATAAAAATTAGGGCTGATTCCATTTACAGGATTCAGCCCTTTTGGGTTATTTTGTTTTGCGACAAATACTATAACTATGAGCAAAAATACACATTTTATCGGACAGCAATAATAAGCAAAGGTCATTTGAATATACCTATATATACAATTAGAGGATACCATTTTGGGGGCATCCTCTAATCATTATAATACAAACGACATCACTTACACCACTTGAGCAACTTAGCAAGGCGCGAGTGCAAATGAGTATTAAATGTCCATTTCCAATCGCTCAATGTATGCATGGCAAAAGCATTGTAGTCGTAGAAAAAAGCTACTGCAGGAATAATCAGTGCAATGCATATCAAGGCTGGCACAAGGGACATTGTACAAAGTAAAACTATGGTCCAAATCAATATAAGCAATGGCCACAATATAAGATTGACACCTAATCGAGCCGTATTAGCAAAAGCTTTATCCTTGATTTTTCCAACGATAATATGTGAAAGTACCCACGAAGGAAGTGCCATCAACATACAGAACAAGTAATAAGGAAACGTACAAAGCAACACGATACTATTGGCAATAGAAGCAGCCAAAGGATATTTGTGTCCCGTAGAAGAGGTGCGCACACCACACGAACGACGTTCTTTCTTAAATTCTAAGGCCTCAGTATAAACAGAAGCAACAGTTTCAGTATCCTGTTGTTCTTTCTTTTCCTCCAGATGTCTGATGACAGTTTGATTGAGTGTCAATCGCTCTGCAGTAGAGAGAGGACGCATTTGCGCAGTGCAAAGCTTTGTCAATTCCCATTGTGCATCATAATCTTCCGTATCGGGAAGGTAGGCAATAAGCTTACTCATACGAAGACTCAATTCTTCACGCAACATCGCAAGCATACGAGCAGGAGTAACCTCCCCCTCATACTGACGGACAAATTCAGTTACATTGATAGGTTCGCCATAAGTCGCAACCACATTGGAACGATAGCGATAGTAGTTACCATACTCCAAGCCCATAGGCACAATGTACACAGGACGTTCGTGACCTATGTTCTTATTGGTTTCAAGGGCAATATGAAAGATTCCCTTACTCAATGACAAGAGAGAATGTTTAGGACGATGGGTTGCCTCAGGAAAAAGAGCCAACGGATAGTCATGACGCAACACCTCGACACACTTGCCTATAATTTCCTCGTTCTGTTTTACAGCTGTATATCCATCACGAATACGGAAAATAGGCAGCATCTTGAAGAAAGTAAACAACTTCTTCAACATGGGTTTACGAAAGACATCTGAACGGGTCATGAATACCGTCGCACGATTCATAGCACGAAGGATGACCAATGGATCAAGCAATGCATTCGTATGATTGCAACCAATGATGACAGCCCCATCCTTGGGCAAATTTTCCTTACCCCTCACAGTAAGTCGACGCAACGACATATTGATGATGGGGTTTACATAAAAGATACGCAAAAACGTGTACCCAAAGCTCTTGTTATATACTTCCACGATGGTATGTTTCTTATTTATAGTTCAAGAATCAAAATTCAATATTTAAAACATCACGCGTCGTATAGACTCGTCACTAATTTTATTTTAATTCTTATTCAATTATACCTACTCTCCCCGCTTATAGCTTCGGTAGCGGAAAACGGATGCGATGGTTAAGCCGGAAATAATGTGCCATATACCCCACCAAGCGGTGATGAAGAGCATACCTCCGTTTTGTAGTTCAGGAGGGAATATATTGGGGTTAAACAAGAGGATGAGTCCCAATCCTGAATTCTGAATACCTAACTCGACGGTAATGGCTCGACGATCTGCACGTGGCAAGCCAGAAAGTTCACCCAAGCAGTATCCTGAAAGCAGGGCAATACCATTATGAATGAACACAATGAGCAATATCCACTTGATGTATTGCATGAAAAGGTCAAAGTTTTGACGGAAAGCCAAAAGTACCATCAAAATGAACACTAAGATAGAGAGATATTGCAAAGGTCTGTTAAGCGCCTTAGCCACGCGAGGCAAATAATGAGTGGTAAGAATACCCAATGCCAAGGGCACACCCAACAGAATAAATACCGTCACGAAGATATCGTACACAGGGATAGTGAGTGTCTGCAACGCTTCAGCCGCATGACGATTGAGGTAACGCACGTAAAGACTTCCCCACACGGCAAAATTTGCTGGTGTAGTAAAGACTGCACAAGAAGTAGTCACAGCTGACATCGATACAGAAAGCTCACGATTACCTTTCGAAATGGAGGTGATAAAATTAGATATATTCCCACCAGGACATGAAGCCACCAATATCATACCCATGGCTACCATAGGAGTGATATACTTGTGAAAAACGATAATCAACATGAAAGTTATCGCAGGCAATACAATCCATTGGCCAATAAGACCTGCAAGGATTGACTTCGGATGACGGAACACCTTTACAAAAGTACCTGGTTTGATACCAAGGGCTACACCATACATTACGACGGCCAAAGCGATGTTCAACAAGTCCATACCAGTCTTGTTGAAGTTGATCTTAACGGGATCGAGATTAAGTAGTTCTTCGTACATAATTCAAAAATTATATAAAGGGAGGTCATTAAGAGACCTCTTTTGGGTGGCAAATTTAGTACAATCCATTCGAATAACCAAAAGAATGTAATATTTTCTTGTTTCAACACATTGGGCGACTTCTATATGGGAAACCATACAAAGACGGCTGCATCCCACAAAGCATGGCTCAAAATGATGGCAGAGAAACGTTGAGGGAAAAGGCGATAGAGTCCTCCCCAAGCCACGCCACATACGAGCGAAGCCATGATGAGCATGAAGTTAAACGAAGCGATATGCACCAACGTATAGCAAGCGGTAGCAAGCAGAAATCCCATGTTTGGTGAGAATCGACGTGAGAGATGCTCTTGTACATATCCACGCCAAAAAATCTCTTCAGCCGGTCCTATGAGGAAAAGTAATAAACCACTAAGCAAAAATGGGTTTTCTCCATCCTTCATACCATATATGAGGTTTACCTGCGGACGAGCAAAAGAGGGAAACATCCACGCACTAACCTTGTCACCTACCCAAAATACACCCCATAAGGCTATGGCGATGGTTACCCCCATCATGATATCAGAGGCTGACCAACGTACTCTCTTCCACCATCCATGGTTGACAAAGGATGAAAGTACGGTAAGTGTAAGAGCCGAGGCTGTCATCATCCACCAAAAGGGCACATAAGGTGCCGTCCATGGTGAAAACATGATAGTCCATAAAAGGAAAGCCAATAGGATGAGCAACACCAACTTTTTCATAACCAAATCGATGAAATGATGAACGATACGGAGAGCAACAAACTAAAAATGAGTTGCAACTGAGCAGTTCCTTCGTCAAGACGAGCAATGACGGTAGTATCCTCCACACGACAACGGCGCATCAAAGCAGCATTCTTCCAAGCATTGGGCAATGCGATAAAAGCAAGCAGAGAGAGGTAAGGGAAAAGTCCCGCTACCACGCATGCAACAACACATACAAAGGGGAAAAACATATAGAACTGGTAGAGCACTGATGCACGGCCATGCCCTATCTTCATGGCGAATGTACTAATATTGGCATTGCCATCGGTATGCACATCGCGTGTATTGTTACAATGAAGGATGGCCACCGTAATGCATCCAAGGGGAAGAGCCAAAAGAAGAGTGTTAATATCCACCTGACCAGTAGCAACCAAGGATGTTCCCCAACAGGGAAGCCATGCATACGCAATGGCAATGACAACGTCTCCTAATGCACGAAACTTCATATAGGGATAGAGTAACACACATAAGGCGCCACCTACTCCATACCACAAAAGCGACCAATCGGTCATCAGCATCAATCCTACGCCTCCAGCCAAAGCGACTACAAGCAAACCAAGAGACAAGGCACGGATTTCCTCAGGACGAAACATACCAGAGGTTAGTGTAGTGGCTCCTGCCGTCTCTGCAGTGTCCACTCCACGGCGATAATCGAAATAGTCACTCCACGTATTACCCGCAGCATGGAAAACGATAATATTCACTAAGGCCCATACACCAATAAGCCAATTTACTTCTGCTTTACCTGACCATTGAAGATAACAAAGGGTTGTCAGTACAGGCATTGCACTGGCAGGAAAACTCCACGGTCGCACGGCTATAAGCCACTCTTTCATTGAATGTTTCATATTCTTTTCTATTTAATTTTCATCTCTAACACATCCATTGTATTGTTTGTCACTCTCGCACGTTCGTCCGTCCGAAGGCCTATAACCCACAGGATATGACCATGTGCATCGGTCACCACTTGTTGGGCTTCCTTCTCAAAGAGAGAGAGTTTAAGGTCTATCAACAGGTCGCTCACAAGTTTCTTACGTCCATTCATACCAAAGGGGGCAAACTTGTCACCCTTCCTCCATGGGCGAATAGTAAGGGGAAACTCCACCTTACCTGCATCAAATGTCGCCACATCGGGGGTGCGAGGGATGTGGTAATCAGGTGCAAGTGGAAAACTATTCATCACCCACGTCGTACCATTGCCTAAGGTTACCTCAGCTGGCGCATGAGCGATGCTTATCTCTGCCTTCTCCTCCACACGATTGGGACGTATGAACAAGCAATCTCTATCCTTCAGCACCTTCCACCCTTTGTTTATAAAACTTCTGCCCGATTCAGCGGTGAGACTTCGAAAGATATCATCTACCTGTGCAGATACAAAACCATAGGAGCGAAGGATTTCAAAGAGTACGGCACGCGGCTCCACCTCGGCAAGTAAAGAGGGTATATGGACAACTTTACATGCCTCATCTGCCACGCGTAAGATAGCCTCTCGCATGGCTTTGTCATAGATACTCTCCACTTCACGCAGATGCCTAATGCTATCGGAAATTTTTTCGCTAACCTGAGGATTTATTTTTTCTAACAGGGGAATAATTTGCAAGCGTATTTTATTGCGAACATACTCGTCTTGCAAGTTGGTACTATCGGTCACAAAACTCTGCCCAATGATGTTCAAGTATGACAATATGTCTTGTCGAGTGACATTCAAAAGGGGACGTACAACCAGTCCATTTATAGGCTTCATACCCCTTAATCCCGCTATGCCAGTACCTCGAACAAGGTTGAGCAACAGGGTCTCCACATTATCATCACGATGGTGGGCAACGGCTACACAAGTATATCCTTCTTCTTGACAAAGGGTCTCAAACCAAGCATAACGCAACTCACGCGCGGCCATCTCGATGCTGACGCCCTTCTCTTTCGCATACTCCATCGTATCGAAATGAGTCACATGCAAGTGTATGTTCAATTGTTCACAAAGCGCACGACAAAAGGCCTCGTCGCGATTGCTCTCCTCGCCTCGTAAATGAAAGTTACAATGAGCTGCCACGCAATGATATCCCAACGCACAAAGTACATGCAAAAGAGCCACACTATCGGCTCCTCCGCTGAGGGCTACCAACAAGCAATCATTTGTACAGAAGAGTTTCTCTGCCTCGATAAATGTCTGTACTTGATGTTGAAATATCGTCCTTTGTCGTAGTTGCATTGTATCTACTCTCTTTCTAACTCTCTACTTCGAAAGCCTTCCATAAATTTCCTGCTGGGAGAGGTGCTTCCAACTCTATCGGCATCTTGGACACAGGGTGAACAAAGTGTACACGACGAGCATGAAGACAAATACTTCCATCTGGATTCGAACGCGCTGCACCATATTTCAAGTCTCCCTTGATGGGACATCCCATCTTAGCCAACTGGCATCGTATCTGATGATGTCTGCCCGTTAGCAACTCCACCTCCAAGAGGGAGTAGTTGTCCGAACGTCCTATCGTACGATACCTGAGCACGGCCTTTTTGGAATCCTTCACCTCGCGTTCATAGGCATAGGACTTATTTTGCTTTTCATTGCGCACAAGCCAATGCACCAATTCACCTTCAGGGTTCTTTGGAGCATCCTTTACAATTGCCCAATAAACCTTGTGTACATCGCTCGTGCGAAACATTTCATTCAACCGGCTAAGCGCCTTACTCGTCTTGGCAAAGATAACCAATCCGCTCACTGGTCGATCCAAACGATGAGTAACACCCACGAACACATTGCCAGGCTTCTGATACTTCTCCTTCAAATAGGCTTTCACCATTTCCGAGAGAGGTACATCACCCGTCTTGTCGCCTTGTACAATCTCCGAGGACGACTTGTTTACCACAATAATATGGTTGTCTTCGTAAATAACTGTCACTTTGGAATTATAAATTAAAAATTATGAATTATGAATTACAAGGAAGCAAAAAAAATCCTCATAATTCATAATTCACAATTCATAATGATATTACATATTCATACCGCCATCAACCTGAATAACCTGACCTGACACGTATGCAGACATATCAGATGCCAAGAAGGTAGCCACATCAGCCACATCTTCAGGAGTACCACCACGACGGAGAGGAATCTTCTTCGCCCATTCAGCCTTCACCTCGTCGCTCAATACAGCGGTCATCTCAGTAATGATAAATCCAGGTGCAATGGCATTGGCACGAATACCACGAGAACCCAACTCCTGAGCAATAGACTTAGCCAAACCAATCATACCAGCCTTTGACGCTGAATAGTTTGCCTGACCTGCATTTCCGTGCACACCCACCACTGAAGCCATATTGATGATGCTTCCTGACTTTTGACGCATCATGATAGGAGTACATGCGTGGATGAAGTTGAATGCAGACTTCAAGTTTACATTGATTACAGCGTCCCACTGAGCCTCACTCATGCGCATCATCAAACCGTCCTTGGTAATACCTGCATTGTTTACCAAAATATCTACAGAGCCGAACTCTTCCCTAATTTGATTTACCACCTTCTCAGTATCTTCGAAGTTGGCTGCATTAGACGCATATCCCTTTGCTTTCACACCGAAAGCAGCTATTTCTTTCTCGGTATTCAATCCGTTTTCGTCAATCACCAAATCGGTAAAAGCCACATTGGCACCCTCTGATGCAAACTTCAAGGCAATGGCCTTACCAATTCCTCGTGCAGCTCCTGTCACAATGGCTGTTTTTCCAGTTAACAATCCCATAATCTGTATTTATTTATTGGTTAAAATTTAGTTTTTCTTTCCAAAAGCACCATCCACAATACTCTTTACATAAGACTTCATTGTAGAACGATCCTTTCCTTTTCCTATCCTTCCGCGTATATACAACACCTCGATACCCTTGACACAACAATGCAGAATGTCAGAATATACCTCCACGTCTTCTATCTCAAACACACCTTTCTCGACACCCTCCTGCAACACTTTGCGAAAAATCAACTTTTCGTTGTAGTTAAATCTCATGCGAGCACGCTCGACCTTCTTGATATCGCGAAAGAAATCGGCATGCAAAGTACCATTTCTTGATACCACCTCCTTGATGGCATCCAAATGTGTATAGATTAACTCCAAAATTTTATCATCAGGTGAAATATCCTTGGATGCTACCTTGTGCATGATTTCGATAAGCATATCCAACTCCGATTCAATAACGGCAAAATAGATATCTTCCTTGCTTTTGAAATAGGTATATAAGGTACGACGCCCCTTCTTGGACGCAACGGCAATGTCGTTCATCGTCGTATCGTCTATACCATTCTTGGCAATAAGTTGCCTGGCTACATCTACCAATTGTTTCTGTGTTTTAGGTACGCTCATAAGTTGCACAAAACATGTATTTCTGTGCAAAAGTACATTTTTTCTTTTTACCACCCAAGAAATTTAAGGAATAAGTTCAAACAACTAATATTTTTACAGCAAAAGACAAAAAAAGAGAAGGGAGGGCACCTTCTTGGCGCTCTCCCTTCTCATTCATTTATGATGTGTGAATATTACTTCACTACATACTTCTTACCATTTACAATATAGATACCCTTGTTGAGGTTGCTCAATACTTCAGAAGCCTTACCCTGAGCAACAACCACACCAGCTACATTGTAAACCACTACGTCAGAATCAACTGTGATAGCGTCGATACCAGCAGGAATGATCTCAGACTTGAACTCAACTGCGAATACGCTGTATTCACCTTCACCGCTTGTACCCTGTACACGGTTACCATTCAAATCCTCAGCAGCAAAGATAATGTTGATAGAAACTGTCAACTGATCCATTACGCTTTCAGCGATAGTCAATGTATATTCAGTCTTATCGTCATTAGCAACGATGCTTTCGAATGTCTGAGTATTACCCTGACCCATGTTGATGTAAGTCAATTCCTCAACCATGTTCACAGCGCCGCTGAACTTAACAACGAACTTGTTCTGTGACTTGTCAGTGATAACAGTCTCTTCGTTAGGAGTGATACCTTCGAATGTAACATCACTGTACTTGAATCCTTCGTAAGCACCTACGTAAGTCAACTCTACAGTTTCGCAAGCACCGTTCTGGTTCCAAGCCTCTTCAGAAGCGTAAGCCTCGAGAGTCATAGTATAAGTTACATCCTTACGCAATTTCACGCCATCCTCGTAGAGAAGAGTGAAGTCGAGAGTGTAAACAGTAGGATCAGTTTCAGACTGAGTGAGTGAAGCATAGTGTGCATCATCACCACCGTCAGCAGGCATCAACATACCCTTATAGAGGTAACCTACTTCCTTGTTCAACTTAACCTCAACAGTAGTCAAGCCTTCAACAGTAGCACCATCTTCAGGAGTAGCGCTTACGATAGCCAAAGCCTCAACATAAGTAGGATCAACAGTGAACTCGAAGTACATTTCACCATTCAATAAATAGTCTTCAGTTGCAAATGAAGATTCACCAATTAACAATGTGTAAGTACCAGCAGCAGTTACAGGAGCATCAAATGTCAATGTAGCCACGTTGCCTTCAAATGTTACACTTACTTCAGCTGCATCGTCATAGTTTTCATCAAACAAAGCAATGTTTGCATCCTCTGTTACTTCAAAGATTTCATCACTAAATGTGATAGTTACCTTATCCAACTGCTTAACTATAGAACCATCTGCAGGAATCATTTCTTCAATATCCAACATCTTCTCTACATAGTAGTTGAATGAAATTTGCTCTGCAAACATATCTATGTCACCCCAATCATCCATAGCAAATCCGATAGGTTTGTCATCCTCACCGATAGCATTGATAGTGATGTTATAGTAACCGAATGTCAATGTTTCGATATCCTCTTCAGGAATAGTCACATACAATACATTTTCAACGATTTCAGTCTTAAGAGCATTAGCTGCGGGAACTTCCATATCGTCATCCTCATCGAGTGACCAACCGCCACCAAGTCCCTGACTTTGACCATAAGCTGAGATCACTTCCTTCACAACACCGTCGAATTCAATTACAACCTGAGTAGGAAGTTTACTAATAGGAGTACCCCACATACGACCTTCATAAGCTGCAGGAGTAATAGACGCAACAGTTGTAGCAGAATTATTTGCAGGAATTACGAAGTAGTAAGAGAGGTACGGATTGTAAGTTGCACCATTTTCTACACCGTAATCATCAGCGTCTGCATCAAACTTACTATTGTAGATAGAACCACCTTCAATAGTTATATTGTATGAACCAGCCTTGGTAACTTCCTGTGACCAAGTGATGATTACACTCTTAGAATCATTTGCATCAACAACAAGTTCACCAACGATTTCTTCACCATCACAGTAGAAGTAAGCCTCAGCTTCAGGAGAGACAACTACATCCTCTGCAAATGTCAAAGTTGTAGTCTTAATAGACTCTACCTCTATCTCGTCATCCTCACTGGGTGTAACAGGAACAAGAGTTTCGGCACTCAAAGCATACTCGATAACGAACTTACCAAATTCACTTCCATAAGAAACTGTATGTCCTTCGGTACTAACCAATCCTTGGAGTTCGATAGCGAATTTTCTTGAAGACAAAGTGATGGTTGCCTCGGGCAAAGTAACAGTAGCCTTATAGATTATGCTACCATCATAGTTTTCGACACCAGTAGTAGTCAAGTTCTTAATTTCAAACTCTTGCTTGTTCTCAGTGTTAGCAAGGTCAATGATATAACCCTTACCTTCAGTACAAGAAACTTCACCATCGAACTGCAATGAAATTTCAGTCGGGATAGCATCAACATCCCAATCATTACCTGGACTTACAGATGTACAGATAATAGCAGCATAAGTGAGTTCAATCTTCACTTCCTCAGCCAACTTATTATCGGCATATGCAGCATCTTGAACATTCTTCAATACTACCTGGAATTTGTCACCGTGCTTAAGTCCGAGTTCTTCAACTACATCACGCATATCGAGAGAGAGATAAGCACCTCCGCTATAAATTGTGCTGCTTTCGATGTAAACATCTTCAGTGATATCAACTTGCTTGTTATCCTGAGCGGGCAATACGACCAAAATCTGCAAAGCCTCAACATCCACAGAGCAAGAGAACTTGAAGTCTACAGAACCCTTATTGTCACTGTACTCAGCAGAAACAGACTTACTGTAAATTCCACCATCTACAGGACTTGAAGCAATATAAGTAAGAGTTTCATAAGGAGTACCAGCTTCAAATGTCAATTGGAATTGACAAGTACCAAAACCATATCTTCGGATATTGTAAGTCTCACCTTCAGCCACACCGAACCAGTAGTCACCATCTTCAGTCTTCTTCAAATCATTCGAATACATCCAATCGGAATCATGCTGACTCCATTCATTATATCCATCAGTCAACGGAGTGATATAAACACGTCCATCCTCTTCTGCAGTAAACTGGAGATATGAGTACATTTCGCTAACTTCGTACTTACGTCCAGCAACCAACTGATAAGGAGCCTCCTGAGTGCAGTTCTTACCAACTTCAACAATCCATGAGGGATCCCAATATTCAGGGTCTACGTAGAATTGGTAATTAAATCTACCAATTACCTTGGACTCGTTAGCCTCCGCCCAAATGCATCCTTCGGGGATAGTAATATTGTAAATACCTGCAGAATCAAGAGAACCGAAATCTATGATAGCATTACAATCGTTTACATAATCATAGCCAATAGTATATTCACCAACTTTAATCTCCTTCATATCAGGGTGTCCCCATTGGTCAATATACTCCTGATACATCATTACAACCACCTTGGCAGTATCATCGATTTCGATACGCTCATCAAATGTCAAAGTCAACTTTTCAAGTTTATTCAATGTTGCACCAACCTCGGGAGTCACTGCAGTAGGACCATAAGGCGGGATAGTACAAGTAATGTTCTGAGAAGACATGTAGTAACAAGTATTTGTAGAGAGGTTGTCCTCATCGTACAAATCCTTTGACCAGAAGAGCTTAGCAGGAACCTCAAGCATATAATCGCCTGGAGTTGCAATCTCTTCACTCAAAACAACAGAAACCACATTTTCATTGATTTCGTAAGAAGCAGTTACACCTTCCAATGTTTCCCAACTATAATTGGATTCATTCATCTTACTGATAGTAATTTCAGAAGAAGAAGCTAGAGATGCATCATATACTACATCACCGGGAAGAGTGAATGTATAAGTCTTCAAAGAAGAAACTTCGCTACGATGAGCAGGCTCTGCTACAGCTTTGAAGTAACCATTGCCTGTTCCGTAAGATACTGCCAATTGACCAACAGTCTCACCATAAGTAATCACCTTACCATTAGCATCTGTTACACCCTCAGCTACAATGTCGTATGCCTTGGGGAGCAAACCTTCAAGAGCAGGCACTGTGATTTTCACAGAAGTTCCATCTACAACGCCTTCCAATTCAGTCTTCTCCCCGCTGTCCTTATTTACGAAATAGAACTTAGCATTGTCAATCAACACTGTACCATCGAATGAGAACACTACATTATCAGGCAATACAGTACGGCCTGTGTTTGCAGCAGGAGTAACACCTGTACAAGAAGTAGAAGCAACTGTGTATGTAAATGTTACATCGTCCAATTTATTAGAAGGAAATTCGTTATCTACAAGATTAGACAATGTCAAAGTGAATGTTTCACCAGCCTTTATCAAACCTTCAGCAATAGCTTCAGTCATAATGGCGGGCAACCCATTAATATCCAATTTAGGATTATAAGTATCTACTGTACAAGCAACCTTTTCATAGACTTTATCTCCAATCTTTACAGTAACTGTAACATCCTTCGAGATTTTAGAAGAGAACTCATAATGAGGAGCACCCTTAGTTCCATAAGATTTGTACTCTACAGCACCTGACCACTCACCACCATCAACAGGATTAGCCAAAGTCATGGTCAGAGGTTCATAAGGAACACCCTCTTCGAAAATCACCTTCATTGTTACATCTTCTGTAACATTGGCATTAGTGTAATACTGAGCAGAGAATACACTACCTTTCGCGATGCCCTTCTTGGTAATACCATTATTAGAATCTTTTGTAAAAGTAGAAGAAGCACCATTAATTTTCAATCCTGTAACAGAAATCTTTGAAGAGAGTTCAATAGTCAAGAAACCATCTGCTTCAGCGGTAAACTCAACATTATAATTACCTTGACCAGCCTTTATAATATATGTCTTGCCAGCGCAAATAGTAGATTTTTGATCTTGACTTGAAACCAAAGTATCAGGAAGCTCTTCCTCAACGGGTTCAACATTATATTGATAGGTCAACTGACCAGTTTTCTTAGTCTCGTCATTTACTGCCCAAATAGCACCTTCGGGAACAACAACAGAGAAAACTCCAAGAGATTTGATACATCCCAAATCAACCACAACGTTATTAGGATTAGCATTATCAGAAAGCAATTTTCCAACGGCTACAGTATCATTTCCACCTACTGTAGGCATGCCAAATTCATCATCATCACCTTCCTGCTTCTGCATAAGAACTGCAACTTTTGCCTCTTCATCACATGCTACTTCATCGCTAAATGACAGAGTGATAGTCTCCAACTTTTCTAATGTTTCACCATTAGCCGGAGTTACAGTTGTGGGCTGATAAGCCTTCACAGTACAACCGATAGTTTTTGAAGCCATATAGTAGCAACTAGCAGTAGAAAGGTTATCCTTGTCATAAGATTCTTTTGCCCAGAAAAGTTTCGAAGGAACCTCCAAATAATATGTTCCAGGAGTGAAAACTTCTTTACTCAATGTAAAAGTAACCACATTTGCATCAATTGCATAAGTCACGTCACCATCAATAACATCTTCATTAATGTTTGTCAATTTAATCTTTGTCGAAGAAGCTTGACTTGCATCATAAACCACATCACCAGCAAATGTAAAAGTAAATGTCTTCAAAGAAGAAACCTCTGCCCCATGTGCAGGAGAAACAATTACGCTATTATTGAATATTCCGTTACTTGTTGTATAAGAGACAGTCAATTGTCCATTAGTCTCACCGTATTTAATAACATTACCATCAGCATCTGTCACACCACGAGCTACAATATTATAAGCCTTGGGAAGCATTCCCTGAATAGCAGGTACAGGAATCTTTATAGAAGTTCCTTCAACTGTAGCACCAGACAATTCTGTCTCTACACCAGTATTCGCATTAACGAAATAGAACTTTGCATTGTCTATCGATACGTTTCCATCAAAAGAGAACACAACCGATTCGGGTAATTCACTACGACTACCAGCAGCAGGATTAACACCTGTACAAGCAGTAGAAGCCAACGTGTAAGTGAATGTCTGATCGGCAATTGTATTAGCAGAAAACTCTACATCTTTAATATTAGAAAGTTTTACCTCAAATGTCTCTCCCGCCTTAATCAAACCTGCAGATATGGCAGCACTCATAGTATCAGGCATACCTGTCAACACAACACCATTCTTGGCTGATGTCACTTTTACGGGAGAATATGTCTTATCACCAACAACAATAGAGACTACTACATCATTAACATTGATAGCCGAAGAAAAGTTGTAATATGCCTGACCTTTGTAAGAATCATATGCGAGATAGTAATATTCAGCTCCAGACCACACACTGTTATCACCAGGCTTAACTTCTGTCATCTGCAGGGGAGCATATGGCACACCTTCTTTAAAAGCCACAGTGAATGAATAGACATTCTCTGGAGTAGGAGCTACAGTTGTGTAGAATTTACCAGTAAACACACTACCCTGAGCCATACCTTTCTCAGAGAAACCGCCATTTACTTTTGTAAAAGTTGAACTTTTACCGTTAATGTAAAAACCTGTGCTTCTTAACGCCTGAGAAGGAGTAATAGAAAGAAATCCATCAGCAGGAGCAGTGAAAGAAACTTGGTACTGAACAGATTGCGCGCCAAGTACATAAGTCTTCCCTACTACCAACTCATTAACAACGTTAGGTTTCAGCGTATCCGCCACTACCGTTGTTTCTTGCGCTCTCAAGCCCATAGCTCCGAGAAGCACAAATAAAAATAGTAAAGCTTTTTTCATAGAATAAATAATTTAATTAATAAAATAATGTATTAGGTCGCAAAATTAAGACAAATTAAATAACTAACCAAGAAAAAAGAGAAGAAACCTCGCACTTTACTAAAAAAAACTACTTTTTCGTTACGAAATCCTATTTTTTCGTAACTTTCTGACATTGTGAATGTATCTCATGACTACTTGATAAGGTTATATGATGGAAACACGACATATATTTTTCCCTCGTTGGGAAATATTTTTTAGTGTATAGGAGAAAAAATCTTCCCTTACCAAAGAAAAATTTGCCTATCAAAAAGGGATTTTCGAAAAAATATTGGCCAAACGACTAAAAAAACACGCAAAAAGTTTGCAGGTTCAAAATAAAGCAGTACCTTTGCACCCGCAATCGAGAAACAAACGATGCCCAGATGGCGGAATCGGTAGACGCGCTGGTCTCAAACACCAGTGGATTCACTTCCATCCCGGTTCGACCCCGGGTCTGGGTACGAAAGAAAAGCCCTTTGAATCGCAAGATTTGAAGGGTTTTCTTTTTTGTATCAAATAATACTCTAATATATTATTTAGGCAGATACCTATCCGATACATAAATCCTTAATAATCAATCAAAATTAGTACTCCTTAAAATTCCGATTAAGGAGTACTCGAGTACCAGCCTATTGGTACTCGAGTACTTCCCTTATGGTACTACAGTACTTATTAAGTAGTATTACGGTATCTATTAAGTGTGATTTCAGTACTTTGTATGTTAACGATTTCCGTTGACTACATTGAGTCTTATTTATAGTCGAGGTTGACTGAGTTAAACATTATTTTTAATTCTCGTTGACCTGTTTTTATCTTAGTCATGAAATAGGTTTACTCCCTTCTAATTTGAACGAGCAAGAGAAGAGCAAAGAAGTCACTCTCTTTGCCTGTTCTTGTTCTGGCACAAGCAGAACATTATACTATCCCTTGGCAGGGGGATGAGCGAAGCGGAGGGGGGGCGTAGTAAAATAGGTTTTACGGACGTTACTAATATAATTGTAGGCGCGGATTCCACAAAATTCACGAATTTGCATCTAAAATCCGCGTTAATCTGTGAAATCCGCGCCTACAATATCTATGGTTGCACGCGAGACTTACGCCTCTACTTATATTTTACTCTTCAAGTAGTTCTTTAAGGAATGCATCCAACTCCTCATCCAAGCCTTTCAACAATCCATCGTCCAACATTACTGTTTCATCATCAATCAGCAACAACTCTGCCACGGTCTCGTGTTCATCGTCCACCAATACAAAGGAGTAGGGTTTCATCAATGGCAAATTGTCCAAACTACCATCTTTCTCGACAACTTGCAACATGGCACGTAGTTGCGACTCGGCTTGAGTATAAAAATCTTCAGGAATACAATCCGTCCACTCTGTTACTGTAATACGTGCAAGTTCATGGTCATCATCATCAAAAATCGCCAATTCACCGCTATCCATACAAGGCTGCAGGTGAATGTCCGACACGAGGGTCATTTGTCCGCCTTCCAAGGGCAATTTTCCTAACGCCTCTTTCAAGGCTTTCAAGATTTCTGTTTGAGATTGCATTCCTAAGTTCATGGTCTTATTTTTTTATTCGCCCTCAAAAGTACAAAAAAAATCTATCGTGCAAACATTCTTTCTTAAAATTCATTAGAAAAACGATACATTTGTTGCTTCAGGCGCTCCAAATCGTGTCCACGACGCTCCATATTCTTCATATATTCGGAAATCAAGAGATAATCGCGAGTCGGTTCAACGGGTCTTCCATTCTTCATTTTCAATCCCTCTTCCGACAACTCCAACGCTTTCTGCGCATGAGTGCGTGCCATTTCTACATTGTCATCTCTCATTTCATGATAAACAGCCATATTCAAATGTGCTTCCATCCGACGACGACGATTCTTATGGGTCAATTGCTGACGCCAAAGGTTGGCCGCACCATCCCAGTTTCCTTCGCGCACATAAACCGCTGCATCGCGTTGCCACACATTTGCACCAGTATAGAAGGAGAACTCTTCAATCTGCCATTGGGGAGCAATGGTAGACAAAGCCTTTGCAACAGACAAAGAAACAGCAGAAGCCTTAAAAGCATTCCATCGTTGCCAATCCATCCAAGCCTCTTCTTTAATGGAAGCAATGGGTTTTATCTCACCTTCACGGTAGCAAGTCATGCGCACACGTACCTCTCCTGTCACATAGGGTAGTTCTACTTCATTAGGAAGAAAGGCCACATAGTCAACCGTCACCAACATGTCAACCCCAAACCTTCGACAGAGTTCCATCACGATTGTCGGACGAAGTTCTCGACTATTGTAATCAATCAACATATTGCTATTCAACACCGTGTCACTGATTACCACCTCATCAAAATAAGCAGCATCGGCCAAGTACTGAGCCAAACTATCCACCACTATCCGAGAATCCAAATAATAGATTGAACTTGATTCCTCTTCCATCATAGGCTGATTATTCAACACCGCAACTCGACGCACCCGCTCAGGCAAATCGATTTTAGCAGGTGTCAAACGTTCGACACCCACCCATCGAACGTAACTGCATGAAGTGAACGTCATACACATCAACGTGATAGCAATAATTGTTGAGAAAGAGCATTGTTTCATACTTTATTCTTTTTAAGGAGGTTCTACAGAAAGACGAAAATAGAAGGCACGGATTACGCGGGCTTCACGGATTACTTTTAGACAAAGAACTAAAGAAAGGTCTTGTGTATCTTATGTCTTAAATAATAGAAACCGTGTTTATCCGTGTAATCCGTGCCTAAGAATTATATCTATCTATTGTTTACAATCCTTTGCCGTGGCAGTGCTTAAACTTCTTTCCACTACCGCAAGGACAAGGATCGTTACGACCAACCGTATGCTGAGCACGTACTGGCTCACGCTTCACTTCGCGAGTATCACGAGCAGCAGCCTGACGCTGATTAGGATCGTTCAAATCTACTTTGTTTTCCTGATACTGTTGACGAGGAGCCGGGCGTTCGGGAGCAGCCTGTTTAACTTGTTCAGGTTCGCGAACTGGAATTTGAGCACGCATCAACACAGATACGGTCTGATCGTTAATCTTGCCCACCATATCGTCAAACAGCTTCACTGACTCGAACTTGAAGATCAATAATGGATCTTTCTGCTCGTAACTGGCATTTTGTACAGAGTGCTTCAACTCATCCAGCTCACGCAAGTTTTCCTTCCAAGCTTCGTCAATGGTATGCAACATAATGGCCTTTTGGAATTCTTTCACAACCTCCTTACACTCAGTTTCGTAAGCAACTTTGAGATTCACAGGAATCTGATAGAGGCGACGTCCATCGGTAATAGGAATCAAGATATTCTCATACATGTGGCCATTTTCCTCGTAAATTTTCTTGATGACGGGATAAGCCACAGCAGCCAATTGGTCAGCACGGCGCTTAAAGTTCTCCATAGCCTGAGTAAAGATTTTCTCTGCTACATCTTCCTTCTTGCCTTCAGTGAACTCCTTCTCTGAGAGAGACAACTCCATTGCCAGAGTCTTGATCACTTCCATTTTAGCACCTTCGTAGTCATGATTTTCTACCACATTGGCACAACGATCCCACACCATGTTAACGATGTCCATACCAATACGTTCTCCCATCAAAGCGTGACGGCGCTTGTTATAAATAACGGTACGTTGCTTGTTCATCACATCATCGTACTCAAGCAAGCGTTTACGGCTACCAAAGTGGTTCTCTTCCACCTTCTTCTGCGCACGTTCGATAGAGTTTGAAATCATCTTATGCTCGATCACTTCACCTTCCTTGAATCCGAGTTTGTCCATTACTGAAGCAATACGGTCAGATGAGAAGAGACGCATCAAGTCATCCTCCAATGACACAAAGAACACTGATGAACCAGGGTCTCCCTGACGTCCAGCACGTCCACGCAACTGACGGTCTACACGACGGCTCTCATGACGCTCGGTACCAATGATAGCCAAACCACCGGCAGCCTTCACTTCAGGACTAAGTTTAATATCGGTACCACGACCTGCCATGTTGGTTGCAATGGTTACAATACTCTTTTGTCCGGCACGTGCCACAATGTCGGCCTCCTTTTGGTGAAGTTTCGCATTCAACACATTGTGTTCAATTTTGCGCATGGTCAACATCTTGCTCAGCATCTCACTGATTTCAACCGATGTAGTACCTACCAAGACGGGACGTCCGGCCTGTACCATGCTCTCTACCTCTTCAATTACCGCCTTGTACTTCTCACGCTTGGTCTTGTACACGCGGTCGTTCATATCGATACGAGCAATAGGACGGTTAGTAGGAATTACCACCACATCCAATTTGTAGATATCCCAAAACTCGCCAGCTTCAGTCTCTGCAGTACCGGTCATACCTGACAACTTGTGATACATACGGAAGTAGTTCTGCAATGTGATAGTGGCAAATGTCTGAGTAGCAGCCTCTACCTTTACACGTTCCTTCGCTTCGATGGCTTGGTGCAATCCGTCAGAGTAGCGACGACCTTCCATGATACGTCCAGTCTGCTCATCTACAATCTTCACCTGTCCATCCATCACCACATACTCAGTGTCGCGTTCAAACATGGCATAAGCCTTCAACAACTGGTTGATGGTGTGCACTCGTTCACTCTTTATAGAATAGTCGGCCAGCAAGGCATCCTTCTTGGCCAAACGTTCTTCGTCGCTCAACTGTTCGTTCTCGAGTTCTGCCAACAGGGCAGTGATGTCGGGAAGAACGAAGAAATTAGGATCAGAAGTAGTTCCTGAAATCAAGTCAATACCCTTATCTGTGAGATCCACACTACGCATCTTTTCGTCAATCACGAAGTAGAGCGGTTCTACGGCTTCGGGCATGCGCTTGTTGTTTTGCTCCATATAGATTTCCTCAGTCTTGAGCATACCGGCCTTAATACCCGGTTCACTAAGGAACTTAATCAGCGGTTTATTCTTGGGCAAAGCTTTGTGGCTACGGAAGAGTGAGAGGAATCCTGCCTCCTGCTCCTCTTTGTTCTCACTGGCAATCAATCTCTTTGAGTCAGCCAACAACTGAGTCGCCAATTTGCGTTGTGCCTCCATCAAACGCTCTACCTGAGGACGGAGTTCTTCAAACAATTGGTCACCACCCTTAGGTACAGGACCTGAAATAATCAACGGAGTACGAGCATCGTCAATCAATACCGAGTCCACCTCGTCCACAATGGCATAGTTATGCATACGCTGTACCAACTCACGAGGATTACCCGCCATGTTGTCGCGCAAGTAGTCAAAACCAAACTCGTTGTTTGTACCGAAAGTAATGTCGGCACGATAAGCCTTACGACGAGCCTCACTATTAGGCTGATGTCTATCGATACAGTCTACACTCAATCCGTGGAACTGATAGAGGGGACCCATCCACTCAGAGTCACGCTTAGACAAGTAATCGTTCACGGTTACCACGTGTACGCCATTTCCAGTCAATGCATTCAAGAACACAGGCAAGGTAGCCACAAGGGTTTTACCTTCACCCGTAGCCATCTCGGCAATCTTTCCTTTATGAAGAACCACACCACCAAACAACTGAACATCGTAGTGCACCATGTTCCAAATGGTATCATTTCCTCCTGCATTCCAATGGTTCTGCCAAATAGCCTTATCACCCTCGATGCGTACAAAGTCCTTTCCCTGTGCAGCCAAGTCACGATCGAAGTCTGTTGCAGTAACTTCCACCTCTCCATTTTCAGTAAAGCGACGAGCAGTATCCTTTACAATGGCAAAGGCATCGGGCAATACATCGTTGAGAGCAACTTCGTAACGCTCGAGCACCTCTTTCTCCAACTTATCAATCTGCTCGAAGATAGGTTCACGATTTTCAATCGGAGTCTCTTCAATCTTAGCTTTCAGTTCAGCGAGTTTTGCATTCTCCTCTGTAGCCGATTCGCGAATAATTCGCTTCAGCTCTTCTGTCTTGGCACGTAGTTCATCGTTGCTTAATTTAGAGATATTCTCATAGGCTTTTTTCGCCTTCTCCACCCAAGGCTGAATCTCCTTCATGTCACGGGTAGATTTATTTCCGAATATCTTGCTTAAAAATTCATTAAATCCCATGTTATTATTTTATTTTATTGTTTTTCTATATTATTTGATTAGTCACACACTATGTATTTCTCCTTACTATATATTATCTGCGTATTGCAGGTGCAGGTGGTGCATGACTTCCGCTCGGGGCTCTGATGCGCATCAACAAAGCCAGTGTTGGGGCTATGCAATCCGTAGTTACAGGAGTATCAACCACTGAAGGCTCAATACCAGTTCCCATAAATACAAGCGGGAAGGCTACATGTCCATCGTATACCAACTTCTCATCGCGAGACTCAGTATTCATCAGTTTCCAACCGGCATTCACCTCTATGATGAGGTCACCTGAACGATGCACATTGTACGCATTGCGCATCTGTTCAAACTCGTCCGACATTCCACCTAACAGAAAATCGTGGGCCGTATACACCTTTTGAACCCCACTCAACTCAGCAAGAAACTCCGCACTACATTCGAGGATGTCATTCAATCGAAGTTCTTTCTTCTCCAACAGGTCGTGGTCGAGATAAATCTGCAAGCCATGATAAGCCTCCACATACTGACCTTCGCCATAGAGAGCCATCAAGTACATATTCAACAGTGCTGTAGCACGATTGATATAGAACTCTCCAGTGGGTACTCTGTAAAGTGTATAGTCGAGAGGTACATAATCGGTGTATCCAGTGGAAGTGACCATGAACAGGGTGTTCTCCAAGCCAACTTCCTTGTCTATCAACTCCATCAACGAAGCCACATCCTTGTCAAGACGGGCATAGATGTCCTGCATTTCCAAATAGGACTCGTGCCAACTTTCGCTCTGGTACGACCCTGCATTGTATGTCACCGACAAGAAGTCTGTCACCTCATCCCCACCCAATGAAGTGCCCTTAAACAAGGCTGTAACCATGCGGTTCACCTCATCGTTCATACAGGGCGAGGCCTTCAACTTGCGGAAACGATAATCTCCAATAAACCCATAACTGAAGGAACCCTCATCGGTCGGATTGTCGTATGCAGACATCGGCAACATAGGTTCCCATTGCAATCCATTGATGCGAGTGGCCACGCCATCCTTGTCGTTGTATCGTTCAAGCCATCGTGGACAATCTCCATAATAACTTGACGTACACCATTCTCCTGTCTCATCGCTCATCCAATAGGCACCATCTGCCGTATGGCCAGCTGCCATCACCGCCATGTCACGGTGAGGTGCTACCGCATACACTTTTGCATCTCCACGAGTGGCTATTTCAAGTTCATCCGTCAAAGTAGGTATCAACAGATTCTTGGGCGAAGTACACTCCTCGGTATAGTAACCTAAGAATTCGCGGTCATCCACACAATTGACCGGACGCAACGATGCGCGATCCATCCACTGAGTGCCAATGATTCCATTCTTAAAGGGTGAAGCACCTGTATAGATAGAGGCTTGAGCCGAAGCACGATCTACATGCTTGAAGTTGTACACCACTTGCTCGTACACCTTGCCATCCTTCCACAATCGCTTGAAACCCTGCTCACCATATAGGTTGAAAAAGGCTTCCAGATGGTCCGAGCGCAATTGGTCGATGGTAATGCCCACCACCAAACGCGGCGAAGCGGGCACAACCGAGGTTTGCGCCTGCAATGCCGAAAAGGCCAGAACTGTCAACAGCGATGAGAGTATTTTTTCTTTCATTTATACAAGTTTCTACACCTCACATTTAGCCTTTGAGCGGGCAATAGCAAGGTGCAACACTGAGCGTACCAACAAATTCAGTGCCAAAGGTACAATTACTAAACTAATTTTTTGTGGTATCAGTGGCAAAAAGGATATAAAAAGTGTTAATATTGCCACATTTCCTATGTCATAAGGACATATTTTGCCTTTTCGGACACTATTTATCATCCAAGGAAGCCCAATTAAAGGCAACGGATTAAAGATTATCAACAGATAGTTGGAACCTACCGTTGGGTGTACCGAGAAGAAAAAGAGGAAGGCTATCAAGCATCCGGCCAATCCTTGAATCAGGAACAGCAACACATCCACTCCCCACCATACACGACGATGCTTCCACTCATACCAACTACACGCCAACACCAATACCGTCAGTATCAGTACCGTCTGCATGGGTGTCAAGGGGAAAGCCACACTCTCCTCATCCTCATCCCTCATCGAAGGCAGAATTTCTACTTCACTCTTTACCAGTTTACGAATGGACGAACTTCCTCCCCCGTGCACCGTAGCATGACTCATGGCTTGTCTCAGGTTTTCAGGCAAGAACATCTGACTACGGCTACTGATGGGACGATCGGCTTCTGCTCCCAAGCAGAGGTTGATACCGAAGTCTGTCCACGGATGATCCTTGGTACAACGACGCACCCAATCGCGGAAAGTAGCACCTTTCACCCCTGGCGGATACATCACCGTTCCATTCAGAGACAACTCTATACAATCCCGCGCACGAGAGGTACAGTTGTCATAGAAGTAATTGTACCTGTACACTCTATTTTCTGGTAAATAGTTATCGCGCAAAAGAGTATCCAACCAACGAGTTTCGTAATCCTGCAAGCCGAGTATCTGTTCCTTCACGGCAGAGCCACGCATCGCATACTCCCATTCAAATCTATTGAATGGCACCATACCCAACTGATAATCAGTCTCACCACGCACAAAGCGCATCACAAAGTTAGGGGTATTGAAGTCAAACATACCGAAGTTGTACACCACGTCAGTACCCTTGGTAAAGTTACGACAACGGATAGCCGTGTGGCCAAACAATTCATAAACCTGTGTACCAGGTTCACAAGTGAGCAAACTGAACTGCAACGAGTCATGTTCCACTGCCCCCAACGAGCACCATGTACACAGGTTTATCAGTATGAGAATGAGTTTATTTCGCATTTCCTCGCGTTCCTTATATATATACTTAATTCTTATTTAGGCCGCGAAGATAGTACAAACCAAGGGAAACACAAAATAAATCACTTGAAATTAACTAATTCATACAAGGATTCGAGCAAAATTAAAGTATTACCAATATCCAAATATGATGGTTACGAATCTACTGTTCTTTTCCATCAATAGTTGAAAAGTCATGTCTTCATCGTTATTCTCACCTTTGGGAGCATTTCCTTTTGTCCATGTCTTGTAGAAGCGATATTTGTCGCCAAACATACTCCACTCAGGGATTGTTGAGGTATCTGTACGGATGATGCTATCCAATCGTTGGATGGCAAAATCTTTCATGGGCTCCTTCATCTCGAGTTTTAACGTGTCGGAGAAATCTCCGTTAAAACAAACGGGACCTTTTCGATAGTCAACAATACGAAATTCAGGAAAAGGAATGCCCGTGATATTCTCTACCCTTTTGTTGTCAGCATACCTTCTTACGAAATAAAGATTCACTCCATCTAAGCATGAACATATCACACATATAACCAACGTGAACAACCCAATGGGCAAAAACTTCTTTCTGAAGTTCAGAAATGATTGTTTTTCCATAATTCTGTTTGTTTTCATTTGTTAGTAACAAAAATATTCCCTACCCTTACTTCTCCTCATACATCCGCACTATGTCGGAGATGGGAATCTCCAGAGTACGAAGTTGCTTGAAGAACTCGGGGAGGTCAGTAGCAAAGAAGGTTGCTTTGCGGAGGGTAAAAATCTTCTCCCTTGCCCCAGGACTAACAAAGTAGCCAAGACCACGGCGTGTGTAGATGATTTCCTGACTCTGCAACCAATCATAGGTGCGCACCACGGTGTTGGCATTTACCTCTACTATAGCAGCATATTCACGCACCGAGGGGATGCGTCCGTCCTCGGGATAAACACCCTGACGGATTTCATCACAGATGCGATCGGCTATCTGTAAATATATCGGTCGGCTTTCCTTGAACTTCATGACTTGAAACGTTTAGGTTCAACAACTTGTGAACGGCAGAAGAGGCGATAAGCCCCGTAAAAGTTGAGAAGTGTCCAGACGAAGAACACGCCAGCACAAATATAAAGCAAAGTATTTTGACTAATACCCATGCAAAGTTTGTCCATCCATATTTCGAGAGCTTTAACAGGAGCCTCAACTTCGCGAACGATTTTCACATAACTAATTCCGATTACAACAATCGCTACAATCTTAGAAAGCATCAGCAAAGCAAACGTTTTCGCGAAAGGGTATTTGCGCCAATAGCATCCGCCAAGAATGAAGAAAGAAGCCTCCCAAACAGCCTCAATAAAAGGGAAAATAGGCAACGCATAACCTAAGGAAGATAAGTCAATGTTCAGTTTTACGAGGTTTAAGGCCTCCTGAGACCCCTGCATAACCTTCGACTTCACCTCCCACATACCTGGGAGCAAAGGAAGAGTTCTGATAGCCTCATCATCCACAAGAAGTGGGAACAACAGCATGTGAAGCACATCCGCCAACAGGAATCCGACAATAAAGGGAACAAAGACGAGAAGCGTCACATAGAGCATACGTGTCAAGAATTTCTCCATATTACTGGCCGGAAGCATCAGGAAGTTTGTCCGATCTCCTTGCATCCGCATATTGACCATGATACCAGAGAACACAAAGATACTGTAATAAGTGAATACGGTTGTGCAACCATTCAGAACAGAGAGACTAAAAGACTCATACCCACTCATTACTTCAAAGGGAATCCAAGAATATGCATACATCATAAACAAGAAGACCAAAAACAAGGCCAACGTCAGAAACAAGAATGTTTTCCATTTTTCCACCACATCGCGCTTTATCAATAAACCTACGCGACCAAAACTGAATGAATTATTATATGTTTTCATCATCATTTCAAAATTAAATAGTTAGACAATTTGCGAACGACTGAAGAAGCGATAGGCAAAAATCCAGCAAAGAATAGATAGTAGAATCAATGCTCCGTTAATCCACTCGGCAGGGGCATAGATAGCAGATAAACCTACAGGTGCAAAATGTTTCAACAATTCAGGTGTTCCCCAAGCTACCAAAAGGATACCAACCAACACTCCCAACCTTGCCATACGATGCCAATAACATCCTGCCAAAAGGAAAAGAGAAAAGAGCAAATAGCCGAACGACTGAACCCAATAGGTCCAACGAGGCAGGGTAAGGTGCTCACCCAAGGGAACATAATCAAACAGAATATGCACAAGACTTTCTACATAGTTTCCAAAATAAAGAAACGGACTTATTCCACTACCTTTGCCAAACAATAGACAAAGTGAATAACATGTCAAATCGGCCAAAGCATAAGCTACAATTCCCATAAAAAGGTAGAAAACCGATGCAAAAAAAGCTCGCCAGACAAACTTCTCCAAATTTGAAACTGGTAACATCAGGAATGACGTGCGCTTCTCCTTACCTATCATCTGTTCCATCACCAACGAAGCAGAGCGGAAAGACAACAAGATAAAAGCCAATGCGCTAATGATGCCCAAAGTCTGCACATTGTGCGGAGCAGCAGGCTCAAATGGCTCTAATGCAAAAACAACTATCATCATCAAAGCCAAGAAGGCCAAATACAGACAAAGGTAGCGCCAAGCATACAACTTCCAATTCGTCCCAATATCCCATCGCATGAGCATCCACACGCGACTGAAACTGAATGAATTTATTTTTTCTTTCATCATACCCAAGCTACTTTAGTCGTTAAACACCTGCGCTATCTTCTCAGGATGCGCCAAAGTAGCATTGAAAAGCAACTCGAGGTTAAGGGTACTCTCCTCTTCGCCAAGACGATTGGGAAGGATGACGCTCTGACCGTGCACCGAAGGTTGAGTGAAGAGTTCGTCACCAGTGAGTTCGCCCGAAGATACTTCATCGAAGCAAAGACGACTACAAATGTCACTAACGGAACGATTGAGCAATGTGCGGCTTCCATCTATGATGACTACATGGTCGAGCAGACTATCTATGTCGCGCACCTGATGGGTGGAGATGATGACCGCCTTGTCCTCGCTCATACCCGAAGCCACTACGCGACGAAACTGGCTCTTCGAAGGGATGTCGAGTCCGTTGCTCGGCTCGTCCATCACCAATAGTTGAGTGTTGGTGGCAAGGGCAAAACACATGTAAGCCTTCTTCTTCTGTCCCATGGAGAGTTCGCCCAAGTGAATATCCTCGTTCATGTCGAAATCGCGCAAGCACGAGCGCAGGAGTTCATCGCTGAAGCGCGGATAGAAGGGACGATTCAGACTAACAAATTGTTTAAGACTTACCTTCGGAAGGGTGAATTCCTCGGGGACGATGAACATTTGGCTAAGTGTCTCGGGGCGACGAAGGAAGACATTCACTCCCTTATAGAGCACCTCGCCCTGACGAGGACGAAGGAGACCGGTCATCAAGTAGAGCAAGGTTGATTTACCGGTTCCGTTCTTTCCCAAAAGTCCATACACACTACCTTCTTCCAACGAGAGGGAGAAGTCTTTGAACACCGTCTGCTTTCCTCTGTATCCGAAAGAGACATTTTTTACTTCCATCATCATAGTTCTTTTGTTTTTTAAGTGGTTAATATATTCTTTTAGGTGTACTACTTCAATAGTACACTGCAAAACTATACACTTTCGATCATACAACCAAGAAGGTGTGCAAATATTTAATATCTATTAAGATTTCGCAAATATATGGCCAAGAAAAAGTAGTTTAAAGTAAGCAAGGCATCCAGAACTTGACAAAATGTCAAATTGTATATTTTAGTCGCGAGAATCGCGTATTTCCATCCAAAGGGAGTTTTGTACGAAAATATGCGATTCTCAAGGCAATATATCGAAATAAACCACTGTATTACAGAACATACAAGAAAGTGCGTCACTCAAAACACGCAAAATCTATGCGCTAATTTCGTCCCTTGAAGAAGAGAAAAGGGTGTGACTTAGGACCGAAGCACCGACCATGTGTTGTCCGATGGCCATTCATCTGGAGTTCGATGGCCATCGGAGTCGAGACAAATGGCCATTTGTGTATTGCACCGATGGCCATCCGTCTCAGGAAGAATGGCTATCGGACTAAAGGGGAAACGCTACTTTTCGGCTCACTTTTCCCATTTTTCGCTCGTAGATGGTGCGAAATATTGAAAATGAATAGCCTAAAAAGGGCGCATATTCTGCATGTTTATATACAAACAGGGGCTTAGTTTGTATAAATATGCACCAAACAACCTCTTTTATACAAACGAGAAAATATCAAAATGTAAGTGCAAGTCGATCTATAACTAAAAAACAAAGAACAAGTGTATACATAATGCAACCCTTGCAGGTTTAAAACGTATAATCTACCCTCCTAATTTCAGAAAGAATAAAGTACAATGTTGTAGGAATGAATTTAAAACCTTACCTTTGCGGTCATAATGAATGGAGAGAAAAGGAGGTAAGCGACATTCACCCTTTCACCCTCCCCTATATATATAAATAAGGAATAAGCAACGTACAATGAAAAGAATCTTTTTACTTGTCTCGCTATGCCTGACAATGTTTGCAGGTATTGCACAAACAGCCCCTACGCTGGAAGAGGTGACCAGCAGCACTTTCCGCGCTACACGCATCAATGGTGTGAACCCCTTGGCAGATGGACAACACTATGCACAGATAAGTCCCGATGGAAAACGCATCGTGAAGTACTCGTTCAAGACTGGCGAAGAGGCAGGTGTAATATTTGATGTAGAGACGGCCCGCAACCACAATCTAAGGAGCGTGGAGGGTTACATCATGTCGCCCAAGGAGGACAAAATACTGATTCAGACGAACACCGTCTCCATCTATCGCCACTCATTCACCGCCGAGTACTACATCTACACGGTGAAGAACAATACACTGACTCCCCTGAGCGAGGGAGGACCTCAACAAGTACCCCTCTTTTCTCCTGACGGAAACCTCATAGCCTTTGTGCGCGACAATAACCTTTTCTTAGTGAAACTATTGTTCGACAATAGCGAGTCGCAAGTGACCACCGACGGAAAGTTCAACGAGGTGCTGAACGGTATCCCCGACTGGGTGAACGAGGAAGAGTTTGGGTACGCCCGCGCCTTCGACTTCAGTGCCGATAGCAAGATGTTGGCCTATATCCGCTTCGACGAACGCGAAGTGCCGCAATATAGTTTCCCCCTGTTCAAGGGATTGATGCCCGAGCAACAGCAGTATGCCGACTATCCAGGCGCATACACCTACAAGTACCCCATCGCAGGTATGAAGAACTCGGTACCCACGGTACACACCTTTGACATCAAGAGCCGTGTAACACGCCAGATGCAGGTGCCCCTGGATGCTGACGGATACATACCCCGCATCAAGTTCACAGCCAACCCCGACGAACTGGCCATCATCACCCTGAACCGTCACCAAAATCGCATGGACATCTACATGGCCAACTCACGTAGCACCGTGTGCAAACTCATCATTCGCGACGAAGCACCTCAATACATCAATACCGAGGCATATGACCAAATACAGTTCTATCCCAACCACATTGCCCTGCAAAGTGAACGTGACGGATACAACCACCTCTACTGGTACACCTTGGGAGGAAACCTCGTGCGCCAGGTAACAAGTGGAGAATTTGAGGTGACAAACTTCATCGGATGGGACGAGAAAACAGGCACCTTCTACTACGAGAGCAACGAAGGTTCGCCCCTACGCACTGCCGTATACAAGATAGACTCCAAGGGACGCAAGACCTGCCTGACACCCGAAAAGGGTGTAAATAGCGCCATCTTCAGCACCACCTTCAGCCACTTCATGAACACTTATAGCAATATGCAGACACCTTATGTGGTGACCTTGCGCGACAATACGGGTAAGACACTGAAAACATTGGTAGACAACCAGGCACTGAAGGACAAACTGGCCACACGTGCCGTAGGACAAAAGGAACTCATCAGTGTACCCCTCCCCGATGGCACCATGCTGAACGGATGGATGGTGAAACCTGTTGACTTCGATGCATCAAAGAGATACCCCGTCATCATGTATCAATACTCAGGACCTGGCTCACAAGAGGTTAAAGATAGTTGGGGCATGGGATTCCTTCGCGATGGAGGATTGTTAGAGTCATACTGGGCAGGCGAAGGATTCATCGTGGTATGCGTGGACGGACGCGGTACTGGCGGACGCGGAGCCGAATTTGAGAAATGTACCTACTTGAACTTAGGCATCAAGGAGAGCAAGGATCAGGTAGAAACAGCCCTGTGGTTAGGTACTCTCCCCTATGTGGACAAGGACAACATCGGAATATGGGGATGGAGTTACGGAGGATTCAACACACTGATGTCGATGAGTGAAGGACGCCCCGTCTTCAAGGCCGGCGTAGCCGTAGCCGCACCCACAAGTTGGAAGTACTACGACACCGTTTATACCGAACGCTATATGCGCACTCCCAAAGAAAATGGCGAGGGATACGAGCAGGGTTCGGCTATGGCGCACGTGGACAAACTGAGTGGAGAACTATTGCTTATTCATGGTATGGCCGACGACAACGTACACTTCCGCAACATGGCCGAGTACACTGAAGCCCTTGTACAAGCCGACAAGCAATTTGACATGCAAGTGTACACCAACCGCAACCATAGCATCTTTGGCGGAAAGACTCGTCACCACCTGTTCACACGCGTGACGAAGCACTTCAAGGAGCATTTGAAAGAGTAACTAGTGAATAGCTACGAGCTACGAGTGACAAGAACCTTTCGGAATGAATTGTATCACTTACAACTCGCAACTCATAGCTTGTAACTCGTAATTTGTAACTTGTAACTTGTAGCTTGTAACTCGTAGCTCGTAACTCGTAGCTTGTAGCTTGTAATTTGTAGCTTGTAGCTCGTAACTCGTCACTTGTAGCTTGTAACTCGTAGCTTGTAATTTGTAGCTTGTAGCTCGTAACTCGTCACTTGTAGCTTGTAACTCGTAGCTTGTAACTCGTAGCTTGTAACTTGTAGCTCGTAACTCGTCACCCTTTATATATAAGGAATATGCAAGGGCGCTTTTCCAAATCGGGAAGGTGCCCTTTCCATTCCTTCATACTCTTGGTACAGATGTATTCGTCTTCACACGTCACATTGCAAGCAATGCAGAGGCGCGTTTGTGGACGACAAGTTTGAATCAACTCCTCCAACAAACGACGATTGCGATAGGGAGTCTCGATGAAGAGTTGTGTCTGATTCTCGGCATAGGAACGTTGTTCCAACATCTTGATGCGCTTGGTACGCTCGCCCTGTTCGATAGGCAAATAACCATGAAAGGCAAAACTCTGACCATTGAAGCCCGAAGCCATGACGGACAGGAGTATGGAAGAAGGACCTACAAGGGGTACCACCTTCAACCCACGACGCTGAGCAATGGCCACCACATCGGCACCAGGATCGGCTACGGCCGGGCATCCCGCTTCGGAGATGACGCCCATCGGCTCACCCGCCATCAAAGGTTTCAGATAACCTGCAATGTCGGTCGCTTGGGTATGCTTGTTCAAGGGATAGAATGTAAGAGAATCTATATCAATCGAAGACTCGACCTTCTTCAAAAAACGACGAGCCGTACGCACCTCTTCTACTATGAAATGCTTGATTTGAAGGATAACCTCCTTGTTATATGCAGGAAGTACCTTATCCAACGGAGTATCACCCAATGTGACGGGTATAAGGTAAAGAGCGGGGGACATGCTATTGTGAATTATGAATTATGAATTCTAAATGATGAATTAACTGAGGAAGAAGTTGAAGAAAACGAGACAGCACCACTCAATAAGGCAATCGCAAGCTCTTCAAGATGGAGCGATAGTCCGTTTCGCGTAACAGGTCGGCAATACCCATATTCTTATTCTTGGCCATAAACTCGTCGATGAGTTGAAGCCCCAACCACACACCTACCTCACCTGGAGAGTCAACACCCAACGGATAGGTACACTCGGCAGGTTGTAGGTAGACATCCACCAACATGGGGTCGGTAGAGTGCAATTGTCCCGACTCTACGAGGTATTGCCAAATGTGCTCGCGACGTTCGCGACACCAATTGCCCTCTTCAAGGGTATAGCCCAATTCCTCCTCCAATGTCTCGTAACCCAATATTTGTGCTACGACCCAATGAATCTTACCTCGATGGAGAATCTGATCGAGCAATGTACGATGCCACTCCCATGGGAAGGGGTACTCGCTCAACAGATAGAAGGCCATGCAATCGGGCACAATGCGCTCGGGCGACATAGTACGACACTGATAGGAGTAATAGAAGTGGCGATAGAGGGGATAATCGGCTCCCATATACTTGTCAAGGCTGAACCCGAGAATGCTATCGCCCACCACCACCGATTGATTGAGAGCAGATATCTGAGCATATACACGGGGGACATTCATGTGGGGAAGTTCGCGCTTCAAGCGCTTGAAAGCTCGAGTAAAGTCACGCTCGATATGGCTCATATCCTGATACTTAGCCATAGCATCGCGATACAAACGTCTAAGGATGGTATCGGAGTAGTACTCGCGCAAACGAAGATTGATATTATCATCACTCACCGAACCAATGGACAGGACATCCTCAATCAAGAACTTAGTCTCCTGAGGGTATTCAGAGCCCATCTTCTGAAGGGCTGAAAAACTATTCAACGAAATATACTCGTCCAACAACTTGTCATAGCGATGCACCTTTACGTCAGTAGACATATCTCCCCCCATACCATAGTCCAACGACCATTGGCATGTAACAAAAGCCAGACAAACAAACACTGGCACCAAAAGGAAACTAACTCTGCTTCGCATACTCATAATCGTGATGAGGAGGCCTTCAACGACCTGCATCATTCACAAAGAATGTTAAATTACGGCGACAAAGATACAATCTTTTAGAATATTAAACAAATTTTTAACAATCAAATAGTCGCAAGAAGGAAGGTTTACTCTATATTTGCATCCTGTAAACAGAAAAACTTATGCTAAAACGTCTCGCCATCTTTGACCTTGATGGTACACTACTGAACACCATTGCCGACCTGGCCATTTCCACCAATCAAGCTTTGGAAAGGTGCGGTTTCCCCACACATCCCGTCGAGGACTACCCTATGTATGTAGGAAATGGTATCAATAAACTATTTGAACGTGCCCTTCCCAATGAGGCACGCACAGAGGAGAATATCCTACGAATACGTGCGCACTTCCTCCCCTACTACGACGAACACAATGCCGACCTCAGCACCCCATACCCTGGTATACCTCAACTATTAGAGAATATGCAAATGGCTGGCATCCAAATGGCTGTAGCCTCTAATAAGTATCAGCGTGCGACCGAAAAACTCATCCGACACTATTTCCCACACATCGACTTCGTGGCCATCTTTGGCCAACGTGAGGGGATACCAGTAAAGCCTCATCCACAAATCGTAGAGGACATTCTCCAACTTCTCCCCATAAAGAAAGAAGAGGTCATCTACATAGGTGATTCGGGCGTGGATATGCAAACCGCCTTGAATGCTGGAGTGCAAAGCATTGGAGTCACATGGGGATTTCGCCCACGAGAGGAACTGATGCAACACTCGCCCACCTACATAGTGGAAAGTGCAGAGGAGATAGAAAAACTGATTATAAGATAAAAATATCGATAGAGGAAAGATATATGACTCAGATGTGAAGGAGTTTAGAAATTTTCATATATCTTTGCGCTATTATTGATCAAACGACTATTTTTTAACCCAAACCAAACAAAACATGAAAAAGATTATGTTCTCATTGGCCGCAGCATGTGTAGGTCTCTCAATGACTTGTTGTAGCCAGGCTGACTATCAGTCAACCATCGTGAATGAAGACGGAACAGTAACATTCCAGTACAAAAATGACAAAGCAAAAGAGGTGTTCGTAGACATCCAATTTGCAGGTAAGAATCAAATGACACGTGATAGCGAAACTGGCCTGTGGACAGTAACCCTCGGCCCTGCTGCACCTGACATGTACCCCTACTGCTTCCAGGTCGATGGTATAAGTGTGATGGACCCCATGTGTGAACAATACTTCCCCAACGAAGGTTTCAAGAACAGTTTGTTGGAAATCCCTGCAAAAGAGGGTTCATTGCCTCATGACATCAAAGATGTACCCCACGGTCGTATGGAATATGTTCACTACTACTCAGAAAGTCTTGGTAGCACCAATACCGCATTGGTATACCTCCCCCCCACATACCAGACAGATACCGAAAAGAGTTACCCCGTATTCTACCTCATCAGTGGTACAACTGATACTGAAGAAGTTTACTACAAGGTAGGTCGCGTTAACTACATCCTCGACAACTTGTTGGCCGAAGGAAAGGCTAAGGAGATGATTGTAGTATTGCCTTACGGAAATCCCACCAAGTTGCGCCCCGTAACTCCCGGCTTCGGTAGAGGAATGGGTATGGGAATGGGAGGATTCGGAGGAGATGTATTCTCTAACGACATGACAAACGACCTCATGCCTTACATTGAAAGTCACTACCGCACCATCAACGATCGTGAAAGTCGCGCTATCGGTGGTTTCTCACGTGGTGGTAACCAAGGTCTTGGCTACGGTCTTAGCAATCTTGACAAGTTTGCATACCTTTGCTCATATAGTTCATTTACCGGCACCTACAACACAAGCATTTATGAAAATGCCGAAGAGACTAATAGCAAGATTCGCCTCTTGTGGTCAGGTGTAGGCACAGACGACTTCTTGTTCGGTAACTCTCGCGACTTCACAGAGTTCCTCGACCAAAAGGGTATACGCAATGCCAAGGTATACACTCACGACAAGTTCGGACACACTTGGATGAACGCCAAGTACTTCTTGTCACTCACCTTGCCGCTTCTCTTCAACCCCGAAGCATCTGAAGAAGTTATGAGCCAGGCTATTCCCACCATTGCAAGAACTGGTGAAGAAGCTCAGTTCACTGCAGGCGTAATGGCAGCATTATTCCCCCGCTCTATCACATCGCCCGTATTCAGTGAAACAGACGTGACCTTCCAGATTCAAGCACCCAACGCTGAGGTTGTGACATTGGAATGCGAACTCTCAGAAAAGCCTTTGGCTATGGAGCGCGACAACGATGGTGTATGGAGTGTAACTATCCCCAATGCTGCCGACATCGTGTTTGAATACAACTTCAACGTGGATGGCACTCGCGTATGCGATGCCAGCAACATGTACCTCTCTCCCTGTAAGGGATTCAAGCCAAGTGTCTCTTACGGCAAACAAGGAAAATTTTACATGTACACCACTGACAACATCAAGCACGGTATCGTAAGCTACGACTATGCTGCCGACAAGGCTGAATACCGTCATCCCGATGCTGACGAAAATGCCCCCGTCATCACCCTGGTTATGGGTAAGAACCACACCGCCGAAAGTTGGTTCAAGGTAGGTAACGCTGCTGCCATTGCAGACATTTTGGCGGCCAAAGGTTGGGCCAAACCTTGTCGTCTGATTGTTTCTGCAACCCGTGGCGAAGGCACCAACATCGAAGCCGACGACTATAACACTTGGCCCGAACGTGCCACTGCATTGGAGAAAGCGCTCCTGAAACTGTAATAGACCTATTTACGTAAAATAAAAAGCACGGAGACGCTGAGTATTCATAAGACTCAATGTCTCCGTGCATTATTTATACTTAATTAAAAAAAATAAAGAGGACTACTTTTAATTCACAAACAAGCGAATTGACGTACGCCACGAACATAATATCGCCAAAGAATACTCCAACGGACACGTTCGGGTTGAGAAGGTTGTATGGTACGATTCAAATTCTCTGCACGGACAGTTTTATAAGAAGCACGCATGGAGCGATAATCCCTGCGGGCACGAAAGACAGCGCACACATTGCCCCACTCCCCTTTTAGAAGAAACTGAAGAGTTGCGACCATATCCAAACATCTACGCATTCGCATAACAGGACGAAGTTCTGCCTCTGGCAGATTTTTGTAAAGCATCAATAGGTTGTTGCGGAAGTTAAGGTAAGTCTTGCGGGGATTTGACTTGTTGAGAGTAGCTCCACCTACGTGATAAACAACACTCTGAGGGATACAAACAATGCCTCGCCCACGACAACGAAGTCGCCAACAGAGATCTATTTCCTCCATGTGAGCAAAAAAACGGGCATCAAGACCTCCTGATTCTCGATAATCGGACGTACGAATAAGTAAGGCAGCACCTGTAGCCCATAAAACAGGAACAATATCATCGTATTGTCCATTGTCCACCTCCACAGTATCCATCAATCTGCCTCGACAAAAAGGATAGCCATAGCGATCAAGAAAACCTCCACAAGCACCAGCATGCTCAAAGTCCTCACGACGATGCCAGCTACGCACCTTGGGTTGACAAGCAGCAACTTCGGGATGGGCCTCCATATAAGTAAGCATAGGTATGAGCCACCCTTCTGTAACTTCCACATCAGAGTTGAGCAACAAGGAATATTCCGCATCCACTTCAGCCAACGCTCTGTTGTATCCCTCAGCAAAGCCATAATTTTTGTCCAACAGGATGAGACGCACATTGGGGAACTCCTCGTGCAAGATTTGTAAAGAGTTATCGGTAGAAGCATTATCGGCCACACACACCTCAACTTCCTCCAATGCAGAATGAGCCACAACCGAAGGAAGGAAGGTACGTAACATCTCCGCGCCATTCCAATTTAATATAACGATTGAGAGTTTCTTCATATAATTGTTGCTTTCAAAGCCGTTTTATCCTCGTTGAAATCACCCAAACGCACGTGCACTAACTGATTATCCATACAAGCCTCAGCACCATCCACCTCTACACGCACATAATTGTCAGTAAAGCCATGGAAAGGTTGGCCTGGTTTCGGATGCTCCAACAACACCATCGCCTCACCTCCAATATGACGAGCATAGAAAGCCTCGGTCTTCTGATCACTCAACTCCAACAACAATTGGCTACGGCGATGTTTCTCTTCAGGAGATACTTTGTGGTCAATCTTCAAGGCCTGTGTACCTGGACGTTCAGAGTAACTGAACACATGCAACTGAGTAATATCCAATGATTGTAAGAAACGATACGCAGTATCAAAATACTCTTCCGTCTCGCCACGAGTACCCACAATAACATCCACTCCAATGAAAGCATCGGGCATTACTCGCTTAATATGAGCAATACGGTCGGCAAACAAGGCCGTATCATAACGACGATGCATCAACTTGAGTACCTCATCACACCCCGATTGCAAAGGGATATGGAAATGAGGCATGAATGCACGTGACTGAGCCACAAAATCTATGATTTCGTCCGTCAAAAGATTTGGCTCAATAGAGGATATACGATAGCGCTGAATACCCTCAACGGCATCAAGAGCCTTTACAAGATCGAAGAATGTCTCACCCGTAGTCTTGCCAAAGTCGCCGATATTCACACCCGTAATAACAATTTCCTTTCCTCCATCAGCCACAACTTGATGTGCTTGCTCCACCAAAGAAGCAATCGTTCCATTTCGACTACGGCCACGCGCATAAGGGATGGTACAATAGGTACAGAAGTAGTCACATCCATCTTGTACTTTCAAGAAATAGCGCGTACGATCGCCTCGAGAACACGAGGGTGCAAAGGTGCGAATCTCCTTCATGGGAGTAGACAAAACCCTCTCTTTATCCAATCGAGTGAGGAAATGTTCCTCAATCAGTGAGGCTATTTGTCCCTTATGTTCAGCACCTACCACAAGGTCAACTCCCTCTATCTCAGCGATACGCTCTGGCTTCAACTGAGCATAGCATCCTGTCACCACAACAAAGGCACCTGGATGATTCTTTACCAATCGATGAATAGCTTGACGACACTTGCGATCGGCAACCTCGGTCACCGAGCAAGTATTTACCACACAGATATCGGCTTGTTCACCTTTACGCACAGTACGCACTCCAGCCTGTTTCAATACTTGTCCCAAGGTCGAAGTCTCGGCAAAGTTCAACTTACACCCAAGGGTATAGTAAACGGCTTTTTTATCTTGAAAAACACTTTTATCTATCATACGTGGGGCAAAAGTAGTATTTATATGCGATAAGCAAGCACAATGGGGGCATTATATTAACGATTTATAAGAAAAACTCATCTACTCTACCCAAAGTAAATCACTGATGATACCATCTGAAAGGAAGACACCCTCTTCGGTCAAACACAAGACATCACCTTCTTGCCGAAGCAGGTTTGAATTGAGGTGTCGACGAGCCTCTCTCAAACAATGATGGAAGAAGACTGCCCCAAAGCGCGCCTGTATGGTTTCCAACGAAGCCCCCCACATGGTTCGAAGAGAGGTTACGATGTAATCATTGTAACGAGTATTAAGATCAAGATTCTCACGTTCAATCATCGGTGTACCCTCTTCTATACCTTTTATATAATTGAATATTGAAGCTACATTCCATTGGCGCGATACTCCATCATAGGAGTGAGACGCTGCTCCACATCCAATATAGGGGACACCTTTCCAATAACTACTATTGTGACGCGACTCCATCCCAGGTTGGCAAAAATTAGAAATCTCATAATGCTGATATCCGGCTTCTTTCAGTCTTCCTACCAACACCGCATACATCTGTACACTTGTCTCCTCATCCACCTCGGAGATAAGCCCTTGTTCTTTTAATTGCCAAAGACGAGTTCCCTCTTCGTATGTCAAATGATAAGCAGACAAATGAGGAACTTTTAATGACACTGCTTGATCCAACTCTTGATTCCATGCTTCTACATCTTGACCTGGCAAGCCATAAATCAAATCGATGCTAAGATTAGTAAATCCATACCTACGACAACGCTCGATAGCCTCCTTTGCCTGATATGCAGTGTGACGTCGTTGAAGGAAACGGAGCCGTTCATCATCAAAAGTTTGAATACCCATACTTATGCGATTGATGGGAAGAGTTCTACTCAATCCCTCGACATACTCTTCCGTCAAATCGTCGGGATTGGCCTCCAAAGTAACTTCAGCATCATCATCCACTTTATATACCTTATATATACATTGGAAAAGACGTTGCAATTCACTCAAGGAAAGTTGGGAAGGAGTACCTCCCCCTATGTATATAGTACGTATGGGTTCGCCCCCTACATATGATTTTCTACACTCCAATTCTCGACACAATGCATCCACATACCTATGTTTCATCCCCTCTTCCGTAGAAGAGAAAAAGTCACAATATATGCATCTGCGCTTACAAAATGGAATATGAAGGTAAATACCTGCCATAAATAAAATTATTTTTCACCCTGCAAAGGTAAACAAAATGTAGTTAATTCCCTGACATTACGAGTAAAAAGAGGATAATATGCTATAAAACATAGTTTTGAAACACCTACACTTTGGTTGGTTATTCGGTTTATATTTTATAATTTGCGCCCCGTTTTAAAATAGATAAAGTTTTCAACGCGTCAATGACGTAATATTAACAACATAATTCTTATATATCATGAAAGTATATCAGACAAGTGAAATCAAAAACATTGCCTTGTTGGGTAATGACGGTGCAGGAAAAACCACTCTCACTGAAGCCCTGCTCTTTGAGAGTGGTATTATAAAACGTCGCGGAAGAATCACAGCAAAGAACACAGTGAGCGACTATTTCCCCGTAGAACAAGAATATGGTTACTCGGTATTCTCTACCGTGTATCACGTAGAATGGAATGGTAAGAAGTTGAACATTATTGACTGCCCGGGAAGTGACGACTTCGTAGGTGCAGCTATGACTGCTTTGAACGTAACAGACACGGCAATCCTATTGTTAAATGGCCAGTATGGTGTAGAGGTAGGAACACAGAACCACTTCCGCTACACAGAAAAGCTTGGTAAACCGGTCATTTTCCTCGTAAACCAATTGGATAACGAAAAATGTGACTATGACAACGTATTGGAACAGTTGCAGAGCATCTATGGTTCAAAGGTTGTTCCCGTACAATACCCACTGGAGACAGGTCCTAATTTTAACACAGTCATCGACGTATTGTTGATGAAGAAATACTCATGGGGACCCGATGGTGGTGCACCCACTATCAGTGAAATTCCTGCCGAAGAGATGGACAAAGCAATGGAAATGCACAAAGCCCTCGTGGAAGCTGCAGCTGAGAACGATGAGGGATTGATGGAAAAATTCTTCGAACAAGAATCACTGACCGAGGATGAGATGCGTGAAGGTATCCGCAAGGGCTTGGCTTCACGTGGTATGTTCCCCGTCTTCTGCGTATGTGCAGGAAAAGATATGGGCGTACGTCGTTTGATGGAATTCTTGGGTAACGTAGTACCCTTTGTCGATGAAATGCCGAAGGTATTCAATACACGTGGTGCAGAAATCGTCCCAAGTGCAGAAGGTCCTACCTCACTTTACTTCTTCAAAACTGCAGTTGAGCCACACATCGGTGATGTACAATACTTCAAGGTAATGAGTGGTGTAGTTCGCGAAGGTGATGATTTAAACAATGCTGATCGCGGTTCCAAGGAACGCATGTCACAAATGTTCGTTTGTGCTGGTGCCAATCGTATCAAAGTAGAGGAATTACGCGCAGGTGATATTGGTTGTACCGTAAAATTGAAAGACGTGAAGACTGGCAACACCTTGAATGGCAAGGATTGCGACAATCGTTTCAACTTCATCAAATATCCTAATCCTAAATATTCACGTGCCATCAAAGCAGTAAATGAAAGTGAAACCGAAAAGATGATGGCAGCCCTCAACCGCATGCGTGAGGAAGATCCGACATGGGTTGTAGAACAAAGTAAAGAATTGCGTCAAATCATCGTACACGGACAAGGAGAATTCCACCTGCGTACGCTGAAATGGAGAATGGAAAACAATGAAAAGATTCAAATCCGCTTTGACGAGCCACGTATTCCTTACCGCGAAACTATTACTAAGGCTGCTCGTGCAGACTATCGTCATAAGAAGCAATCAGGTGGTGCCGGTCAATTCGGTGAAGTTCACCTCATCGTAGAACCCTACTACGAAGGAATGCCTGCTCCCGACACATACAAGTTCGGTGGACAAGAGTATAAGATGAACGTAAAGGGTACCGAAGAGATACAACTCGAATGGGGCGGTAAACTTGTATTCGTCAATAGCATCGTGGGCGGTTCAATCGATGCACGTTTCATGCCCGCTATTTTGAAGGGAGTAATGAGTCGTATGGAACAAGGTCCGTTGACAGGTTCTTACGCTCGCGATGTACGTGTCATCGTTTACGATGGCAAGATGCACCCAGTAGACTCTAACGAACTCTCATTTATGCTCGCTGGTCGTCAAGCATTTGCAGAAGCCTTCCGTAATGCAGGACCGAAGATTTTGGAACCCATTTACGATGTAGAGGTATTTGTTCCGAGCGACAAGATGGGTGATGTAATGAGCGATTTGCAAGGACGTCGTGCAATGATTATGGGTATGAGCAGTGAAAATGGATACGAAAAGTTGATTGCTCGTGTTCCTTTGAAAGAGATGTCATCATACTCTACTTCACTCAGTTCACTCACTGGTGGTCGCGCATCATTCATAATGAAGTTTGCAAGTTACGAACTCGTGCCTGGTGATGTACAAGATAAGTTAATGAAGGAGTTTGAAGCAAACCAAACTAACGAAGATTAACAATTAGACACATATTTATCTAGTTTAAAACCGCTTTCTGTTAAAAGAGAGCGGTTTTTTAATAATATTTGCTAAGAAAAAATTCCTTTTTCATACGCACACGCTTAAATTTGTATTATTTTTGCAAACAAATAAGCGTTCAATATGTTTAAGTAGTCATAACATTAACCAAAAACGAATATTACGTTAATAAACGAAAATATGGTTCTAAATCTTGTTAAGTGATATTGGATGACTTTAAGAACCTTGTTAAATTTGCAAGCATGAAAAAGTCTACGATTTGGATATTAGGTATAATAATGGGAACCTCCTTCCTCTGCCTTCTCTATCTTCAAGTAAGTTACATAGAGGAGATGGTAAAGATGCGTAAGGAGCAATTCGACGAATCTGTCGCCCGAAGCCTCACAAAAGCTGCACGTAATTTGGAATTGGACGAAACATACCGTTTCCTGCAAAAAGACGTGGAGCGAACTATTGCTATGGCTGATGCCGATGAACTTAGCATTGACTCTACGAATGGCCAAACAAACATTATCAAGTTCAACAGTAGTTATCACAACTATGACGGAGTGTCAATGTTCAGAATGCGTATGGCCATCACAAGCCCATCACTTTCTCCAAAGGCCGTTATATCCAAGAGTAAAGGTCCCAACAATAGCAGTATTTCACAAAGTCTACAAGTACAACGTGAAATCATCAAAAACAAATATGTCTACCAGCGTAATCTGTTAGAGGAAGCCGTTTACACAATGATGCGTACAGTAAGTGACTTGCCGCTTGAACGACGCATTGACTTCAGCAAACTGGGAGGCGACTTAAAATCTGAATTATTGGACAACGGAATCGATATACCTTTTCACTTTACCGTATCAACTGGATATGGCCGCGAAGTATATCGTTGCTCAGATTATGAAGAACAGGGGAAAGAATATTCCTATACTAGAGAACTTTTTCCAGAAGACCCTCCTGCAAAAATGGGTATTCTAAAAGTTCATTTCCCAACGATGAGTGACTACATATTCAGTTCCGTAAGATTCATGATTCCATCACTCATATTCACAGTGGTGCTACTCATCACCTTCATTTTCACGATAGCCATCATCTTCCGTCAAAAGAAACTGACGGAGATAAAGAATGACTTTATCAACAACATGACGCATGAGTTCAAAACCCCGATATCTACCATCTCGTTAGCAGCGCAAATGTTGCAAGACCCAAGTGTTGGTAAATCTCCACAAATGTTTAAACACATCTCTGGAGTCATAAACGATGAGACCAAACGTTTGCGTTTTCAAGTAGAGAAGGTTCTACAAATGTCGATGTTCGAACGACAGAAAGTAACCATGAAGATGAAAGAAATCGATGCAAACGAACTCATTAGCGGTGTAGTCAACACTTTTGCATTGAAAGTAGAAAAGCATAATGGAAAAATCACATCTGATCTCGAAGCCGATGATCCTATAATATTTGTAGACGAAATGCACTTTACCAACGTCATATTCAACTTGATGGACAATGCCGTTAAGTACAAGCGACCCGACGAAGAATTATTATTGAATGTGCGAACCTGGAATGAATCAGGCAAGCTATTCATCTCCATTCAAGACAATGGCATCGGAATAAAGAAAGAAGATTTGAAAAAAATATTCGACAAGTTCTATCGTGTACACACTGGAAATCTGCACGATGTTAAAGGCTTTGGCCTCGGACTAGCCTACGTCAAGAAGATTGTACAAGACCTCAAAGGAACGATTCGTGCCGAGAGTGAAGTGGGTGTGGGCACTAAATTTATTATTGCATTACCTTTATTAAAAAACTAACAATATGGAAGAAAGAATGCGTATTTTATTATGCGAAGATGATGAAAATCTTGGCATGCTTCTTAGAGAGTATCTGCAAGCAAAAGGCTACGATACCGAACTATGCCCTGATGGTGAGGCTGGTTACAAATCCTTTTTGAAAAGCAAATTTGACCTGTGCGTGCTCGATGTTATGATGCCTAAAAAAGACGGCTTTACATTGGCACAAGAAATTCGTGCGGCTAATAGCGAAGTCCCCATCATTTTCCTTACAGCAAAGACTATGAAGGAAGATATCCTAGAAGGCTTCAAGATTGGCGCAGATGATTACCTTACTAAACCCTTTAGCATGGAGGAACTCACTCTTCGTATCGAGGCCATCCTTCGTCGTGTAAAAGGAAAGAAGAACAAAGAGAGCAGCATCTATAAGATTGGCCGATTCATCTTTGACACTCAAAAGCAATTGCTAATCCTCGACGGAGAGAAACAGACAAAGCTGACAACCAAGGAGAGCGAACTATTAGGCCTTCTTTGTGCTCATGCTAACGAAATTCTCCAACGCGACTTTGCTTTAAAGACAATCTGGATTGATGACAATTACTTCAATGCGCGCAGTATGGACGTATACATCACGAAATTGCGCAAACATTTGAAGGACGATGAATCTATCGAAATTATCAATATCCACGGAAAGGGCTACAAACTCATCACTCCCGATGCGGAGTAACGTCTTTACTTCGCTTACCTATTGATTCGTGATTGCAAACGTGTTGTAATCATGAATTGGTAGGTAAGGGTGTAAACACGAATCAAGGAAGTATAATCATTAAAAAACAATCGGAGGTGCTTTATCTTAAACAAAGCACCTCCGATTGCTATTTATCCTTATCGAACGATCAAGCAACGCGCTTATTTATCACAATATGAGCAATGATTCCTACAATAATGGCAACAATACCAGAAATCAAATAACTATTTTCGTTCACATTACCGGTGAAGAAGCAAGCAACCAAAACAATTGCTCCAATAATCACCAATATCAAACCCAGATTTTTCAAAAATGCATTCATTATGATTCTTAGTTTTTACTTGTTAATTTATATTCTTGGTACAAAGGAAAGCATAATTCTCTAAAAGGCGAAATATTTCAGTGAAAAAAGTTTTAAATTTCTAATTTTAATGCTTTTTTCACTCTCACTATTCACTTTTTGCATTGGAAAACACCTTTCTTAGCACTTCTTGACTAACACGCAATTCATCAATTGAGATTCCATCCAAAGCTTCTTTCAATGTTCGATTTGCAACAGTACGTGCTCGAGTCTCCAACTCCCTTCCCTGACGAGTCAGATAGACAAGATTGGTTCGACGATCGCTCTTACTTGCGATGCGCACAACCAAATTTTGCCGTTCCATATTATCAATCAATCGAGTCATACTGGGTTTATCCTTAAATGTCACGTTGCACAACTCTTGTTGGGAGACTCCATCCTTCTCCCATAAAAATAGTAGTACAGTCCATTGCTCGGGAGTTATTTCCAAATCGTTCTCCCTAAAGTTACGAATAAGCCTGCGATTGATAGCAGCAGACACCTTGCCATTAAGAATCGCAAAGATAAGACTAATGTCAAAATTAAAGGGTTCAGTCATGAATGAAACAATTGTTTAAACAACGGACAAAGGTACAAATTAATAAGTAAAAAGCAACTATTTAATGAAAAGAATTGTCGACAAATAAGAAAAAAGAGAATAAAACCTAAAAAAATGGCTCAAAAATTTCTATCATCCAGAATAAAAGCGTACCTTTGCGGCCGATTTTCAATTTTTACATTATTAATTAATTACAAAGTAGTATGAATCAATACGAAACCGTTTTCATTTTAACTCCCGTTTTGTCTGATGTTCAGATGAAGGAAGCGGTAGAGAAATTCAAGGGTATTCTCGCAGCAGAAGGTGCAGAGATTATCAATGAAGAGAACTGGGGCTTGAAGAAATTGGCATACCCCATTGAGAAGAAGTCTACTGGTTTTTATCAGTTGATCGAGTTTAAGGCTGAGCCTACTGCCATTGACAAGTTGGAATTGAACTATCGTCGTGACGAGCGCGTTATCCGCTACCTCACTACCAAGCTTGACAAGTATGCAGCAGAGTACGCAGCAAAGAGAAGAAGTTTAAAATCAACTAATAAGGAGGCATAATCATGGCACAGCAATCAGAAATCAGATATTTAACTCCGCCGACCGTAGATGTTAAGAAGAAGAAATACTGCCGTTTCAAGAAGAGCGGTATCAAGTATATCGATTACAAGGATCCTGAATTCTTGAAGAAGTTTTTGAACGAGCAAGGTAAGATTTTGCCCCGTCGTATCACAGGTACTTCATTGAAGTATCAACGTCGTGTGGCTCAGGCCGTTAAGCGTGCACGCCACTTGGCTCTGCTCCCATTCGTAACCGATATGATGAAATAATAAAGAAGGAGGAATTTGTATGGAAATCATTTTGAAAGAAGACGTTCAAGGTCTTGGTTACAAGAACGATATCGTAACCGTAAAGTCTGGCTACGGCCGTAACTATCTTATTCCTACCGGAAAGGCTGTCATCGCTTCACCTGCTGCTAAGAAAATGTTGGCAGAAGACTTGAAGCAGCGTGCTCACAAGTTGGCCAAGATTAAGGCTGATGCTGAGGCTTTGGCTGCACAGTTGGCAGAGGTTTCATTGACTATTGCAACTAAGGTAAGTGCAACTGGCACTATCTTCGGTTCTGTAGGCAACATCCAAATCGCAGAAGAGCTCCAGAAGTTGGGTCACAACATCGACCGCAAGATTATCGTGGTAGGTGCAGTGAAGGAAGTTGGTTCTTACAAAGCAACAGTAAAACTCCACAAGGAAGTTTCTGTTGAGATTCCCTTCGAGGTAATTGCCGAGGCTGAGTAATATCAATCTCAATATAAAAAAAGGGGTGCATTCTGAACAAGTATGCACCTCTTTATTTTTTTGCCTACCCTCTAAAAAACATTAGAGTACCTGGCAAAAAAAATGTAAGAGCATTGCTCAATGGAAGGCTATTATTAAAAACCTATAAAATAATAGGCAAAACGTTGGAGAGAGTCATATTTTTGCCTAAGTTTGCGAATTGTTAGTAAGAAACATTAAAGAAGAAAGTATAACCCATGAAGAAATTGCTATTTATGTTACTTATGCTTCCGTTGATGAGTATGGCACAAGTAAAAGATGACTCCAAGTATTTGAGCGCAGATGCCGTACCTGTAGAAAACGGACGCGTCATTTTCACCAAGGAAATTGAGATTCCCATGAACGTTGCAGACATCTACTCTGCAGCACAAGAGTGGCTCAATAACCAATATGCCCCCGTAAAGGATATGCCCAATCACAAAGTCCTTTCAACCGATCGCGAATCTTACGAATTGAATGCAGGAGGCGAGGAATGGATGGTCTTTGCAAACAAGTTCCTTTCGCTCGACCGCACACGTGTATACTACAAGATAAATCTGGCTTGTTACGACAAAAAGATTGTGGCACGCATCTTTAACATTAACTATTGGTACGAAGAAGAGCGTGAGGGTGGCACAAAATACAATGCAGAAGAATGGATTACCAATGAGTGGGCACTGAACAAGAAGGGCACCAAGTTATCAAAAAGAAGTGGAAAGTTCAGAAGCAAAACCATCGATCGAACCGAAGAAATATTCGATGATTTAGAAGCATTCATTAACAAAAAAGCGATTAAAAGCATAATGAAATAAGATAAAGTGGCAAAGTTCTTGCCACTTTTTTCGCATTTTGATAGAATATAGAGTAACTTTGTGGCCACATAAGAACTATATATGACAAAGACAAAGGAGGACATAAAGAAACTCATTGATAATGGCGCCATTCAAGATGCTATTGCGCAATTGAATCAATTGATTGCAGAGCATCCAGAAGATGACGAACTATACTACCTGCGCGGCAATGCATGGCGCAAATTGTGCAATTGGCAAATGGCACTGAACAACTACTTGGAAGCCATCAATCTGAATCCAAGAAGCCCTGCAAAGGAAGCACACATGATGCTGATGGAAATATTGGAATTCTACAACAAGGACATGTTTAACCAATAAGAAATTCAGCAATTACAAAAAGAAACAAAATAAATAATAATTCATAAATCACAGATAAGAGATATGGCAAAAATCAAGGGAGCTACAGTCGTAGATACCGAGCGTTGCAAAGGATGCAACTTGTGTGTAGTGGCTTGTCCACTTGACGTACTGGAGCTGACTTCAAAAGAAGTGAACAAAAAGGGTTATCATTTTGCTCAAGAAGTAAAAGAGAATACTTGTATTGGCTGTGCTGCATGTGCAACAGTATGTCCCGATGGATGTATTTCAGTGTACAAAGTTAAGGAGTAAGCCCATAAGCCCACAAACTTTAAACATAGTAATAAACGTAAAAACTCAAATATGGCAACAGAAAAAGAAGTTGTACTGATGAAGGGTAATGAAGCCATCGCCCATGCTGCTATCCGTTGTGGAGCAGATGGTTACTTTGGATACCCCATCACTCCCCAATCTGAAGTATTGGAGACATTGGCAGAACAAAAGCCTTGGGAAACCACCGGCATGGTCGTACTTCAGGCCGAAAGTGAAGTAGCATCTATCAATATGGTTTACGGCGGTGCAGGAGCAGGAAAGCGTGTGCTCACATCATCGTCAAGCCCAGGTGTAAGTTTGATGCAAGAAGGTATCTCCTATATCGCAGGAGCAGAACTTCCCTGCCTCATTGTGAATGTAATGCGCGGAGGTCCTGGCCTCGGAACCATCCAGCCAAGCCAAGCCGACTATTTCCAAACAGTTAAGGGAGGTGGACATGGTGACTATCGCCTCATTGTATTGGCTCCCGCCTCAGTACAAGAAATGGCAGACTTTGTAGACCTTTCATTCGAATTGGCATTCAAGTATCGCAATCCCGCTATGATTCTCTCTGATGGTGTCATTGGACAGATGATGGAAAAGGTGGTTTTACCTCCTTTCAAACCTCGTCGCACCGAAGAGGAGATAGCACAAGAATGTTCTTGGGCCACCACAGGTCGCACTAAAGGTCGTCAACCCAACATCGTCACTTCACTGGAACTCGATCCCGCCGAAATGGAACAACGCAATATCAAATTGCAAAACAAATACCGCCTCATCGAGGAAAATGAAGTTCGCTACGAAGAAATCAATTGCGACGATGCTGAATACTTGATGGTGGCCTTCGGTTCGTGTGCCCGTATTGCTCAAAAGGCAATGGATGACGCACGTGCACAAGGTATCAAGGTTGGTCTTCTTCGTCCCATCACTTTGTGGCCGTTCCCCAGCAAACAAATTGCAGAGCGTGCCAAGCAAGTGAAAGGCATCCTTTCTGTAGAAATCAATGCAGGACAGATGGTAGAAGACATCCGATTGGCAGTGAATGGAACTGTACCTGTACAACACTTCGGACGTTTGGGAGGTATTGTTCCCGACCCCGACGAAGTAGTGAAAGCCTTGAAGGAGAAACTGATGTAATCATCAGCAATGACCTCTTATAATTAAGAATTTGACAACATATGGATATTATTCAGATACGAAAGATATTGAACATAGTATTTTTGATTGGAGCAGTAGCCTCAATCCTTTGTTACTATGCCGTAGAGGATCGCCATGTATTCATCTACGTATGTTCAGCCTCCATATTTGTAAAGTTGGTAGAGTTTCTCCTCCGCTTTTTATTTTAATCTATAAAAGAAACCAATCATGACTAAAGAAAATATCATCAAATCAGAAAACTTGGTTTACAAGAAACCTACACTGATGAACGATGTGCCTATGCACTATTGTCCAGGATGTAGCCACGGTGTGGTACACAAACTCATCGCAGAAGTGATAGAAGAGATGCAAATGGAAGAAAAGACCGTAGGTGTATCTCCTGTAGGATGCGCAGTATTTGCCTACAAATATATAGACATCGACTGGCAGGAAGCGGCTCATGGGCGTGCGCCTGGTGTAGCCACTGCCATCAAGCGTTTGTGGCCCGATCGTCTGGTATTTACGTACCAAGGTGACGGAGACTTGGCTTGCATCGGTACTGCTGAGACAATCCACGCACTGAACCGCGGTGAGAACATCACCATCATCTTCATCAATAATGCCATCTATGGTATGACTGGAGGACAAATGGCTCCAACTACCCTTGTTGGTATGAAAACTGCCACTTGTCCCTATGGACGAGACGTGGCACTACATGGATATCCCTTGAAGATGACAGAAATTGCAGCCCAACTTGAGGGTACAGCCTATGTCACTCGCCAATCAGTGCATTCAGTAGCGGCCATTCGCAAGGCCAAGAAAGCCATTCGCAAGGCATTCGAGAACTCAATGGAAGGAAAAGGTTCTAACCTCGTGGAGATTGTATCTACATGTAACTCTGGTTGGAAAATGTCGCCCGAGAAGTCCAACAAGTGGATGGAAGAGAACATGTTCAAGTTTTATGAATTAGGAGATTTGAAGGACAAATAAGATATGAAAGAAGAAATCATTATAGCCGGATTCGGCGGACAAGGAGTACTCTCCATGGGAAAGATCCTTGCTTACTCGGGATTGATGGAAGACAAGGAAGTGAGTTGGATGCCTGCTTATGGTCCCGAACAACGTGGTGGTACAGCCAACGTGACCGTCATCGTGAGCGACGATCGTATATCATCACCCATTCTCAGTCAATATGACGTGGCTATCATCTTGAACCAGCCATCGTTGGAAAAGTTCGAGGAAAAGGTAAAGCCCGGTGGAATATTGATGTACGATGGTTACGGCATTGCCGAACCTCCTACTCGCAAGGACATCAAAGTATATCGCATCGATGCTATGGATGCAGCAGCAGAAATAGGAAACGCCAAAGCATTCAACATGATTGTCCTCGGTGGCTTGCTGAAGTTGAAACCCATGGTTACCATCGATAGTGTGGTAAAAGCCTTGCGCAAGACATTGCCCGAGCGCCATCACCACCTTATCCCCATGAACGAGGAGGCTATCCGCAAGGGCATGGAGATTGTAAAGGAAGCCTAATAATGTGAGTGAGTAAATACAAGTCTCCACATAGTTCTATTGGCAGACCTTACATCACTCAATCATAAACATTTATATCTATAGAACAAATACATCCCGACGCCATTCCTTATGACGACGGGATGTATTGTTTAATGACATCAAGGATGTCGTGAATGATAAAATTAGAGGTGTCATTTTAACCTCTATTTCTCTCCTTTTTATTAGATATTCTCTCGTGGGTTATGGAATAAAAAGCATTCGTAAGGAGAGGTCTGATTGGAACAATTGGCCACATTAAACTATTGGGACAATCGTTCCATTTAAAACATCTTTACCAAATGGTTACACGTTCGGCCTTGGGAACGAACATACTATCTTCTTCGGTAATGCCGAAGGCTTCGTACCATGCATCGATGTGAGGAAGTGCACCATTTACACGCCACTCGCCCAATGAGTGGGGGTCGCTCTTGGTACGACGGTGCATCTCTGCCTCGCGAATATTACCCGCCCACAGATTGGCATAAGCCAAGAAAAAGCGCTGTTCTGGAGTGAATCCATCCTTGTCAGCAATGGGGTCATTGGCTGTCGCGTTCTTCAGTGCTTGGTAGGCGACCATCAAGCCTCCATGGTCGGCCAAGTTCTCACCAAGGGTAAGTTTTCCGTTAGCCATAAGGCCAGGGAGAATCTCAATATTCGCAAAGAAGTCGTCCATCACTTGCGCACGAGCAGTAAAGCGTTCAGCATCTTCCGCACTCCACCAATCGCGCAAGTTTCCATCCTTATCATAACAACGACCAGAGTCATCGAATCCGTGAGTCATCTCGTGACCGATAACCACACCAATACCTCCATAGTTGAATGCATCGTCGGCCTGCATATCGAAGAAGGGCGGTTGCAGGATAGCTGCAGGGAAACAGATCTCATTAGTGGTGGGGTTGTAATAAGCATTCACCGTTTGAGGGGTGATGAACCATTCGTCACGGTCAACAGGTTTGTTATAGTTACGAGTCACCATATCGCGCATTTCCCATTCATTGATGCGACGCACATTGGCCAAATAAGAATCATCAGCAATAACCAATGAAGAGTAGTCCTTCCACTTGTCAGGATAACCAACTTTCACGTAGAAGGTATTTAATTTCTCAATAGCTGCAGCCTTGGTGCTATCGCTCATCCAATCCTGTGCCATGATGCGCTCACCGAGTGCTACTTGCAGGTTCTTCACCAAGTTTATCATGCGTTCCTTCGCCTCTGCGGGGAAATATTTCTTCACGTACATTTCACCTACAGCCTCGCCCAATGAACCATTCACCACACCGATAGCACGCTTCCAACGGGGTTGTTGTTCCTGACGTCCAGAGATGACTTTTCCGAAGAATTCGAATTGCGCATCGCGTACTTCATCACTCAAGTAATTGCTTGCTGATCTGATAGTTTTCCATTCGAGCAATGATTTCAACTGCTCAACGGGTACGGTAGCCAATACATCATTGATCTCCTTCAACTGATCGGGGTGGCCAAAATCAAGATACTTCAAATCTGTAATCCCCATCGTAGCAAAGAACTTGTCCCAGTTGATGTCGGGGCAAAGGGCCTTCACCTCATCGTAAGTCATCTTCTTGTAGTTTGCTTCAGGATCACGCATTTCGGTCGCACTTTTGAACTTCTTGGCCAAACGAGTCTCCACGTCCATAACATCCTGCATCTTACGCTTTGCATCAGCCTCGGTATTTCCGAAGAGGGTAAACATCTTCATCAAGTGAGTCTTGAACTTCTCACGGATATTTAGTGTAGTCTCGTCCGTATCGGTGTAGTATTCGCGGTCACCCAATGAAAGGCCGCCTTGTCCCACACTGACAATGTTGTTCTTACTATCCTTGGAATCTGCTCCCACATAGAAACTGAACATACTACCCATTCCTTTGAGGTGCATATCGAAAAGGACCTCTTGAATCTCTTCGCGGCTCTTGATGGAAGCCACACGAGCCAAGTCAGCCTTCAAAGGTTCTATTCCTTCCGCATTCTGCTTCGCGCTATCCATTACTACATTATACAGTGTACCAATCTTTTGTCCTACACTGCCTTCCTCGTGTTGCTGTGCGGCCAATTCGTTGAGCAATGTTTTCACTTGTTCTACACTCAGTTCGTCCAGTGCTTCGAAACTTCCATAACGAGCATATTCGTTAGGCAAGGGATGCGCATCAATCCATCCACCGCATGCATAACGATAGAAGTCTGTACCAGGCGCCATGGTAGTATCCATATTGGCCAAGTCAATACCAGATGTCATAGTCTTTACTCCTTTCTGATTACAGCCCATTGCCAACATTCCCATGGTCACAAGGGCTAATACGTTCTTTTTCATTTTCTTCTTGTGATTTATATTTATTGATAATTTTCAAAATTAGGGTGCAAAGTTACTCATTTTTATGAGATTTATCATTACCTTTGCCACGTTCTTAAAGGATTATAACGTAAAATAAACAGAGATATGAAGAAATGGTTATTTAGTTTATTAGGCTTGGCCGCTTGTTTCAGCGGATGTAAGAATATTAACAACACACCTGATTTACCAAAAAGTCCCATCGTGATTGTGTATGAAAACGACGCCCATTGTGCCGTAGATGGCTACGCACGTTTGGTGGCATTGAGGGAAGAGCAGCGACAGATAACCCCATACGTCAGCACTGTATCGTGTGGCGATTTCATACAAGGCGACCTTGTAGGTATTGCATCTCAGGGTGAATGCATTGTGGACATAATGAATCACGTAGGCTACGATGTGATTACATTTGGAAATCACGAATTCGACTACGGAATAAAGCAATTGTTTCACCTTATGGACAAGATGAATGCTTCGGTAGTATCTGCCAATTTCCGCGACGTACGTACCAACAAATCGGTGTTTCCTTCCTACAAAATTATCAGTTATGGCGACACGGACGTAGCATTCATAGGATTCACCACCACCACTACTCCCGTCAACACGAGTCCCAACAACTATAGGGACGAAGAGGGAAACGTCATCTACGACTTCTCCAAAGTTGGTTTCCACGAGTATGCACAAAGCCAAATAGATGCGGCTCGTGCAGAAGGAGCAGACTTTGTGATTGCCCTCAGTCACTTGGGCGATGCTGATAATGACGACCATCTGACATCAATGAGCCTCATCGCTAATACAAAGGGGTTGGATGCTGTATTGGACGGACATAGCCATAGCCTTATACCCTGTCGAATGGTACCCAACTGCGAGGGAGACTCCATCCTACTCACTTCTACAGGTCAAAGATTTCAGAACATAGGACTATTGACTATTGACACTGAAGGTAAAATTTCATGCAGTTTGAACAAGCCTCAAGCCATAGACGAGGCAACAAAAGTCCTCGTAGAAGGTATCAAGAAAAACGTAGTCGAACCAGGTGCAAAAGTAATCGCTACGAGTGACGTACGCCTGGTAGCCGAAGACTTCTTTGGTAACAGACCTGTACGCCAACAAGAAATGCCCATAGGGAACTTGTGTGCCGATGCTTTCCGCCAAGTGTTGAATACCGACGTGGCAATGATCAATGGAGGTGGCATTCGTGGCAATCTGCGTAGAGGAGAAGTCACATTCAACCAGTTGCTCTCCATCTTTCCCTTTAGAAACATAGCTTGTACAGCTACCCTCACAGGCCAGCAACTGGCTGATGCATTGGAGTGCTCCGTCAAATCATTACCTGGCAGCAGTGGAAGCTTTTTACAGGTGAGTGGCCTCCGTTTTGAGGTCAACACATCCATCCCCTCCCCTGCAATATTCGATGAAAACAACATTTTCACCCACGTGGGAGATGGTCCCCGTCGTGTAAGTAACATATATATAAAGGAGAAGGGAAGTGACAACTATCGTCCCATAGACCCTGAACGAATCTATACTTTGGCGAGTTTCAATTATCTAATCAAAGAATTGGGTGGCGAAGGATGTCTGCGATATGCAACTTTGCAAGAGGACAACTTAGGAAAGGATGTCAACATATTGGCCGCATACATCGAACAAAACCTCAAGGGTCACATAGGCCAACCATACGAACAGGCAGAGGGAAGAATCACTATTAAATAAGCACACAAAAAAAAGACGGGTAAGCACCCGTCTTTTTTCATTTCAATATATATCCCTTCGTACTCATTTATTTTGCCTGCCACTTGCAACGCACGGGTGAGAATATCTTCTCCTCCTTCTTCAATATGGCCATAGCCTTGTCTACTTCCTTTTTGTCAAGGCCTGTTTCATTTGCCAATGCAGTTGCATTCACGGGGGCATTCAGTTCCTTCATCTTTGCCAATACTATTTCTACGGTATCCATAATTCTTGTTCTTTTTATTGGGTTAGTAAATACGGGTGCAAAAATATAGATTCTTGGGAAAAGAACAAAGAGTTGATCGTTTTTTTTCACAATAAATCAAGGTCAAGAGGCACACTGAGTATTGCTGAGTGTGACCTCTTGACCTTACTGATATGATAACGGTGAACTTTATCTACGGCTATTTATACGATGTCCCAAAAGGGGGTGTACCTTGGAGAGTTGTCCGGCACGAGTGGATTTGGTCTGACGGTCATACTTACCCTGCTGGGCAACTGTCCCATAGGTATACTCGTCGCTATTCTCGCACTGGATAGTGCCGTCACTGTTGAACTCGTATGTGAGGGTGCAGGTCTCCTCGTCTTCCTCCTCGAATCCATCATCTTCGGAATAGTAATATGAGTAATCGAGGCTGGTGGGCAAGTATTCCGACCATGTTCCTAAGAGACCCATGTAGGCACATATCTCTAAATCGCCTCCGAAGATATAACCTCCCAATGAGGCATATTGTCTGTGACGGTTCAGGTATGGCATGGCGTCATAATGAAGAGTTACTGTCTCACCACCTGCCCAATTGCCTACATTGGAAGAATACACATACTCATACTTAGTCAACACACCGTCATCCCATGTGAGGGTGGTGAGGTCTGTATAATTATCATACTCTGTTTCACCTTCGAAGGTGAACTCTACATCATAGTTACCCGCGATTTCTGTCAGGTGTCCCTCACGGTCGTAGGACATATTATAGGTTGACATATAGGTACAGCTGCCATGTCCTTCTTCCTCCCATGATTCAGAATTGTACATTTTAGTGATAAGGCCTTTCTTGTTATGAAAAAGGGTAATCACTCCTGACTCTTCACCATCGAAGTAGTATGTAATCTTATTGGCTGAGAAGTCATACAGTGACTCGTACAGCGCCACGTGGGACAAGGTGCCATCGGGGGAATAGTAGAACTGGTAATCGCCGGCAGAGAGGAGTTTCTTCCCACTTCCGGGTACCACTTCACCCACGTTTACAGTGTCGTCGTCATCGTCCTCCTCCTCACAAGCAATGAATGGACACACTGAGATTCCTAAGAGGAGAAGAAGGAAATACCTTTTCAAGAATTTAAGGCTGGTCATAATGATACAGTTTAAATGGTTAACGTATATGTCTTTGAGTCACAACCCATCCCCTGTCACTGATAGGGGGAGGTAGATACGGAGACCAGATATTTAATTCACCGCAAAAGTAAGCATAATAATTCAAAGTGCAAAACAAAAGGGAGAAATATAGGACGACCTCGTCGCATCACTGAGGGTAACAATGCAGGGTAGTAGTGGATAAATAAGCATCTGTACTGCATATATTCAGAGAAGAGTACTGCATATATTCAGAGAAGAATACTCGAAAGTGCCCTCGTCCCAAGACTTGGGATGCAGAGATATAGCCTTGGGTTTTACATATAGAGCCTTGACATATACATCTAAAAGCATGATTTTATTCATTTTTACGAATATTTCCTTGTTTTGGTCACTGTTCTTTTGTATCTTTGTCCAGTGTAAGTCAACATCTTACCTTAGGGGTGACGTTTAAAGACAACTGTAATATGGCGAAATACATCAAACAGGAGATGCCCGACATGGCGGGCACAGGCGAGAAGAAGGTGTACTATCGAATGAAGACCGAGCAGCATTACGACTCGGAGAAGTTCGTCAAGTGGATGACCAGGCACGGCGGGTTAGGGCGAGGCGATGCGATGAGGGTGCTGATGCAGACCTCGGAGACTATGGCTGAACTGCTGGCAATGGGCATATCGGTGAGCATCGAGGGGTTGGGGACATTCAATGCGACCATTGGCCTCAAGAAGGGCAAGGAGATGGATACACTGGACGGGGACGAGCAGAAGCGAAACACCACAAGCCTGCACGTAGATGGAGTCAACTTCCGTGCAGACAAGAATCTGATAAAGTTAATCAATAGGAATTGCGAGTTGAAGCGAGGAGGCATCAGACGCCTCCACAAGTCGCCATACACACTGGAGGAGCGCCGACAACTGGCATTGCAATACATTGAGCAGGAAGGCTTCATGCACGTGAGCGACTATGCCAACCTGACGAAACTGTCGAGAAGCACTGCCGGGCGCGAACTTATCGCCCTGCGCAGAGACCCCAACTCGGGCATCACCACCAAGGGATACGGCGCTGCCAAGGTATATGTAAAGGCTAAAGTAACAGCGACCGAGCCGTCCGCTTGACATTCTCCCTGGCCACCTCGGGACGCATAGCAATGTGGAGGGGAAACTGTTCATCGTTAATGGAAATGATAGAGGCGAAACCACCATCCTCTAACTCTTTACACCACTCCACTGAGCCGCCAATGGCGATGGTGGGGATGCCGTGACGGGCGGCGGCCATCAACACTCCACTTGGAGCCTTACCCATCATGGTTTGGTGGTCGATGCGACCTTCACCTGTTACTACGAGGTCGCACCCCCGTAACAACTCGTCGAAGTGAAGAGCCTCGAGCACTAACTCTACACCTCGGGAAAGACTCGCCCCCAATAGGGCACCGAATGCACCACCCACTCCCCCAGCCGCACCAGCGCCAGGCATGGTGGTGACATCTACTTGATTGAATTGCTTGATGACCTCAGCCAAGTGAAACATCCCTCTATCAAGACGCCTTACCATGGACTCATCCGCACCCTTCTGAGTAGCATATACGTGGGCAGCTCCCTGAGGGCCACAAAAGGGGTTGGTGACATCGCAAGCCACGCAAATCTCCACCGTCTTCAACTCAGGAAGTACACGAGTATCATCGATGGCGACTATCTGTTCAAGGGATTCGCCATTGCCAGTGAGTGAGTTGCCTTCAGCATCGAGGAAACGATAGCCGAGTGCCGATAACATCCCTGTGCCAGCGTCGTTTGTGGCACTTCCACCAATGCCTATGAGTAACTTGCGACATCCACGTGCCAGAGCATCGGCCATCAACTGTCCAGTACCGTAGGTGGATGCCTTCAAAGGATTTCGTTCACTTTCGTCAAGCAAGGGAAGTCCGCTCGCTACAGCCATTTCAATGATAGCCGTCAACCCATTGTCCACCAATCCATAGCGCGCACAAATGGGGCGCATCAACGGGTCGAGCACCTCCACCTCCACCCATTCACCATTGAGCGAAGTGACCAGGGCCTCAACCGTACCTTCACCTCCATCGGCCAAGCACACTTTCCTCACCTCGCAATCGGGTATCACCGTGCGCAGCCCTTCTTCAAAGGCATCGGCCACTTCGCGCGAGGTGAGCGAACCCTTGAACGAGTCGAAGGCCAGGAGGATGGTCTTCATCCAATCGCCTCCTCCAACTCTATGGAGGCGGTTTCCCACTCCTCCACTACTGTGTCGAGTTGTTTCTTCAAGTTTGTATGTTTTTCATAGAGACTCATATCAGAAGCCCCTTCAGGTGTAGCCATTAACTCTTCGAGTGAGGCAATGTCGGCCTCCAACCCTTCTATGCGTGCTTCGCAATCGGCCACGACCTTCTCCAATCGGCGTATGAGCTTTTGTTGCTCCTTTTGTTGCTCGTAGGAGAGTTTGGATGCAGAGCTGTTTTCTTCCCTACCTGAAAGTTTTTTTTCTCCTGTAGGGGAAGAAGAAAGGGTAGGTGAGGAAAGTTTGTCGAGCGAATCAATGCGTTTCTTCTGTAAGAAATCATAGATACCTCCCAAGTGTTCGCGCACCTGTCCGCCACCAAACTCGTACACCTTGGTGACAAGACCATCGAGGAATTCACGATCGTGACTCACCACTATGACCGTGCCATCGAACTCGCGGATAGCATCCTTCAACACATCCTTCGAACGCATATCGAGGTGGTTGGTCGGCTCGTCGAGAATGAGCAGGTTCACAGGCTCGAGCAAAAGGCGAATCATGGCCAGTCGGCTACGTTCACCACCAGAGAGTACCTTCACCTTCTTCTCAATGGCTTCACCACCAAACATGAAGGCGCCGAGGATGTCCTTGATGCGAGTACGAATGTCGCCCACCGCCACTCGGTCGATGGTGTCGAACACGGTCAAGTTCTCATCGAGCAACTGAGCCTGATTTTGTGCAAAGTATCCTATCTTAATATTGTGTCCTATCTTCAAGTTTCCATCAAATGGTATTTCGCCCATGATGCACTTCACCAGAGTAGATTTTCCTTCGCCGTTCTTTCCCACGAAAGCTACTTTTTCGCCACGTTTGATTGTAAGATCGACGCGAGAGAATACAGTGTGTTCGCCATACACCTTCTTCACTCCGTCGCAAATCACAGGATAGTCTCCACTACGTTGGGCGGGAGGAAATTTCAAACGAAGGGCAGAGTTATCCACTTCATCCACTTCGATGGGGACAATCTTCTCCAATTGCTTGATGCGACTCTGCACCTGCACGGCCTTGGTAGGCTTATAGCGAAAACGTTCGATGAAATCCTTTGTCTCTTGAATCTCCTTCTGCTGATTTTCATAGGCACGGAGTTGTTGTTCGCGACGTTCGGCACGAAGTTGCATAAACTCGTCGTACTTCACGCGATAGTCATAGATGCGTCCGCACGAAATCTCGATGGTGCGAGTGGTGACATTGTTGATGAAAGCACGGTCGTGACTCACCAACACCACGGCATTGCATCGTGTAGCCAAAAAGTTTTCGAGCCATTGGATACTCTCAATATCGAGGTGATTGGTCGGCTCGTCCAGCAAAAGCACGTCAGGACGACGAAGGAGTAGTTTTGCCAACTCTATTCGCATACGCCATCCGCCCGAAAACTCCGAGGTGGGTCGGTCGAAGTCCGTCCGAACAAAACCCAAACCTTGCAACGTACGCTCTATCTCTGCTCGATAGTTGTTTCCTCCCATCATCTGATAGTGCTCGTTGGCGTGGGTAAATTTCTCGATGAGCGACTGATACTCCTCGCTCTCGTAGTCGGTACGCTCGGCCAATTGGTTATTCATCAGTTCGATGCTCTCTTGCAACTCGCTAATGTGCTCAAAGGCCTGCTCGGCCTCCTCCATCACCGTGTGCGAATCGCTAAGCACCATCACCTGTGGCAAGTATCCTACCGAGATATCCTTAGGAATGGCTACATTTCCACCCGTGGGCGATTGAAGGCCAGCCAAAATCTTGAGCATGGTGCTTTTTCCCGCTCCGTTTTTACCGACTAAGGCTATGCGGTCTTTCTTATTGATAACGAACGTTACATCCTCGAAAAGAGGCTTGGCGGCAAACTCCACCTGAAGGTTTTCTATTGAAATCACAAATATTATTCCTTTCTATATATATTAGTGTATGGTGGCGCAAAGGTACACTTTTTCAAGCAGATGAGCAAATGAATATCGATGGGAGGTTCTATAAAATTAGTTATCACGTGAGGTTCAGAACATTTCTTGCTTTAAAAGTTTTAGGACCTTCCTGAAGACAAAATTGTCCACAACAAACTTGCATATTTATACAAAATGAAAGCAAAACATCCTTATTTATTTAAAAAGTGTTATAAAAACAACTTTTTCTACAACTTTTCTTGCTTAATTATCCAACAAAGGCTACCTTCGCGCCGTGTTTTTCATAGTATTAGATTTAAGGTTACAAAGGTGGGGTCAAAGCGTTGACCCTTTTTTAATGTCCATACGCAAAGATTTCACTTCATTATCGTATCCACAGGACGCTCCCTTGCCGCCCGCCAACTTTGTATAGTGACGGTAAGGCATACAACCAATGCCACTATGAGAAAGGCCACGCCGAATAACCACCAGTGCATGGGTGTGCGGAAGGCAAAGTTCTCTATCCATTTAAGATATAAATCATAAGCAATAGGTGAGGCCACAATGAAACAAATGCCAAGAATGCGAAGGTACTGCATATTGAACATCACAAGGATGCCACGTGTCGTTGCACCAAACACCTTACGTATACCAATCTCCTTGCGCCTTGCACGTGTTTCAAAAAGAACAAGGCCAAAGACTCCGATAAGCGAGATGGCAAGAGAGATAACTGAGCCGAAGAATACCAAACCTATTTGTGTTTTCTCCTGTTTATAAGTGTCATCAAAGGTCTCATCGGGAGTAAACATATTCAATCCGTCATCAGTACCAAATGTCTCTATTGCCAAGTTCCTGATAAACTCTTTTACTTCAGGAATATTGTCGGGGGAGTCTATCCGTAGGACAGAATAGCTACACTCATCTTTACCTCGACTACTGACTACAAAAGCCGTAGGAGCTACCTTGGCACGAAATGTACAGGTTTGTATATCGGGAATAATGCCGACGACTTCAAGTGGCTCCTCTTCCGTCTCGGCAAGCCCCACACTTACTCGGGCACTTTCAGTAAATATGTACACATTATCGCCGTCTTCCTCACGAAAGTCACGTCCTTCAATGATGGGAATACCCATCACTTTCATATAATCAGATCCTACATAATAGAAGCGATAAGAGAAAGGTTGGCCATTTATCACGTCACCCTTCATACTCGCATTATCTGATGTCCCAATAGGACTTCCACATCCACTGTATTCAACAACTGCCGGATGCTCTTTCATGCGTTGTTTGAAAGTTCTATTCTTTCCAATTGAAAACCTGTCCATATTATGTACATAGAGGATAGAATCGCGAGCATACCCCACGGGAACATGGCGGATATAGTAATGTTGGGCATTCATCAGTAGTAACAAGATGATAACCAATAGCGAGATGGAGAATTGCACCCCTATCAGCATATGACGTAAAGCACGACCATTGGGAGAAAGAGCAAAACTTCCATTCACAACCATTGCGGGCTTACGCGAAGTGGTGTACCATGTGGGGTAAAGAGAGGCAACTAAGGGTAACCCCAAAGCCACAAGAGACAAGGCACCCAATACGGGGAAGTTCTTCGTTAGTGCAAGGTCGCATTGAACGTATTCATCCATAAATCCATTTTGCACCACCACCCATAGGATAAAGAGCGAAAGCGCAAAGGCCAAGACACCCAACAAGCACGTTTCGCCAGCCATCTTTAAGCGTAGTGAACGGGACCTTTCTCCAAAAATCTTGCGTATGTTGATTTCTTTGATGCGATAAGGAATCATGGCCATGGCAAAATTCATATAGTTGATGCTCGCAATGAAGACAATCAGTACGGCCAAACAAATATATAGGTAATAGGTGTAGATGTTACATTTGCCTCCAAAGTCACCGACGGATAGCATAAAACGTATGTCACGAAGGGAGACCGCCTCCAAAGAACGGGCAGCCTCGGGGTTACCTAACTTGGCAATTTGCATCATTGAGGAAGAGCCTTCACCCGTATCAGAAGTCCAATCGGTAGCCATTTCCAAATTATCGAAAATCCCTTTAGGAGAAGCACCTTTGTGAAGGCGGACAAATAACATGTAATGCAGTGAAGTCCTCTGTTCTTTCTCACGGTTATAAAGTTTTAATGGCATTGCCACATACACAATGTTTTCTATCGAAGCATTACTGGGTAAATCGTTATAGACTCCCCATACCGTAAGGGAGGAACCCCATATAGTAACCATTACACGCCCTACATAACCACCCTGTTCCCCAAAGAGCTTCTTGGCAAAACTCAGAGGAATAAGTGCATGGTCGGTTCCCATCTCAAGGGTGGCATTCCCTTCTATGATATCCAAACCGAAGACATGTGCAAAATCGGGACTTATACACGTTTGTTCGATTGATATAGGAGTCTTTTCCGGATGTTCAGCATCAAGCCAATCCTGTTTTGATGTGTATGGATTAAAGAAAACAGCATATTCTATGGCAGGAGAATGGGCGGCTATTTCTTCGGCCGTAGCCAAACTATACCTGGCAGAAAGGAGGTTTTGCAGCTCGTTATTCCTATCCAGTTTGCGACACACTTGATAGATGCGTTCACTATCCTTGTAACAACGGTCAAAGTGGTGCACCCACATCACTTCTGCCATGAGGATGTAGAAAACGACAAACGCCAGACTCAAGCCCAACAGATTGAGCCAAAAGGCCGCACCACGTGTAGCGAACAGATTTTTCAAAAAGTCTTTCATAACAGATATGTTTAAATATTACTCACTCGTTTTTCAATGCTTTATACTTTTAATTCTTCATTCCCCCTATATCGCTTTAGCAAAAGAATTGTGACACTTTAGTCATTTTTTCATTAACCTTCTACGATTCATCCGCCAACCTTCCGCGAAAGTTATAAAGTGTAGTGCGGCACTGCACTATTCCGTGGTGAAGCATTGCACTTAAGTGTAGTGCGACACTCTACTTTGGTACTTTCTCGATCGGCTGATACTTCCTTCGCACAACCTCTATGAAGGAACCGCTAAAGGGCAACACTCACAAAGGGATGCATCGGACTAAGAGTTTCTATCGACTTCTCCCTTACAAAATTATTGAAACGTGCAAGAAAAATCGAAGAAATCTTCAAAAATCGTCTTTTTTGAGTGAAAATTGTATGATTTCTGGACACTCGATTTTGAGAAAAGGTGTTTTTTGCCCTAAAAAAGCAAAAAAAAGAAGCAGGCCAAGGCCTACTTCTTCTCTAACTTATAAAGTTTATCGTTGGGACGAACTTTGGCTGGTACCTTGATGGAGATGTACTGGCCTTTGTGCGCCGATTGTACAGGATTGAGATCGTAACGAATCTCCTCGGCTTCCAGAAAAACGGCTCCTGTGGTAGGGCCTGTAATGAGAAGTTTCTCGCCCACGGAGATTTCCGATGCCTCGATGAGGAATTCTGCCACTCCGATGTTGCTAAAGTACTTAATGCCCTTACCTACATACACCTTGCGTTCGGTAGCCTCCGAGCCATAGGCTTTACTCCATTCACCCAAGCGTTGACCAAGGTAGTAACCATCCCAAAAACCACGATTAAAAACGGTCTTCAAGCGTTCATCCCACGCATCCTTCTTCTCTTCGGTGAGTGTACCATCGAGATAACTCTTAATAGCCTCCTTATAGCAACTTACCACGGTGTGTACGTATTCTGGTCCTCGTGCGCGACCTTCAATCTTGAACACTCGCACACCAGCCTCCATCATCTTATCCATAAAGCGGATGGTCTTCAAATCCTTGGGCGACATGATGTATTTGTTGTCCACCTCAAGTTCGATGTCGCTCTCTTTGTCGTGCACGATGTACGAACGGCGACACACCTGCATACATGCTCCTCGGTTAGCCGAGTGATTAAGATTATCAAGACTCAAATAACACTTTCCACTCACCGCCATGCAGAGGGCACCGTGACAAAACATTTCGATGCGAACCTGCTCGCCACGAGGGCCACAAATGTTTTCGCGTTGAATGGTTCGATAAATCTCGGCCACTTGATCGAGGTTCAACTCGCGGGCAAGCACCACCACATCGGCAAAACGGGCATAAAACTTCAACGCCTCGCCATTGCTAATATTGAGTTGAGTAGAGAGGTGAACCTCCTGACCGATACGATTGCAATACTCCAACACGGCCACATCGGCGGCAATCACGGCCGATATCTTAGCCTCCTTGGCCGCATCCACAATCTTCTGCATCAGACAGATATCCTCATCATAAATGATGGTATTCACGGTCAAGTAACTCTTCACTCCGTGCTCGCTACAAATAGCGGCAATCTCGCGCAAGTCATGAATGGTAAATGCACTGGCCGAACGAGCACGCATGTTTAAGTTTTCGATACCAAAATAGATAGAGTCGGCTCCTGCGTGAATGGCCGCCATCAGCGATTCACGACTTCCGGCCGGAGCCATTATTTCAAAATCTTTCAGTGTAAGCATAATATATACAGTTTTTTGGCTACAAGCTACGAGTTGCAAGTTGCGTTATGGTTCTAAACTTATCAATCATAGCCCATCACTCGTTGCTCGTAGCTTATTTAGCGGTGCAAAGTTAGGAAAAATATCAGACTTTCTTCGCCTATCAGGTGGATAATCCGAATATTTTAGTTACTTTTGCTCCTCATAATAGATAAGAGGATATGAAAATACGCAATATTGACCTTGGCGAACGCCCCGTGGTGTTGGCTCCAATGGAGGATGTTACCGACCTGGGGTTCCGCCTGATGTGCAAGCAATTTGGCGCGGCCATGGTGTATTCAGAGTTTGCCAGTGCTGACGCACTTGTAAGGCTGGTGAACAAGACGATGCAAAAGTTGGCCATCAGCCCCGATGAGCGCCCCGTGGCCATTCAGATATATGGCAAGGAGGTAGAGCCTATGGTGGAAGCCGCCCGCATAGTGGTAGAGCAGGCCCACCCCGACGTGCTCGACCTCAACTTCGGATGCCCAGTGAAGCGTGTAGCAGGCAAGGGTGCAGGAGCAGGTATGCTTCAGAATGTACCTCAAATGCTGGCCATCACCCGCGCTGTGGTGGATGCAGTAGACATCCCCGTGACGGTAAAGACACGCCTCGGATGGGACAACGACCACCGAATCATTGTTGACCTTGCCGAAGAACTTCAGGATTGCGGTATCGAAGCCCTCACAATCCACGGACGTACACGTAGCCAGATGTACACCGGTGAAGCCGATTGGACACTCATCGGCGAGGTGAAGAACAATCCGCGTATACACATCCCCATCATCGGCAATGGCGACGTTACCACCCCCCAACGCGCCAAAGAGTGCTTCGACCGTTATGGAGTGGATGCCGTAATGATTGGTCGTGCCAGCTTCGGTCGTCCCTGGATTTTCAAGGAGGTAAAACACTATCTGGATACGGGCGAAGAACTTCCCCCTCTCTCCTTCGAATGGAAGATGGATGTGCTTCGTCAAGAGGTTCTCCAAAGCGTGGCCCGCCTGGACGAATATCGGGGCATCCTGCACATACGTCGCCACCTGGCCGCCACCCCGCTCTTCAAAGGGCTTCCCAACTTCCGCGACACCCGCATCGCCATGCTACGCGCCGACACGGTGGAGGAACTTTTCAAGATTTTCGACCGTATCAAGGAAGAGTATGGAGAGAAATAAATAATCAGAGAAAACGTAAGAAAGAATACAATGATTGTCTGCATAGCCGAGAAGCCCAGTGTGGCTAAGGAAATCGCCGATATATTGGGCGCACGAAGCCGTCACGAGGGATATATCGAAGGTAATGGGTACCAAGTGACCTGGACGTTCGGCCACCTATGTACACTCAAGGAACCTCACGAATACACTCCTGCTTGGAAGAGTTGGAGCCTGGGGAGCCTGCCCATGATTCCTCCCCGATTTGGCATCAAGTTGATAGCCGACCCAGGCATTGAAAAGCAATTCAAGGTCATCCAACAACTGATGGAGAAGGCCGAGTTGATTATCAATTGTGGTGATGCTGGACAAGAGGGAGAACTCATCCAACGATGGGTGATGCAAAAGGCGGGTGCCAAGTGCCCAGTGAAGCGCCTTTGGATATCATCACTTACGGAGGAGAGTATCCGCGAGGGATTCAACAATCTGATTGACCAAAGCGAAAAACAACCCCTATACGAAGCAGGCCTCAGCCGTGCCATTGGTGACTGGCTATTGGGCATGAATGCCACGCGCCTTTACACACTGAAATACGGACAAAACAGACAAGTACTCTCCATCGGACGAGTACAAACTCCCACTCTTGCCCTCATCGTCAACCGACAATTGGAGATTGAAAACTTCAAGCCCGAACCTTATTGGGAGTTGAAGACGGTGTACAGAGACACTACATTCTCGGCGACGAAAGGAAAATTCACTTCAAAGGAAGAAGGAATGGAGTTTTTGGAAACCGTGAAGACCGCTCCCTTCACCGTCACTGACGTGTCGGCCAAGAAGGGAACAGAGGCTCCACCACGCTTGTTCGACTTGACCTCCCTACAGGTAGAGTGCAACAAGAAGTACGGCTACTCGGCCGACGACACCCTGCGCCTCATCCAATCGCTTTACGAAAAGAAAATCACCACCTATCCACGTGTGGACACCACCTTCCTAAGCGACGACATTTATCCAAAATGCCCCGCCATTTTGAAGGGGTTGCGAGACTATGCCACACTGACCGCACCACTTGAGGGTAAGAAATTGGCAAAGAGCAAAAAGGTATTCGACTCATCCAAGGTGACCGACCACCACGCCATCATCCCCACAGGAGTTAATCCGCAAAACCTAACGGATATGGAGAAAAGGGTATTCGACCTCGTGGCGCGTAGGTTCATAGCCGCCTTCTACCCCGATTGCAAATTCTCCACCACCACAGTATTAGGCGAGGTGGAAAAGATTGAGTTCAAGGTGACAGGAAAGCAGATAACCGACCCTGGATGGCGCATCATCTTCGGCCAGCCATCGCCCGATGAGAAGCAGGACGACGAAGAGCGTACCCTCCCCCTATTCACCGTGGGAGAGAGCGGCCCTCACACCCCCGACTTGAACGAAAAGTGGACACAACCACCCAAGCCCTACACCGAAGCAACCCTGCTTCGCGCCATGGAGACGGCAGGAAAACTTGTGGACAACGACGAACTTCGCGACGCACTGAAGGAGAATGGCATAGGTCGTCCCTCAACTCGTGCGGCCATCATCGAAACCCTCTTCAAACGCCGATACATCCGCAAGGAGCGAAAGAATCTGATAGCCACCCCAACGGGTGTGGAGCTGATACAACTCATCCGCGAAGACCTGCTGAAGTCAGCCGAATTGACAGGTATTTGGGAAAAGAAGTTGCGCGAAATCGAACGACGTAACTATGACGTGCGCACCTTCCTCGACGAATTGAAGCAGATGGTGGGCGAAATAGTGCATCAAGTGCTGAGCGACAACACCAACCGACGCATCACCATTGAAGCCCCTGTGGATGCAGCAAAAGAGATAGAGGAAAAGGCGGCACAAAAGAAGGCAAAAAAGGCCAGTTCTCCTCGCAAAAAGTCCCCTACGGAGAAAAAAAATCTCCCCAACGAGGAAAAAAGTTTTTCCCAACCTGAGAAAAAAAGCCCCGAGGGAATGCCTTGTCCCCTTTGTGGGAAAGGTGTCATCATCCGCGGACGCTCCGCCTTTGGTTGCTCGGAGTGGAAGAACGGATGCACATATCGGATACCGTTTGAATGATGTTCAAGAATCAAAATTCAAGATTAGTTCGCTATCGCTCATCAAGCTGCGCAAGTCAAGAATCAAAGTTCAAGATTCACAAGTCTCAACTATATATCATAGAGAGAGATGAAGATAAGGTTGTTTTACATTGTAGGTATCGGCTCACTTCTTCTATGGGCGCTTTTGCCCGATGAACGATGGATGCTTCCCTGCCCCCTCTATCAATGGACAGGGTGGCAATGTCCCTTTTGTGGTGGACAACGGATGATACAGGCCTTATTGCATGGAGACATCGTGTTGGCGTTCAAATACAACTCTTTATTGATGTGTGCATTACCTCTATTAATGCTTGGAGCTTTCCGTTTACTATTTCCCTATATTGCCCAAAAACATCCGCGAGCCACAGGAAGGATATTATTTTCCGATAAAGCCCTGCTTTTTTACCTTATTATTTGTTTTTTATGGGGAATCTTGCGTAATATTGAAAAATTTACATAACTTTGTGCCCAATAAATTAACAACTAAATGGACAAACATCATGGAAGCAACAAACAACATTCGTCAATTCAGCATTGACCAAACATTTTCACAAGCATGGGTATTGACCAAGAAGCATTTCCTCGTTTTTCTTGCGTTGACAATTTTGATATTTTTAATCGGTTCTATCCCCAGTGGTAGCCAATATGCCGATTACGTAAAACTCCTCATGGAAAACGGAGGCACCATGACAGAAGAGATGCTGATGGCTACAGCAGGCCCCGTAGCACAAATCAAGACTTCTATAGCCACCATCATCTGTAGCATCATTCAATCATACTTCGTACTCGTCCTTTACCGTTTGGCCAATGATGCTGTAAAAGGGGCAGATGTCAACTTGACCGACCGACTAAAAGGTGGTATTCAGGGATTTATCTTCTACCTGCTAACATCCTTTGCTCTTTCCATCAGCATCTTTATAGGCACCTTAGCATGCATTATTCCTGGTATTTTCTTGGGTGTACGCTTGTGGTTTGCTTCAATAATTGCCGCCTTGCACCCCGAACGTTCATTCGGTGACTGCTTCGCCCAATCATGGAATATGACGAAGGGACATTTCTGGAAACTGTTCCTATTGGGCATTGTACTCATTCTGCTGAACATCCTTGGACTCCTCTGTTGTTGTGTAGGAGTGGTAGTAACAAGTATCATCACCTACTTCGTCACCATCATTGTTTATCGCACATTGTCTGGCGAAGCAGATGAAAAGGTAGAAAACTTTACATCTGACAATCTTACAATCGTAAGCGAATAAAAAATCTTATAGGAACAATAAAACCCGCTTTTTTCAGTTATTAAAAGGTAACATTATGAATAAAGCGGGTTTATTACATATTATACTATGCACACTTGTCGCCGTATGCCTATGCTCATGCGGTGCGGAGAAGGCATTGCGCAAGGCCGAACAAGCAGAGGCCTTGGGCGAATACTTCGAAGCGGCCAAGTACTACAAGCAAGCCTACTCGAAAACAAGCACAAAGGAGCGCGACAAGCGAGGCGAACGAGCCTTCAAGATGGGCGAATGCTACCGACTCATCAACTACTCCTCACGAGCTGTCGGTGCGTACAAGAATGCCGTCCGATACAAATACCCCGAAGATATTGCCATGCTCCGCTTGGCCGATATGCAACGCATGAGTGGCGACTACAAGGGAGCCACAAAGAACTATCAACTCTACCTTGATCAGAACCCAGGTGACGAAGCCGCACTCAACGGATTAAAAGCGTGCGAAGATGCGACCTTGTGGAAAAAGAACCCCAATCGCTACATTGTGAAGAAATTCGACTTTTTCAACTCACGAAGAGCCGAATACTCACCCATGTACGCAGGAGAAGACACTGACCAAATATTCTTCACATCCACCCGCGATGGAGTAAAAGGCGAGGAGTTGAGCGGAATCACAGGCATGAATATGCCCGACATCTTCGTGGCACGCAAAGATGAAAAAGGGAAATGGCAAAAGCCAGAACCTATTGATTCGGAGGTAAATAGCGAGCACGAAGATGGTGCATGCGCCTTCACACCTGACGGAAAAACCATGTACTTCACACGTTGCCAAATGGATAGCGACTACCCACGTTATGCCGAGATTTATAAGTCAACGCGTTCGGATGCCTCGTGGAGTTCACCTCAGAAGTGCGAGATTACCAACGACACTCTCTCCTCCGTAGCACATCCCGCCGTATCACCCGATGGAGAGTGGCTTTACTTTGTCTCCGATATGCCTGGAGGATTTGGAGGTACCGACATTTGGCGCGTCCGCGTTAGCGATGCAGGATTTGAGTGGGTAGAGAATGTTGGAGAGCCCATCAATACCCCTGGTAACGAAATGTTTCCCACCTTCCGTCCCAATGGCGAACTCTACTTTTCATCCAACGGACATCCTGGTATGGGAGGACTTGACCTCTTCAAAGCCATATGGGACGACAAAAAAGAGACATGGAGTATCGAAAATATGCAATCACCCATGAACTCACAAGCCGATGACTTCGGAATGACATTCGAAGGCCCTTACAACCGAGGTTTCTTCTCCTCGAGCCGAGGCGACGCACGCGGATGGGACCACATCTACACCTTTGAATTGCCCGAAATAGTAAAAACTATCACAGGATGGGTGTACGAAAAGGAGGGATACGAACTCCCCAACGCGGTGGTACACATAGTGGGCGAAGACGGCACCAACAAGAAGGTTAGTGTAAAGATGGACGGCTCGTTCACTGAATTGGTAAATGCAGGCACCAGTTACGTTCTCTTGGGTTCTTGCGATGGTTTTCTCAATTATAAGCAAGAGATAGAGATGGACACCTTGATGGAATCCACCGATCACGTGCTTCAATTCCCCCTTTCATCCATGACACACCCTGTGTTGTTGGAAAACATTTTCTATGAATTCAACAAGGCCACATTGACGGACGCATCCACCGCCTCGCTCGACTCACTCATCGTCTTACTGAATGACAACCCCAACGTAACCATTGAGTTAGGAGCACATTGTGACTACAAGGGAAGCGAAGCATACAACGAACGCCTCTCACAACAACGAGCCGAATCGGTGGTAAACTATCTGATAAAGGGAGGCATCGCCGCCAACCGTTTGGTTGCCAAAGGATATGGAGAATCTACCCCAAGAGTACTACGTAAAAAACTTGCCGCCCAACTCGGTTTCTTGAAAGAAGGAGATGTCTTGAGCGAACAGTTCATCCTCACCCTCAACGAAGAGCAACAAGAGATTTGCAACGCCCTAAACCGACGAACAGAATTCAAGGTGCTACGCACCACTTATAGGTTGTATGAGTAAGCAAAAGTTGCATACGTTCGTTAAATCCCTAAATTAAATAGCGGAAAAAGTTTAAATTTTGTGATTTCATCCATAAACTTTACTGATTTATGGCAAATTTTAGTTTACTTTGCAGGCGAAATCAAAGAGACTTAGGTGAATTTAGTTATCGATATAGGAAATACAGCCGCAAAAATAGCCGTTTTTGACGAAACAAAGTTGGTGGAAGTCTTTTATGAGAACAACCACTCTTTGGATGGATTGCATAAAATTACACAAAAATATCCTCTACAAAAAGGAGCTATCGCCTCTGTTGTAACGCTAACGGATGACATTTGTTCACAGTTGGAGAAGTTGGGCATTAGAATGCTACACGTCAACTCCAGCACCCCCGTGCCGATTACTAATTCATACAAGACACCACATACGCTTGGCGTAGATCGTTTGGCTGCTGTAGTAGCAGCCAATGAGTTGATGCCCGGACGGGATTTGTTGGTTATCGATGCAGGAACTTGCATCACTTATGATTTCATTGATGCCAAAGGGGAGTACAAGGGAGGAAACATCTCACCAGGTCTCCACATGAGGCTGAATGCTTTACATGAATTCACCGACAAGTTGCCGTTGGTTTCTCAAGAAGGAGACATTCCGTACTGGGGAGATACGACCGAGACGGCCATCCGCGCGGGAGTAATTCATGGGGTTAGCAGAGAGATTGAGGGATATATCCGACAAACGGAGGAAAGACATCCTTCACTCTTTGTCGTGTTGACAGGAGGAGACGGAGAGTTCTTCGAAACGAACAAAAAGAGCACCATCCTCGTTGACAAATATCTTGTATTAAAAGGTTTGAATAGAATATTGAATTATAATGATACACTTTCGTAAAACGCTTATTGCGATACTTTTCACATTTCTCGCACTTCCCTATTGTTGGGGACAAAATGGTGCGAACTCTCCGCTTACCCGTTATGGATTCGGACAATTGTCTGACCAGAACTTTGGAGGAAACAAAGCTATGGGAGGAGTGGGTATCGGATTGCGCTCAGGACTCCAAATAAATGCCATCAACCCTGCTTCATATTCAGCGGTTGATTCACTCTCCTTCTTGTTTGATGTTGGATTCACCTTGCAGAACGCCAATTTCAGCGATGGCAGAACAAAACTGAACGCCAAGAACTCAAGTTTTGACTATCTGGCAATGCAGTTCCGCTTGTTCAAGGGCATGGGTATGACATTGGGATTCCTCCCCTACTCTAATGTTGGATATAGTTTCAGTTCTACGGAAGATTTAGACCCCATTACACCATGGGATGATCCAGTGACCGTAAATCGTACATATAGTGGTACAGGAGGTTTGCATCAAGCCTTCATTGGTGTAGGTTACGAATTGTTTCGTGGATTCTCTGTTGGAACTAACGCATCATACCTGTTCGGCAATTTTACACACAAGGTTTCGGCAAGTTTTAGCGATGCGAACAGTTATCCCTTGGCTCGCATCTATTTTGCAGAGATAAGTGATATAAAGTTGGACTTCGGCGCCCAATACTCGCTGAAGACAAACAAAAAGGGGTTGTTGACCCTAGGAGCCACCTATTCTTTGGGCAAAGATCTACATGCAATCAACTCCTACATCTCCGAGCAGAAGTTAAATGGAAGCACAGTCATTGCAGATAGTGTAACCACCATCAACAATGCATTCCAATTGCCCCATTCTTTCGGAGTGGGAGCCACATATGAATACGACGAACGCCTCATCGTAGGTGCAGACGTATTGCTGCAAAAGTTTGGCGACACTCGCTTCTTTGGTAGAGAAGGAGAATTGGCCGACCGTTTGAAATATTCATTAGGAGTTCAATATTATCCCGACCCTATGTCTAACAGCTTCTTCAAACAGATGAAGTACCGTGCGGGAATATATTATTCACAACCCTATGTAAAAATCAATGGTCAGGAGGCCGCACATGAGTATGGTATAGGTGCAGGTATTGCCTTCCCCATCAGCACTTGGAGTTGGATGACACAGCGCTCCATTATCAGCATCAGTGGAGAATGGGTTAAAATCGATCCAAAAATCAAGGGAGTACTTACAGAAAATTACCTGCGTCTTAGTTTAGGATTAACATTCAACGAGCGTTGGTTTATAAAGCAAAAAGTGAGATAACAAACATCACATTAAAAACAATAAATACTATAAAATGAAGAGAAAAATGACATCCCTCTTGTTTGCATTGACAATCGGTGCAACAAGTACTTTTGCGCAGATTATCGCAGAAGCAGACAGATTTGGTCATGGAGAAGACAGTATTCAGTGTCTTCAAAACATCAGTTTGTATCAAGATCACGTCAAGACTAAGAATTTCAGGGAAGCATATGGTCCTTGGAAGGCAGTTTTCTACAAACACCCTGCTGCACGTATTGATATGTATTCTGTAGGTGCTGACATCTTGCGTGCGCTCATCAAGGAAGAGACCGACCCCGCTAAAAGAGACGAGTTGGTGGAAGAATTGATGAAGACCTATGACAGACACATCGAACACTTGGAAGCAGTTAACGCATTCCGTAAGCGCCCTTTGACCAGACTCAGCATTATGGAAAGCAGAGCTCATGACTACATCGTCCACACTAAGCCCCTCGATGCTAAAAAGGCTCACACTATGTTGCTCGATGTATTGAATATGGAGCCTTCTAAGGCAGGACATCAGGTAATGCTTGACTTGATGCAGATTTCATCAAACATTGCCAAGAAGAACGAGTCTCACAGAGAGCGCATTATTCAGGACTACTTGTTGACCTCTGAATTGGCTGCCACTAATCTCAAGAATGCAAGAGAAAACATGGCAAAGGGTGGAGAAAATGCTGCTACTTATGAAAAGATGGCCGACATGTGGGACAAGGTTAAGACCAACATCGACGGATACTTCATCAACAGTGGAGCCGCAAGTTGCGAGAGCCTGCAAGCCATCTATGCACCTCAGGTGGAAGCAAACAAGGATAACTTGGAGTACTTGAAGCAGGTCATCAACGTAATGGCTAAGATTGGTTGTAAAGACCAGGAGGCTTACATGGCAGCTTCTGAGTATGCACACAACATCGAGCCTACTGCGGCCTCTGCAGCTGGTTGCGCTAACCGCTACTATAAGAAAGGTGATTCTGAAAAGGCCATCGAGTTCATGGAGCAAGCTATCGAATTGGAAACTGACGATGCAAAGAAGGCTGAGTACAGCTACACTACTGCTCAAATTCTTTTCACCATGAAGCAGTTGAGCAAGGCTAAGACCTATGCTAACAAAGCCATCTCTTTGAACGGAAGTTATGGTGCTCCTTACATCTTGCTCGGACAGATGTATGCATCAAACATCAAGTGGCACGACGAGGCTGCTATGAACAAGTGTACTTACTTTGCTGCTATCGACAAGTTCCAACGTGCAAAGTCAGTAGACCCCAGCGTAGCAGAAGAGGCAAACAAGTTGATCAGCACCTATTCAGCTTACACTCCGAAACCCGAAGACTTGTTCTTCCTTGGTTTGAAGAAGGGTGACAATGTAACCATTGGCGGTTGGATTGGCGAGACAACAACTATCAGATAACTAATTGAACCGTTTATGGAAATCCGACAACGGACAATTCTATTTAAAGCATGCTTAAACATAACAGTGGCCACTTGGGTCGCTGTTATGTTTCTTTTATTTCCCGCTTGTAGCGAGCAAAGCAGCGAGAGAAAAGTTCCTGCAACCAATCGCGATTCATTGCCCATTATGCAGACAATCGGAGTAGAGAGCTACATCTCCGACTCAGGTGTCATTCGTTATAAAATCATTGCTGAAGAGTGGAATGTATATGACCAATTAGATCCATCGTTTTGGTCATTCGAGAAAGGCATCTATCTCGAACAATTCAATGCAGACTTTATAGCAGAAGCCACCATTCAGGCCGATACGGCATACTATTACGACAAGAAAAAACTATGGGAGTTACGCAGTAACGTACACATAGAAAACCACAAACAAGAAAAATTCGACACTGAATTACTCTTTTGGGACGAATATAAACAAGAAGTTTATTCCGAGAAGAAGATACGTATCGAACAGGCAGACAAGGTCATCATTGGGCATGGATTCGAATCTAACCAACAATTGACCGACTACGTCATACACAATACAGAGGGTATTTTTTACTTCGATGAGGATACTCCTGAGTCTGCAAGCGACACACTAAGGAATGACTCTATTTAAGTTCTTTGACATGGGAGGTATAATTATACAAATCATCATCACATTAGCATTTTCTGCATTTTTCTCAGGTATGGAAATTGCATTTGTCTCGTCCAACAAACTGCGGTTTGAGTTGGAGAAGGTAAATAGTAATATCACATCAAAAATCCTTTCCATATTCTATCGACGCCCCAACGACTTTATCTCCACCCAGTTAGTCGGCAACAACATCGCCCTCGTCATCTATGGTATATTGATGGCCGAACTTATCGAACAAAATCTATTGAAGGACATCATCGAGAATGAGTTCCTCTTGGTGCTTAGCCAGACACTCATCTCCACCCTCATCGTATTGCTGACAGGTGAATTCATGCCAAAGACCTTGTTCAAGATCAATCCCAACAAGACCCTTCAACTCTTTGCATTACCCGCGTTCATCTGCTACATCGTACTGTTTCCCATCTCCAAATTTGCCTCGTTGTTGTCCAATGGCATTTTGCGCATCGTGGGAGTACGTGTGAACAGAGACGCCTCCGACATAGCCTTCACAAAGGTAGACCTCGACTATTTTATCCAGTCAAGCATCGAAAGCAAAAACGAAGAGGACATCGAGACCGAGGTAAAAATCTTCCAGAATGCCCTCGATTTTTCCAACATCAAGATACGCGACTGTATAGTTCCTCGTACCGAAATCATCGCGGTCGACATCGACGCGACATTGGAACAGCTGCAATCCCACTTTATCGAATCGGGAATCTCCAAAATCATTGTGTACAAGGAGAGTATCGACAACATCATCGGCTACATCCATTCGTCCGAAATGTTCCGCCATGCCGAGAGTTGGAAGGAGCACATCAGCCAGATACCCTTTGTGCCAGAGACTATGGCTGCCCGAAAATTGATGCAACTCTTCAAACAACAGAAGAAGACATTGGCCGTCGTTGTGGACGAGTTCGGAGGCACATCTGGCATCGTAGCGTTGGAAGATTTAGTAGAAGAGATTCTTGGCGAGATCGAAGACGAGCACGACACCCCCAACTACATAGCCAAAAAATTGAGCGACGACGAATATGTCCTCACCGCCCGACTGGAAATTGAAAAGGTCAACGAAATGTTTGATTTAGAACTTCCCGAAAGTGACGATTACCTCACTTTGGGAGGACTCATTCTGCACTATTACCAAAGTTTTCCCAAATTACACGAAGTGGTCAAAATTGACCGTTTTCAGTTCAAAATTATCAAAATGTCGGCCACAAAAATAGAACTTGTGCGCCTTAAAGTGGCTGAATAGTGTTTTTTTCTCAAAAAAAGTAGGTTACATGGATGGTTTTTTGTACCTTCGTGCGCTAATTATAGAATCAAGCAAGAAAATAAGAAAAATAACAACAATAAAACATTAAATTCAAAATGGCAACATTACAAAAGATTAGAAGTAAAGGCCCCCTGTTGGTCGTTATCATTGGTCTTGCACTCTTTGCATTCGTAGCAGGAGATGCATGGAAAGCATTGCAGCCTCACACAGGCAAACAGGACGTTGGTGAAATCTATGGCGAAAAGATTTCTATTCAGGATTATCAGAACTTGGTAGACGAGTATACCGAAGTGTTCAAGTTCACTCGCCAGACAAGCACCGTTAGTGAAGCAGAGCTCACTCAGATCAAGGATGAAGTATGGAACAACTTGATCACTACTAAGATCCTCGAGAAGGAAGCTGCAAATGTAGGTTTGCAGGTAACTGATGCAGAAGTGAAGGCTATCCTCACAGCAGGAACTCATCCTTTGTTGCAACAGACTCCCTTCCAAAATGCTCAAACTGGCGCTTTCGACGTAGATATGTTGAAGAAGTTCTTGAGCGAGATGGCATCAATGGATTTGAATCAATTGCCTCGTGACTATGCTGAGTACTACATCTCATTGAACAACTACTGGAACTTCATCGAGAAAACCCTCCGTCAGAGCTTGTTGTTGGAGAAGTACCAGGCTATCGTTGGCAACTCTATGATTTCAAACCCCGTTGCTGCTGAGGATTCATACAACGGCGCAAGCAACAGCAAGAACTTGCTCGTAGCAGCCATCCCCTACACCTCTATCGCAGACTCTACAGTTAGCGTTAGCAAGAGTGACATCAAGAGCCTCTACAACGAGAAGAAGGAGATGTACAAGCAGTTGGAGGAAACTCGCGACATCAAGTACATCGACGTATTGGTAACTGCAAGCCAGGAAGACCGCGATCAGTTGGAGAGCGAAGTAGCTGAATACGCTCAGCAGTTGGCTTCTTCTGAGGTTGAGTTGGCACCCTTCATCCGCAGCACTGGTTCTACAGTTCTCTACTCTGAAGTTCCTGTGAAGAGCAGCTCATATCCTCGCGACATTGAAAGCAGACTCGATACTGCCAAGATTGGTGTTGTTTCTGAAACATACTACAATCGTACCGACGATTCTTACAACACTTTCAAGGTGATTGCTAAGGTTAACCAACCCGACTCTGTACAGTACCGCATGATTCAGGTAATTGCTTCTGACGAAGAGGCTACCAACACTTTGGCCGACAGCATCTACAAGGCTATCAAGTCAGGTGCAGACTTCGCTGAGTTGGCACAGAAGTATGGTCAGACAGGTGAAAGCATTTGGCTCTCAGGTGTACAGTATGAAGGTGCTGCCATCGATGCTGAAAATGCTACATTCATCAACACCTTGAACACAATGTCTAAAAACGAGTTGAAGAACCTCGACCTCGGTCAGATCAACCTCGTTCTCCAGGTTCTTGACCGCAAGGCTATGACTGACAAGTATCAGGTTGCCGTAGTGAAGCGCATCGTTGACTTCAGCAAGGAGACATACAACAAGGCATACAACAACTTCAGCCAGTTCATTGCTGGTAACAAGACTTTGGCTGAACTCGAAGCTAATGCTGAGGAAAACGGCTACCGTTTGCTCGAGCGTAAGGGTTTCGCAAGCAACGAGCACACTGTAAGCAACATTTCTGGCACTCGCGACGCATTGAAGTGGGTATTCGAGGCAGAAGTTGGTGAAGTTTCTCCCCTCTACGAGTGTGGCGAAAACGACCACCTGTTGGTTGTAGCCCTCACAGGCATCAACGAAGCTGGTTACATGCCTATCGAAAAGGTTCAAAGCGAATTGAGAGCTGAGGTTGTACGCAACAAGAAGGCAGAGAAGTTGATGGCCGACTTGAAGAATGTCAAGAGCATCGACGATGTGAAGACCTTCGCAAACGTAGTTGTTGACACAGTGAAGCACGTTACATTCGCTGCTCCTGCATACGTATCATTGACTCGTGGTAGCGAGCCCGCACTTGGTGCTTTTGCTGCCAGCGCAGAGTTGAATCAGGTAAGCGCTCCCATCAAGGGTAACGCAGCCGTGTACGTAGTACAAGTTATCGAAGAGGAAGAGAACGAAGCTGGTAGCTTCGACGCTGAGACAGAAGAGAGCAAGTTGAATGCTGTTGCTGCTCGCGCGGCTACTCGTGTGATGAACGACTTGTACATGGGCGCTAACGTCAAGGACGAGCGTTATCTGTTCTTCTAATGCTGTTTTAGGGACAGACATCATTTCAACTAATTATAAAAAAAATGAGGGTGTGTCTTTTGTAGATGCGCCCTCTTTTTTTACCACACAGGGCAGATAACCTCACCGACAAGGAAGAGAGAGAGGCACTGCCACCCCAACCAACTATTTTTTTTGAATCACCATTTAAATATAATATAAGTATGGAAATTACACCTAACAAATACATTACTGTAGCATACAAATTGTATGTGATGCACGAAGGTAAGCAAGAATTGGTCGAAGAAGCCACCAAGGAACACCCCTACCAGTTCATCTCAGGTATGGGCATTTCACTCGATGCTTTCGAGGCACAAGTTCAGGACCTCTCTGCAGGCGCCCCTTTCAACTTCACCATTCCCTGCGCTGAAGCCTATGGCGAATACGAGCAAGAGCGTGTCGTTACACTCGACAAACAGGTATTCTGCCGCGATGGCAAGTTCCAGTCAGAATACATCTACCCAGGTGCATTCGTGCCCTTGGTAAACGAGGACGGCAACCATTTCCAAGGCCTCGTATTGGAGGTGAAGGATAAGGAGGTTATCATCGACCTCAACGACCGCTTGGCTGGCAAGGACCTCACCTTCATCGGCGAAGTTGTGGAGAATCGTCCCGCTACCAACGAGGAGATTCAAGGTATGATCAACATGCTCACCAGCGACGGATGCGGATGCGGATGCGATAGTTGCGGTGGAGATTGTGGCGACCACGATGGCGGATGCGGTGGTTGTGGCGGACATTGCCATTGATAGCCCCCTGCCAGACCTCCGTTGCTAAGGCTTCCCGATTGCTGTGCCAACTCGCAATCACCCTCTATGGAGGGGGAGGGAGGAAACGGACCCCATCCCTTACCTTCCCCATGGGGAAGGAGTGAATACTTTTGACAATGATGGCAATAAAAATAAAACCACGTCATTTGCGTCATCTGCGGATGAGAAATCATGCAAGCAAAGGATATTGTCCTTTGTAATTGGTAAATTGTACCTGTAGTTGTAAATTGTAAATTGTAATTTTGTAAATGTTCAATACATTTGGAAATATCTTCCGCCTCACCACTTTTGGAGAGTCACACGGTGCAGGCATAGGAGGCGTCATCGACGGATTTCCCGCTGGCATACGTTTGGATATGGATTTCATCCAATCCGAACTTGACCGACGCAAACCTGGTCAATCCAAAATCACCACCGACCGCAAGGAGGCCGACCAGGTAGAGTTTCTCTCAGGTGTGTTCGAAGGCATGAGCACTGGATGCCCCATAGGCTTCCTCGTGCGCAATACCAACCAGCACTCGAGCGACTACGATAACCTGCGCCACCTCTACCGTCCCTCGCATGCTGACTATACCTATACTCAGAAGTATGGCCTGCGTGACCATCGTGGTGGCGGACGTTCGTCAGCGCGCGAGACCATTGCACGCTGTGTAGGTGGAGCATTGGCCAAACTCGCCCTTCGTGAGTTGGGCATCAGCATACAAGCCTACACCTCGCAAGTGGGACACATCGCTTTGGAGAACGACTACCACCAGTACGAACTCTCCCTCACCGAGACCAATGCTGTCCGTTGCCCCGATGCGACAAAGGCAACAGCCATGGAGGCCCTTATTGCCGAAGTCAAGGCGCAAGGCGACACCATCGGTGGCATCATCACTTGCGTCATCCAGGGTTGTCCCATAGGCCTTGGCCAACCCGCCTTTGACAAGTTGCACGCTGCTTTGGGAGGAGCCATGCTCAGCATCAATGCCGTCAAAGGATTCGAGTACGGCGAAGGCTTCGCAGGTGTGACAGCCCGCGGCTCCGAGCAGAACGACATCTTCTACAATCACAACGGCCGCATCGACACCCGCACCAACCACTCTGGTGGCATACAGGGAGGCATCAGCAACGGACAAGACATCTATTTCCGCGTAGCCTTCAAGCCCGTAGCCACATTATTGATGGAGCAACCCACCGTGGACCTTCAGGGCAACGACACCCTTGTGAAGGCACGTGGCCGTCACGACCCATGTGTACTCCCCCGAGCAGTGCCCATTGTCGAAGCTATGGCAGCCATGACCATTCTCGACCACTATCTGCTCAACAAGACTACAAGATTGGTAGATTGACAGTATAGTGACGAGCGAACATACATTTAAAAGATACGGATGTTAAAGGCGAAAAGATAACAATCTTCAACCTCTAACATCCGTTTCTTGTTTTTACGTGAGTTCTATATAATAAAGGCCATACTTTGATGGGGAGAAGTTCTCATCCAATGGGGAGAAATAGAGCCTCGTAAACCATTCACATTTAAGTCCAACTGGACAGCCCTTAAGCATGGCTAAACGTCTCTTAAGCGTAACGAAATAACGCTTAAGAGAAAAGTTGCCAACGCTAAAGAGATAATTTGGAAATGCTTAAGAGATACCGAACTAACTCTTAAGAGATATTTCAGCCGACTTAAACATCTGAAAATCAGCAACAGGAATCTATTCGATAATCTTTTTACACCTTATTCATACAAAGGTAGGTAGTAACTATTCGGTTCTTTGTCCGTTCATATCGTATCTGTATGTCACTGCCTCGGTGATGTCAGTTCGCTGCCTCTGCATCGGCAGTACACTGCCTCCATGGAGGCAGACGTCTGCCAAGGTACTTTGGCAGAGATTTCATCAAGAATCAAAAAATTCAATATTATTCGAGCGAAGCTCTCATCAAGCTACGCAAGCCAAGATTCAAAATTCAAGGGAGGAAGGCATTCTGCTCCTTCCCATAGGGAGGAAGGTTAGAATGGGGCTACTCGTCACTAATCACCAGTAGTAAGTAACTTGAAACCACTTCCCTACACTCCTTGCGATAGGCTTTCACAGAGTTTGGAGCCAAGCAAGCAGCACGCGACATCATGTCGATGTCGTCCAAACCGAGAGCTATCAGGTAGCACATGGTGAGTTTGTTCCTATTAAGTCCACAACACTCGAGTTGATGGTGCAAGGTAGGATTCTCTGCCTCCAACAATCCTTGCAACATGGGCAAATATTCCGATGGGCGTATGTCGTACTTTGCCTGCACCTCGTCACCATATCTCAACTGAAGCAACATATCCACCGCTACAGCATCGCGCCCATGCATCACAAAGTAATCTATCCGCAAGTCAATCTTTCTTTGTTCTTCTGCCAGTTTCAAGTTGTCCGTCTTTCGCTTCAATTGTTTTTCCAACTCGGTCAATTGTCGCTTCAGTTCCTCTTTTTCTGCATCGTTCTCACGTTCTTTGTTCTTCAGTTCTTTGATGTCTGCTTCCAAATGCTTCATACCCTCCTTCATACGGCAGATTTCATCGCGATGCTCTTTCTTTATGTCGCCCATAGCCTTCTTCAACCGTTCAACCACATGAGTTTGATTGGTCATTGCCCCTTTCAACTTCCATATATTGGAGGATGCATCCGTCAACTCTTGATCTTTCTCCAACAGGTATCGGAGATGTCTGCGTTTTACGAATAAAAATATGACACCCGAAGCCACCACAATCGTCACTACACCTATGGTCAGCCATAGTTTCCACCCTGACAAGACCCGATTCTCTTCTATAAGTAACGTATTCTTCTGCTTCAAAGGAATCTTAATATCCCAATTATCTAATTCCTCAATGGCTCTTTTTTCAACATTTTGACGATACAACTCGTAGTAGCGATTGGCGTCATCATAAAGTCCTTGTTGATGGCACATAAGATATAAAAGTCGATAACAACAATACATCCAATAACTATCATTACTCCTAAGTATTTTATCGGTATATACCATCATCTTATCATATTCCTCCTTGTCCAAATAGAGGTAGGCCAACTTGAGATAAACCCCATAAACAGCCTTGGTTTTGATATTTTGTGCACACTCCAGCAACATCTGTTCGGCCTTCTCGTACTCTTTGCTTTCACTGAAGTAATCGGCATAGTCTTTCAAATAGAAATAGTATAACAATGAAGAGACCTTATCCTTATACTGAAGTCCTTTTTCATAATACACCTTCGCATTTTCCATATCGTGCAAGTGTACATAGATATTTGCAATCTCTCTACATGCGGTAAACATCTCAGAGAATGAATCAAGTTTGGAATAGAAGAAATATGCATTCTTAAAATAAGGCAATGCATCTCGGTATCGGCCTCGATAACTCAACAATGTGGCATATTGGTCGTACAACATTGCCTTGTATTGATTGTCCTCTATCCCCTTGAACCATTTTTCGCTTTGAGCAAAAGCTTTTTCCGCCTTATCCAAATTTCTGATTCCATATTGCATGTGCACCACACCCTTGTAGAGAAGAGCCTTTGCCGCATAGTGATTCTTGTTATGTCTGGTAAAATATTTCACCGCTACGTTGATGAGCGAATCGTTTGTAAAAGGAATGTGACATTTATGCATGGCTTGTGTACACAAGAATGCATACCTCGCCCGTTGCTCTGCCGACAAGTTGTCCACATCCTCCATTTCTGACAGACACTTGTATGCTTTGCCCGGCTCTGACTCCATACACTCCTCTGCCATGCGCAAGCACCGCTCTGCATCGCGACTACACCCCATCAGCACCACCAGTAGTCCCAATATAAAGAGACAGGTTTTTATCAATCGATTCATTTCACATAGAAGTTTCATTGCTACAAAGTAACTCATAATTCTTCAATCCCACAAAAATGAGAGAAGAAACCGCCCTCGTTTTCACCATATAATTCAAAATAAATCGGGCAAAAACGACCCAAAAGTCTCATTTATATTCGCCACCTTGCTCTGTCTGGAAAAGTCATCAACCTCTCTTATATACAACTATTTGCACCATGTCCTCACCCCACTTCCTAAAGAACGAAAGGCTGTCCTTCTCTTCTCTATTGCAAAAAAGGTATTGACAACCTAAAATTCTTTTCATACCTTTGCATCGTTCTAAGTCCATTTAGGCACTGAACCCTAATAAATGACTAAATTAAATATCGTATGAAAAAAGCATTGTTTTTACTATTTATCTTGTCCGTAGGGCAATTTATTTCCTGTGGAACAAACAAGAGTATTCTGAAAAGCGACACCTCTTATGTGGAGGCAAAGGACGAACCAGAAACTGACAAAGTATACCAAGCGGTAGAAAAGATGCCCGAGTTCCCTGGTGGCAAACAGAGGTTGTTGGATTGGGTAATGAAAAGCATTCAATATCCCGCAGAGGCGCGAGAGATGGGAATACAAGGCCGCGTAATTGTACAATTTGTAGTAAATAAGAGTGGAAAAGCCGTTGAGCCTGTGATTGTTCAGAGTTTGCATCATCTCCTCGACGACGAGGCCATCCGACTAATCGAGAGTATGCCCAGATGGAAACCTGGCGAAGAGAAGGGAGAACCCGTACGCGTCAAATTTACAATGCCCATCAATTTCAGATTGAGCGAAGGAAACAAAAGAAGATAAAGGAGAAGGTATGAAGAAGGCATTGCTTTTACTATTTTTTTCTCCGTAGGGCAAATATTTTTTCCCTGTAGGGCAGAAATTTGTATTACTGAAAATCCACACTCTGCACAAGAGGAAGAAGTCTTAGAATCGACATTAACCAAGTTGACAAACAAAGTATGGGATTTCCTATATTTTGATGGTGATGATGATGAAGAAGACGTAAGAGTAGAGTTTAGTTATTCCACAACGGAGGCAAGTGTTCATGTTATCTCTAAGGGATGGGATACTACAGAAGTATCAAAATTCTATTTATCCGATAGCATTGTCAATGTTTTCGACGACTCAAAGATTGGAAAGATAAACAACGGAAAATATATTATCCTTAAAGATGTATTTGAAGACGGTCATACAGAGGTTACGTGTGAAGAAATTTTAGAATTAACTGATACTACTTTGACGATTAGAGACATCGAAGAAGGCTCTTACGAAACCACTTTAAATTATAAATCACCTACTATCCAATAAAGGATTCTCGTCTAAAAAAGAAGCCAAACCTTCCAATTATAAAAAAAGGTACGTCCTTTGTGTGTATTAAAAAGACGTACCTTTATTTAATCATTTATAGGATCTCCCTTAAATATAGTTCTGTTGCTTGAGTTCTGCCACGGCGATTTCAAGTTCCTTGTACCACTCTTCGCCAAACTTACGGATGAGGGGTTCGCGAAGGAATTTATAGACAGGCATATCCTTGGCCTTGCCCAGCAGCACTGCTGCCTTGCAGACATCCCAACGATGGTAGTTCACTGCCTTGTAGGGGCCATAGTCGCCTATGCGGATGGGATAGAGATGACACGACACGGGCTTGTAGAAACTGCACTTGCCTGCCCTGTAAGCCTTCTCGATGGCGCAATAGCAACTACCATCCTCGCCATAGCAGGTGAAGACACAATCCTTGCCATTCACGATGGAGGTCACAAGGTCGCCCTCCTCGTCGGTATAAGCCACACCCTGCTTGTCTATCACTGCACGTGCCTCGGGGGAAAGGTCGTCCCAAATGACGGGGAGAACCTCTTCTATAGCAGCTACCTCGTCGAGCTCCAACGGTGCACCGGCATCGCCCTCGATGCAACACTCGCCCTTACAGGCAGAGAGGTCACAGAAGAATTTCTCCCTCAGTACGTCGAGGCTTACCACTACATCATCTATTTGAATCATAACTTCATTTACAATTTACCAATTACAATATACCTTTTAAAAAAGTACAATTTACCATTTGAAAAGTTTTAACCATTTACATAGTAAGATTAAAAACAAATGTACAATGTACAAACTGGGAAGAGTTGTACATTGTACATCGTAAATGGTACTTGAATTTTACTTTATCAAGCAATTTCCGTTCATCTCAGCGGGCTGGGGCAATCCCATGATGTGGAGGATAGAGGGTGCCACGTCGGCCAATACGCCGTTGTCAACCTTGGCATCCTTGTTCTCGGTCACGTAGATGAAGGGAACAGGGTTCAATGAGTGTGCAGTGTTGGGGGTATCGTCGCCATTAACAGCATTGTCGGCATTTCCGTGATCGGCAATGATGATGGTCTCGTAACCAGCAGCCTTGGCAGCCTCAACTACATCCTTCACGCATGAGTCAACGGCCTTCACAGCTGTCTCGATGGCGCTGTAGATGCCTGTGTGACCCACCATGTCACCGTTGGCAAAGTTTACAACAATGAAGTCGAACTTCTCTGCCTGGATGGCCTCCACCAACTTGTCCTTCACCTCGAATGCGCTCATCTCGGGCTTCAAGTCGTAGGTAGCTACCTTGGGTGAAGCTACGAGGATGCGCTCTTCGCCTTCGTAGGGAGTTTCGCGACCACCGTTGAAGAAGAAGGTTACGTGTGCATATTTCTCTGTCTCGGCAATGTGTAGCTGGCTCTTGCCCTGTGCGCTCAAGTACTCGCCAAGGGTGTTCTGTACGTTTTCCTTGTCGAAGAGGATGTGTACGCCTGTGAACGATGCGTCGTAGGGAGTCATGCAGTAGTACTGGAGGCCAGGGATGGTGTGCATACCTGCCTCGGGCATATCCTGCTGGGTGAGCACTACGGTCAACTCCTTAGCGCGGTCGTTACGATAGTTGAAGAAGATAACCACATCGCCTTCCTTGATGGTGCCATCTACGTTGGCATTGTGGATGGGGTTCACGAACTCGTCGGTCACGCCCTCGGCATAGCTCTCTTCCATAGCCTTCACCATGTCGGTAGCTTGCTTGCCTTCGCCATTTACCAACAGGTCGTAAGCAACCTTCACACGCTCCCAACGCTTGTCGCGGTCCATAGCATAGTAACGTCCTACGATAGAGGCAATGTGGCCGGCACTCTGAGCGCAGTGTGCAGTCAACTGCTCGATGAAGCCCTTACCGCTCTTGGGGTCGGTGTCGCGACCATCCATGAAGCAGTGGATGTAGGTGTTCTCGATGCCATATTCCTTGGCAATGTCGCACAACTTGTAGAGGTGAACCAATGAGCTGTGTACACCACCGTCAGAGGTCAATCCCATCAAGTGGATGTTCTTGCCATTTTCCTTTGCATAGGAGTAGGCAGCTACCACCTCCTTGTTCTGCATGATGCTGCCATCGGCACATGCACGGTTAATCTTTACCAAGTCCTGGTACACGATGCGTCCTGCACCGATGTTGAGGTGTCCTACCTCGGAGTTACCCATCTGTCCATCGGGCAAACCTACGTTCTCGCCACTGGCTTGCAACTGAGAGTTGGGATATGTCTCAGCCAAATAGTCCATGTAGGGAGTTGCAGTGTTGAAAATAACGTCACCTTTACCGTGATTACCGATTCCCCATCCGTCGAGAATCATCAAAAGAGCCTTCTTTGCCATAGTCTTTTTCTTAACTTATTTATTCTTTTAAATTATTGCAATTCATTTTTATGCGGTGCAAAGTTACTGCTTTTTGCGCTTATATTCGAATTTTCATGAAATATTCACTACTTTTTCAACCTAATTTATGATATGGGTGGGGTGTGTAAAGGTCATTTAAATGAGAAATGAAAAAAAATAACACGCAAACTTAAACTTTTTTCATCTTCACCAATCTTATTATAAAAAAATCTGCGTATATTTGCAGCGACATCTAAAAGACCAAAAAAACTTAAAAACAACATTTATAACACGATGAAAAAGCATTTCTTGTTGACGCTCGCGCTGATTGTGGCAGCAAGCGTATCTGTATTTGGCCAGCAAGCCAAGTATGTATTTTACTTTATCGGTGATGGTATGGGCGTAAACCAGGTGAACGCTACAGAAACATACCGTGCCGAGTTGGAAGGACGCATCGGCATCACTCCCCTGTTGTTCGCACAGTTCCCCTTTGCCACCATGGCTACCACCTACTCAGCCAACAGTGGTGTGACTGACTCTGCAGCATCGGGTACTGCCTTGGCTTCAGGAAAAAAGACCAACAACAACGTGGTGGGATTGGAAGCTGACCTGAAGACTCCTACTAAGAGTATCGCCGTGATGGCTAAGGAGAAGGGCATGCGCGTAGGTATTGCTACCAGTGTGACCATCGACCACGCTACTCCTTCATCATTCTATGCACACTCTGCAAGCAGATACAACGCATTCGTCATCGAGCAACAGCTCATCGAAGCAGGCTTTGACTACTATGCAGGTTCGGACTTTTCTACACCTGTGAATCGCCGCGCACCCGAGGAAGGTACCATCTATGAACAGGCTGAAAAGGGTGGCTACACCATCGCTCGCGGATACGAGGATTATCAGAAGAAGGCTGCCAGTGCCAAGAAGATGATCATGATTCAGACAGAAGAGGGTTCAAAGCGCGACCGTGGCTCACTCTCATATGCTATCGACCGCGAAGAGGGTGACCTCACATTGGCAGAGATCACACGTGCTGGTATCGACTTCTTGTCAAAGGACTTGTCAAAGGGATTCTTCTTCATGGTAGAAGGTGGTAAGATTGACCAGGCTTGTCACGCCAACGATGCTGCCACTACAATTGCAGAAATCGAAGACCTCGACGAGGCTATCAAGGAGGCATACGAGTTCTACAAAAAGCACCCCGATGAAACACTCATCGTAGTAACTGCTGACCACGAAACCGGTTGCTTCACATTGGGTAATGGTGAATACAAACTGAACCTCCAGGCATTGCAGTACCAGCGCATGAGCGTAAGCAAACTGAGCTCAAAATTGAGTGAATTGCGCAAGAGCACTGACAACAAGGTGACTTGGGAAATGATACAGAAGACTTTGCAGGAGAACTTCGGCTTGTTTGACCCCATCAAATTGGACGAAAAACAGGAAGCACGCATCCGTCAAGTATACGAAGAAAACTACGCAAACAATGGTGAGGCTACTTTCAGCGTAAGCTTGTATCAGAAGGACGAAAAATTGGCCACTGTAGCGAAGGAAATCCTCAACGAAATCGCTCAGATTGGTTGGGTAAGCGGAGCACACTCAAATGGCTACGTACCCGTATTCTCTATCGGAGCTGGTGCTGAGAAGTTCAGCCACCGCACTGACAATGCTGAAATCCCCATGAAGATTGCGGATGCAGCAGGTTTGAGATAAGACTATACAACACTGTTTTGACAGACATAACCCTAAGAGGTACCCGCCATCAAAAAAACAATCCAAAAATCGCAAAGACAAGCAGGTACTGACAATGGGAAACCAATATCGTACGGCGGGGAATATCCTCGCCGTACTTGTTTTATGAAGGTGGGGAAACACACCTCGCTATACATGCTTATGCCGATGGAGAAAACCCTCGATAGACGTCTATTTGACGAGGTGTAACACACTTCGTCATACGTTTTTTTTCGACGGTAGGGAAAAACCTCCTCCCCTACCTTTAAAAAAATCCATTGCTTACCTCTCGATAGTCGCCTGCCGATTACTCACTATCGACTTCCCCCTTATGTCGTTTTATGTAGTCGCTGGGGGTAATGCCATAGTGTTTCTTGAATACCTCTCTGAAATATTTTGTCTCGCTGAAGCCCAAGCGGTCACTGACTTCGGCAATGTTATAACTATCGGACAACAGCATCTCACACGCACGTTGCATGCGAGCATCGCGTATGAGGGTGCTCAACGGAAGATTGGTAAGCCCCTTTATCTTGTTGTACAGATTGGTACGGCTCATACCCATCTGAGCACACAACTCGTCCACTCCGAAGGAAGGGTCATCCACATGGGCAAGAATAACCTCCTTCACCTCGGTCAGGAATTTCGCCTCGTGCTCAATGTTTGCCCGCTTGATATCCTTCAGATGATGCACCCGATCGGCCTTGGAGAGCCTCTCCTGCAGCTGATTGCGATTCGCAAGAATGTTGTAGAGGATGGACCTTACAACGAACAGGTCGTAGGGCCTTGTCACATAATAGTCTGCCCGCTGAGTGAAACAGCCTTGAATGGCGTCCCTGTCTTCGTCCGATGCAATGAGGACAAGGGGGATGTGACTGGTGTTTACATTGGACTTCAGCATGGTGCAAAGGTCGCCACTCTCCATCAGGCTCACACTGGACGACACGATGATGACATCGGGCTCGTGCTCATCGACCAACTCCAGGGCAATGGCTGCACTGCGAGCCGTAGAGATGCGCCACTCAGCACTCAATGAGTTATGAAAGAAATCCAGTGCCTCCACGTGCTCGTCAACCAAGAGCAGATATCCCCACTTCTCTACAGAAGCAAGTTTATCCAAAGACATCAACTCTGGACACATCGGCAACTGAGACAAGATGCCTGAAGTCCCCTGCAGAGAGTCGTCGGTCTTCTCCTGTTTTACATAGTAGGGATGCTTCACAGGGAAGGACACATTGAACAGGTAGTTTGCTGGTGGCATTCCCCTGTATGTCAGATTGCCCAAATGACGTCTGACCAAACTATATATGAGTTGCAACTCGTCATCCATGCCTTCCTCGTCCATATGACGGAAACTTTCGCCCATTTCCGAGGGTGCCGACAATAGTTCGTGGCTGTTCGAAACGACAATACCCCATCGCTTAAGGTCTTTATACACCGACAGATATACGGTCCTGTTGGGAGGGGTCTGACGAATGAGGTTCGACATCAAGTTATAGAATATGAGCTCTATCTTGCCAATATCCACCCATGCAAACATACCCTCCTCACCTTGGGACGTAAACTGAATGCTGAGGTGGTCATGTTCGATAAGTGAAGCAAAGGGCTTGACAAACTTCCGAACAAGTCTGTTCACATCCTGATACTCGACGGACACGTTGTTGTCCTTCCGCATCTTTTCGATGTTCAAGAGATTCATGGCCATGATGTTCAACTTCTCAATGCTGTAGCTGGCGGTTTGCAGATAGTTGTACGACTGAGGTGTGAGGTCCTGTTGGTTCATCACCTCGTTCATGGCACTTTTTACCAATGTCAGCGGAGTGCGTATGCCGTTGACTGTATCTATCAATATGCGGTCTTTTTCGGACACGACCTTCTGTTCTTTCTTGAATATGATATAACGAAAGACGGCTACAAACAGGAGGATCAAGATGATTAAATAAAGGACTACGGCCGCATTGGACACCCAGAAAGAGGGAGTTACGACAATCTTCAGCATCCTCTCTCCCAACACACTGTTATCCTCCTTGGAGATGTTTTGGACATGAAGGATATATTCCCCTGGCTTAAGGTCGCGAAACTCCAGCCAATTCTCTTTTCCAACCTTAATCCAGTACTCGTACTTCCCCTCCAGTTTCCATCTGAAAGAGGTGTATTGAGGGCTATTGTAGTCTATGGTCGAGAAATGAAGACCGATTGAATGCAACCCCTTGGGTAAATGCAGTTCATTGATAGAGCCAGGGGTGTGTACATTCACCTGATTGATGATGCTGTTCGATGCGTACTGATTCTCCATCAGTATCTGGTCAAACAAGATTTCCGCCTGTTCATGATGGGACAATTTCATATTGTCCATCCACTCCACCGCTCCATTATTGGAACCAAAGATGAATGTCCCACGCGAGGTGTGTATTCCTGCACGCGGGTTGAAATTGGCCTTTATGAGTCCTTGGTCCTCTGTCCAGTTGGTAAACTCTTTCGTCTTGTTATTGAAAAGTGCAAGATTCTGTTCAGTAGCGACAATGATCTCGTGCTCATTCTTCGGAACAATGGTATTGATGGTGTTGGACAACAATGCACTGTTCTGATAGAGATAGAACTCATATTCACCGTTTGTGCGAAGTATTGCCAGACCGGAATTGGTCGTACCAATGTACAGGTCTCCACAGGGATGAAGATACATACAGTTGATCTGTTGCGAAGCAAAGGGCATTCGCATATTTTTCACCTCACCCTTCCTCTTATCCAACCTGTATATACCATTTCCAGTACCTATCAACAACGTATTGGGATTCTGTTCAACAATGCAGGTAACAGCATTGCCAACGCGGTAATAGGTAAACTCCTTCGTCCGCAGGTTGGTACAACCCAAATAGTTGTTGCCACCTGTCCAGACAAGTCCTTCGCTATCCTTATAAATCACTCGTATATACTTATTGGTAACGAAGGGGTTATCCTTGTCAGGAAGTTGGGTTTGGGGAATCTGAAGGCTGGTCTTCATGGTCGCCTTATCAATATGGTACACTCCTGTCATGAATCCACCGGTCACGATTTCTCCAGGAGAGATTTCACAAAGGGAGAGGAAGATTGAGTTCTTCATCGACTCCACTTCCGACCTGTCCCATGGAAACAGGTGCGACCAAGTATCCTCTGCTACGCGATACAAACTAAGTCCATTGTTAGTGGCAAACCAAATGTCACCACCGGAATCCTCCAGGACAGCATTCACCAGGTCATCGTTCAACGAGTGGTTGTTACCAGTATGATTCTTGAACCACTTATAATTGGGCAGCGTGTGGTCATACACCGTGATGCTTCGACCGTACACTGACATCCATATACGTTGATGGTTATCCACAAACAGGGCACGTATGTTGTTTCCATTCATCTTGTTCGGTTCATGGAAATCTGCATAGAAGAGTTGCTCCAGTTTCTCTTGTTGGAAATTGTATTGTTGCACTCCCGCACCACGTGTAGGAATCAGTATCAAGCTGTCCCGATAGGGTTGAAAGGAGGTGATAGGAAAATCTTTCAGGAAAGTGTATTGCTTTTCAGTCTTCTTCAACGTCAAATCATATACGATCAATCCTGTAATTTCGCTTCCGGCAAACAATCGGTTTGTAGCCGGATGACAATAAATGACATTGGGTAAAGTACAGAGTTCGCTGGATATCATACAATGGGAGGAGTGCATCTTCCCATCTCTTAATACTATCCGACATATTCCATCATTGGAACCTATGTAATAGGTATCCTTGCCCGATTGGTGAATACTCGTAACATGTTTATGTTTGTGGTCAAACTCTATCTGCTGAATATGTCCAGAGTCGAGGTTATAGATGTAACAACAGTCGTTGTGACAATACCAGACCTCGTTGAAGTCGGTCATCTTCACCAAGTTCAAGGACTTTGTTGCTACAACTTCCTCAGGCAACTGCATCTGGGTGAAATTGTCAGTCGAGGGATTATACTTGAACAATTGCCCCTCAGGACCAATGGCCCACACCCGCCCAAGGGTGTCGGTCTTCAAAATGTTTCTTTCTGAATAAAAGGAGATGTATCCATCACTGGATTGCAAGCGGTAATGCTTGATGTTTTTGCCGTCGTATCGGTCGATACCTGTATAGGTAAGAAACCACATGAACCCTGCTCTGTCCTTTTGGATAGATAACACGCGACGGTCGCTCAGCCCTTCCGTAACACTTATATATTTAAAGGCTTGACCAAAAGAAGAATGAATAGTAGTCAAAGCCAATATGATACAGAGAAGAACGTTTCTCATGTGGATTGCATGTATGTGTGGCTTTTTTTATTACGAACTACGGACAAAAACATCCGTAGTTCGTAATTTGTTCAGGTGTTTTCTATAAAATTCACATTGACGGAAATTCGGTCTTTAGCCGAGGTATTTTTGTCAGTCGTAGAGGAAGTGTAGCGGGCTACACGACCGATACGGATGGCAAAAGGACCGGACAAAGTCGAATTGGCGACAAAAAGATTAAAGAGCTCACCATTGTTAGTGGTCTGTGGGACGAGTTGATGAGAAATTCATAGAACCCACCTTTAGCCTTTATTTTTTGTTCGCTTCCACCCACTTACGTGCGTTCACGAAGGCCTCAATCCAGGGGGTAACTTCGTCTGCAGGACGTGGATAGAATCCGCACTGCCATGGGAAGATGGTACGCTCGGGGTGCGGCATGATAGCCAGGTGTCGTCCGTCCTTGCTGGCAATGGCTGCTACACCGTATGACGAGCCGTTGGGGTTAGCAGGATAGCCGTCATAAGTAAACTTAGCCACTACATTGTACTCATCTTCGGGGAGAGGCAAGTGGAACTTACCTTCACCATGAGCCACCCATGTACCAATCTTGTATCCGCTCAACGAACCGAACATCACACTGCGGTTGGTAGGAATGGTCAATGATACAAAGTTGCTCTCGAACTTGTGCGAATCGTTGTGCAACATCTTAGCCTTCTTGTCAGCAGGATGTTCGGGATTGATAAGTCCCAGTTCCACCATCAACTGACAGCCGTTACATACACCTAATGACAAGGTATCCTCGCGTGCATAGAACTTATCCAAAGCAGCTTTTGCCTTCGGGTTGTAGAGGAATGCACCTGCCCATCCCTTGGCAGAACCCAACACGTCAGAGTTAGAGAATCCACCACAGAAGGCGATTACATTCACATCCTCCAAAGTCTCGCGTCCGCTGATAAGGTCTGTCATGGTCACGTCCTTCACATCGAAACCTGCCAACCAGAAGCTGTATGCCATTTCGCGCTCAGAGTTAGTTCCCTTTTCACGAATAACAGCAGCCTTGATGCCTGAAGGAGTACGACGATCGGGGTCGAGTCCCCACTGCTTCAACTTACCGGTAAATTCGGGACCAAAGGCCAAATCAAGGGGTTGTTGCTTATAGTTCTCGAAACGTTCCTTAGCCTTACCATTGAAACTCTGCTTGCGATCCATCAAGTATGAAGTAGAGTACCATACGTCACGCAAGTGGTCGATACCAAACTGGTAGTCATAACCATCCTTGCTGACCATGATGTGACGCTCTTCGGTGGGAACACCAATCTTCACGTATCCTACGCCAGCATCGTCCAAAATCTTCTTCACACGAGCAGAATCCTTGTCTGATACCTGGATTACTACACCTGGGTTCTCAGCGAACAATGCCTTCACAATGTCGCAACCCTGCAACTTGTCGAGGTTCACGTCGATACCGCCATCTACGTTGGCAAAGCACATTTCCAACAAGCAGGTCAAAAGACCACCTGCAGAGATGTCGTGTCCGGCCATTACCAAACCTTCGTTCACCAATTGCTGAACGGCAAGGAATGCGTCGCGGAAATATTCGGGATTCTTCACAGTAGGCACATCGCTACCAACCTTGTTGAGGCTCTGTGCAAAGGCTGAACCACCCAATTGCAAAGTATCAAATGAGAAGTCAATATGATAGAAACGGCTCTTCGGCTCGTTCTTCATTACAGGAGATACAATCTTACGAATGTCGCTTACCTCACCACCAGCAGATACAATCACGGTACCCGGGCTGATAATCTTGCTTCCATCGGGATATTTCTGTGTCATAGAGAGTGAGTCCTTACCAGTAGGCACATTGATTTGCAATGCACAACAGAAGTCACTCAATGCCTTCACTGCGGAATAGAGACGTGCATCTTCACCCTCCTGAGCGCGGCAAGGCCACATCCAGTTGGCAGAGAGGCTCACACTGTCAAGTCCTTCAGCCAAAGGAGCCCACACGAGGTTTGTCAATGCTTCACTCACTGAGAGTACTGAACCTGCAGCAGGATCGGCCAAAGCAGCCTGGGGAGCATGACCGATAGAGGTAGCAATACCCTTGCGACCACGATAGTCGAGAGCAACAGCACCACAGTCACTGAGTGGCAACTGCAATTCACCCTGACATTGCTGACGGGCTACACGACCAGTCACACAACGGTCCACCTTGTTGGTCAACCAGTCCTTACAAGCCACAGCCTCCAACTGGAGCACGCGCTGAATATATTCATCGAGTTTGGTGATGTCGTAGGTTACTACGTCATACTTGCGCTCTACAGTTTTGTCAATCATGTAAGTCTTGGGCGATGAACCGAACATCTGATCCACTGCCAAGTCAAACGGACGTACGCCATCAGCCTGTTCGAAAGCAAAGCGTTGGTCACCTGTAGTCTCACCTACTGTATACATAGGTGCACGCTCACGTTCTGCAATCTGACGTACATGTTCGATGGCAGCCTCGTCGATGAGCAATCCCATACGTTCCTGGCTCTCGTTCGCAATGATTTCCTTCGCACTCAGTGTCTGGTCACCAATGGGGAGTTTATCCATGTGGATAAGTCCACCACACTCTTCCACCAATTCACTCAAGCAGTTCACATGTCCTGCAGAACCGTGGTCGTGGATAGATACGATGGGGTTGTTCTCCTCTTCACACAAAGCACGCACTACGTTGTAGGCACGCTTCTGCATCTCAGCATTGGCACGCTGTACAGCGTTCAACTCAATACCTGAAGAGTAACGTCCTGTCTCTACCGATGATACTGAACCACCGCCAAGACCGATGCGGTAGTTGTCACCACCCATCACCACCACCTTGTTACCAGGTTGGGGAGTACCCTTCAAGCAGTCGCGTTTAGTTCCGTATCCTACACCACCAGCCAACATGATAACCTTGTCATAGGCATATTGCTCGCCATTTTCTTGGTGTTCAAAAGTAAGGAGCGAACCACAAATCAATGGCTGTCCAAACTTATTTCCGAAGTCGCTGGCACCATTACTTGCCTTGGTCAAAATCTGCTCGGGAGTCTGATACAACCATTTACGCACAGGCAGGATGTCTTCCCATTCACGACCCTCCTCGCTACGCGGATAAGAGGTCATATACACGGCTGTACCGGCAATGGGCCATGAACCCTTACCACCACCCATACGGTCGCGAATTTCACCACCTGTACCAGTTGATGCACCATTGAATGGCTCTACGGTGGTGGGGAAATTGTGTGTCTCAGCCTTCAGTGAAATAACACTTTCAATATCCTTCACCACGAAATAGTCGGGCTTGGAGTGATCGGCCGGAGCAAATTGCTCGATGACAGGACCTTCAGCAAAAGCTACATTATCCTTGTAAGCCGAAATAATCTTATTGGGGTTTTCTTGTGTAGTCTTCTTGATCATCTGGAAGAGGCTTGATTCCTTCTCCTCACCATCGATGATGAAAGTTCCACCAAAAATTTTGTGGCGGCAGTGTTCTGAGTTAATCTGTGCAAAACCAAACACCTCACTATCAGTCAAGGGACGACCGAGATCCTTTTCCACCTTCTTCAGGTACTCCATCTCCTCGGCACTCAAAGCCAAACCTTCCTGCTCGTTATAAGCCTCCAGGTTCTCGATGTGCACGATGGGTTGCGGTTGGATATTGGTCTTAAAGATTTCCTGACCCAATCCCTTGTACATACGTTGCAACATGGGGTCATGGTCGGCATTCTCATCACCCACGGGGAAATATTCTTCGATACGGGCCACACCTTCCAATCCCATGTTCTGGGTGATTTCCACTGCGTTCGTACTCCACGGAGTGATCATCTCCTTACGCGGACCTACAAAACAACCTTTCAAGTTCTCTTCGTTTTCGAGCGTTGCATCGCCGAACAACCAACAAAGTTTTTGGATTTCCTCTGCACTTGCAGCGTGATTCATTTCTATGGCAATCACGTTGTTAGAGGATGTTCTAAAAAATAAAATCATATATTCCGGTTATATAACTTGTTATAATTTTCTCGTCTTGAAAACAGTGTTTTCTCACACATCACACCATTTGGGGCACAAAGTTACACAAAAGCCTTTGTATGCAAAATATTTAAGCCATTTTTTTTGCAGATAAATCGTCTGTTTACCAATAAAAGCACCCTATCCACCCATCAAACCATCCCGCTTCGCAATTCAAAATTCAAAGTTCCAAGATTAGTTCGAGAAAGACTCTCATCAAACTAAGCAACTCATAAATCAGAATTCATAATTCAGAATTCATAATTCATTAACCCCGCAGCCCCCCCTTGAACTTTGAACCTTGAACCCAGCCCCTTGAACCCAGCCCCTTGAACTTACATTTTGTCAAAACTGTATATTTCATATAAGAGAATTCTGTATATTCATAGAGAGTACGGGAGATTTTAAATACGCGAAGCATTTAAGGCCAAAATCCGCATATCTATCAGACGAACAAATAGATAAACACGTTTTTCTTGTTCGAATTTTTAAAGCAAATAGAAATTGAAGAGTGGAAATAAACTTCTCTATCTGTTTGAAACAGTGAATCATACTGCAAAAAGAAACATTACCGAACCAAGTCCAAGAGTTATTCAATAAAGGTTAAGAGTAATTGGGGCAAACTGATGAGATTTCCAGCCACGCTTAAGCGTTATTTAGCCAGGCTTAAGCGTTACCAAATTTACACTTAAGCGTTACCAAAATAATGCTTAAGCGTGACCAAATAAAGGTTAAGCTCAAAATCCCTTTTTCTTCTGTTTTTTTGCTTACCAATAAGAAGCTTTTAAAGCCTTGTTTTCTGAATAATCATACAATATCAAGGTGCTAAGCCAATAAATTTCTGCATATTTATTACTTTTCCCCTCTTTATATACATTATTTCAACTGACAAATTGTAAAGAAATTAGGCAAGATAGGTAAAAATAAGTAAATCCAAATATACAAATTATTTATTCGTAATGAAAGTTCTTTATAATCCTTAACATCGAATACACCGAACTCACATTACATCAGCACAACCATCATGCTTACACTCCTCTACGAACATTAGTATGTAATACAAAAAGCGTCCCTTGAAAGGATCCCTCGGATAGAAAAAAAAAAATGGCAAAATTTAAAATTTTTTATTCAAAAAGTTTGTTCATTTCATTAATTGTTTATAGTTTTGCAAACTCATATACTCTCCCCTTCTGGGGAAAGGGGTGTGTTGGGTGGCATCAAATCAACATCCAAATGATTGATATGCAATGCAAAACATAAATAAACAGGCTCGCAATGAGAACATAATCCTGCGAAGTTTGTTGAATTGAAAGAGTTAAAAGCGACTAAAAAAGATTGGAGAAAAGATAATGTACAAGAGAATTGTCACAATCATGATGGGAATTTTCCTCCTTGCCCACAACACGTATGGACAGGGGAAGCACATCCACCGACAGGAGCATGAGTCGGTAAGGATCTATTTCCGTCAAGGCTCACATCAGATAGAGGAGTCCTACATGGACAACAAGGCCACCCTGGAGCGCTTTGCCCAGGAGGTGAATCGTTATGCGCAGGACTCTACCGCACGTTTCCGTCAGATACGCATCGTTTCCAGTGCCTCTCCAGAAGGTAGTAAGCAGATCAACGACCGTTTGGTAAAGCAACGTGCTCAAGCCATCACAGATTGGATTAGCCAAAAGATTTCCACCAAGCTCGACTACGAAGTTGAGTCCACAGGCATCGACTGGGTTATGCTCGACTCATTGGTGCGCAACACCCCCGATGTTCCCTATCGCGACGAGGTGCTCGATATCATCAGCAACACCTCCGAGTATACGACAAACAGCAAGGGAGTCATCATCAACGAACGTTACAACAAGTTGACCAAGCTCCGCAACGGAGTTCCTTATCAGTGGATTTACAACAAACTGTTCCCCCTCATGCGTTACGCATCGGCAAGAGCCGAATTCTGGTGGGAGACCGAGCCCGAACTCTTCCTCATTACCGAGAGTCCCCTCTACTTCCCTTGGCAGGGATCCGACAGTCTCGTTGTATTTGAAAAGAGCATCGACGACGACATTGTCCCCGAAGTCGTAGCCGCAGACGGTTGGGTTCTTTCTATCGTACCCACCGAGGGAGATGTCACCTTCACCGTAGCGCCCAACTACGTAGCCGAACCACGTACTACCACACTTACCCTCAAGGCATACGGCAAGGAATACCCCGTAGTCATCAATCAGGCTGCAGCCGAGCCCAAGCTCACCCTCCTCACCGAAAGTCCTATGTACTTCGATGCTGAAGGAGCCGATAGCCTCATCCTTTATACCAAGAATGTGAAGGACAATGCTGTACCCACTGTTACCTGTTCATCCGAGTGGATACAGTCACTCACACCAGGTGCCACAGAGACCACCTTCACTGTACTCCCCAACGAATCAACTAACCCCCGTGTAGATACCATCCTTGTGACATGCTATGGACACACACAGCCCATCATCATCCATCAGGAAGGTATCAAGAACCCCTTCTATATGTCCCTCAGCACCAACATGCTCTACGACCTTGCATTGGTCCCCAACATCGGCGTAGAGTTCTATTTGGGTAAGAACTGGAGCATCGATGCCAACTGGCACTACACTTGGTGGAAGGAGAGCTCATGGGATTGGTTTCACCGTACCTACGGAGGCGATCTCGCCATACATTACTGGTTTGGCAAGGCAGCCAAGAACAAACCCCTCACCGGCCACCACGTCGGAGCATACGGACAGATGGTAACCTACGACTTCGAATACGGTGGCACAGGATACCTGGCCGACCGTTGGAGCTGGTCAGTAGGTTTGGAGTACGGTTACTCAATGCCCATCACACGTCGTCTGAACATCGATTTTGCAGCCGGCTTCGGTTACCACTGGGGTATCTATGAAAAATACCTACCCATCGACGGACACTACGTATGGCAAGAGACCAACAACCGTAAGTACTTAGGTCCTACCAAGGTCGAAGTGTCACTCGTATGGCTCTTGGGACGTGGAAACATTAATGAAAAGAAAGGAGGCCTGCGATGAAAAGACTTTGGCAAGCTTCACTCATGATACTGCTCCTCGCTGCTACAGCATGTGAACACAAGGACTTGTGCGTTGATCACCGCGAACACGCACATCGTTACCACATACATGTGTTGCCCGAGTACCGCATGGAGTGGGAGGAATACAACAAGTACGGCTTTGAGTGGAAACAACAGTGGCCCGACCACTATCTCGACTACGAATCATTGCGCCCGGGCAAACCCGAAGGTCTGCGTGTAGTCAATAGCAACAAGAGAGGAAACAGCAACACCCACAACATCAGTGCCGATGGTGGTGTCGTTACCCTTTACGAAGGACTCAACGATGTATTGTTCTACAACAACGACACCGAGTACATCGTCTTCTCACGTGGTGAAAACACAGCCACCACACGAGCCTCTACACGTACACGCACACGCGCTACATATAATGGTAGTCGTTATGCCAACGATGGCGAGGAGACCATAACCCCCCCCGACATACTCTATGCCAACTACTTTGCCGACTTCGAGGTGGAAAAGGTTCTCGAACCCCACGAAGTGGAAGTCACCCTGCATCCGTTAGTATTCACCTACAAGGTACGTTACGAGTTCGCCGAAGGTCAGGAGTACGTAGCTATGGCACGCGGAGCCCTGTCAGGTATGGCACGTTCAGTTCTCATCAGCACTGGTGAGACATCTGCCGAGGGAGCCACCCTCCTCTACGACTGCGAGGTGACCGACTTCGGAGTTCGTGCCTTGGTAAACTCATTCGGTATTCCCGCATACCCCAATGACAACTATCCCAGCCGTGCCGAACAGCCCCGCCACGCACTCAACCTCGAGGTTATGCTCCGAAACGGTAGCATGATTAACTTCGACTTCGATGTTACCGACCAGGTACAGGCACAGCCTCACGGAGGAGTCATCGTAGTAGATGGCATTGTCATCGAACCTTCACAAGGTACCTCAGGTTCAGGAGCCTTCGACGTCGAGGTCAACGACTGGGGCGAATACGAAGACATCCCCCTCCCCCTTTAACCCAAAACAGAAAGCTTAAGAGAAATTATAACTAACTTACAAACTCGTTATCAATGAAAAAGATCATATTATCCGTTCTTGCTATCTGCACATTGGTGGCCTGCAACAACGAGGAGACACTCCAGCAGCCGTCTCCTACAGCCATTGCATTCGGCGAAGCATTCGTCTATAAGACACGTGCCACTGCCGACCCCAGCATTAGCACCAACGGAGAAAACGGCACCAAGGCCATCGACGCGTTCAAGGTATGGGCATGCATGGAAAATCCTGGCGGCGCAATCCTGAATGGCAACGTAGTATCCAAGGGCGAGGATAATACATGGACATACGAAAAGGAAGAGTACTGGTGGCCCGATCACACCTACTACTTCGGTGCCGTAGCTCCCGTGGCCAATGCCAACTGGACACTCGACACCTCTGTAGCTAACGAATACGGCGCAGGCAAACTCTCGTTCACCAATGTGGACGGCTCCGAGGACCTCCTCTATTCTGCCACCACTGTCTCTACCGTGGGCATGACCCTCGGCGACGAAATGCCCCCGGTGAAGCTCTTCTTCAGCCACCTGCTCTCCAAGGTGAAGTTCACCTTTGCCAACGGCTTCGAGACCGACAATGTTACCGTGAAGGTAAGCAACATACGCATGAGCGCTCCCAAAAGTGCGACCATCGACCTCGCTGTACCCAACTGGTGGGATAACAAGGAGGACTGGACACCCGATAGCGACACCATCCAACTCGCCTTCGACGACCTCCCCACGCTCGACATCAACGCCGAGCCCGCGAGCACCAATGCCCGCCTCACCATCCCCACTGTCAAGGGTCACACCTACACCGTCACATTCGACATCGACATCTACGTGGGCAATGTACACGCCTATAAGGTCGAAAAGACCTCCGTTGTCAACAACGTAGCTCTCGAGATGGGTAAGTCATACAACTTCACCGCAGCTATCAACCCCGAGAACCTCAACCTCGATCAAATCGAATTCGATGTCGTAGTCAAGGGATGGGAGATTGCGGACAATACAGACATCGACACTGACAAGTGATAAAATCACGAAAAAAATAATAATTAAACAACATAAAACTAATAAGGTTATGAAAAAACTTATGATTTCAGTGCTTGCTATCGGTACATTGGTAGCTTGTAACAACGAGGAGACTTTGAACATGCAATCTCCTTATGCGATTGATTTCGCGGGTGCATTTGTAGAGAACTCTACACGTGCAGCGCAAGACCCCAGCACCACTACCAGCACTATCGATGGTTTCGATGTATGGGCATTCATGGATGCACGCAATGGTATCATTTTGGTGGACGAAGATGTAACCAAGAATGGTACAGACTGGACTTATGAACAAACTCAGTACTGGTTGCCTGGTCACACCTACTTCTTTGGTGCATTGGCTCCTATGAACAGCGACAATTGGGAGTTGAATACCAATGTTGGAAATGACAACCTCACAGGTGCAGGTATTGTTTCTTTCACTAACGTAGATGGTACTGAGGACCTCCTCTATGCTTCTACTACAGTAGAAACATCTGATAATCTCAATGATACTTATGAAAAGGTAGCTCTGACCTTCAACCACCTTCTTTCTAAGGTGAAGTTCACTTTCACCAACGGATTCCCCAATGACAACGCAGAAATCGTGGTGAAGAACATCCGCATGACTTCACCTGCAGAGGGTACTATCAACCTCGCTACAGACAATGCGGCTTGGGTTCCCTCTACCGAGAACATTACACTTGCATTTGGTGATGTAGTTTGTTTGTCCAAGGGTGAAGAGGACGAGTGTGCTTACGAGCGCCTCTCTATTCCCGCAACTGGTGAGCGTGTATACACCATCACATTCGATGTAGACCTCTTTATGGGCGACCGTCTTGGTCATGAATTCGAAGGCCTCACATCTACTGTTACTGGCGTAGCTCTCGAAATAGGAAAGGCTTACAACTTCAAGGCCACTATCGATGCTTCAAACTTGGGTATTTCTCCTATCGAGTTCAAGGTTGAAAAGGTAGACGAATGGATTGAGAGTAACAACGTTCCCTCTACTCCCGGTCAGGTATGGATTAAAGATGCAGCAAGTATGGCTGCAGCTTTAACTGCTAACGAGAAGTCAATCAATCTTGTATTGAATAACGACATCGATTTGCCCATCTCTTCACTCGGCACTCAGACTCCTGGTAGCGGTGAATACAAGTTGGGTGGTGAAAACACTGAATACATCACCATCGACTTGAATGGCCACACACTCAATGTCACTACTACCTATTGGTCAGGTCTTGGTGCAAAGAACAACGAAGCCATCTTCACTATCAAGAACGGTATTATGACAAGTTCACAGACATCTGGTACTTGGAACTCATACGACTTATGCTTTGCCAACTGTAACTATGTCATTGAGGATGTTGAATTCGAAAAGGCTATTGCTTTCACCAATGCAAATAAGAATGTATCACTCAACAACGTAACCATCAACGAGACTCACGACTACTACGCTATATGGATTTCAGCCAAGGGGCAACATGTCGACATCAACGATTTGACAATCAACTCTGATGGACGCGGTATCAAGATTGACGAACAGTATGTATCAGCTCCTGCCAAGGTTACTTTGTGCATCGACGATGCTACTTTCAACACAGTCAAAAAGGCTGCCATCGTAGTGAAGTCAGTAGCTGGTGCTGAGATCAATGTAGAGAATATCAACATCACCGATGTAGAAGAAGATACTAATTTTGCAGTATGGGTAGACGAGGATTCAAAAGCTTATGCTGATAAGGTAGTGGTTAATGGTGCACTCGTGAAAGTAGAAAGACAGACTTCTGTTATAGCATCTACTTCAGTTATATTGTCTGAAGCCCTTAGTGGTAACCTTGATAATGGTATCGTCCTTTTGTCTGAGAATACTAATTATGGTTCTGTTACCGTTGGCGAGCTTAAGGATGTAACAATCATTGGTAAAGAGGGAGCAGTAATGACATTCGTAACAGTTGCAGACTCTAAAATTGAAAATGTAACTCTTCAGAATGTAAATTTTGTATACGATGGTGGTTCAAATGTTAATAGCGGTATCGTAATCCATGCCGATGCACAGATTGAAAATCTTGTAGTAGAAAACTGTACTTTTGTTGGTACAGGAGAGAAAAAAGGTCGCGGTATTTATGGACAAAATCCTAATGCTACTATCGTACTTAAGGATTGTGTATTCTCAAACATGGGTTATCCTATTTACACAATGTCTGCTGGTGGTTACAACTCTCTCGTTGTTGAAGGATGTACTTTCAGCCTCATCAAGTCTTGGGCAATTATGCCACAATATGGTGAATACCCTGGTGATTTGACGGTTACTGGTTGTACTTTCGAAAACTGTACAGGTGGTTTGGTTAAAGCTGGTAGTTTCACAGCGGGTCACACCTTTACATTCACTAACAATACTATTACTAACAGCACAGAACACCCTGCAAAAGATTGGTTCAGCATCAATACAACAAATGCCACAAAAGTTGTTAGCAATAACGTTAAGGATGGTGCAGCTTGGACTCCTGGAGCAGCAGAGGGCTTGAAATAATTAACAGAAGAACAAAAAATAAAATATTAAAAATCATCATGAAGAAATTAATGTATACCGTTCTTGCTGCCTCTGCATTGGTAGCTTGTAACAACGAGGAGACTTTGGACATGCAATCTCCTTATGCAATTGATTTTGCAGGTCCCTCTATTGAGAACGCCACTCGTGCAGGTGTAGCAGAAGACCCCAGCCTTACTGTGAACAACATCCAAGGCTTCGACGTATGGGCATTTATGGATGAACCCAAGGGTAAGGTACTCGTGGGTGAGGATGTAACTAAGAATGGCGATGAGTGGACTTACCTCCACACTCAGTACTGGTTGCCCAATCACACCTTCTATTTCGGCGCATTGGCTCCTATGAACAGTGCAAACTGGAGCTTGAATACTGAGAATGCCAACACACTTGGTGTAGGTACTGTCACTTTCGAGAACAAAAACGGTTCTGAAGACCTCATCTATGCAGCTACTTCAGTAACTACCGAGGCAGATATCAACAAGGTACCTGGCAAGGTAGGTTTGACTTTCAACCACCTTCTCTCTAAGCTAAAGTTCTCTTTCAAGAACGGTTTCCCCAACGAGAATACACGTCTCGTGGTTCGTGGCATCACCATGCAAGTACCCAGCAAGGGTTCTATCAACCTCGCAGTGGAAAACTGGTGGGATAACATCGACGATTGGACTCTTGCAACAAATGCCGCTCCCCTTACACTCGAGTTCGGTAACGTAGGCGAGCTGAGCAACACCAACGCACAGTGCAATGTAGAGCGTTTCACCATTCCTACCGATGGAAATTACACTTACAATATCACCTTCACTGTAGATCTCTACATGGGTGAACTCCCTGCACACACTTTCAACGAAACTTCTGTTGTTACTGGTGTAGCTCTCGAAATGGGTAAGGCTTACAACTTCAACGCTACCCTCGACGCTTCTAACCTTGGCATTTCACCCATCTTGTTCAATGTAGATGAAATCGAGGAATGGGATGAGAACAATGGTGTTGAACTTAAAGACTTCAAATATGATGGAGTCAATTACACTGCAAATTCAGCAAAAGGTTTGCAGCAGATTGCCGAAGGTATCAACGACGGTAGCATCGAGACTGACTGCAGCATCGTATTGGATGGAAACATTGACCTTGCATCCACTCGTAGTTTTGCAAGCAACTGGACACCTATCGGTTCAAGCGAAAAGCCTTTCACAGGAACATTCGATGGTAATGGTTATACCATCAAGAATCTTGCTCTCATTGAGACAGAGGCTAAGGAAGGTAAGGCATACATCGGTTTCTTCGGTTATGCTCAGGATGCTACTATCAAGAACGTAAACTTCGAGAACGTCTATATCAACATTCCTTGCTTGGATATCGACCACAGCCAGGGTCACATCGGTGCAGTAGCAGGTTCTTTGGAAGGTACTTCAACTATCGAGAACGTAACTATGAAGGGTGATATCACTGTTTACGCTACACAGACTGCTAACGGAGCAAGCCGCGTAGCTGTAGTGGCTGGTGGTAACTCATATGGTAATGTTACCATGAAGAACGTGCACGTGATTGCAAACGAAGGTAGCTCACTTATTGCTAATAACAACGTAGGTGCTCTTGCAGGTCAGCTCCAGGGTAAGATGGTATTCGAAAACTGTACTTCAAATATCAACGTTACTGCTAACAAGTTCTTCGCTGGTGGTCTTGTAGGTATCGCTGCTGGTGACTCTAAGTTTGTAAATTGCCACACTACTGGCGATGTAGCTGTTGTGGCTGGTCGCGAGAATCGCCACAACGACGAATACCGCGTAGGTGGTATCGCTGGTGGTTGGGCCGATGGCAAGACTAAGGTTTGCACACTCGAGAACTGCTCATACACTGGTAAGGTATCTGGTATGAACGCTGATGGCACAGTAGCTACTCCCCTTGACTACCTCGGTTATGTAGGTCGTGGATACACTTTATCAAATTGCGCAGGTAGCAAGGTTATCATCGACGGTTTTGAATTCGTTCAGGTGGGTGATGCTGCTCCTTATGGAAACTACGAGGTTAAAACTCCTGCTGGTAAAACTGTTATTATGATTTCCACTGCCGAAGAACTTAACAATCTCAAGGCAACAGATGCATACGTTATGCTTAATGCAGACATTGACTTCGAAGGTGCAGCAATGAATAAGCCTATCGAACTTTGGAAAAATTCCACATTCGATGGCGCTGGTCATAAGATTTCTAATGTCGTAACTGCAGTGCAGGGCGGTTATGCAACATCGCTCTTTAGAGGTGATGCTAATCCTGGCGATAAGGTGGTGAAGAACCTCTTCATTGAGAATCTTGCTACTCCAGCTGGTTATAGTTATGCAAGTGCTATTTGGTCTGACCTCCAAGGTGCAAACATTGAAATAAATAATGTACATATCAACAATGCTACTATTGCTGCCAATGGTACTATCGGTGGCTTTGTAGGTTTCGTTAGCGGAAGCACTACCTCTGTTGTTATCAAGAACTCTTCAATCAACAACTCAAACCTCAACGGTGGCGAAGCTGAACACAAAAGAGGTGCAGTAGTTGGTAGAGCATACGGCTGTGCTGTAACATGCGAAAATGTAGAAGTGAGCAATGTCAAGATTAACGATGTAGCCGCTGACGCTTCTACATTAGTAGGTGGTGAAAAGGGTTATACTGGAACTGTAACAGTAAAATAACATTTAATTACTACACCCTTCTTCGCAAGGGAAGGGTGCAGTATTAAGTACTTAACTGAAGAGAAATAAATATCAATTAAATAATTTTATTAACTAATTTATTGTTATATGAAAAAATCAATGTTTACTGTTCTTGCTGCCTCTGCATTAGTAGCTTGTAACAACGAGGAGACACTGAAAATGCAATCTCCTTATGCAATTGATTTCGCAGACGCTAACGTGGAAGGTGTAACACGTGCAGCTGCTGATCCCAGCTTCAACAACAACTCTAACAAGGTGGAAGCTATGAACGTATGGGCATTCATGAACGAGCCCGACGGTACAGTGCTCGAAGGTGAAAAAGTAACTAAGGAAAATGGAGACTGGACTTACACTAACGTTCAGTACTGGATTCCTGGTGATAACACTTACTACTTCGCAGCCCTCGCCCCTATGAATGATGGTTCAAACAATGTAGGTTGGTCATTGGATGCTACTGGTGCAAACTACGATGGTGCTGGTGTAGTATCTTTCACTAACGTAGATGGTTCTGAGGACCTCCTCTATGCTGCTACTTCTATTACTGCTCCTACTTCTACTACACAAGAGGTGGATCCCGTGAAGTTCGAGTTCAGCCACTTGCTCTCTAAGGTGAAGTTCACCTTCAAGAACGGTTTCACTACTGACAATGCTGACATTATCATCGAGGACATCCAGATGACTGCTCCTGAGATTGCCACCATCGACCTCGCTGTAGAAAACTGGTGGGATGGTGACGATTGGAAGATCAAAGAAGGTTATGAAAATACTCTTTCTCTTAAGTTTGGCGATGTAGCAAGATTGGATAAAGGTCAAGATGATGAGTCTACATATGAACGTTTGACTATCCCTGCTGGTAAAGATCAGGTTTATACCATTACTTTCAAAGTAAAGGTGTTAATGGGTGAACAGGAGGCTGCTACTTTCGAGAAGACTTCAACTGTAACAGGTGTAGCTCTCGAAATGGGTAAGGCTTACAACTTCGTAACTGAAATCAACCCCAGCAACCTCAACTTGAGAGAAATCGAGTTCGACGTAGTTGTGAAGGAATGGGTGATTGGTGGTGAAGTTGCACACCCTGTTGTAGCAACTTACAACAACGCACCCTACACTAGCCTTCAAGCTGCTATCGACGCTGCTGTTGACGGTGGTACTATCTACCTCGCTTCTGACGTGAAGGAGACTGTATGGATTCAAGAGAAGAACGGCGTTGACCTCGTTATCGAAGGTAATGGAGTGAAGTACGATGGTGAAATTCGTATCCACAATGGTTCAACTGTTGATAACAACGGTTCAGTAACTATCAAAAACGTAAACTTCGAAACTTACACTGCTGACGTTAACTTCGTATATGCAGTTGAATTCGTAAATACTAAACGTTATTCACAGAACATCACTGTTGAGAATTGTACTTTCAACGCATTGGCTGGTACAGCTGCTGAGAAGAGTGTTGTAGGTGTGAAGGTTAATTCTACAAAGAACCTCGTAATTAAGGATTGTAAAGCTACTAATATGCACTCACTTCTCCAAGCTCAGAGCTGCCAAGCTGATATTACAGTAGATGGTATCGAAGTTGTTGATTGTAAGAGCGGTGTATCATTTGGTAACACTGCATTCCCCACTATCAAGAACGCTATTATCGAAGCTGCTAGCTATGGTGTACGTGCTGATGGTAATGCAAGCCGTGGTGCACTCGTTGTTGAGAATGTTACTATCGATGCTTACCGTCCCATCATCGTTCGTAAGAACAAGACTGCTTATAGTGTAGAGGTTAAAGGCAATAACGATTTGACTGCTGGTGACTATTATCAGGTAATCTTCACTACAGGTGATGATGAAGCTACATACGTTGCTCCCGCTGCTGGTAACTTCTCATTCACTGGTGCAGACGACATCAACGTATATCCTACTGATGCTGCAGCAAGTGGTAGAATTCAAGATGCTGCTGGTCTTACTGCTGCTCTTGCTGATGCCTCTAAGTCTGAAATCGTTCTTGAATCAGGTGTAGTTCTCGAAGGTACTTTCAATGTTACACGTTCTGTAACTATTAAGTCAAACGCAAACAACAAGGCTACTATCAAGGGTCGTGTAAACGTTTCTAGCTGCGATAATAACCACTTTGAGAACATCAAATTTGACATCAACAATGCTTCTAAGCATAAGAATACATTCTCTGGTGCACCTTACCAATATCCTGGTATCGTAGTTGCTTATGGTGCAGCAATGTCTTTCGAAGGTTGCGAATTCAAGACAAGTTTGTCAGACGGAGTATGTGGTATCAATGCAGGAAATCATGCTGATGCCAGTGACTTGTTGACCGTGAACAACTGTAAGTTCGTTGGTGACTTCTATGCTATCCGTACAAGAACTCTCTTCAGCATCACTAACAACGAATTTGACATCTATACCAACCAAGGTACATTGGCTGCAGTATGGACTTGGGGTAATGCTAACAGCGGTGCTACCCAAGTTACATTCACTGGTAACACCAATGCAAACGCAAATAAGGTATACAGTGTTCAAATGACAGCAAGCAACTTTGTGTACAACTATGTCAATATCAACGTACAAGGTAACGAAAACTTCCACGCTCTTGCTGATGGTGTTAATCCTGCTCGTTTCAACGGTACTCACACCTTCGCACAGGGTTCAGAAACTTTCTAATCAAGTATAAAGATTAATAAACCCCATTAGGGTATAGGGGGTTGAATGTTCCCCCTATACTCACTACGAAAGTCTCCCAAATGAGGGAGCAAAATTTCCCCTACGGGAGAAGTTTTTTTTCCAGACGAGAGAAAAATATTTTCCTAACGGGAGAAAAAAGAGAAGAGAAAAAGACAAAGAAAGAGAAAGAGAAAATACATTTCTTAAAAGATAAATGAAGATGAAAAAACAGGCAATATTGGCCATCATGACCGCAGCCATCTTCGCTGGTTGTACCAACGACGAAACAATGACTTTCCACCAGGAAGCCATCACATTCGACAACGCTTTTGTGGACAACTCCACACGCGCTGCCTATGACGATAGTTACAACAACTCCACCACAGGCACAAACTCTCTCAAGGAGTTTCAGGTATGGGGTACCATCAGTAACAATGGTGGCACGGCCAACATCTTCAAAGCCGAAAAGGTGAAGCGCGGAAACTCATTGGGATGTGGCACCAACTGGAGCTACGCTGCCAGCAACACACAATACTGGGTAGAGGGTAACACCTACAACTTCTGGGCTATAGCCGAAGGTAACACCTCCGAAGCGAAGGACAACGACATCGTGAAGATTACCGAGGTGAAGGCCACCCAATATGGCGAACCCAACTACATCTACCTCTACGATGCCAGCAAGCAGAAGGATATACTCTTTGCCGCAGCCAAGAATATAAACGTATTCCCCGAAGACAAGACAGTGGACTTCACCTTCCAACACCTCTTGGCAAAGGCTAAGTTCACCGTGAAGAACACCATCAGCACCAACAACGGCTACAGCTATCAGGTGAGCAACATCACCATCACCAATGCCGACAAGACTGCAGTGTACGACGCCGCAGGTTGGCAAATCGATAATAATGCTTATAACGACGCACCCGCCTCTACCTATGCCCTCTCATTCGGTAAAGTGGTAACAACAGGAAACTCTGCCAACAATGCTGAAGTTGCCGACATCAAGTACAACGCCAGCGCCGAGTCCAACTACGAGCGCCTGCTCATCCCCAACACCAAGCAGTGGGGCATCAGCATCAGCTACCAACTCCTCAAGGACGGTGTAGTCATCGACACACAGACTAAGACCTTCGAGACCGGTAGCGCCATCGCCTTGGAGAAAGGCAAAGCCTACAACTTCATCATCAACCTTGGCAACCCTGGCGACCCCATCACCTTCGACGTCCTCAATGTTACTGACTGGAACACGACCCACAACAACTACAACGTAGATACTCAACAACCAGAAAATATACACATCGACAAAGATGGTCCTATAAATGGTTCAAATAATAATCCAAATTATATCGGTGGTCTCGATGACAACAATGACAATGATGATAACAACATGAACATCCAAAATAATACAAACTTATTGGACGAAATTATAAAAAACAACCCTTAATAAACAACAAAGTAAACAAACAAGAAACAGAAACTAACAACAACACAGAATAATATAAACTTTAAAAACTCTATAACAATGAAAAAGATTTTATTACTTTCGCTCGCAGCCGCCGCATTCGCCAGCTGCTCACAGGACGAGATTCTCGACGTCATCGCACCCGAGGCCATCACATTCAACCAAGCATTCGTAAACAACGCTACACGTGCAATTGATGGAACATTGAATAGTGGAAACCTTTCTTCTTTCCAGGTATATGGTAGTGTACAGGGAACAGGATCAGGTGAAGGTAGTGTGAATATCTTCTCTGGAGTAGAAGTGAAGAAAAAAGGAGATAGTGAAACATTGGCATCAAACGCTGTAGTATATAACAATCTTTGGTGGTACGATGGCGCTTATACCCAATATTGGATTAAGGGAAACAACTATAAGTTTGCAGCCATTGTTAATGGTACTGCGGCTGAATTCAATAAAGATTCAAACGACAGTAATAACATGCCCACTACCATCTCATACAATGCAAGTGAGCAAAAAGACCTTCTCTATGCAGAACACAAAGTAGAAAACTACAATAACACCAACAATGGTGTAGTAGCTTTCACTTTTGATCACCTGCTTTCAAAGGCTCAGTTTACTTTTGTGAATAATATCACTACTAACACAGAAAGTATAAAGTATACATACCGAGTAAGTGACATCAAGATTACCAATGCTTATATGAATGGTACATATAACATTGCTGATAAAAAGTGGGCTGTTGTTACAACTGGTGAAAATGTTCGTAATGAAGTAGCATTTGGAAATATCTCTGCTACTGATGATTCTTCAGCAGACGCAATTTTGGTAGGTGCAGTTGGTGCTGCAGCTTCTTCTACTTCTCACTACCAGAAGTTGTTGATTCCTAACAACTACACCGATTTGAAAATTACTTGTAAACTTGAAACTCTTTTGAACGGTATAGTTGTTGACACAGAAGAAGCACATGCTATTACTCCCACACCTGTTAACCTCGAAGCTGGTAAGGCTTACAATTTCGTAATCAGCAAGGGTAATCCGGGTGAAGTTATTAAGTTCACTGTAACTGAGGTTAACAAGTGGAATCCTCTCGTAAACGGAGAGACTGAAGAAAAAGACGTTACACTTTAAACGACGAGGTTTAATCACACTATATAGTATAACCCTTCAAACTATACACGTCAGAGAGGAAAGCTTTAAAGCTTTTGGAAGAATCGTATCTTCAAGCTATAAGAACCGTATCTTCAAAAGCCCACTCTCCAACAAATAGAAAACTAACAAAACAAAAACATACAATTATGAAAAAGTACATTTATATCGCCCTCGCAGCCGCCGCATTCGCCAGCTGCTCACAGGATGAAGCACTCGTGCTCAATCAAGAGGAAATCACCTTCGGAGATGCATTCGTAAACAATGCGACTCGTGCAATTGACCCTAGTTATAATGCAACAAATAAATTAACAGCCTTTAAAGTATGGGGAGCAGTGAAGGCAAGTGATGCTTCATACGTTTCTGTATTTGCTGATGATGCAGTATCTGGTACTGTAGGTACAAACAGTGTATGGAATTGTACTTCTAAGACTCAGTATTGGATTCCTGATGCAATGTATGACTTTGCAGCAGTAGTTAATGCAGATACAGATTCAGAAGGGAAATCAATCGTAACCCTCGGTGATAATAACAAATTGCCCGCGACTATTACCTATACAGCAGACGGTTCAACAGACCTTCTCTATGCACGTTCAAAACAATATAAAGGTTTAGCAACAAATAATCCTAAAGTTCAGTTTGACTTTGCTCACTTGCTTGCAAAAGTAAAATTTACACTTAACAATACAACTCCTAAGACTACAAATAATGGTGAAACCATTGAAACTTACACTTATACTCTTACGGATATTAAAATTTCCAACGCGATTAAAACAGGAGTTTATACTGTAGCTGATGTTGCAGAAACAGCAGTAGATGGTGTTGTTCCTTCTTACACTATCGGTGGTTCATGGGCTACTACTACATCTGCGCCTCAAGCATTTGATGCTATCGAAGGTGTGACAAACAATACAGATAAGGAGTGTGCAAACGAGAAATTACTTATTCCTCTCGAAGATCCAACAGTGGAATGTGATGTAAACTTGTATTATGGTGGAAAGTTGATTACAACTACACACAAAACTACAACTATTAGTAACCTTGATGCTGGTCACGCTTACAATGTTATTGTAGAAGTTGGATTGAACAATCCTATCCAATTCACAGTAGAGCAGGATCCTTCATGGACTCCTAACCCTTCTACTGAGGTTAAAATTTAATAAGGTTAAAACACTATAACCTATAGGGCATAAGGGGTTGAATGTTCCCCTTATGCTCACTAATAAGAAAAGCCGTACATTAGGGACGGAATAGAACTATAAAAAGAGACTACAGAATGAAGATTGATAAATGTGGATTCATCGTGGGAGCTATGATGCTAACATCATTAGGCTTGCAATCATGTCAGGAGGAGGACATCTCCCTAACTGAGACACGATATCCTATTCTGTTTAGCACTGTTGACACACGTGCCGTAGCTGGTATTGACGATTTGAAGGAAAATGGTTTCAAAGTGTATGCTCATTTGAAGGGTAATACCGGTGAGTATGCTACTTTCGAGAAGGATGTGACATACTCACATCAAGATGTGTGGGGGTACACAGGTCTTGAATATTGGATACCTGGTGTGTCGTATTGGTTCACGGCATTCTATCCCAAGGATGGATACTTTTCAATTTACAATACAAGTTCAGACCAAGCATATACCGTCTCAAACTATGATATCACCTCGCAAGTGGATTTGATGGTAGCCAAAGCAAACTGTAGTGTGGCAGAGGATAAACTTACTCCAGAAGGAGGACGAAATGTCGTCAACCTCTCATTCAATCACTTGCTCGCTTGTGTGGTGATAGAGATAAAAAGTGCTATTGACGGTGTTACTATTGAAAATATTACCTTGGATAATGTAGCCGACCATGGCAAATATGGGAATGATGGTACATGGAGTTCATCCAATACAGGTAGTATAACATGTAATAGTGGAGTGTCATTGACTAAAGGCTCAGAGTATGCCGATGTGACCAAAGGAGGAATTTTGGTACTCCCTGTGGACAAGGGAACAGTAAGCCTGACAATCAAAGCCATGGACAAAACCTACAGCGCGGAGTTATCTCCAGAAATATGGGAGAAAGGAAAGAAATACACCTATACAGCTGAAATCAAACAGAACGATATCATCTTCAACGACCCATCTGCAGATATATGGGATAGTGAAAGTGCAACAGGTTCTGTCATAATTAAGTAAAAATAATGAAGAAAACGACATATATATTCCTCACAGCGTTGTGCCTTTTCGCTTCTTGTGATAAGGAACAGGATATTACGGGTTTTGACAAGTGGCCCGTTTCCTATGGTTATATGCAGTTCGGAACCAGAGTCTCTACTCGTTCACATCTCGCAGAGAGTATGAGAGGCAAGGATTTTGGAGTTATAGGATTTAAGTTCTCAGAAACTTCAAACTGGGAAACTGCAAAATCTACTGCTACTCCTGGAAGTTGGTTCTATGATGTAGAGGTCTCATGTGACGAAGAAGACATTTGCAGCTATGGTGAACCCAAACAGTGGGAAAATTACAACTATGCGTTCTTTGCATATCATCCGTATAGGGGTGCGGGTATAAACCTTAGTAGTGAGAGTACAATCAACACTCCAATGTTGACTTATACGTATGGTTGGCTTAATCATACTGGTAATATTTCAACCTATGATAGTAGTTCTCCCGTTTTTGACCTAATGACAGCCGAGGCCGTCGATGTGAATGGTAGCGGTTCGGGTAGAGTGGACTTGAATTTCAAGCATCGTTTGTTTGCATTTGAGGTCCTTGCGAACAACTACAACGAGAGTGATTTTGAATATGTAGAAAAAACAGACGAACAAGGTAACCCAGTATTAGATGATGAGGGCAAGCCTGTAATGGTCGTTGCAAAAGATGATGACGGTAATCCTATCTATAAAGATGCTGATGGAAATGGTAGTATAGCAGACAATGATGCTTCCAAGTATATTACAGGTTTAACGCTTACATTGGAAGGATTGACCAATACTAAAATGACGATTCCCTTGTCAATGATGAGCGAGGAACCCGAGCCAGTGTATACCTCTGGAAACGTGGGAAAACGTACGTTCAAAATATCGGATGACAAAATAAAAATCCCAGCCTTCAACGAAACCATTGAACGTACATTCAATGGCGAGACTGAGATTTGTGGAGCTGGTGTAGCTACATCTGTATCAAAGTATGGTAGTGAACATGGTGGATATGTATTCCTAATTCCTCAAGAAGGAACAACTACAGGTGTAAAAGGAACTATTGATTGGGCTCAATTGGGTGAACTTTCTCCCGAAGAAAAGGAGGAAATAAATAACACATTCACCTCAACCATTACTTTTGAACCTGGTATCCTCTATCAGATACATATCAACTTTGTAGGTGATGGAATCACCATAGCCCTCATCGAGGCGGGTAACTGGGAGTCAACTCCTGATGTTGAACACACATTTGAATAATTGGTAACTATGAGAAAGTTTAACATATTTCTTGCGCTTATGCTTCTCTTTGCATCTTGTGTAGAGGAGGATAAGTTCTATGTAGAGAATACCTCTATCGATCCTAACAGTGGTATTAAGATTCTTGGTTTTGCACAGGACTTTGATGTCAAGAAGGTGAACACCCGTGCTGGCGAAAGTGATTTACCATCCGATTCGCATATCTCCGAAATGACCATGTTTGTATTTGACATAAATGGAAAACTTCTGCAAGGATATACCAATCGCGAAGTCGGAGAATTGGATGACAAAGGATATCCAAGTCAAGTCAACTTTAAAGATGAACATAAGTGTTCGAGTGCCATTAACATCCGTAAGCCCAACCCCACATTCTTGATCGATACGAAAGAGGGATATATTGCCAGTCTTGATGATGCTTCGCCACGTATCATCTATTACGACCACCTTACCAATAGAGATAACGACCTCTCTCAGTGCAAGATTTATATTGTGGCCAATGCCTGGCATAAGCTCGAAAGCGAACTCGACAACATAGCCACCTTGGCTCAGCTTGAAGCCATTACGCTCGACATCGATGCCACACTGAGTATGCCAAAAGGAGAGGACAACCACTATCGTGGATTCCCTATGATTGGTACCCACTTGAATCAGACCTTTGACCTTTCAAAGACTGGTAATAACGCAGGTTCCGTGGCCAAGATTCCACTTAAGAAACTCTATGCAAAGATAAACTTCTCCATTCAAGTGAATGCCAATCAGGTGGTGAGCACACCCAAGTTCAGAATTGAAAAGGTGGAGGTCTTCAATGTGCCTAATAAGGCAAAGCTTGGCCGTGCCTTGAATGCAAGCGGAAAACCTGACTATACAGATGCAGCTGACTATATCGTTGAGATGGTCGGCAATGGTTCATATACCCGTAATGACTATTACCAATTCACTGAAAGTCCTTTTGTGATTTCCGATGAGGCATTCAGCCGCAAGGAGATTTCGCACACTACATCCAAAATCCTGTCACCAGGTTCGGAATACCTGATTGAGTTCGGCTTTTATATGCCCGAGCACAAGGTTACCCCTAATGCCACCAGTGAAAACTATAATTATCCCGATGGAATAGAGGAGGATTTGAAGCAATACTACAAACCTATGCTTGTGGATGCTGTTCGTAATGGCGACGGCACAACCACAAACGGCAAGAATGCCACCTTTGTACGTATCCACGGCAGATATACCGACCATAATGCCCAAATCAAGAATGTGCGCTACGACATCTACCTTGGTCAGGACAATACCGATGACTTCACCGTAAAGCGGAACCAATTGCTTAACAACAAACTCGTCATCACAGGACTTACCAACTATTACGATGCATACGGAGATGTACAAGGAAACATCTCTATCGACCATCGTGTGGATGTCGATTATATGGGCTTCAACCTCTCTATGGAGCGTGAGGCTATTCTTGACTCACACTTCGAGGTGCGTCCTCTTGATATTGAACTTTCGCCCGGCGGTTCAATGACCATCACCATCCCCGAGCAATACAGGAGTTGGGTAGCTATGGAGAGTGATGCTGCGGCACGTGGTGGTAACCCTCATACATATGTCAATACCTCTACTCCTCGAAAAGGTGTGCGCAAATATTTTACTACAAACCTTGTAAGCGAATTGACCACTGCCAATAAAGGACAAATTAAAGTTATACATAGCGGTAGTTTAGGAACCGAAATACACCGCGTATGGTTCTATATTGACGAGAACCCCAATGTGTATGACAAATTATGGAAAGAGGGAGACAAAAACGTATCTTATGACGGTGCGGTAAATGATGTCGTTACTGTTGATGATTATACAGTAAACAAAACTCAGTATCGTAATTGCCCCGTGTCATTTAAATTTATTGGCACAGATAATGATAATACAGATGGTCAAGCGACAGTGTCTAAGACGGTTACCGTCAACTTCCAGCAATGGAACCTCTGGCGCGTATGGAATGAAGGAAGAACTCACTTCTATGATATAGAGTGTGAAGAGGAATACCTTAACAACTATGCCTCTGACCAACAGTATGGCCAAACTCAAGATGGTATGCCTTGGGGGTTGGAAGGATTGCAGTTGTCGGATACTGACAATGCGTTTTATATTCAATCTAAAACAGGTAGTGACTATATTACAGAATTGTTCTCAGGAAGAAAAGCCAATGCCTATAAATACGATTTTTATATTTCAGAAGCAGAATCTAATGTGGTCGATTATACAGATAAGGATGGAGATGGTGACAATGATGAAAAAATATATCATCCATATGACGGCCTTGCTTTTACAAAAAAGATCGCAAGTAAGGCTATTGTTACAACGAATTCAGCTACAGGCAAACCATATCTGAATGAAAAAAGGACATTGGTGGAGGAGGTCGAAAGTGCGGTAGAGTACTGCTATAACAAAAATAAACGTAACGATAATGGGCAAGTGGCTGAAGTTAAATGGTATCTTCCTGCGGTTGATGAGATTGAGGATATTGCAGCAGGTGCATATGACGAGTTTAATAAGGTCTTCCAAAAGAATTTTTATTGGTCAAGCCAACCTGCTTATATTCAGAAAGCCTGGCATGGAATTTTTTGGGTTCTTGTTACTATTAATTATAACGGATTCTTATATATAGACAACTTGAATCATGCAAGATCTACAAGTATTGAGTTTGTTAATGGGGTAAAACAACCGCCAACTCCGAGTGGTATGTCCAATACTAATATTACAGTCGAATTGGGACGTATGTTACAAGATACAACTCCAACAGAAAGTACGGATAAGAACAAAACGCCTACATATGATGCCGGATATGATAAAAGAAGTGAAATGAACCGTATCCGTGCCGTGTATCGTTCAGGTACAAAGTAATAAATTGGTATAGATAAGCTTAAAAAAGTCCCAATCATTGTTAGTTGGGACTTTTTTTATATTCTTATTCCGTATGATGTGTAATCAGTATAAGCATCCGATAAAAGTAAGCATTCGATAAACAAGAATTAGGGTTTAGACTTTAGGGATAAAGTGTTGGAGTATGGAAGTACAGCGATGGAGTATGGAACTGTATGTCCCTATGTCTTCACTCTTTTGTTATAATGTAAAGTTTTTTAGTGGGACAATCAGAAATGTGTCTATATATAATGTGGGGGTATGGATAGTTCGATTCGCCAACAAATGGTAATAACGAGTTTTATTGCGATTGATTATCAGTTGGTTAAGTGCGTTAAAAAATCGCTTAAGCGTTAGTTCGGTAACGCTTAAGCATGAACATGAAAACACTTAAGCGTTACCAACTTTTCGCTTAAGCGTTATTTAATTACGCTTAAGGGATACACAGATGGACTTAAGCATTTTCCATCCGCAGATGACGCAGATGACGCGGATTAAAGAATTTAAGGTTCAAGGTTAGTTCGCTATCGCTCATCAAGCTACGCAAGTCAAAGTTCAAAAGGCAAAGATCAAAGATCTACTTAGGAGTACAGGAGTGCAGACAATAGTTTTGACTATGAGGTGGAATCTTGAACATTGAATAGAAAATGCCACACGGGACACAGATTGCTCTGCGCCCCGTGTGGCATGTGTGTAGCATAGGTGTGGTTACTTTACTGCTATCTTGATTGTATAGTCACCAATTTTCACTATAGCGATACTGCTGGACGCAAGGCCTGTGACAAGGGTTGCGGTGCCACCCGTAGCGGTAGCGGTGGCCAGCTGTGTGCCAGCGGTATTGTATGCTGCCACTGTGATTTCTGCATCGAGTCCGCTGATGGTGATAGTGCCTCCCTGGGTGCTGATGAGCACGGGCTTAGAGGGGATGGCGAGGATATTATTATTCTCCTGATGTTCCTCGGTACAGGGTAACCAGCAGAGGGTACAGGTGGCTACATCGGAATTCTCGTATTGCTTTTTAGTTGCGTAGGCGGTGATGGTGTAGGTGGGGATAAATGAGACTTCTGAATCGGAGTAATCACTCGCGTTATTACCCATAAAGTTTGATTTGATGGTCGCCTCTTTGGTGGTGCATTCGAACACTACTCTGCCATCTACATAGTTGATGACAGGTGTGGCACACTTGCCCATGATGAGTTCGTTGACAGTCACCTCACACGATGCCTTCACACCACTGCCATCGTTTGCCATAGCGATGATGGTGGCGGTGCCAGGAGCAATGGCGGTAACCTTTCCTGTTTTATCTACAGTGGCTATGCTCGTGTTGTTACTGCTCCAAGAGATTGATTTATCGGCAGCGTCATCGGGGGTTACTGTAGCGATAAGTTTCAACTCCTCTCCTTGGGTGATGGTAGTTGTTGAGACATTGAGAGTGATATTGTTCACAATGATTTCGAATGTCTCAAATTTCCCAAAGCTGCTCCACGGAGCGGTAGTCTTATAAGCATTCAGTGCGTTAGCAGGTACATGTAGGGTGGTATATTCGGGATAGGAATTATCGAAGGCATCAGTTTTCGTCTTGGGCACTGTTGGAGCATAGCAGTACACATTGAGCAGCTTGGAACAGTTGGCAAAAGCCTTTGAATCTATAGTTGTCAGATTCTTAGGCAACACGACGGTGGCGAGGCTGCTGCAATCAAGGAAAGCATAAGTTCCAATGCTTGTCACGCCCTCGGGGATGGTGATGGAGGTGAGGCTGCTGCAACCACTGAAAGCATCGTTCCATATCGTCTTCACGCCCTTGGGGATGGTGATGGAGGCGAGGTTAGTGCAATTCTTGAAGGTATATCCTCCAATATCAGTCACACCCTCGGGGATGGTGATGGTGGTGAGGCTGGTGCAACCAACGAAAGTATAGCTTCCAATACTCATCACACCCTCGGGGATGGTGATGGAGGCGAGGCTGCTGCAACCACTGAAAACATCGTTCCAAATCCTCGTTACACTCTTG
>JAFZDY010000006.1 GCA_017560945.1 Bacteroidaceae bacterium | reverse complement strand
CTATAAGTTCATGTTATCTTTATCATTTTTAGTGCAATGCACTCAACAACACGTATGAACGCAGTGACAAGAAACCGTCAGTAGGAATGAGGGGGGGCTTGTACGTTCTTAAAGTACGCAAGGACAGTGCATTATAATGGTTTACCGGACAGCAATAATATAAGAATCCGTTGCCATAGCCCCTTTGCCATCCAAAAAAAACATTGTTTTAACACTCGATATTTTGATATTTGTAAGGATAATTCGTTTTTAGGATAAGCAATGACTCTCCCGTTCCCCTCCTACGAGCAGATTTAATGTATTTTGTTAGTTTGTTAGTTTGTTAATTGTTAATTTAAGGAATGCACACTCCCGCATGGAGAGAGAAAAGTAGTAATTGTGTAAATAATATTTATTATAATATATATAATATTATAATACCTTAGAAGTCCCTTGCATTCGTCCCAATATGACAATATGAAAAACTAACAATTAACAAACTAACAAATTAACACGCTGTCTTTTCGTCCCTTCGTGTTTGCAACGCGAAAGTGTTGAGTATGAGTATTTTCAATGCGCCTAACAAAACGCAATAACATGATTGTAGCGCATTATAAATGCAGATGGACAGGGGTTACCTGAATAAAGTCGGGGGGTATATATACAAAAATCCCCCTCCCATTTTTCACAAACAGGAGGGGACAGTGTATTAATCAATCATTTACCATAACAGAAATTCCCATTTTCACAAACAGGAATTTCAAACCTTATTAAACAATTAAAAAAATAATAATAGTCATCCTCCCATCTTCACAGACATAAGGACTGACAACTATGAAAACATATTACTTTAAAACAAGATTAAATACGCACGGCAAAGGTATGTATTTCCATTCACTAGCCAAAAGAATAGGGTGAGAAAATATTTGTGCGCCTCCGTCCCTTTGCGTTTGCAAATGCAGATGGACGGAGTTTCTTCGTGTTCTGTGGCGAGGAGAACTATTTTGAATTATCGTACACCAATGATAACGTATAGAACATTTGGATCTATACGAAGGAGGCTCAGTGACTATTTACATAGAAGGATATCTTTACGTAGAAACTTTTACAAAAGGAAATTTTAATGACAGCTTTTTACTTTCCTCATAAGATTCAGATTCGTTTATATCTTTGTTATCTGTAGACTTATTATCCTTGAAGAATCGATTTATAAAATCTAATATAATTCTCGATTTATTACCGATTATATTGGGAAGTTCCCTAATCGCATTTTTTACAGCTTCATTATTACTTTCTGCATCAATTTGTCCTTTAGCTCCTTTTTTAAGATATGAAATGGTTAAAAAGCCCACCCTTAATGTCATTACTGCATTTATAGTTCCATCGATAACCGAACCTGCAACTATTTCCACACCTGGTATATTTTTCACACCTCCTACAAATGTCTTCATTAAGATTGTTGCTGTCTGATCTACACCATATTGTGAAATATGAGCAAAGAATGCACTAAAAATCACATTTACATAAATCCTAAGGGTTTGTTTTATATCAGGTCGAAATCCTGTAGATAAAATAATACGATGTATTAACTTGCAGTTAATCATCAAAACAGATAAAGTATCTATAGTACTATTCTGCGATACAGCCGTTGAAGCAAAAGAGACTCCTGCAAATTTAAGAATCTCTTTCTTTGCAAATTTAAAACGTATATCCAATTCTTCTTTTACAATTTTCTTTATATCAGTTGAATTGGAATTAATATTCTTACGGAGTTTATCATAATGTTTTTTTCTTTCATCTTTGTTTTCAATATATCCACAACTATTCAAAAGTTTATTTGCCATTTTTCTTACTTTTGCTTCAGAATCACTTTCATGAATTTCCAATTCTGGTAGTGTTGGCATTGTTAATACTTTGAATATAGGAATGATTATAAATACAAAAGATAATATAACTATTATTGCATAAAACGCATATTCCATATATGGATGTACAATATTACCAATATGACTTCCTATCGTTAATATATTCCCAATCAATATAAGGATAAAAGCTATGGTAATAATAGACACTACCAATAGGAAAATATTATAAAGTTGCTTTAGCATATAACTCATTTTTATATTTATTCAACCCTGTATACAATTCTATTGCTTTGCCTTATAAACAGAAGCATAAGTCATCAGATAGGCTAACAACACGACTCCATTTAGGATAATGTAAACTGGTATACTGAAATTGAAAAAGGCAAAGACGAAATTCATGATGATGGCTACCGTCAATAATGTACCAGATAACACACTGAGTACCACCGAAGTCCTTTCCAGTTTTGCTTTTAGACCGAATGTCATGACCGATAATGAACCGAACATTACAAACGAAACAATGGTCAGCAACCACCTGATTTCATCATACTTGCAGATTGCATAACAGGCATACGCCAACAAAGCACTGAGTGCAAGAGCTATAATGCTCTTTACGATATCTATTTTCATTTTTTTAATAATATAAGTTTATAAACTTGTGGTATATCTTTGGCATATTTCCACCCAGTCATACCTGAGAACCAAATAAATGTATTTTCAGCAACAGAACCTTTATCAATCAAAATAGAAAGTTCCGTTTCATTCATCGGCCCTATCTGTGCTTCATTCACTACGGCATAATAGCCTACAGGATTCACCGCAGGAGGTGTAACAGAGACACCCGGTACCATCATGTTGCCCATGGTATGGTTCATTGTTGCAACCATCTGTTGGGCAATGGAAAGGCCTAAGCCCAGCTCCATCAGCTTTTCAATAGAAGTGAAATCGTTATTCATAATTTTCTGTATTATTTTTAGGGATTAGGAATAGGAGGCACACCAGGAATGGGAGGAGGCGTAGGTGTAGCAAACAGACTGGCAAGTTCTGCTACTGTGCTGGCTGTACTCCATGCTGGCATACCCTGTTTCCACACAAGGGTGTCACAGGTCATTTGTCCCTGTTGCACCATCTGTTGCAGCTGGGTCATGTTACATGGGCCACATTGTTGCCCGTTGATGGCAATGTAATAAGACGCTGTTGTAGGCATCGGTGGGGGTGCCCCCATTGATTGTTGCACCTGTTGCCCCATACTGTTCATCATACTGGCCATCTGTTGTCCCATAGCACCTCCCATCATCATACCAGTCATCATACCTGCAGGATTCATCCCTCCTGCATCTCCTTCGCCAAGGTTCGTTTGGCTCATTTGGCCTAAGTTTTCGGCTGCAGCCTTCAATACTGCTGCTTGCTGGTCAATAGAGTGGGCACCAAGGAAACTTTGCTCTGATTGCAAACGTTGTGAACGCTGCAGCTCTTCACGTTGTACACGCAGACTCTCTTCCATATTTTCTGCATTGATACGCTGCATATCTTGCATATTTTTCAGGTTGACTTCTGTTTGGGTCTCAAGTGTCTTCTCTTGAAGGCCAGCTGTCAGTTTCCTGAGTTTCATCCATCCTTCACTTTCCTTGTCTATCACAATGGAAGAGATGTCTATCCGCTTTACATTTATGCCGAAAGTATCTGACAAATCCTGGCACAAGTAGTTCTCCGTTAAATCACTTATCTCCATGATTTTCCGTTCAATCTGTACCACCGGTATCTGCAAGTCTGACGGTACATTTGTCACGACACCCTTCACACGTCTTGCTACGGTCTCCTTGATTTCTTTCTCAAAGCGTGATTGCTCGAAATCTATCATTCTATGAAGTTTGATGAAAGCCTGATAATCCGTGATATTGAAGGTCAATGAGCCATGAACCGCTACGGGAACTCCGAAATCCAAGAAGCGGGGATCATACACGTCAAAGTAGGGGATAGCAAATTTAACTTGTATGACACCTGCTAAGTTTATGAAATAGATTTCTGCCTGAAAAGGAGATTTACCTCCCCATCCAAGTCCGACAATACTGGTCAACACGGGGAAGTTTGCTGTCTCTATTTTCTTGTCAAAGGGGCCTACAACGAAGTCTTGTGACGTACCATCATCCTGTGTATAGACAAATACAGCCACTTCACCATCCTTTACACGCAGTGAACTTCCATATCGTATGGAGTTTTCTTTCTTCGTGGAATTAGTCCCTCCCGAAGGACGCCACTTCCATATAAGATATTCTTGTTCATCACAGCGGATAACATCCATTAATCCACCTTCTTTTTTACTACTAAAGAATCCCATAATTCTACATCTTTTTTATGTTATGTCTTATATCTTTGATTTTTTAATATTGAGAATATCATAGATACATTTTATATATTATCTTCAACACTATTTCTAATGTATAACCAATAAACAATCCCAAAAAAACACCAACAAAAAACATACCTATGTATCCCCAAATACTATAATCATTGAGATAGGCCACGTACATCATTATGGCAATACCCACAAAATATCCACCGACACAACTCCATATTTCTATATCCATTGAGGATTTTTTAATTTTCTCGAATTTTACGGCTTTCTCAAACTCTTTAATATATCTACTCAAGATTTCATCGTTTGGGAAATACACTTTTATTTTTTCAACACATTCTTTATACTTTGATATATATGTTTCTGAACATTCTGTATCGAATGTTTCATCATTATTGAACACATAAGGATGCAGAATTGTGATGAATTCAATCAAATCACTTTTACTACTAGGAATCGGGAATGACGATACCATTTTCTTCTTATCAAAGAAATTAGACTTTCTCAATATTTCAGAAAATTGAGATACGGAAGAATTTACTATAATTTTTTCAAATGTATAGTCACACTCTGGACATTTCCTTTGATAACTATTGACATATGCTCCACAAGCTGGACATTTTATGACTTCTCCTAATTTATTTGACTTTGTCGATGATGTTGCAATTTCCTCTTTACCCAATTCAACTAAACGAGCATCAAGTACCATTTCGAACTCATCCAAGTCTATACCCTCTATTTGAGCGTTTTTGAATAAGATTTGTTTCTCCTTTTCTGTCAATATTCCATCTGCTAATGCTGTGTTTATAAGAGATTCTATTCTTTTATCATACTTAATGCACTCATTATTCTTATTTAATTGAAGTACACTTCCAATCCAAGAATTTATAGTTGTTAAGTCCTTTTTATTCATGTTATTCTCAAAATAGATATTCCTTTTAACGTTATATTATAAGCTCAACAGACTTCAAAAAGATACTCTAAGTTTATTTATTATCCCAAGGCTTCTATTGGGTATTAAATTTAACTGATTATTAATGGCTACAAGAAAAGCGTGAAGACCTGTCCTGCTCATCATATAGCTGGTATCGCCAAACACCATTGTAGAAATGAACAGAGAAACAAACACCCCACGCTGTGGTATATATGAAAACAGCGTACAGCGCGGGCTGTACCGACAATATATACACAGAATGAGCGTTGCATTGACTCTATCCCTCTACAGATATTTTGGCGATTTAGCTATATAGGATAAAGCAAGAAACGCATCCTTGCATCCAAGGATTTCTCCCCTCGGACAACGCAAAGGTACGTTTTAATTATGAATTATTAAATATGAATTGTGAATTATTTCACAAAATATGTTGTAAAACAGAAAAATAGAGGGCGAGGCTAAGATTAGGCTTCGCCACTATGGTTGTTGGCTATGGCGATGGCTTGCGTTGGTAGGTTAGATATACTTCGTAGGCCAAACAAGATAACTTCTTTGGAAAAGTAAGATTGCTTCAAGTGCTGGAGAAGATAGCTTCTCCATCCCTTCGCGTTTGCAACGCGAAGGTAGTGAGTATAAGATCTGCAATGTGCTTAAATAAAACGCAATAACGTGATATTAAGGGTGTTATAAATGCTGATACTTGATACATCTGCATTGCAAATGCAGATGGACGGAGGGAGGGGCACAAAATATTCGCTAAAATCCTTGCCGCGATGACCTGCGTGGAGTGCGGCATCAAGATGGATGAGGTGGACAGGAAGAGCATTGAGGAGGGGTGGAGGTTGATGAAGTGAACAAACTAAAACGGATACCCCACGGCAAGGTGTAGGCCGAGGCCATCCTTGAAGTGAGGGATGTTGTAATAGTGGCTGATGCCGGTGTCGTATGGTACGTGCAGGGCAATGCCAAGGTCGAGACGAAGGACAAGGAACTGAAGGTCGTAACGAAGACCGAGTCCTGTGCCAAGGGCGATGTCGCTCCACACATCTTTCAGGGTGATGTCGCCCCCAGGACGATCGGCCTGCGGACGGAGTAGCCATACGTTGCCTGCATCGAGGAAGGTGGCTCCGTAGAGGTTACCAACAATGGGAAAACGGAGTTCGACATTGGCCTCCAGTTTGAGGTCTCCTGTTTCATCCAGATAGGCATAGTTACTCTCGGAGGGGTGATAACTACCGGGGCCGATGGTGCGTGCCGTGAAGGCGCGGATGCTATTGGCCCCACCTATGTAGAACTGTTCGCTATAGGGGGTGTATTGTGAGTTGCCGTATGGTATCACCACCCCTGCCATCAGGCGTGTGGCTACGTGGGTGCGGCCTCGTACCTTCAGTAGGTTGCGTAGTTCGGTGGTGACTTTGATGAATTGTGCAAAGGGGTTTCCCAAGAGGTTCTTGTCGCGCTTGTCGAATTGCTGACCACAGAGTGCGTAGAAGGCTGAAGTGACATTGCCCGCAGAGGTGACGGTGGTGCTCCACCAGGTGTGGTGGCGACGCGAGGTGAGGGAGGCATCGTCGAAGGTGTAGGTGTAACTCATGGAGGGGATGAATTGATCTTGGAAACTGATGGCCAAGGCTCGATTCTGATGCATGATGGAGTCGAACTTGGCACTGTGGTCCTGCACCATGTTGAATGTCAGTCTAAAGGGGGTGAATGAGTGTCGCGATGTCTGAGTCGTCTGAAAAGTGTATGTGGCATTTCCGCCAAATGACAGGAGGCGGAAGAAACCAGCCCGATTCAATTGGTTGGCATACAACTTGAACTCCGTCTGCGAAAGGAAACGAGAACGGCGCGTGCTCAATCCGGGTAACACCAGGCGTGGGTATGTGAGTGAGGTGGAGAGACCTAACTCCCACGAGTTGATGTCGGTACTCTTTCCCGTGGTGGGACCTCCTGTCTGCCATTCGTACGATGCGTCTAACTTTACTGAGAATGTCTCGCCTCCTCGGAAGACATTCTTCTTTGAGAGTCCGAAGGATAGACCTGGCCCAGCCTGGTCGTTGCTTTTGCTGATGGCATTCATCTCCATTTCCACATCCAACAACTTGTCAAAGGTGGCATTCAGGACTACGTCCAACGTGTCGTATAGTGAGGACGGGGTGTTGCGTGGTACGAATTGCATGTCCACGGTACTGAATACACCCATTCGAGCCATGTTCTCCTGAGTCATTCGTTGGCTTTCTTGTGAGTATGGTGCGCCATGTCGCAAACGGAGATTGTGGAATAGTACACGGGGCCTCAAGGGAGATTTTTCGCCAGTGTAGTTTATCTTCACACGGCGTATTTGCAGGGAATCTTTCAAGGGGTGGTGTGGAGTGTCCTTGTGGAGATTGATGGTGATGTCGCCGATGTACCAAGGTTTGTTGGCTTGTTCGGGTATTCCTTCCACGGGTTGTATCTGCAACCACACTTTCCCTGGCCGTTGTATGGTGTCGGCCATGAAGGTGATGTAGTTGTTTCGATAGTAATAATACCCATTGTTTCGCAAGAGCGTGGTCAGCCTATTTCGCTCGCTCTCCAATAAGGTTATGCTGAATGGGGTGCCATTCTTTATCAATCCCTCCTTTTCGGTTTGGCGTATCAGTGTGTCGGCCAGTAGGGGAAAATGGTGATAGCGGATGGAATCTATGGTGAACAGGTGACCGACGTTCACCTGGTACTTTACTTTTTCCTTTCGTGGATTCCTTTGGGGAATGATTTCACTGGAGACCTCGCCTCGAAAGAATCCGTAGTCGTGAAGCAGGTTGGTTGCCACTTTGCTACGTATCTCGGGGTCGACGGTGGACATGTATACAGGTTCGCTGGCAAAGTGATTGAAAATCCACTTTCCTACGCCCTGTTGCTTGTGTGCAAATGCATTGTAAACCCATAACCCGAAGGGTAGGGGGAAACGGTATGTAGAACTTCCGAATATGGCATTGTTCGGTGGATAGCTCAATGCGGCTTCCACTTCACTTCGGGCGGCTTCAGCGTGGTGCAATGCGCTATCGTTGACATATGCAATCTGCTTGATGCCTGTGTACAGTGTCTCGTCCTCGGGTAAATGGCGAGTGGTGCTACAAGCTACGAGTAACATGAAGCAAAACACAACTACTAAAACACGAACTATATACCTCATTTCCTTCTTCTAAAAATAAATAATTCCCCCAACTTGTCCACTTTGCGACGAAGTACAAGGCCCACGCCAGTTTCTACTATTTCACCTTCAAGGATGCTTTCGTAGTTCTTGGTATGAAATAGTTTCACATAGCGTGTGCCGCTCTTGTCCAAGCGCCACTCCAATGAGATGTCGTCAATGAACGATTCGTTTTCTTCGACTTTCGCATCGTTGCCCGTAGAGATGCGTCCACCGATGATGACACTCAGTCGATTGTCCCAAAAGCGTTTGGCAAAACGGAAGGAGTAGTCGGTACCTCCCTGTGATGAACCATCGGAGGCAAAATTGTCCTCCACCCCTATGCTGACGTCCATGGTCTTCAATGCATTGCCGGCTATGTTTGAAATCTCGTTTTGCAGGAAGGAGTTCAGCGCATTGTTGGTGTTGAATCCTTTCTCGCTTCCCCCTTGTCCGCCCATATACATACCAGTTACCAGCATGGTTACGGCCAGCTTTCCACGCTCTTCGGCAGACATGGAGGCCAATTGGTTTTGCAATGTGACGTCTTCGGGTGCCTCGAGTGTGAATGTAAGCCCCATGTCCTCTAATGTCTGAGTGATGGTGATGCCTACATCGAAATTGACATAGCGTGAGTTGTTATCCTCTGTGACCGAGGTTCGTACGCGCTCAGTGGCGGTAATGTTCAGGTAGGGGTTCGACGGATTTCCTGAGAAGTCCACATAACTCCCCTCTGCAATGTGGAAGGTCTTCAATGGAATGACGGGAAGAGAGTATTTCATCTCTCCGCTATTGAGGGTGTATCGTCCAATCAATAGCAACTCCCCTTGTGGGGTGTATTGCATGGAGAGGTGTCCGCCACCCTGAACTTCCACATAATTGTCGCTTCCCAAGTCGGCTTGTACCTGTGCACCTGGGTCAATCTGTATATTCAATAACAGGTCTATTCCTCCGATAGAAATGTCTTTCTTGTCCCTGACGATGGTGGTGGTGTCGTTGAAGTTTACAAATGTCACCATGCTACCGAGTCGATCTTCCACCGTCAGTGGCGATTCCTTCAGTACGTATGTCACATCTGTGCTTCCCAATACATTCATATTACCGCGTATAATGGGATTTGTGAGTTCCCCCTTGATGGTGGAAGAGATGCTGACGAGTACTTTGCCGTACAGTACGGAGTTTTTGCTTTTCTTTGCGTTCAGCAATTCGTATTCTGTGGCTTGCATTTGCAGATTGGCTTCGGGTTGCGAAAAGTTTTTGAAGTCAATGTCTCCCGAAAGGATGAACGGATTTCTTCCCTTACTGTAGATGTGGAAATCGTTGAGGGATAATCTGTTTTGTGCAAAGCGGATGGGATTTTCGTCAAAACTGAAATCAACCGCATAGAGGGGAGAGTGTATCTTTGTTGAGTCGAAGTGAATCTCTCCATCTATGTATGGGTTATCGATGTGGCCTTTTATCGAGAGTTCTCCGTTGAGCGAGCCAACAACCTTTACCACTTCGTGTGGTAAGAATGCATTGGCCATGTCCAAAGGCAATTTGTCCAATCTTACGTTGGCTTGTATCTCACCTTCTTCTTCTGAACCTTCTCTCTTCCAATAACTTCCGTCAATGGTAGTGGTAACCTTGTCATTCGTTAGCCATTGCAGGTTTATGAGATGTCTGTCCTTTGAGATTGGCAGATACACGGCTTCCAGCTCTTGAGCACCCATTGCATACCCTTCGTACGTAAGGTCCTCTGTTCGTAAAGTACCTGAGAAGGTATTTGACTCTTCCGTTGTCTTCAAATAGTGAAACTCTGCGTCCATGATGCAGGAGATGTCGGGTGCATAGGGTAGCATGCCCAATATCTCCGTAAGGTTCAACTGAGTGAGGTCAATGGTTAAGTCCTGCTTGGCTTCTTCGTTGGGGGTCGAGTAGAGGCGAAGTCCTGTGCCAAATTTGTCAAGCATCTCCACATGGGCTTCCACTTTTCCTGAGTCGCTAAGGGCAATGTAGTTGCCTTCGTTCAACGTAAAAGTGCGATATCCTATGGTGGGGTTTTCAGGGAAGAAGGAGAGGCGCACATCCCTTTTCTCGATGTTTGCATTAGCCCCCAACTCTAAGCCCAACCTCTGCTTGTCGTTGTAGAATTGTACGAGGGTGCTGATGCTCCTATTGCTCACTTCACTACGAAGAGAGGCGGTGAAGACGGGTTTTCGTTTATTGGGCGCATTGCTCACGGTAAGGTTTGCTACGAGGGTAGAATCCTTTATCGTTGACACATTCAAATTCACTGTGTCGAACTCCAAACTATCGGCTTGTAGGCAGTATATATGTCCATTGGCAAACAAGCCTGTGTGGGGAGATGTGCGAAGATTTACATCCACCTCCTCCATATCGAGCCTCTTTGTGTGGTAGAGATAATCCACGATGGGATTCTTCTTGCCCGCCTTCAATGTCAGTTGTGCGTTTGGCAGATGTTTAGTGGCCTGTTCGATGTCAATCTTTGGCTCACTCAATTGGGCTTTTATGGCCATTGTGAAGGCCTTCATACTTTCGACAAGGGCCTTTGGGTCATCGCCTCCGTTTAGCGTTATCTCGAGGTCGCCCATTGATAGTTGGGTGTAGAGGGAGTCGGGCTTTATGTCAACCATAGCAGACGACTTCATGGGTAGCCTGATTTTTCGCAAGGCGGATAGTGAGGTCTTCTCTACGTTCATCGTTGCCTGAGCCTTCAACGAGTCGCGATGGATAAGTCCTTCGATGTGAGCTTGCATTTCCATAAGGGGATTGTGACTCTCGCACTCCACCTTCGCTTGGTGCTCTTGCAATGACGCATTTATGCCGACGTTGGAAATGGTTTTCGAGTCGTATAATAGGCTATCTATGAATACGTTGCTTTGTAAATGGGTACGTTGGTCATAGGGGTCAATTCCCTTGCCCTCTACTTCGCTATGGGCGGTCAGGTGACCGAGTGGTGTGTGTGGTAAGAATCGATGTAGGGGGAAACTATCGGTGCGCAAGTGTAGCGAATACTCCTGCGAAAGGGTGTTGTAAAACCCTTTTGCACTCAAGTATCCCTCTTTCTCGAGGATGTCAAGGTGTACATCGTAGCGAGTTTTGTCCACCGCCACCAAGCCCTTCATATTCATCCCTTGAGGTATTTCTATCGAAGGGAGGTATGTGGCTACCAAGGAGGTGATAACTGGGGAATTATGAACTACAGCCTCCCACTTCGCTTCACCTGTACGATGCTTGTTGTCGGTCAGATAACTTGCTTTTCCTTGAGCCTTCAAGTTTACCACACTATCCATCTGCAGGGCGAAGTCGTCCAATTGCAGATGTGTGGCATTTCCCTGCAAGGATATACGAATGTTCATTGGCGACTTGTGAACGATGATGGATGGATTTAGCAAGGCTAAGTCTGTGAACGACAACCTTCCATCCACCCACGCACTCATTCGCTCATTGCTATCCTCCTTCCTTGCACTCCATGGCAAGTGCCCCTTGGCTTGTATGTACGAGGAGTTGCTCTCAAGCGACAGGTAGGGTAGGCTTATCCCCGCTTTGTCCATACGCATCCTTCCCTCCGAGCGTGTCAATTGGAAGCCCGAACGCTCTTCCAAGGTCAGTTGTTGAAGGATGATGTCTGCCTCTTTTTGCTTGTAATGTAGCGAATCCATTGCCACTGAAATGTTGGAAATCTGAACGTGGCGAGGGTCGAATCCCTTTGCTATCGGAAGGGTGGTGTTGGCATAGGAAAAAGTACCACCGTTCAATGCAATATGAGACACGTCGTATGCCTGAGCCTCCAAGTCGATGGCCATATTCCTAACCTCTGATGTCTCCCATCCAGCGGACATGTCCAATGTGTCGGAGGGCATGAGCAATCGTAGATTTGCCTGCTCGATTTTTGCCCTACCCAAGAAAATTTTCCAGCCTACGGGAGAAAAAGTTTTTCCCTGTTGGCTATTTTTTTGATGCAGGGTAAGTGACACGTCGGCCTCTTGCAACATCAGGTTTTTGACGCTTGCAATTTCACTTGTAAGGTCAATGTCACTATGCCTTAGGGTCAACCTTCCTATTCTTCCATTTACCTCGGCCGAAGGGATGAGTTTGCCTGTATGAACCGTTGCATTCGTCAAGTTTATGCTTTTGACTTGCACATTGCCACGCAACAGAGGCCAAGGGCTTATCCCTATCCGAAATTCGCCAATGGAGGCCAATGTATCCGCACGCACACCATCGCACACCACCACTTCGTTCAGTGCCAAGTCGAGTGGGAAGGCCAAACGCAAACGACCCACGTGTATGCTCATACCAGTGGCATTCGAAGCCACTTGAGCTGCTTTCCTCACAGTAAATTCTTGCACAGGTGGCAGATAGAGCAATGTCAATAGGGCGACAAACAATACAATGGGTGCCGACAACATCAGCACCACTATTCGTCCTATGTATTTACGTTTGCAACTATTCATTCCTACTACGTATCAGGGAAAAGCGTTTGGGTAAGCAAAGATAATGTAATCCTATCAGATAAAGGCAGAAAACCGCCCTATTTTTTCTTCTTTTTCTATTCAAAAACGTATGTTTCGATGTTTTGTTTCGAATTATTCGAAAAGAATGAGAGAGTGTGCAAGGGATATATAAAACTGATAAATGATGCGAATATATTACGAAAAAAATCAAGGTTTAATATTCAAAAATTCAACGGAAGGTCGTTTGAACATTGAACATTAAACCTTGAATCAGGAGGGGAATGACGAAGCACCTATGAAGTAGGCAAGAAATTCGTGCCTAAGGATAGGGGAATTCCCATTCCTCCACCTTATCGCATTGGCTTCAACAAGAATGTGAAGTCGTAGTCTTCATACGGAAGTTGGTAATCCTTGAGTGGCCATGCACCCCAGCTGTTTACGCATCCCATACCCATCTGACCAAGGTCGATGTTTACGTAAGTGTCTCCCTTTTGTAGGTATTCAGGATGACTCTGTTTCTTGCTATCTCCATCGTCGAGGTCGCTCATTCTGTAGTGAAGTGCAGAGGCCGAGAAGAGTGTATCGGAGCTGATGCACAAGGTGTTGTGACGATTGTCGCTCAACTGATAGTAACGCAAATCGGTCTTGTTTCCTGTCTCTTGCGGACGTTGGTAATCGTGGAATTGCTCGTCCACCGTCTGTTCGTAGAGGCCTACGAAGGCTGCACTCTTTCGGTCATTGTAGTTTTCTACAGGGCCACGTCCATAGTACTTCACCTGTTCATAGCGCTTGGGCAAGGTTATCTGCATACCAAAGCGGAAGAGGGCTGAAACCTTGGCATCCTTGGTAGTTGTCATCTTTTGATTTACAAGGATGGCACCTGTATTGCTGATGGTGTATGTCAAGGTCAATTTGGCTTGTACATTTTCCATATCGTAATTTGCGGTTACGATGACTTGTCCATCCTTCATCTCGTGTCCCAAATGGGTCAGTTTAATGCCAGGGTTTTTCCAAGCGGACAAACGACGGTGGATGTTTGCACCATAGTCGTTGTCAGTGGGTGCGCGCCAGAAGTTGGGTGTGAGAGCTTCACCTGGTTGTATCACGAAATCTCCGTTTACCACCCAGTTGTTCAAGTATCCACTCTCCTTGTCAAATGAGGCGATGAAGTTTTCACCGATGATGTCCAATGAAAGGTTATCAGCCACTTTGAGAGCAGATGCGAACTTTGAATTGTTATTGATGAGCTCCTTAGTCACCTTCTCGTTGATAACAAGTTGGTTACCTGCTACTCGTTGTCCTGCGGGCAGAATACCCTCACTCTTCTTGAGCGAGAAGTATACGTTGAGGTGAACCTCTTCGTTGGGAGATATTTCGTCGAGCGAATAGGGGAGTTGTACCTTAATGGTCTCAAGAGGCTTAGCATTCAGATTGTTGATAGTACCAGTTTGTTCAACAACTCCATTTACCAACACTTCCCATGTGAGGAGGTAGTTCCTCATATCCTTGAAGAAATTTTCGTTGTACACGTTCACTTCACCCTTCTTCAAGTCTGCTTCTGTTACCCAGATGTTCTGATATTGGTGTGCAATCTCGTATGCATGGGGATGAAGGTCGCGGTCGGGGGCTACCACTCCGTTGTTACAGAAGTTTCCATCAGAGGCATCATCCTTGTGGAAATCACCACCGTATCCATGGATTTCGGGTGCGGATACCATGCGGGCTTTCTCGTTATTCTTTTTCAAAATGCCTTGGTCGGCCCAGTCCCAAATGAATCCGCCTTGATACTTCGGATATTTACGGACCAAGTCCCAATATTCCTTGAATCCACCCGCAGAGTTACCCATGGTGTGTGAGTATTCGCATTGGATGAGCGGACGAGGATTGTTGTTTTTTGAGTATGCTTCGCACCCTTCGTAGCCGTAGTACATGGGGCAGAAAATGTCGGTTTTACCATTCTGTCCGGAAGGCTCATATTGTACAGGACGCATGGGGTCTTCAGTCTTTATCCAATCGTATGCGGCATCGTAATTGGGACCACTACCTCCCTCATTACCCAATGACCAGAATATCACCGCAGGGTGGTTGTAATAACATTGGACATTGCGTTGGTTTCTTTCCAGGTGAGCCAAGGCGTATGATTCGTTCTTGGACAATGGGTTATCGCCATACATCATACCATGAGATTCAACATTGGCTTCTGCTACCATGTAAAGACCATATTGGTCACACAACTCGTACCAACGGGGATCATCGGGATAGTGGCAAGTTCGTACTGCATTGATGTTGAGGCTCTTCATAAGGCGGATGTCGCGAAGCATATCTTCTACACTCACGGTGTATCCATTCACGGTGTTCAACTCATGTCGGTTTACACCCTTGAAGAGTACAGGTTGTCCGTTGATCAATACTTGTGCATTCTTAATCTCTACTTCGCGGAATCCGACTTTCAATGGGATTACTTCACTGACCTTCTTTCCATCCAACAAAGTGGCGGTCAGTGTGTAGAGGTTGGGAGTTTCGGCCGTCCACTTTTCGGGGTTGGTCACCTTTATCTCTGCCATCTGTTTACCACTTCCTTTTACGGTAGTGTTTGCCACTTGGTTTCCTTTGGCATCGGTAAGTGCCAACTCTACCACACCACTTCCTTGAAGGTCGAGTTCTATTGCCAAAGAACCATCCTTGTACTGTGCGTCGAGGTCGGGGGTTACACGAATGTCCTTGATTTGCTTCTTGTTGCGGGCATAGAGGTAACATTCACGAGCAGTACCTGAAAGGCGGAAAAAGTCCTGATCTTCGAGGTAAGAGCCATCACACCAACGGAAGACCTGGAAAGCTATGATATTTTCCTTACCAGGGTTCAAATACTTGGTCAAGTCAAATTCTGCTCCCAACTTGGCATCTTCGCTATATCCTACAAACTTGCCATTTACCCACAAGTAGATGTTTGATGTAACAGAGCCGAAGTGTACCATAATCTGTTTGCCTTTCCAATTGGCTGGTACAGTGATGGTACGGCGATACGAACCTACATTGTTGCGTTCAACAGGTACGTGAGGCGGGTTTGTCTGGAAAAAGTTACTCCACGGATATTGTACATTCACGTAGATGGGGCGTCCGTATCCATAAAGTTCCCATTGGCCGGGCACGGGCAGTTCACCCCATTCGCTATCGTCGAACTCACTTTCCCAAAAGTCAGTAGGGCGTTGGTCGGCATTTTCCACCCAATGGAATTTCCACATACCCGTCAATGGCAGGTAGTTGGCCGATTGTGCCTTGTCATTTTTCGCGGCTTCTGCCGACTCGTATGCAAAATAGTTGGTGTGCATGGGTGCACGGTTCACGGCGTTCACTTCGGGGTCTTTCCATTCGTTGAACGTCTGGGCATTCATGGCTGAAACCATCAGCATGAGTCCGCCTAAAAGAAACATTTTTCTCATGAATCAAACAAGTATTTAAATTTTAATATTTTCCATTCTTTGTGTGAAGATGGGGCAAATATACATAAAAGTTTTTGATTGTTTCTCGTTGTGGTGTAAATAATTTAGTAACCCTGCAAACTTTGTCCTAAAGTAATGCCCGAATCACTTCGTCATACCCATTCAGTGAAAAAGAATGTTACTTCCTAAAAGATTTTGCTTGACACGTACTTCATTGTCTCTGCCAAGGTACTTTGGCAGACCTCTGCCACCATGGAGGCAGTACATTGCCAAAGGCAAGGCAGCACACTGACATCCCCGTGGCAGTAACATAAAGGTACGATATGAACGAACTTAAGTTACCGAAGATGGGTTGTATGTTAACGATTTCCGTTGACTACATTTAGCCTTATTTATAGCCAAGGTTGACTGAGTTAAACTTTATTTTTAATTCACGTTGACCTGTTTTTAACTTAGTCACAATGTAGGTTTACTCCCATTCATAGTTATCGCTTCAATGAAAATTGGAAGACAAGGCCATGATTTTTTCCGCACGAGGCAGAAATATTTCCTCCGTGGAGGACAACGGCATTCTTTACAATGGAAAGGCCAAGGCCTGTACCGCCCAATTTGCGACTACGTCCTTTGTCCACTCGATAGAAGCGTTCGAAGATACGTGGAAGGTGTTCGGAGGGAATGCCTACACCATTGTCGGAGAAGGTGAAATGGAAAAAATGTGTATCTCGAGTAGCACGAATGGTGATGGTGGTACCTTCACCGGCATACGAGATGGCATTGTCCGTCAAGTTACGGAAAATGGAGTAGAGTAGGGAAGCATCTCCCTTCACGATGATGTCCTCCGACAATTGGTTGGCTAAGGTCATACGTCGCTCTTCCAATTGCAACGATACCTCTTGCACGATGTCGTTTACCAATTTGGAAATACTCACATGGTCTTGGCCGATGGTGCGGAGTCCCACTTCATCGTCCATACGATTGAGGGTGGAAATCTCATTCAGTAGATTAGTCAATCTTTGTGTCTGTGCGTAGCATCGTTGAAGGAATTGTAGCCGTTTCCCCTCGTCAATATGTGGATTGTTGAGGAGAGTTTCGATGTATCCCTGTATGCTACTTATGGGTGTCTTTAGTTCGTGTGAAATGTTTTGTGTGAGTTGTCGTTTTAGACGAATTTGATCCTCTTGGCTTTGCTTTAAATCTTGGTAGAGTTGGACGATGTGTCGCGAAATCTCTCCCAGTTCGCCTTCAGGAAAGGCAGAGGTTTCTTCGTTCAAGTCGAATGATTCGTTCTTTCCTACCTTCTTGGCAAAACGACGAAGTTGAGTGATGGACTTCTTTTGTCGAATGATGTGGTGATAGAATATGAAGGTCATGATGAGACTGGCAACAAGGATTATCCACACACTGCGTTCATGACTCCATGCGGCATAGATGGCTACCACAAAAATGATGACAATAAATAGGCGGAGGGTAATGAGGAGTGAGTTCATATAATTTGCATCATTCTTTATCAATACTTAAAACAATATCCATAGCCTTGTCGAGTGACGATGTACTTGCCATATTCTCCTATTTTCTTGCGTAAGCGGGTGATGTTGACATCCACCGTACGGTCGAGGACTAAAACATCTTCTTCCCAGATGCGTTCAAGTATTTCCTCGCGGGAAAACACACGCTTGGGATGAGAGAGCAGTAGGGTGAGAATCTCCAGCTCTTTCTTGGTGAGTGAGATGGGCTCACCATCGATGGTTACTTGCTTTAATTCGGTGTCTAATACAAGGGATTCGTATGTCAACAGGTTAGAGGCTTTGGTTTCTTCGTCTATGTTTGTCGGTGTTTCTATAGTTGGTATATTTGATGAAGTGCGACGAATAACAGCCTTTACACGTACCATCACCTCTCGTATGGAGAAGGGCTTGGATATGTAGTCATCGGCACCGAGGTTGAATCCTGTTACAGTATCGTTTTCCGTATCGCGTGCTGTAATGAATATGATAGGTATAGATGCTGTTTCAGGTTGTTTTTTCAATATACTCGCCAAGCGAAAGCCTGAGATTTCGCCCATCATCACATCGAGTAATATCAGGTGGTAACTACTGATGTCCATTTTTAGAGCCTCCTCTGCCGAGGAAGCCGTGTCCACAATGTAGTTTTCCGTCTCGAGGTTGAACTTGAGAATTTCGCAAAGGTCTTCCTCGTCGTCCACCACAAGGATACGTTTATTTGTCATTGTATCTGTTTTTTCTTGAAGTAAAAGAATCTGTGACAAAGATAGTACTTAATATTCAATATTCGACATCTTCTTCCCTGACTTTTTTATGTGAGGGTGAAGATGTAACATTTTTGTAACATCTTTGTAACACTTCCATCATATAAGTGTTATACTTTTGCACCAAAATTTATAACCTATTACAAAACTTTATGGAAACAATCTATTTGGGAATTATCATTTTCCTGTTTGTGCTTGCCATCTTCGACCTCAGTGTGGGAGTGAGCAACGATGCGGTAAACTTCCTCAATTCGGCCGTAGGAGCCAAGGCTGCACGTGTGAAGACAATTATTCTGGTAGCTGCTATTGGTGTATTTTGCGGAGCGGCTATGAGTAATGGTATGATGGATATAGCCCGCCATGGCATCTTTCGTCCCGAGCAGTTCTATTTCAATGACATCATGTGTATCTTCCTGGCCGTGATGGTGACCGATGTGGTGTTGCTCGATGTCTTCAATACGTTAGGAATGCCAACTTCTACCACCGTGTCAATGGTGTTTGAATTGTTGGGAGGTACTTTTGTATTGGCTCTTCTGAAGATTGCTGCCGATGAGACAGGTATGCTCGGGTTTGATGACCTTCTCAATACGGAAAAAGCTCTTTCCGTCATTTTTGGTATCTTCCTTAGTGTAGCCATTGCGTTCTTCTTTGGTACACTTGTACAATGGCTTTCGCGCATACTCTTTACCTTTAATTATAGGCCACGTTTGAAGTGGACTATCGGTCTTTTTGGAGGTGTAGCGGCTACGGCTATCATATATTTTATGCTCATCAAGGGATTGAAGGACTCATCATTTATGACACCCGAAAACAAAGGTTGGGTGGCCGAAAATACGTGGATGATTGTCTCATGTTGCTTCCTGTTCTTCACCATATTGATGCAGATTTTGCATTGGTGCAGGGTGAATGTGTTTAAGGTTATAGTATTGATGGGCACCTTCGCCCTTGCCATGGCTTTTGCGGGTAATGACTTGGTAAACTTTATTGGTGTTCCTTTGGCAGGATTGGATGCTTATCAAGATTTTATAGCCAATGGCGCAGGTAATCCCAAGGGTTTTTTGATGGAATCGCTCAATGGTTCAGCCAAGACTCCGTTGGTATTTCTCATTGGAGCAGGTGTCATCATGGTGACATCGTTAGCAACCAGTAAGAAGGCTAAGAATGTGATTAAAACATCGGTGAACCTCAGTCGTCAGGACGAGGGTGAGGAGATGTTTGGCTCTTCAGCTGTGGCTCGTAGCTTGGTGCGCTCCACCACCAATGGAGTGAATGCTATAATACATCTTGTCCCACAAAATGTACGTACGTGGATAAATAACCGCTTCAATAAGGATGAAGTCATCCTGGCCGATGGTGCAGCCTTTGACCTTGTGCGTGCGTCTGTAAACCTGGTGTTGGCTGGATTGCTCATTGCCTTGGGTACTTCGTTGAAACTACCCCTCTCTACTACTTATGTGACTTTTATGGTTGCCATGGGTACTTCGTTGGCCGACCGTGCTTGGACACGTGAAAGTGCTGTTTTTCGTATCACTGGTATGCTCAGCGTCATTGGAGGATGGTTCATTACTGCTGGTGCAGCATTTATACTCAGTGCGTTGGTAGTTGTTATTATGTATTACGGAGGTTTCATCGCAATGGGATGTATGATTGCTCTTGCTGTATTTTTACTTGTGCGTAGTAATATCGCTTATCGAAAGAAACAACAAGATTTGGCAGATGATGATCTTTTCAAACGCTTGCAAAATACGCGAAATAAGGAGGAGGCCTGGCAATTGCTCAGCCTTCATGTGATGCAAAATTTGAGTGGCGGTATAGATTTCGTAGTGAAGAATTATACTCGTATCACAAATGGATTTATGGAAGAGAACCTTAAACATCTGCGTAAGTCACTTTCCAAAGTTGAGGAAGAACGTAAGATGCACAAGCGCCTGCGTCGTCGTGAGTTGATAGGTATTCGTAAAATAGACAAAGTGTTAGCTATGGAAAAGAATACATGGTTTCACCTCGGAAGCAATAGTAGTGAACAGATGCTTTACTGTCTCAAACGTATGGCTGAACCATGTTTGGAGCATGTGGATAACCACTTTCAACCACTTCCTGAGGTTTGTGTCAATGAGTTTATTCCTTTACGCGATACATTGTTAGTGCTTATGACCCGTGCGGAGAATGCCATCAAATCAGGCATTTATGGCGAGGCTGACCGCATTCGTCAAGAGTGTAGTGAGTTGAAACGTGAGTTCTCGCAATTGCGTCAGCGTCAATTCGATCGTGTGCACGAAGGTAATTCAGGAAGTATTGAGATTTCATTGGTTTACCTCAATCTTCTGCAAGAGTCAGAGGAACTTGCAAGTTCGCTTCGCCATATACTTCGTGCTAACGATAAATTCCAAGGTGTGACAAAGTGATTATCTCCATAGTTCTGCTTCTGCTTATGCGGGTTCTTTAATAAGTATAAGCGCATTATAAATGCTTATACTCGAGGCACCCGCATTTCGAAATGCGGATGGACGAATTTCCTTCATATTTTTAAGGGTAGTCTGTAATAGATAAATTGAGAACGAGGTACACCTGTTAGAAAGGTATACCTCGCTCTCAATTATTAAGGATTATTCGTTGTGGTCCCTATGGTGGAAATGTGAGTTATTTCTCTTGCTTTTTGCGAAACTCGTCAAGTTGTTTGAAGCAATGGCGATCGATAATCTCTTGCAAGCGTCGGTCGTGGTTGTTTGTTGTGTAACAAGAGTGATCGAATACCATCATTTCGCCATTTTCTGCGGTGTAGGCATCCCATTGAGGAATACCTTCTACATTGGGATTTCCAGTGTGGGCAAATTGTGCCCAGGCGCGGCTCATTAGATTACTAAGTTCTTGGTCTTGTGCGGTAATTTCAGGAAGTTCGCGTGACGACATAGACAAGGTGTTGAAGCAGAAGTTTAGTTCACTTCCATGAGCGGATACCTTTGTTACTGGTGAGCGCCATGTGAACATATAAGTGTACAATGGAGCCTCACGCTTACCTCCGATAGCATCTGCTGTGATGAGAGTCTTTGGGCGGAATAGCCAATCGATACTCATTAAGTCTTGCGGTAGGTGATTGGGGTATGCTTCGCGGAAGGCCTTCATGTATTCATCTGTTTCTTCACCAAAGGTTCTCAGTAGTTCGTTACGTGCATCCTCTTCGGTCATAGGACGGTTGTAAGCACCACGTTGTAACTCGTTGAAAGTGGTTCCCATTATAAGGGGAATGTTTGAAGAAATGTCTGCAAAGTCAGGTTGGAAGGGTTGTTGCAATACGGTCTCTCCATCGGGTGTAGGACCAAATCCCCACATCATAGGTGTACCTGGTCGACGTGTTCCTACGCTTGCAGCCAAAGCACGTTGGCCTGCATTGTATAAATCTCGGTAAGAAACCTCCTTGATGCGCTCAATCTCGGTCGGTTCAATACCGAGTTCATCGAGTACCGCTTTTCCCAATGATTGTGTCATCTCTCGTGTGTTGACATTCAAAATGGTACCGCTCATGATGATGGCTTTGTGAAAGAGTCCCTTAGCAGCAGGCATACACATAAGTGTTCCTACCTTTCCTCCACCACCTGATTCGCCAAAGATGGTCACGTTGTCAGGATCGCCACCAAATTGGTCGATGTTCTCCTTTATCCATTGTAGAGCTGCTACAATGTCGAGCATTCCCACATTTCCTGAGTACTTATATTCCTCGGAGCAAGCGGATAGGTCGAGGAAACCGAGTATATTCAATCGGTGATTGAGGCTAACTACCACTACGTCTTTCTTTGCCAATCCCATACCCGGATTCCATGCTGATGTACCTGAGTCGAATCCTCCACCATGAATCCATAGCATTACTGGTTTTTTTGCTTTGCGATTGGTCGTCCATACGTTCAATACGCATGAGTTCTTTTCTGACATTTCATCTTCGCTCAGTGGGCGTCCGCTTGTCTGCTGCATGGCTTGTGGCCCCCAATGGTCACATACTCGCACAGTATCCCATTTGTCAACGGGCAAAGGTGGCATGAAACGTTCTACCTTGGCATAAGGAATTCCGAGGAAGGCCATAGTGCCCTCTTGCTCTATACCTTTAATTTTACCTGATTCGATTTTGACTACAAGGGAATCTTCTGCTTGGCAAGAAGAGTTTAACATACTTACAGAGGTAAGTAAGCAAAGGAACATGTGTTTGAACTTCAGCATAAATGTATGGATATTAAACTTTGTAAATAAAGATGTTGCAAAAATAGTGAGAGATTTCAATAATCCAAAGTTTTTCAGTAACTTTGTGAATCTATCATAGGGAAAAGGGGGTGTCATAAATAAAAATAGGCACGGATTACACGGATTACACGGTTTTATACCTAAAAGAGTATAATCTTTCCGTGAAATTCGTGTAATCCGTGCCTAAAAATTATAGAAGGCTTTTTACTTGATCAATCCACGATTGCGGAGCAGGGCTTCAGGATTGGGCTCTGCACCACGGAATCGGCGATAGAGAGTCATTGGCTCTTCGCTACCTCCCATTTCGAGGATGTTTTGACGGAAACTACGTCCTGTTGCTTCATCGAAAATACCGTTCTCCTTGAAGGCTTCGAATCCGTCGGCATCCAACACCTCGGCCCACAAGTAGCTGTAGTAACCTACCGCATAGCCACCATTGAAGACGTGGTTGAAGTAGGTGCTACGATAGCGGAAAGTGATTTCAGGGATAAGACCAATCTTTTCTGCTATGGCCTTCTCGAAGGCATTTGCTTCAAAATTAGTGTAATCGGAAAGCATGTGGTACTCCATGTCGAGGAGGGCAGCGGCTACGAGTTCTACTGTCTCAAAGCCAGAGTTGAACGATGAGGCTGCTTGCATCTTGGCAATGAGTTCGTCGGGGATGACCTCTCCTGTCTGATAGTGGCGAGCATAGAGCTTCATTACCTCAGGTTCAATGGCCCAATGTTCCATGATTTGTGAGGGAAGTTCTACAAAGTCACGTGCAACGTTAGTACCTGCTACTGAGGGGTATTTTGTTTGTGTGAGGAAACCATGAAGGGCGTGTCCGAACTCGTGGAAGAGGGTGCGTGTCTCGTCGATGTTCAGCAATGAAGGAGTATCGCCAGTGGGGCGTGTGAAGTTGCACACGTTCACAATCATGGGGCGCTTGTTCTCTCCATCCACATTGGTGGGCTCAACCACATTGTTCATCCAAGCACCAGCACGTTTGGTAGCGCGGGGGAAGTAGTCGGCATAGAAGAGGGCGGTGTGAGCAGTGTCTCCATCGAGTACTTCGAAAGTCTTCACCTCAGGATGGTAGATGTCCACATTCTCTACTTGGCGGAAGTTGATTCCGAAGAGTTTCTCTGCTACCATGAAAGAGCCATTGCGCACGTTGTCGAGTGAGAAGTAAGGCTTCAGTTCGTTTTCGCTCAGGGCATACTTTTGCTCGCGCAATTTCTCTGTGTAATACCACCAATCCCATGCTTCCAACTTTTCTCCCTTGCCCTCAGCATCCATCAACTTTTGCAACTCTGCTGCTTCGGCTTTAGCCTTGGGAAGAGCCGCATTCCAAATGGTCATCAGCAGGTCGTAAGCCGCTTGAGGAGTCTTTGCCATCTTGTCCTCCAACTGATATTCGGCAAAGTTGTTGAAGCCAAAGAGCTCGGCTTTTTGTTGGCGAAGTTTCAAGATTTCGGCAATCACCTCCTTGTTGTCGTTTTCGTTGTTGTTGTCGCCACGATTGATGTAACCAAGGTACATTTTTTTACGCAAATCACGATTGTCGGCATATTGCAAGAAGGGTGTCCAACTGGGCTTTTGCAGAGTGAAGAGCCATCCTTCTTTGCCTGCAGACTGAGCGTCTTCGCGAGCTGCATCGATGGCGCTTTGAGGAAGGCCTGAGAGGTCCTTCTCGTCGGTGATTACCAATTCAAAGGCATTGGTTTCTGCCAATGCGTTGTCTCCAAATTTGATCATGGCCAATGAGAGTTGTTTCTCGATGTCCATGAATTTTTCCTTCTGCTCGGCATTGAGCAATGCACCACCGTTCACAAATGTGCGATAGTACTTGTCGAGTACCATTTCCTGCTCGCGTGTCAAGCCGAGGTTGTCCTTGTTGTCATAGATGGCCTTGATGCGGGCAAAGAGTGCCTCGTTCATAGTCATGTAGGCGTTGTGTTCGGTCATCAGAGGAGTGATCTTACGCTCTGTCTCCTTCATCACATCGTCGGCATCTGTCTCGTTCAAGTTGAAGAATACGCCCACCACCTTGCTCAACAGGCGACCGCTACGCTCAAGGGCGCCGATGGTGTTGTCAAATGTAGGTTCTTCAGTATTTGCTACGATGGCGTCAATCTCTGCCTTTTGTTCCTTGAAGGCTTCCAAGAAAGCCTCTTCGTAGTGAGTCGATTCATACTTGCTGAACTCTGGTGCTCCGTAGGGGAGGGTAGAGTCGTTCAGCAACGGATTCTCGTGCTGCCCATTACAAGCAGTAAGTGCTACAATAGCCATTCCAATAATTGCTTTTTTCATTCTTGTGTAATATTGTTTGATTTGTAATATTTCAGTTTGCTTCCTTCACCTTTAGGTGGAGTTTTGTAATTAGGCGGCAAAGGTAACTCATTTTTCCACCATAGGCAATTTTTTTGAGCCTTCTTTTAAGTTTCAAGCACTTATTACTCTATATTTTGCATTCATAATGCCGTATATTTCCCCCATTATTCGTATTTTTGCAATCTGGAAATTGAAAAACGATGAATAGCGAGACAAAGGTAAGTATATTTCAGCGCCCTGTGTGGGTGGTGACGTTTGCATTGGTGGCCGCCATCGCGTGGGGATGGGCTTATCCTCTGATCAAATTGGGATTTGGAGAGTTTTCCATTACCCAAGAGATGACGGGTAGCAAGATGTTGTTCGCTGGTATCCGATTTGCTGTGTCGGGATTGATAGTGTTGACCATCGCACGCACAAGGGGAATCAGTTTTGGAGTCACACGACCTCGCAATTGGTGGTTCTTGTTGGCGTTTGCTTTGTTGAACACCACGTTGCACTACGCCTTTTTCTACATAGGCCTGTCGCATAGCGAGGGGGCAAGGGCTGCCATCCTCAACTCGATGGGGGTGTTTCTGTTGGTATTGTTGGCTTGTCTGTTTTACAAAAGTGACAGGTTGACGATGCAAAAAATCGTAGGATGCGTCATAGGCTTCATAGGCATACTGACCTTGAATATTGGGGGAGGAAAGAGTGGACAATTTACATGGATGGGCGATGGTATGATTATCCTGAATGCCCTTTGCTCCGCTTCGGCCAGTTTGATGACGCGCGGCCTTCGTACTCGAGTGGATGTGTTCGTAGGGACAGGATATAGTTTGGGTATAGGTGGATTGTTGCTGATAGTGCCTGGCTTACTGATGGGTGGTACGTTGCCACGAGTGACGGTGGAGGGACTCGTCATCTTAGGATTGCTCATCTGCATCTCCACCATGGGATTTACGCTCTACAACAAGTTGCTCAGTTGCAACCCTGTGGGTAAGGTGGCCATTTTCAATTCGCTCATCCCTGTGGTAGGAGCCATCACTTCGTGCCTTTGCCTGAACGAGCCCTTCTATTGGAAATACATCGTGGCGGCCATATTGGCTACGGCAGGCATTTATATCATAAACAAGGGAAAGTGATAATGTAAAGAGATAGTACCTTAAAAATGCTGTTTTAAAGTCTTGAGGTGGGCCATTTCCCGCAATGAAAAATGTGTCCTCGCGAGAACCTGATTTTTCCCCCTACAGGAGAAAACTTTTTTCCCAGTGGGCGCGTAAAATTTTTCAGGCAAGGAAAGAAAAACTCCTTGCCTCTATTTTTTCTCAATCACAAGGGTGATGGGGTAAAAAAACGACCACGGATGTGAAAAAAATATTCATTTTATTTTGTCTCCTGCTTGTCATGCATTATCTTTGCCTTCCAAAAGAATGCCAAGAAAAAACTTAAAGGAAAAATCAACCATAAAGACTTATGAACAAAGAATTGGAAATGTGCCCCAATAAGTTGGTGGCAGCACTTGGAAAACCGAGTAAGGAATTTACCAAATCGGACATCATCGGTTATATCAAGCAGAATGATATCCGCATGGTCAACTTCATGTATCCGGCTGGTGACGGACGTTTGAAGACTTTGAACTTTGTAATCAACAATGCTGCATACTTGGATGCTATCCTGACTTGTGGCGAGCGTGTGGATGGTAGTAGCCTGTTCCCCTTCATCGAGGCAGGAAGTAGCGACCTTTACGTGTTGCCACGTTTCAGTACTGCATTCCTCGACCCGTTTGCTGAGATACCTACAATCTCTATGCTCTGCTCATACTTCAACAAGGATGGCGAGCCCCTCGAAAGTTCTCCTGAAAACACCCTCCGCAAGGCTTGTCGTGCGTTCAACGAGGTGACAGGTATGGAGTTTCAAGCGATGGGTGAGTTGGAGTACTACGTAATAGCCCCCGATGCAGGAATGTTTCCCGCAACCGACCAGAAGGGTTACCACGAGTCGGCTCCCTATGCCAAGTTCAATGAATTCCGCACCCGTTGCATGGCCTACATAGCACAAGCTGGTGGACAAATCAAATATGGACACTCCGAGGTGGGTAACTTTACCATCGATGGTAAGATATACGAGCAAAACGAAATTGAATTCCTCCCTGTGAATGCCGAGGATGCGGCTGACCAATTGATGATAGCCAAGTGGATAATCCGTAACTTGGGCTACCAGATGGGATACGACGTCACCTTCGCACCAAAGATTACTGCAGGAAAGGCTGGCTCAGGATTGCACGTACACATGCGAATTGTGAAGGATGGACAAAATCAGATGTTGGACGGAGGCGTACTTTCTGCCACGGCTCGTCGCGCCATTGCAGGTATGATGGAGTTGGCTCCCTCAATCACCGCATTTGGTAATACCAATCCTACATCATATTTCCGTCTGGTTCCTCATCAGGAGGCTCCTACCAATATCTGTTGGGGTGATCGTAACCGCTCAGTGCTCGTGCGTGTGCCACTTGGATGGGCAGCCAAGAGCGATATGTGCAAGATTGCCAATCCGTTGGAGGTTGAAAGCAACTATGATACCACTCAAAAGCAAACCGTGGAGATGCGCTCGCCAGACGGATCAGCAGACATCTATCAACTTATTGCAGGATTGGCCGTGGCTTGTCGCTATGGATTTGAGTTGGAGAATGCGTTGGAGATTGCTGAGAAGACATACGTAAACGTAAATATCCACCAAAAGGAAAATGCAGACAAACTGAATTCATTGGCTTGCTTGCCAGATAGTTGCGAGGCTTCCGCCGATTGTATCGAGCGCCAACGTGCCGCCTTTGAGAAGTACAATGTCTTTAGCCCTGCTATGATTGATGGCATCATCAAGAAACTTCGCTCGTATGGTGACAAGACTCTGCGTGCTGACATCAATGGTAATCAGGAAGAAATGTTGAAATTGGTGAATCGTTACTTCCATTGTGGATAAGGTGACATTCAGCCTTTCTTTCATTGGTAGACGAAAAAGTTATCAAAGTGATACATAATTGTAGTTTCTTTGGCGGAATAGTTGGTAAAGTGTAATTATTTTCGTACTTTTGCTGCCAATTTGAAACTAAAAACAATAGAGATATGGAAAATATGAATGAAATCGATTGGGCCAACCTATCATTTGGCTATCGTAAGACAGATTATAATGTACGTTGCTACCACCGCAATGGTGCGTGGGGCGAAATAGAAGTTTGTAGTGAAGAGACCATCCCCTTGCACATGGCTGCTACATGCCTGCACTATGGACAGGAGGCTTTCGAGGGATTGAAAGCTTTCCGTGGTAAGGATGGAAAAATTCGCATCTTCCGTTTGGAGGAGAATGCTGCTCGCTTGCAGAGCACTTGTCGTGGTATCTTGATGCCAGAAGTTTCTACCGAGTTGTTTGCCGAGATGGTGAAGAAGGCTATCAAGTTGAACGAACGCTTTGTGCCTCCCTATGAAAGTGGTGCATCACTCTATATCCGTCCGTTGTTGATAGGTACAGGTCCTCAGGTGGGTGTAAAGCCTGCAGAAGAGTATCTGTTCTTGATTTTTGTTACACCCGTAGGCCCTTATTTCAAGGGAGGTTTTGCCACTACTCCGTATGTGATTACTCGTAAGTACGACCGCGCGGCTCCCCTTGGCACAGGTGTCTATAAGGTCGGTGGAAACTATGCTGCCAGCCTTCGTGCCAGTAAGGAGGCTCACGAAGCCGGATACTCGGCTGAGTTCTACCTCGATGCGAAAGAGAAGAAGTATATCGACGAGTGCGGTGCGGCTAACTTCTTCGGTATCAAGGACAATACCTATATCACTCCGCTCAGCACCAGCATCCTGCCCTCTATCACCAACAAGAGTTTGATGCAGTTGGCCGAGGACATGGGCATGAAGGTTGAGCGTCGTGCTATTGCTGAGGAAGAATTGGCTACGTTTGAAGAGGCTGGCGCATGTGGTACAGCTGCAGTTATCAGCCCTATCCAACGCATTGATGACCCTGAGAACAATCACTCTTACGTTATTGCCAAGGATGGCAAGCCTGGACCTATCAGTACAAAACTCTACACCAAGTTGCGTGCTATCCAGTACGGCGACGAGGCCGATACGCATGGTTGGGTAACTGTGGTAGAGTAATACATCTTTTAAGGAGATAAAGGAAGATAATAGGGAGATAGATGAAGATAAAGGCCAAATGCATAGCAAGGCTATTGGCTTTTATCTCCCCCAAAAGCGAAGCGATGTCTTTCTTTATCTCCTTATTATCTTCTTTTTTAATTTAGTAAAGACATGAGCAAAGGAAAATTGGCAAAGTTTGCCGACATGGCAGAATATCCCCATGTATTTGAATACCCATTCTCGGTGATGGAGGATGTCCCCTTTGAAATGAAAGGGAATTGGCATCGCGACTTCTTCAAGAACGATAACCCCATAGTGTTGGAACTCGGATGTGGACGTGGCGAATACACTGTAGGATTGGGTCGCCTCTTCCCCGACAAGAACTTCATAGGTGTGGACATCAAGGGTGCACGTATGTGGAGCGGGGCTACCGAGTCGTTGAAGGCAGGGATGACGAATGTGGCATTCCTACGCACCAACATCGAAATCATTGACCGCTTCTTTGCACCGGGCGAGGTGAGTGAGATATGGCTTACCTTCAGCGATCCGCAGATGAAGAAGGCTACCAAACGACTGACTTCCACTTACTTTATGAATCGTTATCGTCGATTCCTTGTCGATAGCGGCATCATCCACCTCAAGACCGATAGCAACTTCATGTTCACCTACACCAAATACATGGTGGAGCACAATCAGTTGCCCGTGGAGTTTTGTACCGACGACCTCTACCATAGCGGCCTTGTGGATGACATCCTCTCCATACGTACCTACTATGAACAACAGTGGCTCGACCGAGGACTGAACATCAAGTATCTGAAGTTCCGCTTGCCTCAAGAAGGCGCATTGGAGGAACCCGATGTGGAGATAGAACTCGACGACTACCGGAGTTACAATCGTAGCAAGCGTAGCGGGTTGCAGACAAGCAAGTAGAAGACTCCAAACCCACAACCCATTCAGACCCACCCCCAACCCCTCCCTCTATGGAGGGGAGTAGATACTTAATTTTTTCATTCTTAATTAATCATGACACTATATCCCAAACTAATACTCGATGCACTGGCTACAGTGCGCTACCCTGGTACAGGAAAGAACCTCGTGGAGGCCGGCATGGTGGAGGACAACATCCGCATCGACGGTATGAAGGTCTCCTTCTCCCTCATCTTCGAGAAACCCACCGACCCATTCATGAAGTCCATCATCAAGGCTGCTGAGACGGCCATCCTTACCTACGTGGGAAAGGACGTGGACATCGTCGGAAACATTTCGGTAAAGACCATCCAACAGGCACGTCCCGAGCCGGGATACCTGCTTCCTCAGGTAAAGAACATCATTGCCGTATCCTCCGGTAAGGGAGGTGTGGGCAAAAGTACCGTAGCCGCCAATCTGGCTGTGGCACTTGCCAAGGCTGGCTATAAGGTGGGACTCTTGGATGCTGACATCTTCGGTCCCAGTGTGCCCAAGATGTTTCAGGTAGAGGATGCACGTCCCTATGCCGAGACCATCGATGGACGCGACATGATAATCCCCGTGGAGAAATATGGGCTGAAGCTCCTCTCTATCGGTTTCTTTGTGGACCCCGACCAGGCTACCTTGTGGCGCGGAGGTATGGCCAGCAATGCACTGAAGCAACTCATTGCCGATGCCGACTGGGGCGACCTGGACTACTTCCTCATCGACCTGCCCCCAGGAACCAGCGACATTCACCTCACCATTGTGCAGAACCTTGCCATCACCGGAGCCGTGGTAGTGAGCACTCCCCAGCAGGTGGCGTTGGCCGATGCACGCAAGGGTATCAACATGTTTACCAACGACAAGGTGAACGTCCCCATCCTCGGACTCGTGGAGAACATGGCGTGGTTCACCCCTGCCGAACTGCCCGAGAACCGTTACTACATCTTCGGTCGCGAGGGTGCCAAGCGCTTGGCCGAGGAGATGAATGTACCTCTGTTGGGACAGATTCCCCTGGTGCAGAGCATCTGCGAGGGAGGCGACAATGGCCTGCCTGTGGCGCTGGACGAGGACACCATCACCGGCCGCGCCTTCATCCAGCTGGCTGCCAATGTGGTGGAGCAGACCCGCTTGCGCAATGCCAACCAGGCTCCTACACGCATCGTGGAGGTGCAGAAGTGACGGTGTAGATACGGACACCAGTGTTATAGAAGATAGAATATTAACATTTAAAACCTAATGATTATGAAACAACGACTACTTGCAATGGTATTTGCCCTACATCGTGAACGGCAAGGCTGTGGTGTGGCGATGAGAAAATGATTATGAGAGAGAACTGTTAACTATATTGTTGAACCCCGCCGCCAAGTCCGCCGAAAGGAGTGGAAATCTGTAGCACGGCACACCAAACCACCCGGAACCTATCCGAAGAGGACGTGCAGAATCCCTCCGGACGGAGGTCTGAAAATGACGCCACGGAGGGAGGAAAAATGAGGTCTCGGTCTCACCATATATGAGGTCTCGGTCTCATGGTGCATGACACCTCGGTCTCATCAGGCATGAGGTCTCGGTCTCATCTCTAACGACATCGGGAGGAAGGTGAAAACGAAAGTGTAAACCATGTTAACAATCTAAAAGATAGCAAGTTATGGCAAAATTCAAGTTAATGCAGAAGAGTAGCAATCCGGCGGATAAGACTGCCCCCAAGAAATGGTATGCAACCCCCATCAGTGAGAAAGCCCTGTCGGCCACGGCCACGACGCGTGCGGCTACGGAGAATACCTCCACCGGCCCTACGGAGATGGACGGCTCGTGCTACATCCTGCGCCGCTATGCCGAGAAGCAGCTCCTGCAGGGACACATCGCCACCATCCCTTATTTCGGCACCCTGCGCGTGACCTTCAAGAGCAGTGGCGCGGAGAAGATTACCGACTTCCACGCCGGTGAGATGATTAAGGAGCCGCGCATCATGTTCACCCCCTCGAAGGAGTTCCGCGAGGCGGTCATCAACAATCTCACCTTCGAGTGCGGCGGCGTCATTGCCGACGGCATCACCTACGGCAGTGTCAAGAACTACCGTATGGCCATCGGCGAAATCACCGACAACAGTGGGGATGACGACAACAACGACACCGGCGGCGACGACGGCGGTAGCGGCACAGGGGGAAATCCGCTGTAAGAAGGGACCCTCCCCCTTACCTGGCCTCCGTCGCTAAGGCTCCCCGATTGCTGTGCCAGCTCGCAATCGCCCTCTATGGAGG
>JAFZDY010000005.1 GCA_017560945.1 Bacteroidaceae bacterium | reverse complement strand
TTCTTTATTAAGTCTAACGCATATCTTACGATGGGGATTTCTACTTCATCCTTATGCTCGTTGCTTTTTAGCGTCTTTTGTGGTAGATAGCGTAAATATGGAATACCATCAGTACTTACTGTAACTTTATCCATACTGAGACCTTTGTAATCTTCAATACGACTTCCAAAAGCGCATTGAAGTAGAAAACATTCTTTTGCTTCTTGTAAAACTTCCGGTACTTCAGTATTCATAACCTTCAAAAGTTCTTCCTGTAGCAGATAAATGGGCGCATCATAGCTTTCTTTCATTACAGCTTTTCTTCTATTCCTGCCAAGTTTTCTGAATGGGGACACCTCTATTTCGTCTCGTTCTTCCAATTCTGTATAGAAAGCCTGTAACATCCTTAATTTTATGGCTACTGTATTTTGCGCACGTTCTTTGGTGGGCAAGCACTGTTGTTTAACATCGGCATAGAGCGATGGGTATTTATCTACATATTTATGCTCTTCAAAAAGGAAAATACGTAATTCCATTAAATCGTCAGCTGTAAAATGCTTCGGTAATATGTTGGTCTGATTGTGTATAGTCAAGTATCGCTTCAGTTCCTTGTAGAGACCATTGTATTGAAGGACTCTTTTTTCTGCAAAAGTGCCGTCACGGAATCCCTCTTTGATAAATCGGTTGTATCTTTCCAACAAAGTTTCCTCTTTTGTTATTGCGATATAATCTTCTGGATGCAGGCACCGGCTAATTGTTTCTTCAAATAGATCTGCAGTTATAAGACTTTTATCCATCTTTCCACATAATTCTATATATGCGGCCTCAATCGCTTTTATTTCTTTATCTATTTTCTCTTTGAGTTCATGGTTGTAGATAGAGACCTTAGGACGAAGTGTGCCGTCATCTTCGAACTTTGATAAATCTTTAAGGTCGGCCTTTATCTCACTCTTATGGTAAAGGTCAACTCCACGTCCGTCTCTTAATCGGAATCTGAGTTTGATGTTTCCCTCTGATTTTGTGGTTCTTCTGAATAATGTTAATCCTTTCATAACATACCATTATTTAATGTGGTGCAAATATATAAAAATTGCACCACTGAATCGCAATATTGCACCACAAAAATGCAATATGATTCAAAAGATTAACATTTATAAATGTGTGTGTCAGTGCGTTATGTTTTATTGATGTTGTATGCGGGTTTAATTCCTAATTCCCGCTTCGAGTACTTATAAAGCCTCTGTAAATCGTAGATTTATGGAGGCTTTATAAATTTTATAGCACTTTCTATTCTCAGCTTTTTAATTGTGATTCTGCAGATATTTTATATAGTATTATGTGATTGATAAATATTTGAATTATTGCCATTATCTTCTTTTCTTTAGGAATGATTCTTTTTGTATTCACGGAATTCGTATATAAGCGTAGTGTGGTGGTTTTATAGGATTGCAAAAAAATGATGTGATAATGCAGGTATATGATTTATTTTTCCTATTTTTACCGAAAATATGAGGCCGCAATGTACTCTCAGTAGAGTTTGTTGCAATGAGAACAGGGATTTAATGATTTAATACCATATAAAAATGAAAAAGAAAATCAAAATGGGAATGTTGGGTGGAGGTCCTGGTTCTTTTATAGGTCCAGTGCACCGCATGGCTGCTAATTTGGACGGCTTGATAGAACTTGTGTGTGGCTGTTTTAGTTCTGACCCAGCAAAATCGGCGCAGGCAGGTGAAGAATTATGCTTGCCTAAAGAACGCGTATATACCTCATATCAGGAGATGATTGAAAAGGAAATCCTGCTTCCTGCAGATGAGCGCATGGATTTTCTCTCTATTGTGACCCCTAATCATCTACATTATGCACCTGCAGCAATGGCATTAGAAGCGGGCTTTCATGTAGCCTTGGATAAGCCTATTACCTATTCGTTAGAAGAGGTACAGAGCCTTGCTGAGATAATGGCTCGCACGGGCAAACGTTTGTTGCTGACCCATACATACAGTGGGTATCCATTGGTCAAGGAGGCACGTTATCGTGTGCAGCGCGGCGATTTAGGAAAGATACGTCGCGTGTATGTAGAGTATCCACAAGGATGGCTTTCGACTGACTGTGCCGCTGATAATAAGCAGGCTTCATGGCGTGTAGATCCCTCACGATCGGGAAAGGCTGGCTGTATGGGCGACATTGGTACGCATGCTTTCCATTTGGCAAAATATATCACGGGGTTAGAGGTGGTAGAACTATGTGCTGAACTTAATTCGTTTGTCCTCAACCGTCAGTTGGATGATGATGGTACAGTGATGATTCGTTACAAGGATGGTGCGCGTTGTCTGCTCAGTGCATCACAGGTGTGTGCAGGAGTGGAGAATGGTCTTTATATAAGGATTTATGGTGAAAAAGGAGGCCTTGAGTGGCGTCAGGATACTCCCAATACGATGATATTCCGCCCTGTAGATGGTGTTGCTGAAATTATTCGTACAGCAACCTCGAGCATTGCTTCTCCAGCTGCTCAGTACAATTCACGCATTCCTGGTGGACACCCCGAAGGTTATATCGAGGCCTTTGCCAACCTTTACCGCAATTTTGCACTTACACTGATGGCAGAGGCAGAGCTGCGTGAACCATCGGAATTTACTCTTGATTTCCCTTCTATAGAAGATGGAATAGAGGGTATGCAGTTTATAGATGCTGTAGTAGCTTCTTCAGCGCAAAATGTTGCGTGGGTTAAGTGGCAGAAGTAATTAACCACTTTTCGAAAATCTCCCAAAGGTGCTACATTTCGGCGCTTGGGAGTATGAGGAGTATTTCTTTGTGGGTATTTGTCTTACAGTAACACATGTTTTCATAATAGCAACATGTGAATTAAAGGATTTTACTTTTAGTGAACAACACCTTATTTTGCAAAGAAAAGATATCAATTTCATTGGAAGGTACAAATTGATAGCAAAATAGAGGTATAAAAAAAGCCCGCCTCCAAGACCGAAGTCTAATGGAAGCGGGCACTCACCCCTATTGTTGGGGTATATGGACTCGAACCATAAATGACAGGACCAGAATCTGTAGTGTTACCATTACACCATACCCCAATTTGCTAATTGCGGTGCAAAGGTAAGTACATTTTGTGATATCGACAAGTTTTTATAGAAAAAAGTTAGAATTATCGCCGTTTTTTTCGTGTTATTCTCTCTTTTGTTGGAATGTTTGGTTGTTTGATGATGACAAAACGCCATTTTGTAACCTTTATGCAAAGATTGTATTTGCGCTTGAAGAAGGTAGATTCACTTTTGAAGGACTAAACATATCTTCCTCTCTATTGTTTGTAACTATGTTATTTATATCACTAACTTTTAAAAGCGTATAACAATGAACAAAAGTATCAAAGGTACCATGACCGAAAAAAATCTGTTAACCTCTTTTGCAGGGGAGTCACAGGCACGTAATCGTTACACATTTTTTGCCAAACAAGCAGTGAAGGATGGCTATGAACAAATTGCTGCCATTTTCTTAGAGACTGCAGAACAGGAGCGTATGCATGCTAAACGCATGTTTGAACACTTAGAAGGAGGGATGGTCAGCATTACTGCTGCCTATCAAGCGGGTGTAATCGGTAATACTCTGGAAAATCTGAAAGAGGCTGCTGCCGGTGAACACGAAGAGGCATTTGAACTCTATCCTTCCTTTGCTGAGACGGCTGATCACGAGGGATTTCCTGAGGTGGCAGAAATGTATCGACGTATCATTATTTCTGAACAAGCACATGAGAAACGTTATCAACGATTGATGATGAATATCGAACGAGGTCAGGTGTTTGCTCGTGAGCACGAGGTCACTTGGCAATGTCGCAAATGTGGGTATGTTCACCGTGGCAAGGAAGCACCCAAGAAATGTCCTGCTTGTCAACATCCACAAGCCTATTTCCAGTTGGAAGAGGAGAATTTCTAAGATACTACGTCTATTAGGACGGATTGAGGTTGATAGCCTTTTACTGTTCAAGGTCATATTGTATATGCTCTTCTCGCGGTAGGAGGCTGTCAATTGTTTTGTCTCAACCTATTATTCTGTGGGGTTCTTGTTGAGAAAGAACGTGCATAGGTATTCCTATTCCAATAATTATTGCTACCTTTGCCATCCAAATATAAGGTAGGTAAAGAGATTATGAGAGAAAATGTAACATTTAAGCATTCAATGCCAGTGCAAATTCGTTTCAGTGATGTGGATCAATTCGGTCATGTGAACAACTCAGTTTATTTTTCATTGTACGATTTGGCCAAGACAACTTATGTGAAGGCTGTCCTTGCTGGACGAATGAAGTGGAATGATGTGGGCATTGTTGTAGCTAACATCAATGCTAATTTCATGAGTCCTGTCTTCTTTATGGATAATGTGAATATAGAAACTACTACTATAGAAATAGGTAATAAGAGTTTTACCTTGTTGCAGCGTGCTGTTGATGCTGAAAGTGGTATGGTGAAATGCGAGTGTCGCACCGTGATGGTTGTCTATGATTTGGAAGCCCAGACTCCTATGCTAATGCCAGAAGATTATAGACAGGCGATATGTGAGTATGAGGGATGCACGGTGGAAGAACTAATGAGAAAGTAATGATGATGTTTTACCCCTTGTTTCTTGGTTACACACATAATAAGTTTAGAGTGAGCGGTTTTAATGCTAATTCTTTAGAATTTTCTTGCTCAACTTTTTAAAAATATATAATTTTGCACGCTCTTAGAGAAGAATAGGTATATTTTTAAGGTAATAAAGGACTAAGTCATTGAAATGAAAGGTTTTGTATTTAAGCCTGCCCTCCTGAAATCTATGCGTAGATATACGAAGGAGATGTTTATGGCTGATTTGATGGCCGGTATCATCGTAGGTATCGTAGCCTTGCCGTTGGCAATCGCTTTTGGTATTGCATCAGGTGTTTCTCCCGAAAAAGGTATTATTACTGCTATTGTGGCTGGATTTGTTATCTCAGCATTTGGTGGAAGTAAGGTTCAGATTGGTGGCCCTACGGGAGCCTTCATCGTTATCATTTATGGTATCATTCAACAATATGGTATTGAGGGATTGACTATTGCTACCATTTTGGCTGGTGTATTCCTTGTCTTATTAGGAGTATTCCGATTGGGAACCATCATTAAATATATACCTTATCCTATTGTTGTAGGTTTTACCAGTGGTATTGCACTCACTATCTTTACCACTCAAATCAAGGATCTTTTTGGATTGGAAATAGCAAGTGTACCTGCGGATTTTGTAGCGAAGTGGGGTGTATATTTCCAACATTTCCACACAATTGATTGGTGGTCTACAGGAGTAGGTTTGCTCAGTGTGGTAATTATCGCCCTCACTCCTAAGTTTAGTAAGAAGGTTCCTGGTTCTCTTATTGCCATTATAGTGATGACCATTGCTGCTTATCTGTTAAAGATATATGCAGGGGTGACTAGTATCGAGACTATTGGTGATAGATTTACTATCAATAGCACATTGCCTGATGCTGAAATGCCCACTATTACCTGGGAAACCATCAAGCAATTGATATCTCCTGCTATTACCATTGCAGTATTGGGTGCTATCGAATCGCTCCTTTCTGCTACTGTGGCCGATGGTGTGGTAAGTGATCATCATGATTCCAATCAAGAGTTGGTAGGACAAGGTATTGCTAATATCGTAACACCTATTTTTGGAGGTATTCCCGCTACAGGTGCCATTGCCCGTACTATGACCAATATTAACAACGGTGGACGCACACCCATTGCAGGTATTGTTCATGCCGTGGTTTTATTGCTTATTTTCCTGTTCTTAATGCCGTTGGCACAATATATCCCTATGGCTTGTTTGGCTGGTGTATTGGTCATTGTATCATATAACATGAGCGAGTGGCGCACGTTTAAGCAGTTACTGAAGAATCCTAAGTCGGATATCACCGTATTGCTTATCACGTTCATTCTTACAGTTATCTTTGATCTTACCATTGCTATTGAGGTAGGTTTGGTCATTGCATGTTTGCTCTTTATGCGTCGTATGGCCGAGACTACTCAGGTATCAGTTATTACTGATGAAATCGATCCCAGTGCCGAGAGTGATGTGGAGATTCATGAAGAGCACTTGATAGTACCCGAAGGTGTAGAAGTGTACGAGATTAATGGTCCCTACTTCTTTGGTGTGGCCAATCGTTTCGAGGAGGTTATGCAGAACTTGGGCGATCGTCCTCAAGTGCGTATCATTCGTATGCGTAAGGTTCCCTTCATCGACTCTACTGGTATTCACAATTTAGCAAACTTCTGTGAAATTTGTCAGCGTGAGGGCATACAGATTATACTTTCGGGTGTAAATGAGAAAGTACATAAGGTACTTCAAAAAAGTAACTTCTATGATTTGTTGGGTAAAGAAAATATCTGCTCTAACATCAATGAGGCATTGGAAAAGGCCAAGGCTACGATTGAAAACAAAAATGTGTAATTCTCGTTTGTTGAATCATTCATAACCTAACTATATTTCCCAAGGGGGAGTGCGTGCGAGCGTACTCCCCTTTTTTGTTGTGAGTATATTCAACGTTATTGGTGTCCGGTAAAAATCAAAACAGATATAAAAAGGTGTCTCAATCGCTGATTTAATGCGATTGAGATTCTTTTTTTGTAATTACAAGCCCCCTCTAATCAAAAAAAGAGTCAATTGTATAGGTGGACTTTCATCAGAATACTCTTAATAAGTACCAGAATCCCACTTAACTGATACTACAGTACTACATAAGAAGTACTGTAGTACTACCACTTTGGTACTGCAGTACCACTTAGCTGATACTAGAGTATCTCTTAAATAAAATTTTAAGGAGTACTAATTTTGATTGATTATCAATATTTTATATTGACTATACCTATTTTATTAATTGTGCCTATTAATGGTCTCAGTTGACCACTTTTTATTCTATTTATAGTCGAGGTTGACAGAGTTGGTTCCTATTTTAAATTTTTGTTGTCCGATAAAAATCTCCGTTGATTTATTCCCTTATAAGTTCATGTTATCTTTGTCATTTTTCGTGCAATGTACTCAACAACACGTCTGAACGCAGTGACAAGAAACCGTCAGTAGGAATGAGGGGGGCTTGTACGTTCTTAAAGTAAGCAAGGACAGTGCATTATAATGGTTTACCGGACAGTAATAATTCAAAGTACGACTGCTAATTTACTACGATGGTTCTAATAAATAGTTAATTTCTATTAAATTATAGTACTATGTAATACAAAGTACCTAAGTATTGCCTATATTTGCATCGTCGACGGAGTTTGAAGGGGTGGTTCGTCCGACTTGCAAGACCTCTTCAATGGCCATAAACTCCTGAAAACAAGGTGAGATATAAATAAACAAATGACGTATGAATGTAGATAATGCAAAGTCGCAGATGCGGAAAGGGATGTTAGAGTATTGCGTGATGTTGCTCCTCAGAAAGGAGCCGTCGTATGCGTCCGACATCATTGTCCGTTTAAAAGAGGCTGAGTTGATAGTGGTCGAGGGAACCCTCTATCCGCTGCTTACCCGACTGAAGAACGACGGGTTGCTCAGTTACGAATGGCGCGAATCCACCCAAGGACCTCCGCGCAAGTACTATGCTCTCACTACCGAGGGTGAACTCTTTCTTGCTGGGCTCGATTGTGCCTGGAATGAATTAGCTACTACTGTGGGACACCTCAAGGCAGAAAGTCCTATTAGAATTGAAGTTAAGAATTAAAGAATTAAGAATTAAAAGTTAACAGATGGAACGTGACAAGCCCTTTGTCATTTTGTTAACTTGTCAACTTGAAAAAACAATGAAAAAGAATATTACTATCAACTTCTTCGGCACATTGTATGCAATTGACGAAGATGCGTATGAATTACTCAACCGATATTTGAGTGATATTAAGAAGTATTTCTCCCGCAAGGAGGGAGGCGAAGAGATTGCCGATGACATAGAACATCGTGTGGCAGAATTGATGTTGGAGTTAAAGACCGGTGGTCGCGAGCCGATAGACATTGAATTGGTAAAGGAGATTATTGGTCGTATCGGGAATCCTGAAGATTTGGACGACATGGCGAGCGAGAGCGCAGGCACTACTACTACCGATGGGCATCATGGGCGCGAATGGTTTGCAGAGGAAACTTCTAAGAAACGTCTTTTCTGTAACCCCAACGACAAGATGTTGTGCGGTGTGCTCTCTGGTATCGCATGTTACTTCGGTGTTGAACCTGTATGGGTGCGCCTTGCCGTAGTGGCATTGGCTATACTTCCCATCCCATTCTTTTCAATTTCCCTTTTGACTCTTTTGGTCATATATCTTATCATGGCGTTGATCATCCCCGAGGCAAAGACCCCCGAGGAACGGCTTCAGATGCGCGGAAAGCCTGTGAATATGGAAACATTGAACGAGGAAATTGTCAGTAGTGCCAATCCTTCCGACAAACAATCCTCTTCCAGTCGTGGTGGCCTTGTACAGGTTCTCATTGTCCTCATCAAGGCAACCCTCATTATCTTGTTGGCGCCACTTCTTCTTCTTGGCTTTGTGTTTTTATTGTTGATCCTTTTTGGAGCAGGCTTTTTGTCTATGATTCTTCCCAAAAGTGGGTTGGTACGCCACTCTATCGGTATGGGCAGTGATGATTTGATGATATTGGACCATATATCCGGTAGCGGATTTACCTGGACTTCCGGTATCGCTCTTTTCATTGCGGTCGCTATATTGGTTTACTTGATTATCCATGTCATTATGCGTATATTGGGCAGAGGCAGGTCTCTTGGACGTACGTTGTGGATCTATTTGGCTGTATTTATCGTTTCATTGATCGTCGGCATCTCTTCACTCGTAGGTTTCGGAATGGATATGGATGCAACTTCACGTGAGATAAGAGTTGAATACAATGCTATACGTGACAAACAAAGCAATCAGGAAGCATTTGACTGGCTCACCGATCGCGGTTGGGAAATCGTTGCTCACGACCACACCTTTAACTATATAAAAAATGGTGAACACTATAGCGGCGATTGGAACAAAAAGTATATCGACGGATTTTCCGAGCATCCCAATATGAACTACACTTTAGAGCGTACTGTCCACATCACTCCGGGTACCTATAGTCTCGAAGCTGTTGTGCGCACTAATGGCGAAGGTCCCGAGGTGTATGCCTTCAACAGTAAGGGCGATCGCCTCTCAGCCTCCTTCCCCGTCTATGCCAATAGTGGTGGTGAGATTTGGCAGATAGCTATGGTCCGTATGGAGAACGACAGTACTTTGACGGGTGAAGTGAAGCGCATCGCCGAAGCCAATCGCAAGCGTGGCTATGGATGGAGCCGTGTGCATATCAATAATATCGAAGTGACCGATAGCATCATCCGCTACGGTGTGACCAACCGCAACGGAGCCACTGGCTATTGGAATGGCACCTGGTTCTCCGCCACCGACTTTAAGTTGAGCAAGGTGAAGTAAGCGAAAGCCTCTCCCTAACCCTCCCCAAAAGGGAGGGGATAAAAAGATTATTAACTCATTAAACAATAGAATTATGGAAAAAAGACTCAGACGTTCAACCAGAGATTGTAAACTTGCAGGTGTATGCGGTGGATTGGCTGAATACCTCGACATTGATGCCACCGTAATACGTATTGCCTACATCCTTTTAGCCTTCTTTTCAGCGGCCTTCCCTGGAATCATACTCTACATCATCATGATGTTGGTCATGCCGAAAGACAATTTGCTTGAACAGAAGTGAAATTTTAATGTAAAGTGTTATGGTGACAAAAAAACTAATTATGTGCCTGTTCGTCTTTTTGACTGCAACTCTTGGTATGGCACAAAGTGGCGATAAGCCCAAAGTGAGATGGGATGAAGTGATTGCAGGGCAAAGCAACACCAGAACCATTCGAGTCAAGGAGGTTAGGATGTATACCGACCGTACGGAACTGTCTGTACACGTAGATTATCCCTCAGGTCAATGGATTCGTGTTCAAAACGATATGTATTTGCAATCCGACGGAAAGAAATATCCGTTAACCGGAGCCACAGTTGTCACCATTGGCGAACAATTCTGGATGCCCGAAACGGGTGAAGTGGATTTTGACCTTACGTTCGAGCCTTTGCCCACCGATTGCCAGCGGATAGATTTCATCGAGCCGAATGGATGGGAGATATGGAATATTCGTAGTACAAGTCTCCAATCAGAAGGTCTTGATGACACCTATTGGCGCGATGAGGCTACGGGCGATTGGCTTATTGGCTTCACACCTGAGTGTGTCATCTATGCGGGTAAGTTCTGGGACATCGTCAGTCAGGCGGAAAAGAAAGGGACTTATCAATTGATGGTGAACGATGGAGCTGTAACCCTTCCTATTAAGGTGGGTAAGATGAAAAAAGGTGTCCGTTCCATCGAAATTGCAGGTTTGGCTCCGGTGACTTGTAGTCAGATTACTACTTCCTGTTTGCCCGACTATCCGCAAAAGGATATGCGCCAAGGTATCAAGGACAATGGTTACCGCATGGACGAAACAGTTACTTTCGTAGGATGGCTGAAGGATATGCCCGAAGATGTGCGGAAGATGAAAAGTGAATTTGAGATAAGTTATGAAAACATTTTCAGTAACGAAAACGAGAATGCTTACGCTAAAATGGACTCATTGGGCCGATTCAGCATCACCATGCCATTAATTAATTCTACCCAAGTTTTTCTTGATTGGCAGAGAACCACTCTCAGTACTGTATTTGAACCAGGCGAAACCTATTTTTTCCTCTATGATTTTGGAACCGGTCAACAACTCTTCATGGGAAAGAACGTGCGTTTGCAAAACGAACTCATTACACATCCTCATTCTTGGAAAAATCTGCGCATTGCTTCCGAAGAACGCGGGAACGCTGATGCCATGAAAGCGTGGAAGGATGCAGACGAGATACGCGCCAAGCAGATGGAGGAGTTGCAGAATTTGTTGAAGGTGCATCCCAACCTTTCGCAACGGTACATTGACTATGTGGAGGACTACTACCTGACCATGCAGGGAGAAGGAATGATGCAGGCTCGCTTCCATATGCCCAACATGGAGCTTCCACAAGTCTATATGGAGTACGTGGGCAAGGAGTTTTGGCAGAAAAGATCACACCCCTATACGCTTTATCGTGATTTTGGAACCTTCATGGCCGATTATTTGAGCCAATTGATTATGGGCTCTCGTGAGATGGGTGCAGTACAAGTTGTACAAATGATGTTGCACCTTGAAGAAAATGGAGAAGTCTCCTTGACAGATCAAGAGAGGGAGTACTTGAAACGGTATCCTGAGATGATTGCACAAATCCAGAAAGAAATCAACAATGCATCAAAAGAAGAACAAGAGGTACTGGTCAACACCTTCAATAATAGTGAAGTGGTGAAAAATGTCAATGAGATACTTTCCCGACACAATGAAGCTATTAAAAACGCAATTCAGTTAAGACCTGTACACCTATCCATCAAGGCCATAGATTCAATAGGATGCGACAAGACTTTGCGTGACATCCATATTGCTCGCCAACTTTACCATGCAATTGATGGGCTTCGCAAGCCGCTTCCCAACAGCATGATGAAGTTGATGGAAGAAGAAATCTCTCTTCCAATAGCTAAGAAGACAGTGCTTGATTTACACGAGAAATATTTAGCTATCCAAAATAGGAATCTCTCTTATTCGTCCAATTTGAAGTCGAATGACGAAGTAAAGGATATGAGCGACGGAGAAAAGATCTTGCGCAAACTGATAGAACCTTATAAGGGAAAGATTATCCTGCTCGACATTTGGGGCACTTGGTGCGGTCCTTGCAAGGCGGCACTTTCCCATTCGCAAGAAGAGTATGAAAGATTAAAACCCTACGACATGGTATTCCTTTATTTGGCAAACCGTTCAAATGACGAATCATGGAAGAATGTTATCAAGGAGTATAATGTGATGGGCGATAATGTAGTGCACTACAATTTGCCTGCCGAACAACAGAGTGCAGTGGAAAATTTCCTGAAAGTGAATGCATTCCCAACTTATAAACTCATAGACATATTTGGTAATATTTTGGATGTGAATGCTGACCCGCGTGATTTGGACAGATTAGAGAGGTTGGTTAAGATGCTAAAACAATAATCTGATAAAGAATACATTCTTTCGGTTAAAAGAATAGCATTCTTGTCCGCATATGAATGCATTCTTTATCGGATTATATAGTATCAGCCTTCAACGTATATTGAATGGAGGGGAAAGCTTTATAGCTTGACCCTCTCTCATTGGGATTTTCATAAAAAGCATTAAGATTAAATAAACGTATGCGCGCAAAAAAGCCAAGGCACGTCGGGATGACGTGCCTTGGCTTTTGTTTTGTGCCGTATGGCTACTTGTAACTCTGTACTTGTTTATTTCACCACCTTGCGAGTGAAGGTGTTGCCTTTGGCATCAGTATATTTCACGATGTTGATACCTTTTTGCAACTTGTTTACCTGTGCGCCGTCGGGGGTGTAGATGGCGGTGATGGTGGCATCGTTTGTATTTTCTACTTGTTGGATGGCATCAGCATCAGTGTTGACATGCATCTTGCAACAGTTTACGATGTAGCCAGTGGCATCGGTCATGAGGGCTACTACGCTGGCATTTTTCATGTGGTTGACTGTGCCGGCGGGTACATCCCAAGTATAAGTGCTGGTATATACCTCTCCACCTTTGACGTTTGCGGGCAAACCATTGTTGTTGCCATAACCGTTGAACGAACCATTGTAGGCGGCACGCGCTACGTGATTGAACTTCATGCGTACGGTACCGGGCAATGCACCCCATCCACCACTATTGAGGATAGTGTCTTTCTTTCCTACAAAGGTATATTTGGTGCTTGCATAGTAGTTCGACTGTTGGTACATGCTGCCGTCGGGAGCAGTCACGCTATCTTCCAAAAGGATAAGGGCAATGTCGTATCCATTGGATTTGCAATCGTTGATAAAACGGCTGTCGACCTTGATTTCTAGGCGGTTCTTATCTGCATCGGTCAATGTGGCTGTACCGCTCAATTCTGCTTCAGCGATGAAACGTTGTGCCAATTGAAAGAAGTATTCCACACCGCTTCCTGGCACCAGGAAAGAGTAGTTATAGTCCTCGTCCAGTTCGGCGGGAAGACCCAAGTATTTGCGGTCAACCAACATCATGGGGAAGGCCGGGTATTGGCAGAAGTCGTTGTAGGCAGCAATCTCCATGGCATCATCGTTGTGTACAGCGATGCTCACCACATTGTCGGGATAATTGTTTTCCATATATTCCAATGCAATGGTTCCACCCGGACAGTTTCCACACCAGGTGCCTGTGCCCTCTTCGATAAGGGTACGTCGGTTGCTTACAAAGTAGGTTCCACGGATAGAGTCGCGAACAGAATAGGTGCGGTCACCATCCACCTCTACCCAAATGTCATACATGAGGGTGGTATTCAAGGGGACATTCTCTGTTTGGTCAAGAGTCAGTGTCTTTCGCTCTCCTTTGCTTAATCCGAGATTCTTGAATTCTTGTTCAACCAATTGGTCGTTGGCGCGGTAGCACACCTTTACAGCATCCAGGACGGGTGATTTCAAGTTTTTGACTTCCACGCTCATCTGTGCCTTGCCTGTATCGGTCATCAGTGGAGTAGTCACCTCAAAACTGGCACGATCCTGTGCCTCGGTAGCGGCAGGTCCGCTCACTTGAATGTCGTCCACACAGATAACATATTTATCATAAGAGTCATTTACGAAAGCAATGTAAATGGTTTGTCCAACATACTTGTCCAAACTTACCTCATGTTCCTGGAATGTAGTTTCTTCGGCTTCGACACTAAAGATGGGGTTTGCCTCAAAGTCTTTCATTTCATATCCTTTGGTAGAAATGTAAACTTTCAGCCCATCCTTTTTTACACGTGAGGCCGACATGGATTTCCATGTCAATTTAGCTCCCGCGCCGTAAATCTTGATTTGTGGAGTTACCATCCAGTCGTTGGCTTTGCCCGGAGTGGTGAAGGTAGAGGCGCTTCCCATCAATTTGTTGCTATCGCCTGCGTTCATTCGGATAATGTGCCAAGTGCCACATTCCAATCCTGTGCCCACCAAGTCGTCACTCAGTTGATTCCCATCCCCATCGTAATAGAGCAACTCAGCAGGTTTACTGTCACCTTGGAAGTCTTGGCTATAGTACACCACATTTTGTGCCCACACGCTTCCCTGTACCGCCATCAATGCTGAGGCAGCCACTGTAAGTAGTTTTTTTCTCATGTATTTAGTCAATGATTTGATTATTACTCCTTTGTTTACACTTTTTTCGGCTGCAAAGATAGTACAAAATAAGGGAATGATAAAGATAATGCCAAGATTTTTACCTCCTATTTTTCTATTGTCGTGCCGCCGAGCCACCTATATACGTGAAATGTGTATAACGCGCGTGCGTGTGGGCGAGACGCAATAGTTAAATTCCCTTAACTCTCGCGCCCACACGCACGCTATATGCATTTTACGCGTATATAGGCGGCTCGGCGGCAAGCCCTCTTTCGAAGATATGGTTCTTCCGGCCTCAAGATACGGTTCTTCCCAAAGGGCGATGCTGTCATGCTTGTCCGTCTCGTCAGGCTAGTCATGGACTTCCATAATCCACGCCTGCCCTTCCATAGTCAAGCGATAGATTTCCATAATCCGTCTTTTCGCATTGGAAGAATAAAGTAAGGATATGTAGCAACGTGGGATGTCCTCGTAGTGCTGATTTTTTTTATCTGTGGCAGGCTAAATATATGCGAGTAAAAACTTGCCGATGTCATGAAAATAGTGTTCCTTTGCAAATAATATAAATGAGCAATCATGAAAAGCATTTCTTTAATTTACATTTAGTTTGTCATAATGTAGTAGTTATGAAAGAACTCAAGAAAAAAATTGAAACAGTCATAGCGGAACGTTTGGCTGAATATGGCTTCAAGAAAAAAAGAGAAGGACGTATTGTTAGAATAGTCAACAAAAATGTTATGGATTCAATAATGTGTGGTTATTCACATCCATCGAAAGGATGGTTAGGCTATAACTTTATAATTGGAACTCTTTATAAGAATATAGACGATATTTTAGTTGAGTTTGACAAACATTTTAATAATTCCCCCTTTTCTTATTGGAAAGAGTGTAAATTTATGGCAGGTAAAAACATCGGTTATTTAACACCTGAGTACAAATTTATACAATGGAATTTCTCCAAGGAAGAGGATGAAGAGATTTTTAATAGTAGAATTGATGAAATAATTGCTTGCATTAAAACTTATGCATTTCCGTATTATGAGAAGATGTCTGTTGATTCCTGCTTTATAGAAGAATTGGATACTGACGCATTCTGGGCAATAGGTTATGAGTTGATTCCCATGTACTATCATGCTATCGGAGAGGATGAATATGCCTTAAAACACATGGAAGAATCCATCAAACGATTTGAAAGGAGATTGACTTCTGAGGAATTAGAGGACTATTATTCACGCTATTATGGCCATTGGGACGAACTGATTCCTAATGATTATAGGAATTTGCATTGCGCACTCAAATTCGTGGAACAATTCAAGGCTTTTTGGAGGATAAGTCAAAAACATCAAAATAATGAACATCTGCTTTTTCAACTCAAAAAGATGCCCTATTATAACCTTGCATGACATGAAGCAAGAAAGTGAGGAGTGTGCATCGTTTCGCATAGAAGCGTACGGTCCAGTGTATGAAGCCTTTGTAGAGGGGTGTACTGAGATAAATACATTCAGGATATTGCATGATGAACTTGAAAAATCATATAACGGAGAGCAAACCGAGATTCATGTAAAAACAACCGATGGCAGTTTGGAAATCACAGGCTCAATGGATATGGCAGGGATTATTTTTTGGACATTCGTGCTAACGGAAGTTGGTACAAAGAATCGCATAGAGGTGAAAGACTGTAGCGACCGTACCTTTTTGCCCAAAATGATGAAAAGTTTAACGGAATGGATAGAGGAGGATGGAGTATGACTGAGATTGTTTTCCAATGCAAAATGTCCGATGTACTTGTGCGGTTATATGATTTCCGTTTGATTCCAAGTGACGGTTATGAATGTATGTCGTTCTGCCTTGAAATCAAGACGAAAGCATTTTGTGTACAGAAACGTATGCAAGGTTTCTTGTCGGAATTGAGACGTTTGTCAACGGACCTTATGGCTTTGATGGAAGGAGAAACTGATTCTCTACGATTGTCCTTCTTGGGAGAGTTCTTTTATTTGGAATTGAACAGGCATAATGACGGGGATTTTATCTTGAAATGTGGAATCACTTGTTATGAAGGAACAAGGGAAACGGATTTTGAATCAGAAGGAATATTGAAGAGCGAAGACTTGGTGACACTTCATCAGCAAGTGAGCAAGGAATGTGTTTTGAGATAGTAATTACGCCTAATACAGAAAAATTTCGTTATTTATTTGCTCCTTCCCTTTATTTATCTTAAATTTGCGGCCTATTCTATGCCCTTGCTGTGTCTTGTAGTGAGGGAAGTGGTGAAATTAACTAACAATTTATTAATAATTTCAAAAACCAAAAAAACAAAAAACTATGTGGTTAATTAATTCAACTGTAGGAAGGAAAGTGGTAATGTCCGTTACCGGTGTTGCCCTTGTCCTGTTTCTGACGTTTCACATGGCGATGAACCTGGTGGCATTGATTTCTGCCGAGGGCTACAACATGATTTGTGAGTTCTTGGGTGCCAACTGGTATGCGCTGGTGGCAACTGCCGGATTGGCAGCCTTGTTTGTGATTCACATCATCTATGCCTTCTGGCTGACTGTGCAGAACCGCAAGGCTCGTGGTAATGTTCGCTATGCTGTGGAGGAGCGTCGTAAAGACAAAGTGGAGTGGGCATCACAACGAATGCTCCCTCTGGGTATTATCGTTATTCTGGGTCTTGGTTTGCACTTGGCACACTTCTGGGCTAAGATGCAGTTGCCCGAAATCATGCACATGAGCGGTGCTCACCTCGATGCTGCTACTATGGCTAATGTAACCAACGGTGTATATCACATCCAGGTAACATTCAGCTGCATCATCAACGTGGTGCTTTACCTCGTATGGTTGGCAGCCCTCTGGTTCCACTTGAACCACGGTTTCTGGAGCGCTATGCAGACATTGGGATGGAACAACCAAGTATGGTTGAACCGTTGGATCTGCATCTCTAAGATCTACACTACTATCGTGGTATTGGGCTTTGCTGCCGTTGTGATTGCATTCTACGTACAGAGCTTGATGGGTGGTTGCGGCGCTTGCTGCTAAAGAGTGATGGGTGACAAGCTACGAGCTATGAGTAGTCTGCTACTACGAGTGACGAGCTGTCCCAACTTATTAAAACAAAAAAATAATTGCTACACCGCGCGAGCATCCTTTGGGTACTGATTCCAACTTGTAGCTCGTAGCTTGTAGCTAATAACTAATAAAACTATGTCAAAAATAGATTCTAAGATTCCTGCCGGTCCCGTGGCCGAGAAATGGACGAACTATAAGGCTCATCAGAAATTGGTGAACCCTGCAAACAAACGCCGCCTCGACGTAATCGTTGTTGGTACAGGTCTGGCCGGTGCTTCGGCTGCAGCCTCATTGGGCGAAATGGGATTCAATGTACTGAACTTCTGTATTCAGGACTCTCCCCGTCGTGCACACTCTATCGCTGCACAGGGTGGTATCAATGCTGCCAAGAACTATCAGAACGACGGTGACTCAGTGTACCGTTTGTTCTACGATACAGTGAAGGGTGGTGACTATCGTGCTCGCGAAGCTAACGTATATCGTTTGGCTGAGGTGTCAAACAGCATCATCGATCAGTGCGTAGCACAGGGTGTTCCCTTCGCTCGCGAATACGGCGGTATGCTCGACAACCGTTCGTTCGGTGGTGCACAGGTGTCACGTACATTCTATGCTAAGGGTCAGACCGGTCAGCAGCTCCTCCTCGGTGCTTATTCAGCATTGAGCCGTCAGGTAGGTGCCGGCACTGTGAAGCTCTACACTCGTTACGAAATGTTGGACGTTGTCCTCGTTGACGGACGTGCCCGCGGTATCATTGCCAAGAACTTGGTAACAGGTGAGTTGGAGCGCTTTGCTGCTCATGCTGTAGTTATCGCCACTGGTGGTTATGGTAACGCTTACTTCTTGTCAACTAATGCTATGGGCTGTAACGTAACAGCTGCAATGTCTTGCTACCGTAAGGGTGCTTACTTTGCTAACCCCGCTTACGTACAGATTCACCCCACTTGTATTCCTATCCACGGTGACAAGCAGTCTAAGTTGACTTTGATGTCTGAGTCATTGCGTAACGATGGCCGTATCTGGGTTCCTAAGAAGATGGAAGATGCCAAGGCTCTGCAGGCTGGAACTAAAGAGGGATGGCAGATTCCTGAGGAAGACCGCGACTATTATTTGGAGCGTCGTTATCCCGCTTTCGGTAACTTGGTTCCTCGTGACGTGGCCAGCCGTGCTGCCAAGGAACGTTGCGATGCAGGCTTCGGTGTAAACAACACTGGTTTGGCTGTATTCCTCGACTTCTCTGAGGCTATCCAGCGCTTGGGTATCAACGTAATCCGTCAGCGTTATGGTAACTTGTTCGATATGTACGAGGAGATTACTGACGTGAATCCCGGCGAAAAGCGTACTTCTGCCAACGGTCGCGACTACTACAACCCGATGATGATTTATCCCGCTATCCACTACACAATGGGTGGTATCTGGGTTGACTACGAGTTGCAGACTTCAGTGAAGGGTCTGTTCGCTATCGGTGAATGTAACTTCTCTGACCACGGTGCAAACCGCCTTGGTGCTTCTGCATTGATGCAGGGATTGGCTGACGGTTACTTCGTGCTTCCTTATACTATTCAGAACTATTTGGCCGACCAGATTACTGTTCCCCGCTTCTCTAAGGATCTTCCCGAGTTCATCGAGGCTGAAAAGGCTGTACAGGCTAAGATCGACAAGCTGATGAATATCAAGGGTAAGCGTTCTGTGGATTCAATCCACAAGGAGTTGGGTCGCATCATGTGGGACTATGCCGGTATGGCTCGTACCGAAGAAGGTTTGAAGACCGCTATTGCCAAGATTAAGGAAATCCGCAAGGAGTTCGAGACCAACCTCTTCATTCCTGGAACTAAAGAAGGCTTGAACGTAGAGCTTGACAAGGCTATGCACCTCGATGACTTCATCACTATGGGTCAGTTGCTCGCTTACGATGCACTCAGCCGTAATGAAAGCTGCGGTGGTCACTTCCGTGAGGAGTATCAGACTGAAGAGGGTGAAGCTAAGCGTGACGATGAGAACTGCTTCTATGTTTCATGCTGGGAATACCAGGGTGATGATGAAAAAGAACCTGTTCTCTACAAAGAACAGCTTGAGTACGAAGCTATTAAGGTGCAGACGAGAAATTATAAGAATTAAGAACAAAAAAGGGGACCCCATCCCAGCCTTCCCCAGGGGGAAGGAGTGAATAGTGTTACAAGCATTTCACTCCCCTCCCTTGCGGAGGGGTAAGGGGGAGGGTCCAATATTGACTATGGATAAGAATATATCATTCACACTCAAGGTGTGGCGTCAGGCAGGCCCCAAGGCTAAAGGCGCATTTGAAACATATCAAATGAAGGATATTCCTGGTGACACTTCTTTCTTGGAAATGTTGGATATCCTGAATGAACAGCTCATCGAGCAGGGTAAGGAACCCGTAGTATTCGATCACGACTGCCGCGAAGGTATTTGCGGAATGTGTTCACTCTACATCAACGGACATCCTCACGGACCTGCTACAGGTGCAACTACTTGCCAAATCTATATGCGCCGCTTCAAGGATGGTGACGTAATTACTGTAGAACCTTGGCGCTCTGCCGGTTTCCCCGTTATCAAGGACTTGATGGTGGACCGCTCGGCTTACGACAAGATTATGCAGGCTGGTGGTTACGTGAGTGTACGTACTGGTCAACCTCAGGATGCTAATGCCATCCTTATCCCGAAGCAGAATGCTGACGAGGCTATGGATGCCGCTTCATGTATTGGTTGTGGTGCTTGCGTGGCTGCTTGTAAGAATGGTTCAGCCATGTTGTTCGTATCAGCTAAGGTGAGCCAGTTGGCTCTTCTTCCTCAGGGTCGTCCCGAGGCCGCACGTCGCGCCAAGGCAATGGTAGCCAAGATGGAAGAATTGGGCTTCGGTAACTGTACCAACACTCGTGCTTGCGAGGCTGAATGCCCCAAGTGTGTGAGCATCACCCACATTGCCCGTTTGAACCGTGAGTTCATCAAGGCTAAGTTGGCTGATTAATGAAGGTTTTAAGGACAATACTTTTTCTGTCCTGAAAGTCTAAAATAATTGCCAAAAGGGAGAATCCTTCTCATATACCTTATTAATAATAGGGTGTATGGGTGGGTTCCCTCTTTTGAAGATTTCAAAAGAATGTAAAATAAAAGAGAGACAATAAAAACAAATACAAACTTTATTATTAATTATTTCTATGAAAAAGATTTACCAGAAAATCACTATGGTGGCTTTGGCTTTGCTGATGGCTACTAACATGGTGGCGCAGACTACAGCCTATGCCATCACTTCGAATACCAATATGAGCAATTGTAGTATCATATCGTTTGATGTGAGCGATCCTTCGAAGATTTTGGAAACAATTTGGGAAGATACTATTGCTGATAACGGTGCTGTAATGGCTACATTGGCTGATAGCATCTATTATGTGTACACAAGTAAAAATGAATTCTGCAGTATCAATATGACATCAGGAATGAAGACCCTATTGAGTACTGCTTCTGCGTCAAGTGCTGAATATTGGTACGACATTTGCTACGACTCTGTAACTGAGAAGTTGTATGGTTTGCGTAAGATTGATATGTATGAGACAATTGACGGTGAAAATGAACTCGTAGCTACTGAGTATCAGTTGTGTACTATCGACGCTTCTACAGGTAAATGGACAGAGTTTGCTGTGTTGCCTTCTGAAATTGTAGATCAAAATACTGCATCTTATTATTTGGGTGGCATCTGTGCCGATGGTAAGGGTGGCATTTATGTATTGGGTGCCAACAAGTGGTTTAAAGGAACAGGTATGCAATCATTCTGGAACTCGTACATTAATCTCTATTGCGTAGATTTGACTACAAAGGAGACTGAAATCTTGTTCGAGAGTGATGAGGCTACTGTATTGAAGGTGATGTACTCTAACATCGTAGGTGCTGGTGCAAAGGTTTCTATGGAAATGCACGATGGAACCATCTATTACATGGGGTCTAGCAACCTTTTGACTATAGATCCTACTACAGGTGTTACTACAATAAATGCTAATAAGGCTTCTAAGGATCCTGTAGGACTTTGCTTTGCTAAGTCAACTGCAGATGGTACTCCTGCTCCTACAGTAGGTGATGATGACGTTGTTTCTAATAAGAGTGTTGTGAAGGTTGTTGAGACTTATGGTGACCACATGGGTGAGCGCGTAGGTCAGATGACTCACAAGACTATTTCACTCTATGACGGTGAGAACCGTTTGCAGCGTGAGGCTACTTATGGTTTGAGCTACAACAATGAGTGGGAAATCGAGTACTTCAAGGAATATCAGTACAACGAGGCTGGTCAGCTTGTTATGTCTGCTAGCCAGAAGTATGGTATCCACGATGGTACTGACTTGGCTTTCATTGGCAACAAGGATACAGTGAAGTATGAGTACGACGAGGCTGGACATGTAGCGAAGGAGACATTGCAGGCTGGTGGTTACAGCATGGTATATGAATACAACGAGGCTGGTCAGCTTGTGAAGGAAATCAAGCAGTTGCCCGACTACTACGATCAGTACGAAGGTGATTTCTATAGCATGTATGAGATTACTTATAGTGCTTTCAATGAGTTCGGTAAGCCCGACTCTCTCTTCTGCGAAGGCTTGTATGAGAAGTACTATGGCGCTTACACTTACGACGAACAGGGCCGTAAGATTGCTGCTAATACTTGGAATTTTGCTGATTCTACTGCTTTGAAGCAGGAAACATGGACTTATGAGTTTGAAACTGCTGATACTGCTATGGTTTACTACATCCACGAGTGGTACTATAGCTTCGATATGGGTGAAAGACGCACTGTGTATACTTACGACAATGGTGACATTAACCGCACTAAGGAGCAAGTACAAACATATGCTGATGGTAGATGGATCAATGAGGTGACTTTCACTATCACTGAAGTGAGCGAAATGAATCCTGAAGTAGTAGCTAAGTTGGAAGTTTCTGATGCTCAGTTGGTAAGCGATACATTGGAGCACAACAGCGCATTGCTCACTATCACTTTGCCTGATGGTGCAGTGACTGGTACTTTGGCTTTGGATGTATATCGTCACGGAATATTGTTGGCTCGTTTGAATGCCATCGATGCAGTGGAAGGTAAGTTGACTTACATCGACGAAGGTACTAAGAACGGTACTGTTGACTACTATGTACAAACAGTTCTTATCAATGAGTTGATGGAGACAGAAGAGGCTTTGAACATCTCTAACGTAGTTACATACACTCACTTCGTTGAACTTCCTGTAGTTGAGTATTTGGAATGCACAAGCGCACGCATCGACATGAGCACTGGTGTGTACTATGTGACTATCGAGTGGGCTGACCCCTTGGCTGCTCAGGTTATGCCTCTCGCTGAGGACTTTGTTCTCAACGATGGACACTTGTACTATGGTTTCCAGCGCTTCAATGTAATGCGTAAGGATACTAAGGCTAAGGCTGCTGACAATGGTGAAACCAATGGTTTGGCTACTGTTTGGGAGATGGAGTGTGGATATACTGGTGTGGCAGAAGTTTACATCCAGAGTGTCTTCAAGTATGGTAAGGTTAACAGTGAAGTAATCAGCGTTAACGCTAAGGAAATCATCAAGGCTCAGGGTATCGAGGCTGCTAAGGCTGAGGCACAAGTTTATGTGAACAACGGTGTGGTAACTACTACTGCTGCTGCAAACATGACTGCTTACAATGCTCAGGGTGCTTTGGTAGCTGAAGTTGCTGGTGCTACTACTCTTAACCTCAACACATTGCCTACAGGTATCTACCTCGTGAAGGTTGAGACTGCAGAAGGTGTGAAGACTGTGAAGGTAAGAAACTAAATCTATAACAGGCAAGAGACGAGTTGACAAGTGGACGAGGGTCGTGAGACTTTCGCCTTGTCGACCCGCCTCTTGTCTATTCTTTATCTCCCCTTAAACGATACAAATATGAAACGAATCTATTTATTTCTCACCGGCTTGTTCCTTAGCGTGGGAATGTGGGCTGCAGAGCGCGGTGCTCTCATTCTGCACTCACCTCAGGATTATCAAGTGTATGCCATCTCACCCAATGGTGAATGGGCTTGTGGTGTGTATGTGAACCTAAACAACATGGGTTACGGTTTCCGCTGGAACCTGTTGACAGGAGAAACTGAACTGTTGAGTGGTGACCTCTGCCTGTCCGAGGGTACATCTATCAGTAACGATGGTGTGGTGGTAGGTATGTTTGACGATACCGAGGCTACCGATAATGGTGCACCTGCTTACACTGCCGGATATTGGAAGGATGGTAAGTGGCATCACTTGCCTAACATTAACAATGCCTCTGTGAACAACAACGACCAGGTGGGTTATGCCTATGCAATCACTGCCGATGGTACCTACATTGGAGGCTCTTACAACGACAAGAACAGTCGCCTTATCCCCATTGTGTGGAAGGATGGTGAGATTGCTCATACGTTCCCCCAGGAGAAGGGCTGTGAAGGTATGATTTACACCATCAGTGCCGATGGTAATAAGGCTGCCGGATGGAGTATTACTCCCAACTCTGACAAGGCTCGTGTGGCCACTATCTGGGACAAGGAGAAGGGTGCTACCATCATCATGGATGAGCGATACAGCAACGCATGGTGCTCGTCTCGCAAGTTCTCTCCCAGTGGTAAGTACTTGCTCTTCTGGGAAGGATGGGTCGACCTCCCATATAATGGTTCTAACACTTCTGGTATGGGTTTGCGTGCTCTTTACAATGTGGAGACTGGTGAAAAGACCGACGTGCCTACTTTGACACGTGACCCCTGGAACTTTGACGTGTTCGATGTGAACGACAATGGAACCATTGTGGGATATGAGTCACCCGAGAGAACCCAACTCGACCAGGCTATCATCTTCAAGGACGGAAAGACCTACTGGCTCTACAATTACTTGAAGGAACTTGGCGTAGACTTGGACTCTGACAAGAATATCCTTCGCGAAGGAAATGATATCTACTTCATCCGCGGTGTGGGTATCACCAACGACGAGAAGACCTTTGCTGTGCTCTACTACGACCGTCAGGGTGCCCTTTGCTCAATGATTATCAAGTTGGATGAGGACCTCACTACTCGCGAGCCAGTGCAGTTGGAGACTACTCACTTGGCAGGTACCACTGCTGTTCGCCTTTCTTGGGAGAAGCCTTTGGCTGGAGCCGAGGGAGTGACTGGTTACAACGTCTACTGCAATGGTGTGAAGGTGAACACTCAACCCGTGACAGAGACCACTTACATCGACGATGCCAAGTCCTATGCTGAACACACTTACCACGTGACTGCTCTCTATGGCGAGGTGGAGTCAAAGGCTTCTTTGACAGCCGTTGCCAAGATGGAGAATGTGACTGAGCAGGCTCCGCGTAACCTCTTTGCTCGTCAGATGGGATATGCCAATGCTTTGCTTCAGTGGGACCTTCCCCGTACTAACCTCACTGTGAAGAGTTTCTACGCCGAGGGTGCTACTGTGACTGGCTTTGGTGGAGGTAACAACAGTTTCGAGGCTGCTATCTGTTTCCCCGCTGAGGAGATGGTTCTCTACGCAGGTTCACTCATTCAGAGTGTGAGTTTCTATCCCATGAGTCCTCAGACTTCATGGCGCGTGAACATTTACAAGAAGGTTGCGGGTGGTGCTCGCGAACTGGTGTATACTCAACTCGTCGAACAGACCTTGTCTTATGGCAAGGAGAATGTGGTGAAGTTGACCACACCCGTGGCATGTCCTGCCGATGCTGACCTCTATGTAGCCATCGAGGTGAATGTGCCTGCTGACTATGCTGAGTACAATGTGATTGGTGAGGTGAATGGCGACCCCATTCCCGGACAGACCGACTTGTTGCGTATGACCATCGAGCCCGAGTTCTATTCTCTCTATGAGGAGGGTAAGAAGTTCGGTGCCACTCAGTTGACCACTTGGGCCATTGCTGCAAACCTCTCTGCATCTGATGCGAAGGTCGAACAGATTGACGTCGTGGACCACTACGTGGTGTACGATGGGGCTAACGAGGTGGGACAGACTACTGACCTTGCCTATTCGCTCAATGCCTTGACCGAGGGCGAACACACACTGGGTGTGAAGACTGTATATGCCGATGGACGCTCTTCTGCGCTGGCTACTATGCCCTTAGCCATCGTGCCTAATGAGAATGTGTACAAGGCTATCACCGATGTGAAGATTGCTCGACCCACTGCCAACTCAGTGATATTCAAGTGGGAGGCTCCGGTCGACAACGACGAGACCTTCCTCACTCACTGTACCGATGAGTTGCAGGGTGGTGTACTCGGCCCCGCTGAGAACAACTACAACTACATTGCTGCCACTGTGTACACTCCCGCTAAGACTAAGGGATACGAGGGCTACCGTGTGAAGGCCTTCAAGTTCTTCCCCATCACCACTGCTGAGTACACCTTCTTCCTTGAGGAGGATGGAAAGGTCATCTGTGAGGCTTGGCCCGAGGCTTATACTCCTGGTTTGTGGAGTACAGTAGAGTTGTCCAAGGAGGTGACTATCAAGGCTGGTAGCACCTATCGCTTGTTGCTCGACTGCTACGATGTAGCGCCCGGTACTGCACCCTTGGGATTGGATGCCCGCTTGCCTTATGTGGAGGAGAGTGACCTCTATTCACTGAACGAGGGTGTCACTTACAGTTCAGTAAGCCAGGCTTCGGCTTTTGGTAACTGGATGATGGGTCTCGTGCTCGTGAACCCCGTGGAAAAGGCTATCCCCGTCGAGGGTTACAATGTGCGTGTAAACAAGGCACAGGTGAACACCGAACTCTTGACCGAACCCACCATGGAGTGCCAGTTCCCCGAGGGCGATGCTACCTATAAACTCAATGTAGACGTGTGCTACACTGCCGACCGCATTGTGGAGGGTAATACCATCTTCTTCGAGGTAGGTCCCAAGAGCATTGGCGAGCAGACTGTGGCCATGTTGCACATCGAGCAGCAGCAGAGTTTCTTGCGTGTGAGTGGAGTAGAGGTGAGCGAGGTTTCGCTTGTTAATATTTCCGGACAAACTGTGGCTCGTAGCAACGACTCTCAGTTACACATTGGCAACTTGGCTGCCGGCACATACGTGCTCCGCATCGTCACTGCCCAGGGTGTACAGAGTCAGAAGGTACAGATTGTAAAGTAAATATCAGATATACAACACGATAGACTACTAATTAGGGGGTGCAATGGAGAGGTTTCAGTCTCTGTTGCACCCCCTCTTTTTACCCCCTTGCGAAGACCCACCTGTGTCTCCCTCAGAGACCCACCTGTGTCTCCATCGAAGACCCACCTGTGTCTTGCCCCGAGACACACCTGTGTCTCCGCGGGTGTCCCACCTGTGTCTCTGCGACCCCCGAAATTGGCTATATTTTCACCCCTCTGTGCCGATTGATTTTTCCTTGAAAGTTTTCTACAAAACAGTCGCGTAAGTGGAATTTTCTTTGTTACTTTGCATCCACACACGCTGTGTATAACTGATGAACCCATGAAGAAGTTACTCTCCTTGCCACCCAACTTGGTGGAATGTTTCCATGATATTGAAGGCGCAGACCCCTCGGAGTGGTTCTGCACGTCGGACCCCGTAGGTTCCAAACTTGGCTCGGGCGGCGGCACCACATGGTTGCTGCAGGCCTGCCACAAGGCTTGGGGCGAAGGCACCACCTTTGGCCAGTGGCTCTCGAGTGAGAAGCGCATACTGCTGCATGCCGGTGGTCAGAGCCGACGTCTGCCGGGATATGCCCCTTCGGGCAAGATATTGACCCCCATCCCCATCTTCCGTTGGGCCAAGGGGCAGAGGTTGGGACAGCACCTGCTGAGCCTCCAGTTACCCCTCTACGAGCGCATCATGCAGAAGGCTCCCGATGGGCTTAATACCCTCATTGCCAGTGGCGATGTGTACATCCGCACCTCGCAACCCTTGCAGCCCATCCCTCAGGCCGATGTGGTGTGTTACGGCCTGTGGGTCGACCCCTCGTTGGCCCGCAACCATGGTGTGTTTGCCTCCTCACGCAAGTCGCCCGACAGGCTCGACTTCATGCTGCAGAAGCCCTCGGTAGAGCGGTTGGCTGAACTGCTGCAGACACACCTCTTCCTGATGGATATCGGCATCTGGATTCTCAGTGACCGAGCCGTGGAACTGTTGATGAAGCGCAGCCGGAAACCCTCCAATGCCTCCAATGCTTCTAATGCCTTCAATGACCTTAAAGACTCTAAAGACCCTATAGACCCTAAGGACCTTACCTCATCCCCCCTCCGCTACTATGACCTTTACAGCGACTTTGGTTGCTCGCTCGGCGACCATCCCCTCATCGATGACCCTGCACTGAAGGAACTCAGTGTGGCCATCCTGCCCCTGCCCGGAGGTGAGTTCTACCACTATGGCACCAGCCGCGAACTCATCTCGTCCACAGTGGCAGTGCAGAACATCGTGCGCGACCAGCGCGAAATAGTGCAACGCCGCGTGAAGGCACATCCCGCCATGTTTGTGCAGAATGCACTGGTTGACAAGCCCTTGACGGCCGACAACTACGAAGTGTGGGTGGAGAACAGTCACATCCCCACCACCTGGACATTGTCCCACCGCCACATTGTGACCGGAGTACCCACCAATGACTGGACACTCCCCCTCGGCCCCGAGGTGTGCATCGACTGTGTCCCCGTGGGTGAACAGGGTTGGGTGGTGCGTCCCTATGGCTTCAACGATGCCTTCAAGGGAGCACTCGCCGACGATGCCACACTCTTCCTCGGCCGCCCCTTCAAGGAGTGGGCCTCCGAGCGACACATCCCCCTCGAAACCATTGAGGGAGGTCACGACCTGCAGGCTGCTCGCCTCTTCCCCCTGCTCGACAGTGTGGAGCAGATGGGGCGCGTGCTCCGTTGGATGACCTCCGAATACACTGATACTGAGGCTGCCACCCTGTGGATGCAGGCCCCCCGCCTTTCAGCCGACGACATCTCGGCTCAGGCCCACCTGGGCAGACTCTTTGCACAGCGTCGTGCCTTCCGTGCTGACAACTGGCCGGCATTGGCCCGGAACTGGGAGAAGAGTGTCTTCTACCAAACCAATCTGGAGGACACGGCCAGAGAGTTTGCCCAGTTCGACCTCCCCACTCCGTCACCCCTTCCCACCTCGGCACCTCTGCTCACCCGCATCCACGACCACGCCTTCCGTGCCCGCCTGTTGGCACTCAGGGAGTTGCCCTTCAAGGCCGAGGAGGAGAAGTGCTTCGGCCTCCTGCGCGAGGGACTCACCACTCGCATCCTGGCTCAGCCACAAATGCCCCGTCGCGACGTGTATGCCGACCAGATAGTGTGGGGCCGAAGCCCTGTGCGCATCGACCTGGCTGGCGGATGGACCGACACCCCTCCGCACTGCTTGAGCGAGGGTGGAAACGTGGTGAACATTGCCATTGAACTGAACGGACAGCCCCCCTTGCAAGCCTATGTGAAGCCATGCAAGGAACCACATATCATACTGCGCTCCATCGACTTAGGAGCCATGGAGATGGTCACCACCTACACCGAGTTGGAGGACTTTGCCCGCGTGGGTAACCCCTTCTCCATCCCCAAGGCAGCACTGGCGTTGGCAGGTTTCAGTCCGCGCTTCAGTGCCGAACCTTTCCCCTCGTTGGAGGCCCAACTCCGTGCCTTTGGCTCGGGCATCGAGGTCACTCTCCTCTCCGCCGTTCCCGCCGGCTCGGGCTTGGGCACCAGTTCCATACTGGCTTCCACCGTCCTCGGTGCCTTGTCCGACTTCTGCGGACTGGCCTGGGACAAGAACGAGATATGCCAGCGAACCCTCGCCCTCGAACAACTCCTCACCACAGGTGGAGGTTGGCAGGACCAGTACGGCGGTGTGCTGCAAGGGGTGAAACTCCTTCAGACACAGAGCGGTTTCGACCAGAGCCCACTGGTGCGCTGGTTGCCCGACTTCCTCTTCACCAACCCCGAGTATCAGAAATGTCACCTCTTGTACTACACCGGCATCACCCGCACAGCCAAAGGCATCTTGGCCGAGATAGTGCGCCGCATGTTCCTGAACGAGACCGCACAGTTGGGCCTGCTGGCCGACATGAAGGCTCACGCCCTCGACCTGTACGAGGCTATCCAGCGAGGCAACTTTGCTGAGATGGGTCGCCTGGTGGGAGTGACATGGGAGCAGAACAAGCGCCTCGACCCCGGTACCAATCCCCCTTCTGTGGAGGCCATCATCCGTCGCATCCACGACCTCTGTCTGGGCTACAAACTCCCCGGAGCAGGTGGTGGAGGCTATCTCTACATGGTGGCCAAGGACCCCGAAGCCGCAGCCCGCATACGCACCCTCCTGCAGGAGAACCCTTTGAACGACTGTGCCCGCTTTGTCGACATGACCCTCTCCAACAAGGGTCTGCAGGTGAGCCGTAGTTGAGGATGAAACATCCATAGAACTATCTGCAACAAATTGCGAACGGACAATGCCCCATCCTTCGTACTTTTGTGGGCAGTTACTCACTTTAATATCTATTACAACAATGAGAAGAATAGCAAGACTGATAGCGCTATGTGTGTGGATGGCGGCCTCCACCTCCATCGTCAAGGCCGAAGTAGACCCCAACTTTTATGTATACCTCTGTTTTGGACAGTCCAACATGGAGGGCAATGCCGCGTGGTCAAGTAACGACAATAAGTATGTGGACCCCCGTTTTAAGATGTTGGCAACCACCAACTTCGATAGTCCCAAACGTGTGATGGGAGAGTGGTATACGGCCAAGTGCCCCATTGTTAGCCCCATCGGAAAGTTGGGTATGGCCGATTATTTCGGACGCACTATGGTGGCTGCCTTGCCAGCCGATGTGACGGTAGGTGTGGTGGCTGTGGCAATGGGAGGCAGCCCCATCGAAATGTTCGACAAGTATAAGTACTCCAGCAAACTGACCCAAAACCCCAATGAGTGGTGGGCTACGTTGGCCAAGAACTACTATGGCGGAAATCCCTACCAACGCCTTGTGGACATGGGCAAGAAGGCACAGGAACAGGGAGTCATTAAGGGAATCCTGCTGCATCAGGGATGTTCCAATAATGGAGACCCCAACTGGCCCTCGATGGTGAAGAGTATCTACGAGGACTTGCTCAAGGACCTTGGCTTGAAAGCACAGGACGTACCCCTTTTCGTAGGCGAAACTCTGCGACAGGAGGAGGGTGGCGCATGTTATGCTCACAACACCGTAGTGGGAAAAATGCCTAAGACAGTGACTACATCATACGTAGTCAGTTCCAAAGGATGTCCTGGCAACGGTTCCGACCCTTGGCACTTCTCGGCATCAGGATACAGAGTGATGGGTAAGCGTTATGCATATCAGGCACTCAAGGCATTGGGACTCGAGGTGAAGAAGGACTCAGCCTACACCCTCCCCGACAACATCAAAGACTTCTACACTCTGTCAAAGGTGGACGATGAGGAACTTGTCATTGACGTCAATAAGGTGTACCATCTGGAACTCTGGGGAACCTTTGCCGATGGTCATCGCGAGGACTTGTCGACAGAGGCAACTTTCAGTACCTCGGACTTCCTTATCACCTCTTCTGGCATAGTAAAGGCAACCTCGGCAAAACGCGGAACTGTCACTGCCGTATTTACTGACTTCTCTGGAACTCAACACACCATCACACTGAATATCAATGCCATTGACCCGGCGTCGGTAAACTCTTTGGAGATGGAGAACAATGAAGAGGAGGTCTTCTATAATCTGAATGGTGCCCATGTCTCCAACCCCTCCAAAGGTATATACGTGTCAAAGGGAAAGAAGGTGATTATAAAGTGACACTGAAGTGACAGCCCCTGCGTGAGATAGGGGTCTGTGGTATTTAGACATAATACAAATTGCGAGATTTGTTGGTCGAAAGTGTGGCAGAATAAATCAAAACCACTATTTTTGCACGGACTAATTAGTACTAACAATTTAAATTGACTAAAAATGGCTTACGTAATTAACGACGATTGTATCGCTTGCGGTACTTGTATCAGCGAATGTCCCTCTGAGGCAATCAGCGAAGGTGAAAAGTATTCTATCGACCCCGAGAAGTGCATCGAGTGCGGCGCATGTGCTGATGTTTGTCCTTCTGAAGCTATCAGCTTGGGATAATAGGAACACCGAATTACGGTTAAAGAACAAGG
>JAFZDY010000057.1 GCA_017560945.1 Bacteroidaceae bacterium | reverse complement strand
GAGTATTCTGATGAAAGTCCACCTATAAAATTGACTCTTTATTGATTAGAGGGGGCTTGTAATTACAAAAAAGAATCTCAATCGCATTAAATCAGCGATTGAGACACCTTTTTATATCTGTTTTGATTTTTACCGGACACCTATATTAAAAAATAAAGGGCGGACACATCGGTCCGCCCCTATAGAAATTAAACTTTGAACTTTGAATCTTGAACTTTGAATCTTGAACTTTGAACTTTAAATCTTGAACTTTAAATCTCCTTACTCTTCCGTTTCGCCGTTCTTGGCTTTCTCGATGAGAGCATCGCCTTTCTCAGTAGCCTCTTGGATGAGACGGTCACCTTGTTTCTTTGCTTCGTTCACCAATGCGTCACCAGCCTTCTCGGCAGCCAGTTTCTTGAGTGCATTGCTACCAGCCTTTTCTACCAAACTTGCTTTCTGCTTTTCTGCTTCCTTAACGAGACTGTCAGCGGCTTTCTTGGCAGCCTCTACCAAAGCCTCTTTCTGCTTTTCTGCATCGCCGAGGTCGATACCCAACTTCTGACCCACAGCTTCGATGGCTTTGTCAGTAGCCACGTTTACGGCTTGCTTGGCCATGCTCTTGGTGTCAATAGAGATTTTAGGCGAAGTGAATGTACCGCCAATCTTAAGGTCGATGGTGGTGAGCGATGCAATACTACCAGCCGACTCGGGTAACTTCAGTTTGCCTGTATAGTCGATGGTCTGGTCAAGTCCAGTGCTACCACCGAGGTTGAGGTTCATATTTCCCATCTTGAGGTCGAAGGGTTTGGTGTGGAGACGGCCGTCTTTGATGGTGAACTCAATCTTTGTATCCTTCACACTGAGATTTTTCAGTGCACTATATCCGGTAGCATCTGCTATCTGGTCAAAGATGGCTACTCCTGACAGATTGAGGTTGGTGGTGCTAAGGCTTCCGCCACCGTTGGTGGTACTGAAGATGGGCGACATCACACTATCGAGTTGTGTATCGAGTTGAACCTTGCCTGAGAAATTACCTTTCAGGTTCTCGAAGATAGGGGCTATCTGCTGTACCATATCCAGTTCCTTGAATGTCTGGGCAAAGGAGAGGTCGTTCATAGCGAACGATGCGTTCAGGCGAGGTTGTGTCTCGCTTTGGGCAGTGGAGTAGAAACCATTCATCACCACATCGCCTCCCATAGTCTTCATAGAGAGGTTCTTCATATCGATGGTACCGTCCTTCACGAGCAGTCGTCCGTTGAGGTCCTTGATGGCTATCTTGTCGAACAAGATTTCTGCCATATCGACGTTCATGTTGAAGTCGATGTTCTTGGGTACGACAATGACACCGGTAGCCTGTGTTTCGGTAGTGGCTGTGGTATCTGCTACTGCTGCGATGACTGAGTCACCTTCCGCTGTCATGAAGTCGTTTAGGTTGAAGCGGTTGCTACGTACGTTGAGTTGGCCTTTTAAGGTTTGTCCCTTGAAGGCGAAAGCCATGTAGTTCTCGAAATTACAATCAGCGGTAATGTCGTTCTGGCCAATATGTACGGTAGTTTCGGTCAGGTTGAGACGCTTGGGGGTGAAGGCAAAGGTTGACTTCTCGATGGAGATGTCGGGCATATCCTTCATCTTCAGAAGCATCTGGCGCAGGTGGATGTGCCCCGTAGCACTGAACTTGTCGTACATCTCCTTGTCAAGATAGGAGAGTCGGCCACCCATGCTCATGTCGGCAGTTATCACACCATTGAGGCTCATGTCTTCCAAAGGATAGACGTTTTTGATTTGTCCTAAGTCCAGTGTGCCGTTGGCTGTCAAAGCGAAATCGGGGTCACTGATGGGTGTCTTCACTTTGGCTGTCACACCGAAGGTGTTGCCCAACATTCGAAGACTGAATTGGTTGATATCTACCTCGGTAGCATCCACGATGCCACCAGGATTTTGTACAGAAGCCTTCACATTGATGTCGTCCACTCCAGCAGGTAGGAGAGGGTAACGGAAAGAACCGTCCTTCACTGTCATATCCACCTTGAACTGGGGCAATGTGTCGCCCTGCATTTCACCTTTGGCAAAGGCACTCAGGTTGACAGAGCCCTCGGCCTTCAGTGTCTCGAAATCCTTGGCATAGATGGCGGGGACGAGCGAGAGAATCTCCTTGAAGTTTATGTCGGAGGTGTTCAACTTCAAATCCATAGCCATGGGAGCATTGGCAGGCATGGATACCCAACCATCGATGCCTGCTTTGATAGCATTCAGCGAGAGGGTGTTTTCCTTCAGTGTGAACTTGCTATTCTTAAGGTCTGCATCTACATTGAGGTTGGCTGTAATGCGTGCATTGCTCAGGAAGGGGATGCCGTCCATCTTGAAGGTGAGTGCATGGATGAGTGCCTCGAGGTCGATGGAGGTGTTGTCGGCCGACATATCTCCCGAGCAGGTGGCGTTGAAACCTTGAATGGAGGCATACATGTTGCTTTGTCTGTCGTCATAGATGATGTGGAGGTCCTCTACCTTCAATTGTTGAAGCTTGATGTGAAAATTGCCAGTAGAGGTGGTCTCAGTCTCCTCTACGGTGGTAGAGTCGGTCTTCATGACATCCCAGTTGGGAGTTCCGTCCTCCAGTATGATAGCCTTCAGTTTGGTGTCGGCCAACAATACCTTGGATATCTGGAAACCTGTATCAGCAAAGAGCGACATCACGTCGACGGCTACCTGTGCTTCGCCGGCATACACCAATGTGTCGTTTTCAAACTCATTGATGCCTTTTACCCAAAAGCCTTCGAGACCTACCGAAGCTTTGGGGAATTCCTTGAAAAGACTGATGTTGAGACGGTCAAATCCGAACTCGGCATTCAGCATTTTGTTACCTTCTGCAATGACGACTTCCTTGATTTTACCTTGAAAGGCAAACGGAAGTACAAGCATGAGTGTGAGGATGCATACGAGGATGATTCCTGTGATTTTTGCAATCTTTTTCATGTGCGTTATAGTTCTTAAAGTTTTATGTTTATTCGTTGGTTTTTTTCTCTTTTCTTACTTAATTACGCTTGTCCCTTTTCTTCCCTCAGACGGGTAGCTATTTCCCAATGGATGGCCGCCTCGTCCTCCTTCTTCAGGATGTGTAGCGCATCACCGAACAGTTGGTGAGCCTTGGCGTGTTTGGGTTTCAGCGTGGTGGCCTTGTCGAAGTCAGCTGCTGCTTCCAATGGTTGTTTCATTTTCAGGTAACATTTACCTCGGTTGTACACCGCTTTGAAGAGAATGGGGCTCAGTCGTACGGCCTCGTGGAAACACTCGAGCGCTTCCTCGTAGTAGCCATCGTTGTAGAGGGTGACACCCTTGCGAACCAGTACCTCGGTGTGGGTGGGGTATAGTTGTAAGGCTTTGTTGTAATTGGCCAGTGCCGCTCGGCTATCGTGAGCCTGGGTGATGCACTCGTTGCCCAGTCGCAAGTATTCGTCGGCGTAGGTCTTCAGCCCTTCGCGCATCGACCTGATTTCCTCCTTCATGCGCTTGTTTTCCGCTTTCAATAGGTTGATGGTCTCCAATTTTCGACGTATCAGGCGTCGTATATTAGGCTTCTCGATGTCGTATCGTGAGTGAATGGCTTTGAAGAATTCGTTCAGAAAATCGTCGAACTCGCCTTTGTCGAAATGGTTAACGGCGGTGGCATATTGTACATCGGCTTGTGCCTGCTTCATGGCTCGGTCGATGGATTGTCGATTATTGAAGGTGGTGGCAAATTGTACGATTTCTGGACGTACGAAGATGTCGCCACGGGTGATTTCGCGCTTTAGGCGGATGCCATCGAGCGAGGTGCAACGGCTGAGGGCCACGTAAGTCTGTCCGCCGGCAAACACTCCACCAGTGAAGTCGATGATAGCCTTGCTGAAGGTAAGGCCCTGGCTCTTGTGCACGGTGATGGCCCATGCCAAACGGATGGGGAACTGGGTGAAGGAGCCGAGTACCTCTTCCTCGATTTTCTTTTCCTCCTCGTTGTAGTGGTAGCGCACGTTATTCCATAGCGCACGTTCGACATCGTATTCGCGTCCCTCTTCGGTGACGATGTGTACCAATTCGCCGTTGAGGTCAATGCCCGAGACGGTACCCAGTGTGCCATTGACCCACCGCTTTTCCATATCGTTTTTTACGAATATCACTTGTGCTCCTGGCTTCAACTCCAACTCCATGGAGGTGGGAAGGCTGCTTTCCGGAAATTCGCCATCGATTTCTCCCCTCAGGCAGATGGCTTCGCCTGGCAATTCGCTCAAGTGCTGTTCGTTGATGAAGTCGACACTATCGCGACGGGTAGCCAAGGTGATGTAGAGGTCGTCCTTCGAGTCAAAGGTTCCTCCCACTCGGGTGTTCAGCAATTGCAGTTCGGAAGCACCCACTGTGTTAGTGCGTATGCGGTCAAGTACGTTGATGAACACCTTGTCGCTCTGCCTATATACCTTTTTCAATTCGATAGAGACAAGTTCCATCTCCGAAAATACGCGCGCAGAGAAGAAATAGGGGTTGGGGTAGAAGCGATTCAAGATTTCCCGCTCGTCGCTCTTTACCACAGGTTCGAGTTGATAGGCATCGCCCACCAACAGTATCTGTTTGCCTCCGAAAGGAAGTCGCAAGTTGCGGGTGTAGATGCGCAACACCTTGTCGATGAAGTCGATGATGTCGGCCCTGACCATCGATATCTCGTCGATGATGATGAGCTCCACTTCCTTCAGCAACTTGATGTGCGACGAGGAGTAGCGCAAGGTGTCCTTGATTCGCTTGGGGGAGTATTGCGGATCGTCGGGCAACAAGGGGTGAAAGGGAAGTTTGAAAAAACTGTGCATGGTGCTACCCCCAGCGTTGATGGCCGCAATGCCTGTGGGAGCCAATACCACGTGCTTCTTCTTGGTGTGATGGCACACGTAGCGCAGAAAAGTAGATTTACCCGTGCCGGCCTTTCCCGTCAGGAAGACAGAGTTGCGGGTGTACTGAATCAAACGCAGTGCATCTTGAAACTCCGCATTGTCTGTGTCAATCATCTTTTCTTGCTTCATGTTCATCGGACTTTTAATATGCAAAAATATGAAACATCGCGATGGCCACAAAGAGGATAGGGGTAAAAATATTTTTTTTACGTTTTATGAGACAGTATATTCATCTTTACCATCAATAGAAACCTCGATTTGCAAAGTGGATATTGCACTTCTCAACTTAATTGAGAGTATCCTTGCGGATGAGAAGGCTGAGTGGATAACCCATGTCAGGGGTATTTGCCTGCCCATAATTTTTCCCTTGCCTGAGAAAACTTTTTTTCAGGTAGGGTAAATGATATAATAAGGTAATGGCCGTGAAAAAGTAATCACTATCTTACATTTTGAGTACAAAAAATAGACTTTTTATCTTTTTTTTAACTTTTTGTAGGTAAAAATACTATTTTTTTAGGATTTGGATTAAACCTTTTAAGTGGGCATATAGTCAAAAAATAAAATTATTAACTTTAAATACATGAGAAAATGAAGAAACTTGGATTGATTTTATTTGCATTCCTCTCTATGAGTTTATCTGCTATGGCACAGTTCGGCGGATTCGGTGGAGGAGATTTCCCTGAAGGCGGCATGGGCATGGGTATGGGCATGCCTGGCGGTATGGATATGGGCGGTGGAATGCCCGGTGGTATGGGAATGGGCGGCGGCATGGGCATGGGTATGCCTGGCGGTGGTATGGGTATGCAGATGCCTGGCGGTGGCATGGGTATGGGCATGCAGATGCAAATGCCTGACAAAGAAACCATGGTTAAGCAAATGACCGATCGTCAAGTTGAACGCCTGAAATTGACTGAAGAACAAACTGCTCAGATGAAGGTCTTGAACGAGGCTTTGACTACTGAAAGAATGAGCGAGTTCACTCAAATGGGTGCCAATGGTGCTGCTAATTTCCAGAACATGAGCACTGAAGAGCGTGAAAAACTCCGCAAAGAACGTCAGGATAGACTGAATGAAATGCAGAACAACTACGTTACTTTGGTGAAAGCAATTCTTTCTGATGAACAGTTCGCTGAGTTTGAAAAGATGCAGAAGGAACGTCCTCAGATGGGTCAAGGCGCTGGTAACAGAAGACAGCAAGGTGGCGAAGGTAACGAAAGACAAGGTCGTAGAAACCGCAGAGGTAACAACAATAACGAATAAGTTATAGAATTAGAATAAAGGTAAACCCGTTGGTTGAGTTGGTTTTCACAAATGGAAACAACCCTCCAACGGGTTTTCTGTGCGATTTATGGGCTAAGAGTTTGGCTATTTCGTCCGTTTTTTGTTCCTTTGCGTTCAATAAAATATCATAGAGCCAAGAATGAAGAAGTTTTCTTATATATTGCTTTTGGGAATCTCAGTTGCCCTCACTTCGTGCGGAAAGGGAGCAGACAAGGGTGAAGAGGTGGATGTACGCACCTATCAACTTTCCGAGAAATCCCGTTCAGGAGAGTTTGCCATGCAATCCTCTTCCGCAAAAGGTGACGCAGAGATCAAGGGAATGAAATTTCATTATCAGATAGATAGAACCCCCTCTGACCAATTGCCAAAGGTGAAGGATGAACAGGGTAACTCCTTTGTTGACAATACCATCGACCTGAATATTACGAAGGACGGAAAGACATTGTTGACCAAGCGATTTACCAAGAAGGATTTCTCTTCGCAAGTAGCTGCAGACTTTTTGAAAAACTCTATCCTCGAAGGTTTCGTTTTTGACAGGGTGGTGGATGGTAAACTACGTTTTGCGGCCAGTGTGTGCTATCCCCAAACCGACCTGTTTGTCCCCCTATGCGTGACGGTCTCTACTAACGGAGAATTGCGTATAGAGAAGGGTAGTGTATTGGAAGACGAAATCCCTGGAAGAAACAATTGAACCATTCATTCCCACATTTTGTTTCAATGGTATTAACATCAAAAAAACAAAATGAAGGAAATGAAAAAGTTTATTGGATTGATAGGCATCATGTTGCTGATGGTGTCTATCGTAAGTGCGCGTGGTAAGGTTACACGCGATGTCTCCTTATTACCTGTGGAAGCTCAGGAAATGATTAAAACATACTTTCCCAAAGCGCCTGTCTCCTACATGAAGATTGACAAGAATCTCTTTCGAACTGAAGGATATGATGTGTTTCTGTCCGATGGTACCGAGTTGGAGTTTGATGCCAAAGGCCGGTGGACAGAGGTGGAGTCACGCTCACAATCCGTACCCGATAGTCTTGTTCCAATGTCAATAAGGAAGTACGTAGGACGATACTACGATGACCAAAAGGTGAAGAAAATCAAGCACGATCGGCATGGATACGAACTTGAGTTGGTGAACGGATTGGAATTGAAGTTTGATAACAGGGGAAAATTCTTGCGATTGGACGATTGAAGAACTTTACACTGAGTAACCCCTATCTTTACGCTTCCTTGTTTGAAGAAAGGTATTTTACTAATCCTTCCATAGGAGCACTCAATACCTGACCTACTTTCAATCCTAAAGATTCGGCCACTTCGGTTAACTCTTCCTTGAAATTGTAGGCGATGGAGCCAATGAAGTGTATGGGTAATGTGGTGTCATAGGTCAGCACGTTGCGACGGAAAAATCGTGTAAACTCCTCTACCAAAAGATGGTGTACTGTAGCATTGGCACGATGCTTTCTCAAGAAAGGTGCGAACGAAGCCAAGAAACGGTTAGCCAATGGTTGGCGGTAGACACGTTCGATTATTTCTTCTCTTGACAGGTGGTATTCTTCGATAAACTCGTTCTTGAGTTCAGTTGGTAATTGTCCTTTTAGCCAATCGCTAATCAAAATACGTCCTAAAGATGCACCACTTCCCTCGTCGCCTAAAATATAGCCAAGCGAAGGTGTGTTTCGTTGGATGAGTTTCCCGTCAAACTCACATGAATTTGAGCCAGTGCCGAGGATACAAGCAATACCTGCTTCACCTTGACACAAGGCTTGTGCGGCTCCTACAAGATCCGAGTCAACCTGAATTTCTTGCAAACGGCAATGAAGAAGAGCTGTTTGCAGTGCGTTAGATATAACCGACAACATCTTTGGAGAGTGACATCCCGCTCCGTAGAAATGAACTCTTCCGATGCTTTCCGCATTGCTCAAGTGAGCGGCCATTTCGCGGATAATTTTTTCAATCTCTTCGTCTGATTGGTGAACAGGATTGATACCTTGTGTCTGTATACGTTGGAGTATTTCACCTTGATGACATACGCACCAATCGGTTTTTGTGGAGCCGCTGTCGGCTATAAGTATATTCATTATAAAGTTTAAAATTTAAGTTTAAGTTCAAAGTTCAAGGGAAATGAATTCAAATGTGTTGTTTTGAACATAAGGCCTTGAACTTTGAACTTTCTTCTCTTACAGATTTTCTAATTGTCTAACTGTAGCAATGATACCATCAACTTTTCCGAGAGCCAACATTCTGCCGTGGAAAGAGTATCCTGCATTGTAGCCCTTGTCTTCGTCGCCCAACATGGTAGGTCCGTGGTCTACACGCATAGGAAGATTGGGATTCTCGCGTTCGAAAATGCGTACCAATTCGATGATGTTTGCGCGTCCGCCCAAGTGGTCAGCCTCTTGGAAATAACTATTGTCGGGAGCCACCTCTGTACTACGCAAATGTACGAAGTGTGTGCGACTGGCGAACTCGTTGGCCAATGCGGGTACATCGTTCTGTAATCCAGCACTGAGTGAGCCTGCACAGAAGGTGAGTCCGTTGTGCGGATTGTCTACGGCATTGAGGAACCAACGGATGTCCTCGGCACAAGTAACAATGCGAGGTAAACCAAGAATCTGCATAGGGGGATCATCGGGGTGAACACACATGTTGATTCCATATTCGTCGCACACTGGCATGATAGCGGCGAGGAAGTAGCGCATATTCTCACGCAAAGCATCCTTGTCTATGCCTTTGTAAAGAGCCAATAACTTGCGGAAGAGTACTACAGGTTCGCGGTCGTTTTCGGTGATGTTTCCATTGACAAAACCCTGTGTCTTCACGATGATGGTGTCAATCAGCTTTTCATCATCCTCGGGAGTCATATGCTTGGCCATTTCCTCTACGGCAGCCATTTCTTCTGCGGTGTAGTCCTTTTCAGCTCCTTCACGCTTCAAAATGCAGCAATCGAAGTAAGCGAACACCTTGCGATCGAAATAAAGCGAAGTGGTTCCGTTGGGGTAGGGATGTGCAAGGTCGGTGCGTGCCCAATCAAGCACTGGCATAAAGTTGTAACAAATGGTCTTCACACCAGCCTTTCCCAAGTTTGCCAAACTGATTTTGTAGTTTTCAATCAGCTGATCACGTTCAGGACCTGCATATTTAATGGCTTCGCATACGGGTAGGCTTTCTACTACCGACCAGCGCAAGCCGTATGATTCGATGTATTCTTTCAAATCCATAATGGCTTCGAGTGTCCATATTTCGCCATTAGGAATCTCGTGAAGAGCAGTTACGATGCCCTCTACACCTATCTGTCTCAGCATTGAAAGGGTGATTTTGTCCTTCTTGCCGAACCATCTCCATGTCTTTTCCATAATTGTTTCTTAAAGTATAAGTAACTTAAAAATATTTCTGTTTGCAAAGATAGGTTTAAAACATAAATTACCGAAAGATTGCACTACTTTTTTATAAATAATTTATGGATTCAAGATGAATTTTGAAGATAGGAATGTTCAAGTATGGAGGAACCATATCTTTCAAATCCAACATCTGTATCTTTCATCTTATGCATCCTTATCTTTTGCCACTTGGAAGAATGTATACTTACATGTCGAAGAATGCCATTCTTCCGTGGGGAGGAATGGCATTCTTCAAACATTATTGTCGAGTTGACTTTATTTCAACAAAGCCATGGTGTCGGATGCAATCATCATCTCCTCGTCAGTGGGGATGACAACCACCTTTACCTTTGAATCGGCTGTAGAGATGATAGCCTCTTCTCCGCGTGTAGCATTGTTGATTTCCTTGTTGATGCTTACACCCATGTATTCAAGTCCTGAGCATGCAGCTTCGCGGCAATCGGCTTGGTTTTCGCCTACACCACCCGTGAAGAGGATGACGTCTACACCTCCCATAGCAGCTGCATATGCACCAATGTATTTCTTGATGCGATAGAAGTACATATTGAGGGCGAGTTGGGCTTGAGTGTTGCCATTCTTGGCAGCTGCGGTAGTTTCGCGCATATCAGAAGATACGCCAGAGATTCCCAATACACCTGACTTCTTGTTCAAAAGATTAGAAACACCTGTGGCGTTCAATCCTTCCTTTTCCATAATGAAAGTAACTGCTCCTGCGTCGATGTCTCCTGAACGAGTACCCATCATCAATCCTTCCAAGGGAGTAAGACCCATGGTGGTGTCGACACACTTACCATCCTTCACAGCAGCGATAGAACCACCGTTTCCTACGTGGCAAGTGATGATGCGGCTTCCTTCAACGGGAATTCCGAGGTATTCGCATACGCGCTGAGATACGTAGCGGTGTGAAGTACCGTGGAAACCATAGCGACGTACGCCATACTTTTCGTACAATTCATAAGGGACTGCGTACATGTAGGCGTGAGCGGGCATAGTTTGGTGGAAGGCAGTGTCGAATACTCCCACTTGAGGAATGTTGGGAAGAAGAGCCGATACGGCATTCACACCCTTCAAATTTGCAGGGTTGTGCAGGGGAGCCAAGTCGTTGCAAGCGGTGAAGGCGTCCAATACCTCTTTGTTTAGGATAACAGATTGGCTGAATCGTTCGCCACCGTGCACCATACGATGACCTACGGCGTCCAATTCGTCCAAAGATTTGATGGCTCCGTATTCGGCGTTGGTCAATGTTTGGAAGATGAACTCTACACCCACAGTATGTTCGGGGATGTCCTTTTCCAAAATTTTCTTTTCGCCATTGGGAAGAGTGAGTTTCAAGAATGAGCCTGTGAGGCCGATTTTCTCGATGCCTCCTTGGGCGAGTACCTCTTTGGTTTCCATCTCAAAGAGTTTGTATTTGATGGATGAACTTCCGCAGTTCAATACTAATATCTTCATGATTACATTTACAAATTACAACGTACAAATTACAATTTATGAAAACAACAATTCACCATTCACTACTCGAATCCCCCTTGTGCAGGAATTGTACGTTGTGAATGGTAAGTTGTACTTGGATTTTATTTTGCGGCGATAGCCTGGTTAGCGGTGATGGCTACCATCTTGTAGATGTCCTCTACTGAGCATCCGCGTGAGAGGTCGTTCACGGGACGGGCGATACCTTGGAGGATGGGACCTACGGCGTCGGCGTTACCCAAACGTTGAACCAACTTATAGGCAATGTTACCTACTTCCAGATTAGGGAATACCAATACATTGGCCTTACCTGCAATTTCGCTACCAGGAGCCTTGCTACTACCTACTGAGGGTACGAGGGCTGCGTCGGCTTGCAACTCGCCATCGATCTTCAAGTCGGGTGCCAATTCCTTGGCCAAAGCCAAAGCCTCAGTCACCTTGTCTACCACTTCGTGCTTGGCTGATCCCTTGGTAGAGAAACTGAGCATAGCCACGCGAGGTTCTTCGAATCCTGCTACGGCCTTAGCGGTTTGCGCGGTGCATACGGCAATCTGTGAAAGTTGTGCAGCATCGGGCATGGGAGTTACGGCTACGTCGCCTACTACGATCACACCGTTTTCTCCATATTGAGGAGTTTTTGTCACCATCAGCATTGCGCCTGATACGCAACTGATACCTGGTGAAGTCTTGATGATTTGCAAAGCGGGGCGCAATACGGCACCTGTGGTGTTGCGTGCACCAGCCAATTGTCCGTCAGCATCGCCGGCCTTGATGATGAGGCAACCCAAGTAGAGGGGGTCGAGCACCAGTTTGCGTGCCTCCTCGATGGTCATTCCCTTCTTCTTGCGGAGTTCGCACAAGAGTTGTGCATACTCCTCCTTCTTGGGGTGATCTTCGGGGTTGATGATGGTGGCCTTGTCGATACTCTTCAATCCGAGTTCGTCGGCCAAAGCCTTGATTTCGGCGGGATTACCGATGAGGATGAGTTCTGCTACTTCGTCGGCCAACAATTGGTCGGCGGCTTTCAGGGTGCGTTCTTCAGTGCCTTCAGGAAGAACGATGCGTTGCTTGTTGGCTTTCGCACGTGCAACGATTTCGCTAATTAAGTCCATATGCGTATATTTTTGTTATTTTTTTTGTTGTTTATTGCGTATTACGATTTTCCCTGCAAAAATAATACATTTTGCTATATCTGCGTGACAAATTTGCAATTATTTTCTCCCCCGTTAGGAAAATATTTTTTTTAGGCAGGGAAAAAAGATTTTTCAGGTAGGGCAGAAAAACCTAAAGTCAAGGATGAGGCTCCCTCGTTCCTAAAATGAAGTGGCCTCAAACCTTAAGTAAGGTGGCCTCGTGTGTAGGGTGAGCCTCCTTCACTCGTTTGCGCCAAAGTTGCCAACTGTTGAACATATTTTGCCACAATACGTACGAGCCAGGGCCTAAGGAGGAGAGGGGAGTCAAGTAGGTGTAAGCCATCCAGATGGCAAAAATCGTATTTTTCTGTCCAAGGGCTTGTCCACCACTGATGCGGTCGTTGTAGTAGCCCCCAATTCTTTTTCCTAATAGAAATTGCACGATGCATGTGGCGAGGCCTGCTCCTCCGATGGCTATCAGTGTACTCCACTCGGCTTGGCTATGTACGATGGAGCGTATCGTTTGACCTACTACGATGGCCAGTGCCACACTCCACAGGTAAAAGGCAAGGTCGTGATACGACGTTAGTTTCTCCTTTAACTTTGGTAAGAACTTTCGCACTATCATAGCTGCTAATAGTGGGCAGATGAGCAGGGGAAATACTTTGCCTAATATCATCCATACAGAGGCCCAAAAGCCAAGTCCCTCGTGCGTCTCAATCAAAGGAAAAAAGATGGGTACAACGACGGCCGTCACAAGGTTGGATAGGATGGTATAGGTGGTCAAACTTGATGCATTTCCACCCAACTTGGCCGTGATGACGGCCGCGGCAGTAGCCGTAGGACAGATAAGACAAACCATGGCTGACTGAACAACTACTTTGTAAGGAAAGTTGGGGAAAAGTATCATGGGGATGGCCAACATCAGACAAGAGGTTGTCTGAATGAGGATGAGCCACAAGTGCCACTTGCGAGGGCGAAGTTCGCGCACCGATACCTTGCAGAAGGTGAGAAACAACATGGTGAAGATGAGGCAAGGTGTGAGTATCGATGCGAAGTCATTGACAAATGGCTTTATAGGTGCAAGCCAAGCCAAGTGAGCAAATATCAAATAGACAGAAGCCCCAGTCAGCATGGCCACAGGCATTGTCCAGTTTTTAAAAAATTGTAGCATGGGCTTTTTTTAGTGAATCTATTGTTTGGAGGTGCAAATTTACAAATAAAACCCATTAGATGAGAAAAAGTATTGCCAAAACGTCGATACTTTTGTCTGGAAATGCCGAAAACCTTTGGTTTTGTTTTACTCTTTTGCAAGAAAATAGTATTTTTGCAACGTTTTTGATAAAACATGCGTATTAAGTATCTCATTCGACAACTGCTGTGCTTGTGCCTTTGGTTGGTATTACCCGTGTGTAGTATGGCCGAGGGTCAGGAGTTTGTTGTCGTTATTGATGCAGGACATGGAGGAAAAGACCCTGGCGCGGTGGGAAAGAAAGCCTACGAAAAGAACATCAATCTCGATGTCGCTTTGGAGTTAGGACGACTGATAAAAAACAATTGTGCCGATACTCGTGTGGTGTACACCCGTAGTACTGATGTGTTTGTGTCACTCGATGGACGTGCGAAGATTGCCAATGATGCCAAGGCTGACCTTTTTATATCTATTCACACCAATGCATTGGAAAAGGGACGAATTGCCAGAGGAACTGAGACTTATACTCTCGGTATGGCTCGTGCCAATGACAACTTGGAGGTGGCCAAGCGAGAGAATTCAGTAATCCTTGTGGAGGAGAATTACGAAGAGAGGTATGCAGGATTCAATCCCAATTCGGCCGAAAGTTACATCATGTTCGAATTTATGCAGGACAAGTATATGGAGCAGAGTGTATCTTTGGCCAGACAGATACAGTCGCAATTCAAGACTCATGCCGGCCGAGTGGACAAGGGTGTGCATCAGGCAGGTTTCTTGGTGCTTCGAGCCACCTCAATGCCCAGTGTGTTGGTGGAGTTGGGCTACATTTCTACCCCCGACGAAGAGACTTACCTGAGTAGTAAAAAGGGTGTTGCAGACTTGAGCCGAAGCATATACAATGCTTTCATCTCGTACAAGAAGGAGCACTTCAAACCCTCAGTCCCCTCCGTGGCAAAAGCTACCAATGAAAAGAAGGAAGCGTCCGCTTCGGAAAAGAAAGAGACAAAGAAACAAACAGGAGGTGAATCGAAACGAGACGATCGTCCTGTATTCATGGTGCAGATATTGAGTACGTCCACAAAATTACCCGAGGGAAGTAGCAAACTCAAGGGGGTAAAGGCGAGTTATTATACGGAGAATGGAATGTATAAATACACTACAGGTGAATCGACCGACTACAACGAAGTGCTCAATCTCAAGCGTCGATTGGAAAGTACTTTCAAGGGAGCCTTTATAGTGGCTTTTCGTCAAGGAAAGAAGGTGGATGTACAGGAGGCTATCCGTGAATTCAAAGCTCAGAAATAAAGACTATATATAATATATAAAGGTATAAAGGAGAAGATAATGAAATTTTGGACAAAAGAAGCAAAGATAGGGTTGACAGGCATTGTCGCTATTGCCCTATTGGTGTGTGGCGTTAACTTTCTGAAAGGTATCAATCTGTTCAAAAGTGGAGTAGCATATTATGTGGAGTTCGAAAACATTGCAGGTCTTGTAACTTCCAGCCCTGTTTATGCCAATGGATTTGGAGTTGGTATTGTACGCGACATTAAATACGATTACGAGCACTCAGGCAATATCGTGGTGGAGATAGACCTTGATAGCGATATGAAACTTCCCCAAGGGACAACGGCAGAGTTGGAGTCGGATATGTTGGGTACAGTAAAGATGAATTTGATACTTCCCTCTAAGTCCGCTCGTTTTCATGCCGCAGGCGATACACTCTCAGGTTCAGTAAATGCAGGCATGTTAGGAGCCGCGGCAAATCTGATGCCCAAGATTGAAAGTATGCTCCCCAAGTTGGATTCTATCCTTGGCTCACTCAATAGTTTATTGGCCGATCAGGCATTGACCAATACCCTGCACAATACAGAGCAGATTACGGCAAACTTGCAGGTGACAACGAAGGAATTGAATAGTCTTCTGAAGAACGACTTACCCGCAATTACTACCAACCTCAATACTGTAACGTCCAACTTTGTGACAATCAGTGATAATCTGAAGGATATAAATTACGTGGCTACCATAGAAAAGGTCAACGCTACATTGGATGGAGTCAAGAAGTTTACGGATGAATTGCAAAGTACTAATGGCACGGTAGGAATGCTCCTTCAGGATAAAACACTCTACAACAATTTGACACGTACGGCAGGAAATGCGGCTACGTTACTCGATGACGTAAAGTCTCATCCCAAACGATACGTACATTTCTCCATCTTTGGTCGAAAAGACAATTGAGATGCTAAGCATATCGATAAAATGTGAAGAGTGGATGAATGGTTTTGACGGTTTATCCACTCTTTCATTTGGTGACTTTTCATAAATGTTGAAGAACGCATCAAAAGTCTTTATTAGATTTTGTCTAAATAAACAATTTTATAATCTCGGGTTGCTGAAACGCTTGAAACATCGTGGGTTTATAGCATCTTGTGAAGGGAGGAAAATTTGTTTTGTTTTTCTTGATTTAATAATGATTTAGTTCTTAAGTTGTTGAAGAATAGTGTATTATGATAAAAGTGAGTTTCTAAATAATTGGGGAATTTGAGGTGAATCTAACTTGCTGAATTCTAAAATCTTATTATTGGCAAAGAAAAACCAAAGAAAAAATGATTTTTTTATTTCAAATAAGATTCGCAACTTTGCACCGTGAAATGCTACCAATAAAGTTAAAGGTATATTAAAAATATGATGGACAATAAACTTGTAGAACGTTGGGAGGCTTGTCTGAAATTCTTTGCAGACAATATTTCGTCGGCTACGTATGACAAATTCTTCCTGTCCATTCGTCCAATTAAGTACGAAGGAAACACCCTTATGTTGGGGGTGCCTAGTCCCTTTGTATATGAATATTTGGAGGAACATTACCTTGACTTGCTCCGCACTGGTATATATCGCTATTTTGGTGATGGTACCCGTTTGGTATATCGTGTACTTACTGATAAGGAGAATCAGAAGAAACAAGAGTGGGAGAGTGATCGTTCGTCAACTGCTGTTGTACAGAAGTCTATTCCCCAAGATGGTAACAAGGTGGTAGCATCTCCACCTATGCCTGCGGTACAGGAGTTGGATCCTCGATTGAATCCGAAGTACAATTTTGAGAATTTCATCGAAGGTCTTAGTAATAAGTTATCACGCACTGCGGGTGAAGCTGTTGCACAAAGTCCGGCTAAGACATCTTTTAATCCTTTGTTTATCTATGGTCCATCGGGTGTAGGAAAGACTCATCTGGTAAATGCTATAGGTACACGCATTAAGGAACTTTATCCGGAAAAACGTGTTTTGTACGTGTCGGCACATCTTTTCCAGGTGCAATATACAAGTTCTGTACGCGAGAATACCGTGAACAATTTCATCAATTTCTATCAATCTATTGATGTATTGATTATCGATGATATTCAGGAGTTTGCGGCTTTGACAAAGACCCAAAATACATTCTTCCATATTTTCAATCATCTGCACCAGACGGGAAAACAGTTGATTCTTACTTCCGATCGTTCACCTGTGATGTTGCAGGGGATGGAAGATCGCTTGTTGACCCGATTCAAGTGGGGATTGATTGCAGAGATGGAGCGTCCCAATGTGGAGTTGCGAAAGAATATTTTGCGTGACAAGGTGCGTCGTGATGGTTTGAAGTTCTCTGAAAAGGTGATTGACTACATTGCTGAGCACGTGGATGAGAGTGTACGTGACCTTGAGGGTGTTGTAATCTCTTTGATGGCACATTCTACCGTATATAATAGGAATGTAGATGTAGAAATGGCTGAGCGTGTAGTGCGTAAGGCTGTTCGTATGGTAGAGCAGAAACCTCTCGATGTATCCGATGTGTTGGAAAAGGTATGCGAGCATTATGGAGTGGATACAAATGACGTATTTAGTAAGGTTCGTAAACGCGAGATTGTACAGGTTCGTCAGGTGGCTATGTATTTGGCAAAGAAACATACTGAAGCCTCTTCGTCAAAGATTGGTAAACTTATAGGTAAGCGTGACCATGCGACAGTGCTTCATGCTTGTAAGATTGTCGGTGCTCAAATAGAGGTGGACAAGGTCTTCAAGAGTGAAATCGAAGAGTTGGAAAATCAATTACGACGTAGATAAGCAATAGCGACATCGTTGACTTTGTTGAACGAGAAATAAATTTCAAATATGAATTCTAAAGTGCGACCGTATTTCAAATATGTGTCGCGCTTTTCTTTTTTATATGAAACGATGATTGTAGGACTCAGGAATGAGGGTTTGTAAGGAATTGAGAATATTTTCTAAAAATGTAGATTTTGTGATTTGCGATGTTTGTAAACGTTGTCAGATGAAGATTTGCAATCTCGTCTTTACAAAGTTTCTTTATTTAAATGAAAAGTGTAAAGTTGTAGTTAGAATATGCTTGTAATTAAACAAAATAAACTACATTTGCAGGGAAATTAAGTTATATAAAACAATTTGTAAGTAATTATGGAATTAAAGGGTATTCAGAACTGCTTTAAGGGTAATCATTGGAAAGCGGAAATCAATGTAAGAGACTTTATTCAGAACAACTACACTCCTTATGAAGGAGACGATTCGTTCTTGGTGGGCTCTACAGAGAAGACTCGCAAAGTATGGAATAAATTGACTGAATTGTTCGTTATCGAGCGTGAGAAGGGTGTGTTGGATGCAGAAACACGCTTGCCTCAGAGCTTGGAAACATACGGACCTGGATATATCGATAAGGAAAATGAGGTGATTGTAGGTTTGCAGACCGATGCTCCGCTGAAGCGTGGTATCTTCCCCAAGGGAGGTATTCGTATGGTGGAAAATGGTTTGAAGGCTTACGGATATCAACTCGATCCGATGACTAAGGAAATCTTTACCAAGTATCGCAAGACTCACAATGAAGGTGTGTTCTCAGCTTATCCTGAAGAGGTGTTGGCTGCTCGTCATTCACACATCATCACTGGTTTGCCTGATGCATACGGACGTGGACGTATCATCGGTGACTATCGTCGTGTTGCCCTCTATGGTACCACAAATTTGATTGAGGAGAAGAAGCGTTTCCTTAAGCGTTTGGATATTCAAGAAATCACAGACGAAATTGTACAACAACGTGAAGAGACTTCTGAGCAAATCAAGGCTTTGAAGAGCTTCGAGAAAATGTGTGCTTCATATGGCTTTGATGTGACTCGTCCTGCTGTAGGTGCATTGGAGGCTGTACAATTCGTATATTTGGCATACTTGGGCGCCGTGAAAGATCAGGATGGTGCAGCAATGTCTATCGGTCGTATCTCAACCTTCCTCGATATCTATATTGAAAAGGATTTGGCCGAGGGTAAGATTACTGAATCTGAAGCACAGGAAATGGTAGATCAGTTGATCATCAAATTGCGTATTGTTCGTTTCTTGCGTACACCTGAGTATAACGACTTGTTCTCTGGTGATCCTGTATGGGTGACTGAGTCTTTGGGTGGACAGGGATTGGATGGACGTACTTTGGTTACTAAGACCTCTTTCCGCTTCCTTCACACTTTGTATAACTTGGGTCCTGCTCCCGAACCTAACTTGACAGTACTCTGGTCTGCTAATTCTCCTGAAAACTGGAAGCGCTTCTGTGCAAAGGTTTCTATCGATACCTCTGCTATCCAGTATGAGAACGATGACTTGATGCGCCCTGACTATGGTGATGACTACGGTATCGCTTGCTGCGTATCTCCTATGAAAATTGGTAAGCAGATGCAGTTCTTCGGTGCACGTGCTAACTTGGCTAAGTGTATGTTGTACGCTATCAATGGTGGACGCGACGAACGCACTGGTGAGCAGATTGCTCCTATGTATGATGCCATCAAGGGTGAATACTTGACTTTGGATGAGTTCATGCCTAAGTTCGAGCAGATGATGCGTTGGTTGGCTAAGGTATATGTAAACGGTTTGAAGATTATTCACTACATGCACGATAAGTATGCATACGAGGCATACGAAATGGCACTTCACGATGGTGATGTAGAGCGTATCCGCGCTACTGGTATTGCCGGCCTTTCTATCGTGGCCGACTCTATTGCTGCTATCCGTGATTGTAAGGTACGCATCATCCGTGACGAGCGTGGCTTGGCTGTAGACTTTGAACGCGAAGGTGAATATGTACCATTCGGTAACAACGACGAGCGTACAGACAAGATTGCTGTAGATATTACAGAACGCTTCATGGAGTACTTGCGTCAGCACCAAACTTATCGTCATGCTGTACCTACTCAGTCAATCTTGACCATCACTTCTAACGTGGTTTATGGTAAGAATACTGGTTCTACTCCTGATGGTCGTCCTGCTGGTGCTCCGTTTGCACCTGGTGCGAACCCCATGAACGGACGTGACTTGAAGGGTGCTGTGGCTGCATTGTCATCAGTAGCTAAGTTGCCTTTCCAACATGCACATGACGGTATTTCATATACATTCGCCGTATCACCTGCTACATTGGGTAAGAGCCGCGAAGCACAAATTAACAACTTAGTTGGCTTGTTGAACGGATATTTTACTCCCGATGGTGGTCAACACTTGAATGTGAACGTATTTGATCGCGAATTGTTGGAAGATGCAATGGAACATCCCGAAAAGTATCCCCAGTTGACTATCCGTGTTTCTGGTTATGCAGTGAACTTCGTGAAGTTGACTCGTGAGCAACAGTTGGATGTAATTTCACGTACAATCAATCACTCACTTTAATTGATTGACAACTATTTATTCTTTTAGGCGCGGATTTCACGGATAATTTTCAAAATGTAAATCCGTGTAGTCCGTGCCTAAATTATTTTTGATACACTCTCTTTCTTTTGTATGACTGGTCGTATTCATTCCTTTGAAAGTTTTGGTACGGTGGACGGACCAGGTATCCGTTTTGTGACGTTCATGCAGGGTTGTCCCCTTAGATGTCAGTATTGTCATAATCCTGATACGTGGGATGTAAATGGAAAGTGTCAGTATGAGATGACTCCTGAAGAGTTGTTTGCAGAAACGATACGCTATCGTAGTTTTATTGCCAATGGGGGAGTGACCGTGACAGGAGGTGAACCCTTGATGCAGGCCTCGTTTGTGCGCGAGTATTTCCGCTTGTGCGCCGAAGAGGGATTGCATACAGCATTGGATACTTCAGGAATCATTTGCACACCACTGGCTTTTTCTGTATTGGATTATACCAAATTGGTGATGCTGGATATTAAGACGTTTAATGCCGAACTACATCCTCGCCTGACAGGTGTGGAAGGGGTGAACCCACTCCGTTTTTTGGATGAATTGGAGCGTAGAAATGTCCCTACATGGATTCGCCATGTGGTGGTGCCAGGATTGACGGACAATGAAGATGATGTGGAGTCCCTTGCGCGCCACATTGCCAACTATCAGTCGGTTGAAAAAGTGGAAGTCTTGCCATATCACACAATGGGTGCATATAAATACCAACAACTGGGTATCCCTTATCCCTTGGAAGGTGTAGAGCCCTTGAATAAGGAAAAATTGCACCGCGTAAAAGAAATCTTTGCCACTTACAAACCAGTTGGTTAATTGAAAGAGGAAGTGTCAAAATGATGACATTTGTTTTTAGGTACGGATTACGTCTAATTTATTTTTGACACATCCTCTTATTCTTCTTACCGAGAATTTGAGATTTACAGTTGTTTCTTGGCAATTCTGCTATAATCCGTAGTAAGCTCCTTTACCTAATTCATCTTCAATGCGGAGTAATCGGTTGTATTTGGCCATTCGGTCACTGCGACTTAATGAACCTGTTTTAATTTGTCCTGAACTGGTGGCTACCGCTAAATCGGCTATAGTGGTATCTTCTGTTTCTCCTGAACGGTGCGAAATAATAGTATGATAACCATTTCTTTGTGCCAAAGCGATGGCATCCAATGTTTCTGTCAGTGTGCCAATTTGGTTCACCTTGATAAGGATGGCATTACCACAATATTCATCTATACCTCGTTGCAGGAATTTTACATTCGTTACAAACAGATCGTCACCGACCAATTGGCATCGATGTCCTATGCGTTGAGTCAGTAGTTTCCAACCTTCCCAATCATTTTCGTCCATACCGTCTTCGATGGAATCGATGGGGTATAGTTCTGTCAAATGTTCAAGGTAATCAGCTTGTTCCTTTGAAGTTCGAATCTTACCTTTTTCTCCTTCAAAAATAGTGTAATCATAGAACCCGTTTTTGAAATATTCAGATGCAGCACAATCCAATGCTATGGTGACCTCTTCTCCTGGAGTATAACCTGCTTCTTCAATAGCCAATAGTATACAATTGAGAGCGTCTTCTGTACCGTCAAGATTTGGTGCAAATCCTCCCTCATCACCTACGGCAGTACTCAATCCTCTTCGTTTCAATACCGATTTCAATGAATAGAATATTTCTGCTCCCATACGTAAGCCTTCCTTGAACGATGACGCACCGATGGGGCGAATCATGAATTCTTGAAAGGCAATAGGAGCATCGGAATGACTTCCTCCGTTGATGATGTTCATCATAGGAATAGGAAGTATATAGGTGTTCACACCTCCTATGTATCTGTAGAGTGGAATGTTTAGGTAGAGAGATGCTGCTCGTGCGATGGCCAATGATACTCCCAACATGGCATTGGCTCCCAAATTGGATTTGTCGGATGTACCATCCAATTCCAACAATTTGTGATCAATTTCTCGTTGATTCAATACCGACAATCCTTTTAGGTGTGGGCCTATTTGTTCATTGATATGGCCTACGGCTTTTAGAACTCCCTTTCCGCTATATCGTGTGGAGTCCCCATCTCGTATTTCCAACGCTTCATTTTCTCCTGTGGATGCTCCAGAAGGTACAGAGGCACGTCCTACAATTCCACACTCAAGTTTTACATCTACTTCTATGGTAGGATTTCCTCGGGAATCCAATATTTCCCGTCCTTTGATAGTTGTTATTTTCATACAATCTTTATTTCAATTAGCATGTGAAATAACATCTCCTTTCTATGGAATGTTTATCAAATCTATCATTTTTAGCCCTTCATTTTCGTTTGGCTTTAATCCTTACTTTTGTGGTGAAATAAGATTAGAATGTTAAGCCCCGAAGAATACCGTTTTTCTTATGCTCTTAAATGGTTCAACCACTTATCCGTGTCTGAAAAATGAAACGAAGGCATTTCGATGACCTTCATTGATGCCACCTCTTTCCTGTCAAAATGTCAAACTGTATATTTTACTTGCGAGAATCGTAAATTTTCGTACGAGAGGAATTTTGTTTGAAAATATGCAATTTCTGACCTAATAGAATGGCGTAATGTATTGAATAATAGGTTGTATACAGATATTTAGCTCTTAAAAAACGGAAAAACTACGTGCCAATTATGTGTCGAAAATGAGGAATTCTCGAAGTGCGTGGAAATAGAACAATGTGCATACCCCCGTCCGATGGGCATCCGACTCGAGATGAATAGCCATCGGATGACAGACGGATGGCCATTCGTGTGTGACTCCGATGGCTATCCGACAAAAGTCCAATAGCCATCGGACTTGAGAGCATTGCGGTAAGGTGATGCATAGAAATGTCCATTTCAGTGCGTAGAAGGGGTGACTTTTATGAATATGAAAGGGGAAAATCAGGCCATTTATAACCTATTTATGCAGAAAATCAGGTTCTTTTTGTATAAATATGCATTACTCCTTCCACTTTATACCATTTTATTATTGACAAAATGTAAATATTAGTTTTGGATGAAGATGTAGATTTAATGACTTTCTATCAAACGGAATAAAACAGAAGGTGTTTTGCCCCCCTCATATTTTAATTTTATTCTACTTGTAATCTATTGCTTTCAGAGTGTCCTACAAACTCGGGAGCATAGGCACATTGTACAGTGGCAATTCCTGCTTGATATGTACCAGTGCGGTCGATGTAATATGTTTGTTCAAAGGTATATGTTCCTTTGGGAAGATGGTCTATGAAGTAGAGTGTGGATGCATCCTTTACTGAAAGATAGTACCCTATACCATTGTTGAATTTATATCCTGAGCTGCTATTGGTTGGTTCTGTACATGCGGCACGATGGTCTTTTATTTGTACGAAATCCATAGCACGATTGGCATGGATAATAATCCTTGATACAACTTTTTCACCTACATGTAGTGTCGTTTCTGAAGTAATAGGTTCCCAAATCGTTTGTTTGTTGACCTGGCGTTGTACCAACCATGTACGTTCGATACTAAGGGGTTGGTTAAGTGATTTACCATAATTTGTGTTAGTATATCCTGTATATGTGGAAGTTACCTTGCTCATATCTTCCAAGTATTGTGCATATACACCTCCCCATGCTGTACCTTTGTCTGTCTTTGCTATGTTTATTTCGGTAGGCAGATGTTTTAATTCATTCGTATCATAAGTCCGTTGCAAATAATTCATTTCAGAGCCCAAGAGGGAGTTAGATGTAACCTCTTTTCCATCTATTTTGATGGTCGTATGTGATTTGGTGTCAAGCAAACTCTCTCCTTGTAATAGTAATGCATGTATTGCATCTACAGAGTTTATTGGATTATCCCAACTTTGTGATCGTTTTTGGATGAGTAGCCACTGTTTCATTTGTTCAATGTATAGACTGTCTTCTTTCATGAGTGTGAGGGCCTCAATCATAGCTACTTGGGTGGGGATATGTTGATCTCTCCATCCTAAAGTATAAGACGGATTGTCGAAGAATCTACCCATTTCAGGAGTATAAGTTGTAAATTCTTTGAGTGAGGTTAAGAATTTGGCAACTTCTGTCTCTTTACCATAGTGTTTAAGAATGATACTTGTCTTGGCTTTGCCATACGGAGTGAGTTCATTCAACAGATTGGGTAGTAGATTTACCATATATTCGGCAATTTCTTGTGTATGCTTGTCCACTATTTTTCCATTCAGTGCTTGGCTACCTAAATAGGTTAAAGTAAGTTCTGAAGGGTATATCTGTTCTCCCTTTTTTTCACAATCCTTCATGTGTTGGTATTCCTCTGCTAATTCTTTATTTAGATATTCTGTGGCGAGTGTTATCATACGCTGAATATCGTAGCCTGTTTGGCTTCCAATCAAGTACATGGCTCGCTCCATCAACTCAAGGATAAAGGTTGTTACATAGCGATTACTTTTCATGCCATTGTGCCAACTCCAACCACCATCTGCATTTTGTAATGCACTCAACTTTTCCAAATAATAGGTTGCGCGTTGTTGGGTCTTGGATTGGTCAAACAAATGAAGCAATTGTTTTCTTTGTTCTGTTTCATCATTCGCATTGGTCAACCATGGAGTTTCATCTAATAGAATATTTTTTAATTCCTTGTTTTTTTGTAGATTGCTCCACAATGTTTCTTTATTTGCATCTTCTGTTTGCCAACCCTCAAATATGGTCTTTATTTGTGGGTGTGATTGGAGTATGTGTGATGTCATACGGTGTGCATACCAAGCAGTGACCCAAGCGAATGCATCGTCAGTAGTAGGTGTTGCTATGGTGGGCAATGCTTGTATTACTTGCCAAATGGGATTTCCAGTCATTTCTATGGTTAGACGATGATTGCTTGCTGTTGGACTTTGTTGATTAAATAAATGGCCGAGTGACTTGACAACAGTGTCTGTTTCATTTACGATGAGTGGCACACTCTCTGTTACCCATACTTTGTTTGTCAGTACAGGTAAGTAGTGTTGTTCTCCATCGCTGAATTTATCTCCATCTGCTACTATACGGCAGATGGGAAGTGGTACATCCGTATTCTTTATCGTAAATGAAAAAGTGACGGTACTTGTTTTTCCTGCATCTATACTGAATTTGTTTTTGCGGGTAAGTATCACACGTTCAGTTTTGGGGTCAATCAGTTCCAAACGGATGGTACCTTTTGTACGTTTCTCTGATAGATTGCTGATGGTGGCACTCACAGATGTGTTGTCCCCTGTGCGGATAAAACGTGGCAGATTAGGTTGTACCATAAAATCGCGTTGAGCTGTGGCATAGTCCTCCAATGTGCCAAATTCCATTTGCTGAGTATGTGCAAATGCTCGGAAACGCCAACGTGTCAAGTTATCTGGTAATGTAAAACATACCTTTACTCTGCCTGTGGAGTCAGTACGTAGGTGTGGCTGAAAAAAGGCTGTCTCTGTAAAGTTCTCACGAAGAAGCATTCCTTGGGGTTGTGGTTCGGGGGAAACTATTTCTGTGTTTTTTGTCCCATATACAGCCATTATTTCATTTTCACTTATCATGACATCTGCTTCTGCAACTCGTCCTTTTACGGCCATTACAGAGCCAAATCCTAAAGATTTCTCTATTGCACTATTTTCTGTTACTACCCCAATGGGTGGGAGTGTATAATATCGTTCCAAAATATCATCATAGCGGCAATTGCTTGGAATTTTTTTTGTTAGCAAGTCAAAAGGAATGTGATGACCGATATTTCTGGTATTTAAACTTCTCCAATAAGTATAAAGATCTATTCTATGGCGTCTAAGGGGAAAATACCAATTCTCTTGAATACCAATTTTGTCCAATGCTGCATCGTACATACTTGCTACTAATTCTGCATCGGCTGTAGTTCCATCCGGATGATTGACACTTAATGTCCATTCTTCTTGTGTTCCGGGTGTCAGTTTGTTGCGGAAGGTCTCCCATTTCAATTCCAATTGTCTGTCAGACCTTTTTTTGTTTATATTATGGGAGAAGTTGTATACTTTCCCATTCTTTACATAAGTGACATGTACATGCATTCCGTTACCATATTGGGGGAGATAATCAAAAGTAAAGTTTTGTATCGTATCAGTCATATAGAACCTGCGGCTATCGATGTGAGCATTTTCCGAGAATACATCCATCATAATGTATGCATCTTGTTCAGTTGTGCCGAATTGCAATCGAGCAGGTTCTCCTATATCCACTTCATCCTCTAACCAATAGAACCAATTGTTTTTCCCTAATGGCACTTTTGTCTCATTTTCTGCGAAGAGATAGAAACTTGTATTAGTACGTGTACTATCAGTCTTTCCTTCAAGTGCAGTGGTGGCTTCCACTATGTAGTATGCTGAGGGCAATTTGTCCAAGAAATCCAGTGACAATGAGGTGTTAGATTGTACACTACCCTGATAAATCAGGTTACGATTTTGTTCGTTTGATTCATCTGCTTGATAGATGTTATACGTTACTTGTGTTTCTACAAGTTCATCATTTAAGTTGGTAACGCGGAAGGTAAACGGATGAGGGAATCCTTTCTTGTTGTAGAAATCTTTTTGTTTTATATAGAGAACCAATGGACAACTTCTCAATTGAAGAGTTGTGTTTGCATCGTGACTTTCCCCTGAAGTGGACGTGACATCAGCAGTGATGGAACAATCGTATCTCCACCAACAGAATCTATTTATATTGGGAATCTCCTTCAAATGTACTTTGATATTGAAACGTCCTTCTTCATCGGTGGTGGTATTGCCTTGATCTTCCTCATATTTATAATCGACACCATCCCAACCATGCAACCATCCTTCATGATTCAAACTTATATGGTATGCTACTTTCCCGTTCGCTATGGGTACTCCACTGTAGCTACGTGCTTCTCCTGTCAATGTGACGGTGTCGCCAATGGCATATGCAACCATCACCTTATCAAAAGTCACTTCGAAAGTGGGTAATTTGTACTCCTCTATACGAAAACTGAGACTCGTGCCAATCTTTATAGGATCATTATCTATCTTTATTTGATAATTTCCATTCAAGGCTTCTATAGGTAGAAGAAATTCGGTAGAGAATGAACCGAAATCATTGGTCTTTACAATCTTTTCTCTTAAAATTTCTCCTTTGGGATCTGTTAGTTTCAAGTTGAAGGTCTCATTTTTGGCAGTATGTATGCTATCGTTTGGAAGGTGCCAGTAACTTATACCCTTTATGTATATGGTCTGTCCAGGGCGGAAGGTGGCTCGATCTGAGATTAGTTTCGTATAGATTTGTTTCTTCTCCTCTGTTGGGCGATTCCAATTAGTACTCGTATAGACATAAGGCATAGTATTGTCAGTCTCGGTACTTATTCGAATGAACATCTCGTCCGTTTTGCTTTCTATGCTGACACTTCCTTGTTTGTCTGTTAAGTGAGTTTCTATCACCTTCATTTCTTTTGTCTTTTGTTCCTGTGTCGCTATTTGCATTGTAGCATTTGGGATGGGGTGCCCGCTTTTATTATCCACTACAGTGTATGTGGTGATATTTCCTGGTTGTTGTAATTCCAATATTTGAAAAGGTGATAAGTAGAGCATTGAAAGGTTGGATCCTTTTCCATTAGCAAGGCTCTCAATTAGATACACTCCGTTGGTGTGTGGCAAGGTGAGGTTTACTATGGTGTCTTTTTGTAAGAGTTTTGCATGATTTTCCAATTGGAATTTGTGTTCGCTGTGAAACTTGCTGTATTTCTTCAGTTCTTCTGGTTGATTGTAGTATTTTTGAAGAGTGTCGAATGGACAATCCACACTACGAAGCCAAATGGTAAAATGGTTAAGATTGCGGTGTCTGACACTTAATTGGAGTGATTCTTCTGGATAAAAGTAGCTGTCTTCGATATTGAACATATAAAAATAAGGTTGCAATATCTCATTTTCCATATTGTACAACAAATTTACACCCTTGTATGTAGGATACTTTTTCATTCCTTCCCGCAGGGCTTCCAATGCTTCTGGATATTTTTGTTGTCGTTGATAGATTTTTGCAATGTCAAGAAAGATACATCCACAAAGTTCGGATGTATTGAAACGTTCCTTCATACGATAAAGCAGACTGAGGTGCTCATCGTATGTTTCATCATTTTTTAAATATTCAGGTATAACATTTAAACGGTTTAATTCCATAAATATCCATCCGTCAGGTTGTTCATCAGGATTTATCAGTGATAACATTCGTTGGAAAATACGCATCACTTGTGTGGGACAGTCGTATGCAGAAATTGGTGTCAGTGTATCTTTTCTAAACTGTTCATAGTCAAGGGTAAAACTTTTCCATTCAGTCTGTTTATATGCCCTGCTTAACTGATTTTCAATGTCGCGTATACCAAAGGCTGCACGACGACCGATAAGGTGCATCATGTCGTGGTCGTAATAGTTGCTCCATACACCATAAAACATGATGGGGGAGTAATCATGAGTTGAATATTTGCGCAATTCTTCCAAACGGCTTACTGAAGTCATAAAGTGGTCGAATGCCCTTTGATAATACATCAGTCGTGTCCACTCACTCATATCTTCGGGAAGTTCTGCTATTACTTGATTGGTATATTTCCCACGTGCGGAGTTGGTATAAATGCTTCCTAATAGAGAATGTAGTATAGCCGCATCGTTGACGGACGTTATGGGATTGGATGCCCAATCTTCCAGTTCTTTGATATCCACATAGAGACTATCAATACTTAGGTGCTTACGGTGTGCCATTGCTGTCAAGTAAGCCCGCATCATTTGTGGAGCAAGTCGCTCCTGCTGGGCTTTCATGAATATCTTTTGTGCAGTGCTTATGGCTGTTTGTGGCTTTCCTTCTTTTTCCGCTTGCTCAATCTCTTCCCACATTTGATTATAACTTTGTGCCGATAAAGTACACAAACCTACTAATGTAAAAATGAGTATAGTGAATATAAATCGCTTCATATGTTAACCTTATTAGTTTTAATCAATGCTGCAAATATACGGAATATATCAGTATGATGACTTACTGAACACACAATTTTATATTATCGTAAATATTTAGGAAATTTTCTTTGTTCGTATTGGAATAATTGTATACATTTGCAAAATCTTGTAAAACAAAAGAGTGCTTAGGATACTTTTTTGTGCTATGTAGACATTAAATCTTAAACAAACATAAAATCTGAAGGGAATTATGAAAAAGAGAGCGAAGTATCTCCTATGGGGGAGTTTGATTCTTTGTTGTGGATGTATAGACAACACCTATGACCTCAATAAGGAAATAATTAAGGAAGTAACGATTGCGGGCAATAGAATAAGTTTGCCAATAGGTAATTTCAAACCCATTGTATTAGATTCGCTAATTGATGTCAATGATATTGATTTGTTAGACACCATAAATGGGGTTTATAGTATTAAGAAGTCAGATGTGATTGACCCAATTGATATTGATATTGATCCCATCAAGATTAATATTGATCCCATTACTCATACTAGCACATTCCAGTTTGATAACGTAACTATTGAAGAGACCGTGCTGAATGAAGTAAAAAAGGAACAAGAATTTGGTGTTAACGAAGTGTCAATTGAAGACTTGAATGAATCGTTGCCGAGTTTGACTACTGCAGTTACAAAGGAGTTGTATACTTCTGAAATGAAAAATCAAATAGAGGCTTTAAAAGCATCTGGAAGTATGCAAGAAATCAAGATTCAGTTGAATCAAAAGGTTGATACAGATGTTGAAGAAGTGGCTTTTGAACTTGATTATGCGCTCCCCGTTGAGATTAAGGAGATTACTGATATTACATTGAATAATTTGATTCAATTCAAGATTACCAATCCTGACATTTTGGACGGAGTAAATAAATACATTTCGTTTACAGCAACCTTTCCCGAAGAGTTCGTTCTTCGTCTTGACAAGAATGCGCCTAATGCTGAGAAATATAGTCTGTCAAACAATAATCGTACGGTTTCTGTTACAGATGTTGAAGCCAAAGGTGAAATTACTATGCTCCAATTCTATATTGAAAAAATGGTAGGATTGAGTGAAAAACATGTCAATGGAAGTATTTCTTTGGAAGACAAAATTACCTATGTGGTTGAATATTCAGTAAATGGTGAAATCTCTGTTTCTGCCAATACGGATTTGGACGATTTTAAATTCCTTGTGGGTATGAATCACAAGGTGTCATTTGAGGACGCTAAAGGTTGCACCAACGATATAGAGGTGGATTTTGAACAAATGGACTTTGATTTTTCTGCACATTTTGATAATTTGGACCTTATTAAAGAAATCGAATATATCGAATTTGATGCTGCAAATAGTATAATCAATTTTACTACTGACTTGGGTGATGGTGGATTTGAACCATTCAATTTGAAACAAGGATGCCAATTAAAACTATCGTTCCCTGCAAATTTTGTATTGGATTTAAGTAAATGCCGCTATCCTGAGGGTGTTACATATAGTAAAAGAGAACATGCATTCTTTATTAGCGATGTGAATGAATTGCATAATTTTACGTGGGAATTAGCTGTTGATCGTATCGATGTGTACACAGAAGTTATCGATGATAAGTGCGACTTGAACGCCATGGCCTCAATCAGTGTGGTTTCAGATGAAGATGGAGTTCTGAAACTTGGTGAAGCCGACTTGGAATCGTTAAATTCAACATTGGAGAGTTTGAAAAGTAAAAATGTGACTTTCACCATGGGAGAAACTCATTTAACTATTGATGATGCAGTAGTGACGACTGAGGCTATCCATGAAGATATAGAAGAACATACTTCATTCTCTATAAATGAAAGCATTGATGATGGTGTTAAGCGAATTGAAAGTATTGAATTTGCTAACGAAGTGCCCATTAATTTGGTTGTAGAAATGGAAGGAATGGATGACCTTAACTCCGATGTCCATTTAACTCTGAATGTGGAACTTCCTTCTTTCTTGGTATTGTCAAGTGAAGATGAATGCGTAACATTTGATGGTGGAAAGATGACTATTACAAAAGATTATAATCCCATAAATGGAAAGTTAGAAGTTGCTTTGTTGGCAGAAAAAATAGATTTTACTAATGAATTTAATGGTGGAATCGAATTGAAAGATTCAACTGATGGTAATCGCTATTTGGTATATAGTAAGGATATACCTATTATTGGTGAGGCTTCTATTGATGAATCAGAGATGCATTCTACTATTCTGGGTAAAGACATAGGAATCAATGTAAACTTCAATATTGGAGAAATGGAAGTGGAGAAGTTTAGTGGAATCTATAATGGAACAATAGATGATATTCATGAAACCATAGATTTTGACCTTGGTGAGGATTTGGATTTCTTGAAAGATGATGGTAATACTATCACTTTGTCTGATCCACAGATTAAGTTTAATATTGATAACCCTGTAGGTGTACCAGTAAAGATGGCTTTATCTTTGTTTGGAAAAGACGATAATGGAAATATTATTGAAACATCTTGTGTAGAAACGGAAATTCTCATTGGATCTGCTATTTACGATGAAGTGACAGGTGAGGTGATTACTCGTGAAATGAAGTTCTTGTTGACAAATAAGGAAACTCTTTTGGATGGATATACAAATGTGGTAATTCCTAATTTGGGTAATTTGCTTAAGAAGATACCCAGTTCATTGGACATAGAGTTGATACCTACGATTGATGAAAGTGTGACCCATCATGTTGATTTGTCGAAGGATTTGGTATTCCATCCTGAGTATGATATTGTAGTACCTGTGAAATTTGAGAATATGCATTTTGAATATTCAGAACTCATAGAAGACTTGAATCAAGATTTGGGTGATGCATTGGAAAACTTTACCAATGTAGGTTTGAAATTAGGAATGAATATTCGAAATACTATCCCTGTTGGTTTGACACTTACCATAGAACCTCTTGATGTCGATGGAAATGTGATTGAAGGTGTAGAGATTGAAGATATACAGATTGCTGCGGGTAATGGTGAGAGTGTGAGTGGTTCGAATGATACAGAAAATCAAGATGAGAATTTCCAATTGGTTGTTAGAAGTCAGGGTGACAAACTTCGTAAGTTGGATAAACTGAATCTTTTGATTAAGGCTGGTGCAGATGAAACTGTGGGAGGTGAAGGACTTAGCCCAGATCAGGGTATACACATTACGAATATCGTATTGGAGGTTACTGGTGATGTGAATATAAATTTAGATGAATAATAACAAATGGTAAAGACTATGAAATATATCAAATATATTATTGCTGCTTTAGTAGTTGCGTCCTCAGTTATGAATGTGGAGGCACAAAGTGCTAAGTCATCCTATTTTATGGATGGAGCATTTCATAATATGCAGATGAATCCTGCGATGAAGGCTGAACGTAATTATCTTAGTTTTCCTATATTGGGTAACATGGGAGTGTCTTTGAATAGTAACGTCGGACTATCAAATTTCCTATATCCTTATGGCGAGAATGAGTTGGTTACGTTTATGCATAAATCAGTCAGTGCGGATGAGTTCTTGAGTGGCATTTCTCCCAAGACCAAGTTTGATCTAAATCTTGACATGACTCTTTTTGCATTAGGATTCAGAGGCTTCGGAGGTTACAATACATTGAATTTGACTTTACGTTCTCAAGTGGGTATTAACCTACCCAAAGGTATGTTTGAGTTTATGAAGAGAGGCTTCTCAAAAGACTACTATTCTTTCTCGGGCCTAAATATGAATTCAATGAACTATGCGGCTATAACAATAGGCCATTCACGAGAGATTACTGAAAACCTCCGTGTGGGTGCTAATTTCAAGTATCTAGTAGGTTTAGCTTATGCCAATTTGAATGTAGATAAAATGAATCTTACTCTACAAGATAATATTTGGATGGTTGAATCATATGCTACGGGCTATATTGCAACTGCGGGTGAAACGAATTGGACACTTGATGAAAGTGGGCAGGTTGATGGTGCTGAAATGCAAATCAATTCTCCTATGGCTTCTGGATATGCAATTGATTTGGGAGCAACTTATGATTTCAAAGACCTTGTAGATGGTCTCAAGGTTTCTGCGTCTTTAGTAGATTTAGGTTCCATCAATTGGAAGCATATGATTAAGGCTAAGACCAAAGATTCACAAATTCGTTTTGAAGGATTTCAGGAAATTGATATTAATGATTTCGAGTCTAGCGTAGAAGATCAATTGGATGAAATCCAAGAAGATGCAGAAAAGATGTTGGAACTTTACCCCGATGGGAACCATGCTGAAAGTGTAAAGACAAAGTTGGCTGCTACCATGTATTTGGGTGCAGAGTATGAAATGCCGTTTTACAAGAAAATGTCTGTGGGTGTATTATATACCAACCGTTTCAGTGACGTGAATGACTTGTATGATCTTCGTGGTTATTTGACTCTTTCTCCCCTTCGTTGGTTAGAGGCTTCTGTTAACTATGGTGTTTCTACATATGGTAAAGAACTTGGTTGGATGCTTAATTTCCATCCTGCAGGATTGTCCATGTTCTTAGGTAGCGACTATATGATTATGGATGTTTCACCTCAGTATGTTCCTATCAATAACGTAAACGCAAACTTTACTTTCGGTGTCTCTATTCCATTTGGACGTCGTAAATAATACCGATCTATACGATCTATACATATCACGTGCGGCTGCATATAATCCTGTTTTACGGAAGAGGGTTATATGCAGTTTTGCTAAGTTTTGAATGGTAATAATGCAAAAGCATGCGTAATCCGTGGATAAAAACAACGATGAATGCAAAAAAGTGTAAAGATATACCTTTCATGTCACAAAAAAGTGTCATCTTTGCATTATGAATTGGTTCGAGCAAATCACCGTACTTGACCTATTGATAAAAGGGTTTATTATCGGGGTCGTTGTATCGGCTCCAATGGGGCCTGTAGGGGTGCTTTGTATCCAACGAACATTGAACAAGGGGCGTTGGTATGGGTTTGTTACTGGATTGGGTGCAGCTCTCAGTGATATTATATACGCTCTCATTACAGGATATGGTATGAGTTTTGTGGTTGATTTCATTGAGAATCCTCAAACACTCTACTATTTTCAGTTGATAGGTAGCATTATGCTATTTTGTTTTGGCGTGTATACATTCCGTAGCAATCCTGCCCAAAACATTCGACCGATATCTGCTACGAAAGGTAGTTTGGTGCGCAATTTTGTAACAGCCTTCTTTGTGACTCTTTCCAATCCATTTATCATTTTATTGTTTATTGGATTGTTCGCTCGTTTTTCATTCGTTTTACCCGAGCGATTTTTGTATGAGCAGTCCATTGGATATTTGGCTATTCTGGGTGGAGCCATCACCTGGTGGTTCGCAATTACCTATTTAGTAAACAAGTTGCGTACTCGTTTTGACTTGCGTGGTATTTGGTTGCTGAATCGCGTCATTGGCGTGGTGGTAATGTTGGCCTCTGTCATAAGTGCCATTTTTACTTTGATAGGTAAAACATTGTACTGACGGGGGATCCTCTCCTCTGTCCTTTTCTATGTTTCTTTTGAATGTAGGGATTGTTATTATTTATAATTCATAATTTAAACTCATAATTTAAACTCATAATTCATATAAAAAGTGTTTATCTCAAAACAACTGAAGGAGAATAATATTGCCGAGTACCTGTTGTATATGTGGCAGGTTGAGGATTTGATACGAGCCAATGGTGCAGATATAGAGCGTATCAAGCAGACATTGATTGCACCTGCTCGTTTGGATGCCGAGCGTGAATCCCAATTGGTAGAGTGGTACGAGAATTTAGTGGAAATGATACGTTTGGAAGGCGTGTTGGAAAACGGACATCTTCAGATAAACAAGAATGTTATTACCCTGCTTACTGATTTGCATTTACAGTTGCTGAAATCTACAAAATATCCATTTTATAACGCGGCATATTACAAGGCTTTGCCTTTCATCGTGGAGTTACGTACACAAGGGGATAACCGCAATCTCACTGAGTTGGAGAATTGTTTTGATGCACTTTATGGCGTTTTACTTCTTAAATTGCAAAAGCGTGAGATCAGTGAAGGGACTTTGCAAGCCACAAAGGCCATCAGTCAGTTATTGGGACTTTTGAGTGATTATTATAAAAAGGATAAGGCTGGAGAGTTGGAATTGGAGTAATTACAGACAAAAATTAATGTGTTGGGCATCGCTGGGATGTCAAACTCGTTAATAAGTAAAATAAGGAATCGTGATGAAGAATATATTGATTACAGGAGCCAACGGACAGTTGGGAAACGAAATGAGGGTACTCTCTTCCGAGTACCCCGAGTATATCTATTTCTTTACTGATGTACAGGAATTGGATATATGTGATGAGCAGGCTGTGATAGATTTCGTGCAAAAGAACGAGATTGATTGTATTGTCAACTGTGCCGCTTATACGGCCGTGGATAAGGCTGAAGAGAATGTCGAGCTTTGTGACAAACTCAATCATATCGCTCCTGGATATTTGGCTAAGGCTGCTGCAGTACGTGGTGCTGCACTGATTCAGGTCTCTACCGACTATGTGTTCGATGGTACTAACCATATTCCTTATCGTGAGACAGAATCTACTTGTCCCAATTCTGTATATGGTCGAACCAAATTAGCAGGAGAACAAGAGGCGGCTCGTCTTTGTGAACGTACGATGATTATTCGTACCGCATGGTTGTACTCCACATTTGGCAACAATTTCGTGAAGACCATGATACGTCTCGGACGAGAGAAAGAACAATTGGGTGTTATCTTTGATCAGATAGGAACACCCACTTATGCACGTGATTTGGCTCGTGCTATCTATGTGGCCATAGCCAAAGATGTGCCTGCAGGTATATATCATTTTAGCAACGAAGGTGTCTGCTCGTGGTTCGATTTTACCCGAGCCATTCATCGCATAGCAGGTATCACCACTTGTCATGTTCGCCCGCTACATACCGAGGAGTATCCTACTCCTGCTGCTCGTCCACACTATTCTGTACTTGATAAAACGAAGATTAAAGAAACTTTGAATATAGAGATTCCCTATTGGGAAGATTCATTAGAGACTTGCATCAGCGAGTTATAAAAAATCACGCCGCATGGAACTATGTAATCCGTGCCAAAAGATAAAATTATGAACCAAGAGATTGAAAGAAGAAGAACCTTTGCGATTATCGCACACCCCGACGCTGGTAAAACATCGTTGACAGAAAAACTCTTGCTTTTCGGAGGTCAGATACAAGTAGCCGGAGCAGTAAAGAGTAATAAGATTAAGAAAACTGCAACTTCCGACTGGATGGATATCGAGAAACAACGTGGTATCTCGGTAACAACCTCTGTGATGGAGTTTGATTATCGTGACTATAAAATTAACATCCTCGATACCCCAGGTCACCAGGACTTTGCTGAAGATACCTATCGTACTCTTACAGCTGTAGATTCCGTTATCATTGTAGTCGATGGTGCTAAGGGTGTGGAAACTCAGACACGCAAACTGATGGAGGTGTGTCGTATGCGCAATACTCCCGTTATCATTTTTGTCAACAAGATGGACCGCGAGGCAAAGGACCCTTTTGACCTTTTGGATGAATTGGAGGAGGAACTCCGTATTCATGTTCGTCCCCTTACATGGCCTATTGAGAGTGGTGAACGTTTCAAGGGTGTGTATAATCTCTATGAGCATAATCTCAACCTCTTCCAACCCTCTAAGCAAGTGGTAGCCGAAAAGGTTGCGGTGGATGTTAATACCGAAGAACTCGACCGTCAGATAGGTTCTACTCTTGCAGACAAACTTCGTGGAGAATTGGAATTGCTCGAAGGTGTCTATCCTGAGTTTGAGACTACTGAGTACCTCAAGGGCGAGTTAGCACCCGTGTTCTTTGGTTCAGCGTTGAACAATTTCGGTGTGGAGGAACTTCTCAACACCTTTGTTGAGATTGCACCCAGTCCTCGTCCTACCAAGACAGAGGAACGCGAAGTGAAGCCTGATGAGGAGAAGTTTACTGGATTCATCTTTAAGATTACGGCCAACATTGACCCTAATCACCGCTCATGTATTGCTTTCTGCAAAGTGTGTTCGGGTAAGTTCTCACGCAATACCCCTTACTATCACGTACGTCACGACAAGACGATGCGTTTCTCCAGTCCTACACAATTCATGGCACAGCGTAAAACTACCGTCGATGAGGCTTGGGCAGGTGATATCATAGGTCTTCCCGATAATGGCACGTTCAAGATTGGTGATACCCTTACCGAGGGTGAAAAACTCCATTTTCGTGGTATTCCCAGCTTCTCTCCCGAGATGTTCAAGTATATCGAGAATGCTGACCCTATGAAGCAGAAACAGTTGGCCAAGGGTATTGATCAATTGATGGACGAAGGTGTGGCCCAACTTTTTGTCAACCAGTTTAATGGCCGCAAACTCATTGGAACTGTAGGACAATTGCAGTTCGAGGTTATTCAGTATCGACTCGAGAATGAGTACAATGCCAAGTGTCGTTGGGAACCCGTCAGCCTCTACAAAGCTTGTTGGATTGAGAGTGACGACCCAGCAGAATTGGAAGCATTCAAGAAACGCAAGTATCAATATATGGCAAAGGATCGCGAGGGGCGCGATGTATTCCTTGCTGATAGCGGTTATGTGCTTCAGATGGCCCAAAGCGATTTTGAACACATTCGTTTCCACTTTACCAGCGAGTTTTGATTTAGAAAATATTTTTTTACACACGAATGACGCGGATTGATACGGAACTTGTTTTTCGTATTGGTTCGCGTTGTGTGAATTTATGGAATTTCAAAAACCTATTAAATAAGAATAGTCGATTATTCCTTTTTTTGTAGTGTGAATCTTGCCTACTGCGTTGTCTATTTTTAAGGATTTTCCTATTTTTTTCGTCAAAATGAATACTTTTTTCTTCTTTTCATTAAACCTTTGTAATGTGGAGACGTCTTATTTAATGTTTTAACTAATATTTTATTAACCAAAAGAATTTGAAAAATGAAAAAGTTTGGATTGATCTTGTTTGCCTCTTTGGCAATGAGTGTAGGTGCTATGGCACAGATGCCTAATTTCGATCGTGGCGAAATGGTAAAGAACATGACTAATGGTCAGGTTGAGCGTTTGAAACTTAACAAGGATCAGGCTGCTAAGATGCAGGCTTTGAATGACACTTTGATGTCTTCTATGATGGGTGGTTTCACTCCTGGTGCTGACCCGGGTCAGATGGATTTCGAGGCTATGCGCGCTAACATGGAGAAGGCTCGTGAAAAATATAACAAGGGTGTGAAGGCTCTTCTTACTGCTGACCAATACAAGGAATTTGAAAAGATGCAGGCAGAACAGCGTCAAGGTATGGGCGGTGGCGCTCCCGGTGGATTCGGTGGTCCTCGCTAATAGTTACTTCTAAATACTCTTTAGAAAAATAGAAAAGGAGTTGTACCAATGGTGCAACTCCTTTTTTTGTTTATTGCTTGTGTCCTGTAAAACTCCATAGGTTTTATGCCCCCTTTGCTTTACTCGTCCCCTTGTAGGGGATGCTCTGTATTTGTTCTTTAGGTGCGGATTTTTCGCTTTAGCTCAAGGGTACTTCACGGATAAATTAAAATCGGGTATAAAAATGAAATTTAATCCGCGTTAATCCGTGTCATCCGTACCTAATTTATTTTGGTAAGGTATTATAATGGTTTATCGGATACCAAAAATTATATTTCACTCTCTTTTCTCAACCATGCAATTTCTTCTGCCCACAGGTTTTCGTCAGGGGTTTCCAATATGATGGGGATGTTGTCAAATCTTGGATCTTGCATCAAACGGCTGAAGAATGCTTTGTCGATAAGGCCTTGTCCCAAGCTGTCGTGGCGATCTACATGACTGGCCAATGGCTTCTTGCTATCGTTGAGGTGAATGCCTCTGAGGAAGTTGAGCCCTACTACCTCGTTCAGTTCACCCCAAACTTTATCATACTCATCCACCAGGTTGTATCCTGCAGTGAAGGTGTGGCATGTATCTATACAGAAACCTACACGACTCTTATCTTCTACGCGATCAATAATGTGGCGCAGGTGGTAGAAACTGAATCCCATATTACTGCCTTGTCCTGCGGTATTTTCTATTACGGCTGTTACACCTTGAGTCTTATCGAGAGCTATGTTGATACTTTCGGCTATGCGGTCGAGGCAGGCTTCTGGGGAAAGTTTGTTCAGGTGGCTACCTGGATGAAAATTCAGTAATTTTAATCCCAATTGTTCGCATCGTTGCATTTCGTCCAAAAATGCAGCCCGTGATTTTTCCAATCCTTCTTCCTCGGGGTGTCCTAAATTGATGAGGTAACTATCGTGAGGAAGGATGTATTCGGGTTGGAAACCATATTCTTCGCATCGGGTTTTGAATAATTCTATACTTTTCTTTGTTAATGGAGGGCTTACCCATTGTCGTTGATTCTTGGTGAACAAGGCAAAGGCATTAGCGCCTATTTGGTGTGCATTTATGGGGGCATTCTCAACTCCTCCTGATGCACTGACGTGTGCTCCTATGTATTTCATATCTTTATAAGGTTCAGAGTTATTATTTATAGAAGTTTTTCTCAAATGCGGAGAACTCATCTTTCCCAAGTATGCAACGCTTCCACCAAGCACGGAGGAAACCTGTACCATAACCAGTGAGTTGGATAAACGAAGCTGGCACAGATAGCATTCCTATCCACAATGAGTGATTGCGAATGGAGGAGTCGATGCAGATGAGTAGCGAGAATAGGAGTAGGGGAGCAAGTGAACATACGATAGCCACTACACCTATAAAAATTCCCACATAGAGCATGTCGAGAGGGGTGACCGCATTACTCATTATACCATAGACGTTGGATGCAATCAAGCCTAAACTAAATATAAATAGCAAAAGTAGAAGACCTACTCCTACGGTGAAGATGGCAGGAAGCATGTGTACGAGTTTCAAAGACTCGGGGTATTTTTTATAGAGATTGATGCGGGCAATGCCAGAGTTGTGTACTTGCTTGAAAAATTTCTTTAGGTCAGTACGACGTTTGTGCCACACCCATGCTTCAGGGAAAAGTCGGCAACGATAGCCTCCTTTGAAAATGCGTATGCTGAAGTCGATATCTTCGCCAAAACGCATCTTGGAAAATCCATCAAGGCTTTGATATACATCGCGTTTGATTCCCATATTGAAGCTGCGCGGATAGAACTTGTCCATCTTCTTCTTCGAGCCTCCGCGAATGCCGCCAGTGGTGAAAAACGAGGTCATCGCATAGTTGATAGCCTTTTGTACAGGAGTGAAAGAAGAGTGTGCGCGGTCAGGGCCTCCAAAGGCATCGGAAGGCTCGTGGGTGAGCTCGTCTTCTACTGCTTGCAGATATTCTGGAGGGATGATGCAATCGGAGTCGAGTACGATGACGTATTCACCTGTGCTTCGTTCAACACCATAGTTACGTGTTTGTCCAGGTCCTGAGTTGGGCTTATTGAAGTAATGAAGAGACAGACGGTCGGTGTACTTGTCTACGATGTGTTGGCAAGGGATGGATGAGCCATCTTCCACCACCACCACTTCGAAGTCGGTGAAGGTTTGGTGTGTAAGGCTTTCCAACAACTCGTCCACTTCATCGGGACGATTATAGACGGGGATGACGAAAGAGTAGCGCAATGGTGTTAAATTTTAAAGGTTAAGTATTAAAAGTAAGGCACGGATTACATGGATTACGCGGATTTATTTTTAATCCTCCGTGTCATCCGCATAATCCGTGCCTGAAAAACTTGTTGCTTGTCGCTGATTACTCGTTCGATTAAGCCTCCTTCTTACGGTTGAGGTAAGAACCGTCGCGAGTGTCTACTTCGATGAACTCACCTTCGTTGATGAAGAGAGGTACACGTACTTCAGCACCTGTTTCAACGGTAGCGGGCTTGGTAGCATTGGTAGCAGTGTCGCCCTTGAGGCCCGGCTCGGTGTATGTTACCTGAAGAACAACCTTCACAGGAAGTTCGGCATAAAGAACGGTGTCAGTAGATGCATCAGAAACAACTTCTACTTCCATACCTTCCTTCAAGAAGTTTACGCCAGTGATGAGGTCCTTAGCGATGGGGGCTTGGTCGAATGTTTCGTTGTTCATGAAGATGTAGTCTTCTCCCTCCTTGTAAAGGAACTGATAGGGACGACGCTCTACGCGTACGTCTTCCAACTTTTCACCGATGTTGAAACGACGCTCCAATACGTAGCCGTTTACTACATCTTTCAGTTTTGTACGCATGAAAGTGTTACCCTTACCAGGTTTTACATGAAGGAACTCGATGCAAAAATACAATTTGCCATCCATGCGGATGCAGGTTCCGTTCTTAATGTCTTGTGCATTAATCATAATCTTTTTTCTCCTTATTTATTTTATGTTATAATTGAATGTTTTCGGTTGTTTAATGTCCTTCCCCAAACTAAAATGAGGTTAGTGAAGGGGGAAAATGTCGTTTTGCGAGTGCAAAAGTACAAGAAATCGGCAAAATACGCAAAACTATCTGCTAAAAAAGTCAGTTTACTTGGCTAATTCAAAAAAAATATCTATTTTTGCAGCCCGAAACTGCAATGGAATAATAACATAAAACAAATATCGTAATGAAAAGAACATTCCAACCCTCTAACAGAAAGAGAAAGAACAAGCACGGATTCCGTGAGAGAATGGCTACCGCTAATGGTCGCCGAGTATTGGCTGCACGTCGCGCAAAAGGTCGTAAGAAGTTGACCGTTTCTGACGAGTACAACGGTACTACTAAGAAGTAATCTTACGGATAGTGTAAGAACGTTTAATAATAAGAAGTAAAGGTTTTCTAATGCAGATACCTTTGCTTCTTTTATTTTTTTGTATATTTGCAGGCAGAAGAGAAACGAGGTCTTTTCTCATACAGGCTTACTCACTGAGTAAGGGAGCTTTGCTCCCTGGGCCTACAAGGTGACATCACTGGCCTTGGATGAGGAGAGACTTCGATGATGCTTCTGGCAAATAAAAGAAAATAAAGCAATGACGATAAAAGAATTCTTTTCCTTCAAAACTAATTTCTTCTTTTGGGGAAACTTATTGGCCATGGCCATCGTTGCCGTGGGATTGGTGTGGGGTGTGTTCAAGTGGCTTGGGGTTTATACCCACCACGATGTAGCCGTGACTATACCTGAGGTGAAAGGCCTGTCGATAGCCGAAGCGAAGAACCTGTTGGTGAGTCATAAACTCAAACCTGTAATTTCGGATTCAGTTTACAATACCGCTCAACCTGGTGGAATAGTTCTTGATATGACTCCCTCGCATGGTGCCGTGGTGAAGGAAGGACGTTCGGTGTACCTAACCATAAATACCAATTGTCCGCCCATGCGCGTGATTCCCAATCTGATAGATAACAGTTCGCTACGTGAGGCTGAGGCTAAGTTGAGGGCAATGGGATTCGTGTTGGAGGAAAACGACACCATCGACGGCGAGAAGGATTGGATATATGGCATAAAGCACGAAGGAGTCTCTTTGGAAAATGGAGACGAGATACCCGTAGGAGCCAAATTGGTGCTCGAGGTGGGTGGAGGCGAATATTATCGCATGAAGAAGATGATGGAAGATACATCCTATCGGTTGTACGATACATCGGTGATAGGGGAGAGTACGGTGACGGACGATTCGTGGTTTGAATAATCCCTCCCTATATATAATATATAAGGTATAGAAAAAGACAATGATTGACGAATCGGAGGAAATATTGCTCGACGAACTGGATGAGACTGAACCTGTGGGCGAAGCTGCGGGCGATCTGCATGAACACTTTCGTGTGGTTGTAGATAAAGGACAGACCCCTATGCGAGTGGATAAGTTCTTGGGCGAACGTATTGTAAACTCTTCGCGCAACCGCATACAAAGAGCGGCCGACATGGGCTATGTGATGGCCAATGGAAAACCTGTGAAGAGTAGCTACAAGGTGAAGCCTTGCGAGGTGATAACCGTGATGATGGATCGTCCACGATACGATAACGACATTATCCCCGAGGATATTCCCCTCGATGTAGTGTACGAGGATGAAGACCTGATGGTTATCAACAAACCCGCTGGATTGGTCGTTCACCCTGGATGTGGAAACTACCATGGTACATTGGTGAATGCCATCGCTTGGCATTTGAGGGACAACCCTAAGTATGACCCCAATGACCCGCAAGTGGGATTGGTACATCGTATTGACAAGGACACCTCGGGATTGCTCGTTGTGGCCAAGACTCCCGATGCCAAGACACACTTGGGACTTCAGTTCTTCAATAAGACAACAAAGCGCCAATATAACGCCCTCGTTTGGGGAAATTTTTTAGAAGACACGGGAAAAATTGAGGGCAACATTGCTCGTCATCCCAAGGATAGAATGCAAATGGCCGTCTTCAGTGATCCTGAGATAGGAAAACACGCGGTTACTCACTATAAGGTGTTAGAACGCTTTGGTTACGTCACTCTTGTTGAGTGTCGGTTGGAGACAGGTCGTACCCATCAGATACGTGTACACATGAAGCACATTGGGCACATTCTGTTCAATGATGAACGATATGGAGGAAACGAAATCCTGAAGGGTACTCACTTTGCCAAATACAAGCAGTTCGTTCACAATTGTTTCGATATTTGCCCGCGTCAAGCCCTTCATGCACGTACTTTGGGATTTGTCCATCCGCGCACGGGTGAGGACATGTTCTTTACCACCGAGTTGCCTGAGGATATGGTACAACTGATTGAGCGTTGGCGAGGGTATATGAGTGATAAGGATTTAGAATAAAAAAATAGAGAAATGAAAAAAAATATAGCCATCGTGGCTGGGGGCGATACCTCGGAATATCAAGTGTCTTTGCGTAGTGCACAAGGCATCTATTCATTTATTGACAAAGAGAGATATACTTTGTACATAGTGGTGATGCATGGCAACGATTGGCATGTGCAATTGCCCGATGGAGGTGAGGTGCCTGTTGATCGAAACGATTTTAGTTTTGTTTTCAATGGGGAAAAGGTGAAGTTTGACTTTGCCTACATTACCATTCATGGTACTCCTGGCGAAGATGGTCGTTTGCAAGGTTATTTCGACATGTTGGGTATTCCCTACTCATGTTGTGGTGTATTTGCCGCTTCGCTCACCTATAATAAGTTTGCCTGTAACCAGTACTTGAAGGGATTTGGAGTGCGTGTGGCCGAGTCGCTGATGCTTCGTAAGGGACAGACCATTAGCGAAGATGATGTGGTGGAGAAGATTGGGCTTCCCTGCTTTGTAAAACCCAGTTTGGGTGGAAGTAGTTTCGGAGTAACCAAGGTAAAGACTCCCGAAGATATTCAACCTGCCATTGCCAAAGCCTTTGAAGAGGCTGATGAAGTGGTGATAGAATCTTTCCTTGACGGAACAGAAATCTCATGTGGTTGTTATAAGGTAAAAGGAAAAAATGTGGTGCTTCCTATTACGGAAGTAGTGAGTCACAATGAGTACTTTGACTACGATGCCAAGTACAACGGGCAAGTAGAGGAGATTACTCCTGCTCGTATCCCCGATGAGGTGCGAAATCGTGTGTGGGCATTGACATCAGCCGTGTACGATATCATTGGCGCACAAGGTATCATCCGCATCGATTACTTCATCACTGAGGGGTCAAAGATTAACCTCCTGGAGGTTAATACAACTCCTGGTATGACCGCTACCAGTTTTATACCTCAGCAGGTTCGTGCCGCTGGCCTTGACATAAAGGATGTGATGACTGAGATTATTGAAGATAAATTGGGGATTCTCCCCCCTTCTTCCTCTCTGTGAGGGATGGGAGTGAACTCCTTAAACCAAAAATATTGGAACTATGAATGAGATGATTAATTCAATGCAATCAACTCCCCTCCATCATAGGGAGGGGCAAGGGGGTGGGGCTCCTATTCCTGTTGAATTTGATGATATACGGCCATATTCTCCTGAGGAACTTCCTGCCGTGTATGAAGAACTGATTGCCGATGAGGCCTTCCGTAGTGTGATGGGAAAGGTAATGCCTGGCATCCCCTTCGACATGATAGCCATGAAGATGCGCCAGTGTAAGACAAACCTGGAGTTTCAGAAGGCTTTCTGCTACCCCTTTCTGCATGATCTTGTGAACAAGTGTAGTGCGGGTATGAGTATGGATTGTACTGCAATTCAAGGTGATTCATTCCCTCATACATTCATCACTAATCATCGTGATATCGTACTCGATTCGGCATTGCTCTCTGTTTTGTTAGTAGATAATGGACAAAACACCGTAGAGATTGCGATTGGTGATAACTTGTTAATTTTTCCTTGGATCAAGAAATTGGTTCGTATAAACAAGTCTTTTATCGTACAACGTGCCCTCACCATGCGTCAAATGTTAGAGTCCTCTGCTCGTATGTCGCGTTATATGCATTTCGCTATCAATGAGAAGAATGAAAATATTTGGATTGCTCAACGTGAAGGACGTGCCAAAGATTCGGACGACCGCACGCAGGATAGTGTATTGAAGATGATGGCTATGGGAGGCGAAGGCTCTATTGTGGAGCGTTTGAAGGGATTGAACATCACACCTGCTGCCATCTCGTATGAATATGATCCATGTGACTATTTGAAGGCTAAGGAATATCAACAGAAACGTGATAATCCTGAATTTAAGAAGAGTCGTGAGGATGATTTGTTGAATATGCAGACAGGTATTTTCGGTCGTAAGGGGCACATCCATTTCCAATTGACTCCGTGTATCAATGAGAAGTTGGATGCGCTCGACCCGGCAATGCCAAAGACGGAAATATTTACTGCCATCAGTGCGATGATCGACGAACAGATTCATGCCAATTATCGTTTCTACCCTGGCAACTATGTCGCATACGATTGGTTGATGGGCGAAGGTAAGTTCGCTGATAAGTATACAGCCGAAGAGAAAAACGTATTTGAAAAATACATAGAAGGACAGTTGGCTAAGATTGATCTTCCCAATAAGGATGAAGAGTTCTTGCGTGAGAAGATGCTTACCATGTATGCCAATCCTGTAAAAAACTATTTGAAGGCAACTTTAGTTGACTAATAGGGATTACATGAGTAAACTAAAAGCAATATTATCAGGAGTTATAAGCCTACTGTACATTTCAGTAGGCTTTACTTCTTGTTCTCAGGAGGATGAGGGTTATACATATCCTTCATTATTGAGTGAATTTGCCGATGTTTGTACGGATGAGTTTGGTGTATTCACGCATTTATTGACCGATAGTGGAGAACGATTGTGTATCGCAAATTCGGCAGAAATAAAGGCCAATAGTGTTACTCCAGATACCATTTATCGGACACTTTCACGTTATGAACTTGTAGACGGAGGAGCGAAACTTTATTCTCTTCAAGCGATTCCTGCACCTGAAGCTTTGCCACATGACGCTTTTCCTGAAGGAGTGAAAGCCGATGCAGTAGAGATGCAAAGCATTTGGCGTGGTGGAGATTATCTGAATATGATATTGTTGGTAAAAGCACAAGATGGTAAACATTCATTTCACTTTGTAGAGGATAGCATTACTTTGTCTTCTACAGGAGTTACAACCTTGTATTTGCGACTTTATCATGATGCGGGCAATGATGTGCAGGCTTATACCCAAAAAGCTTATTTGTCTGTCCCTCTGCAACCCTATAAATCAATCTTGTCATTGGGTGATTCTATATGCTTTAGCATTCCCACTAATTCGGGGTGGCAAAATTGGAAAAGAGCATATTGATTTAAAATAGGCGCTCTATTTCCTTAAAATAACAAATATTAGTAAAATCGTTCAACGTGAACTTTCGACAAATGCCATGATTTTATCCACTTCATCTGGATGAAACCATTGTATGTCTGTGTCACGTTTGAACCATGTCATCTGTTTACGTGAATATATACGCGAGTTTTGTTTGATTTTCTCGATGGCGAAGTCGAGTGTCCATTCGCCGTCGAGATACATAAAAAGTTCTTTGTACCCCACGGTATTTAGTGAGTTCATGTGGCGGTAGGGGCGGACGCTCTTTACTTCCTCAAGCAGCCCTTCTTCCATCATCATATCCACGCGGCGGTTGATGCGTTCGTATAACTCCTCGCGCTCGCGTCGTAATCCTATTTTGACGATGCAGAAGGGACGTTCCTTGCACGATTGTGTGCGGAACGAGGTGTAGGTGCGTCCCGTCATGTGGCAAATTTCCAGTGCGTGGATAACGCGCTTGGGGTTTTTCAAATCGACGGTGTGATAGTATTCAGGATCGAGCAGGCGAAGTTCGGCACAAAGAGGATCAAGTCCTTCTTGTTCGTAGCGCTCCATCATGAAAGCACGTGTCTCTGCATCTACAGTCGGGATATCGTCTATACCTTTGCACACTGCATCTACATACATCATAGAACCACCAGTGAGTAAGGCATAATCACATGAATTGAATAATTGTGTAATGCAATTTATTGCTTCCTCTTCGTAACGTGCGGCACTATAATAATCTGTTAATGATAGATTACCGACGAAATGATGTGGTATTTGTGCCAATTGTTCAGGTGTGGGAGATGCTGTTCCTATCTTTAAATCAGCGTACATTTGACGAGAGTCTGCAGATACAATATCGCATCCCAACGTCTTGGCGATATGAAGACTGAGATCCGTTTTTCCTACACCTGTAGGACCAATGAGTACAAATAGGGTTTTCGTCATTTGAAATAAGGTAAGTTTATGAACACGTCCTTTAAGAGACACGGATTACACAGATTTTACGGTCTTAATAATCAATCCGCTTAATCTGTGTAATCCGTGTTTTAAATATAGATTCCTAAAGTTTTATTCGTAAGGAATGTTTTCGTCAAGTGAAGCGGCATCTCCCATGCTGAATCCATCGGGGTCGAATTCGTCCATGTCGAAATCCTCATCACCATAGAAATTCTCTCCCAAGTCGAGACTTGTTTCCTTTGCCATCAGTTCATCAAAATCGATGGTTTGCTGTGGAGCCTCGCCATGCTTCTTGGTGCAGATGGCAGAATCGATGTCCTGACCATAAAGAATCTCTGATAACTCTATGAAGAAGACTCTGTCGGCCAATGGATCAAATACGTAGAGTAAATGTTGTTTCTCGTCTTCACACAATTCGCTGATACGTGTATCGCGCATGATGTAACTGTCTTCTTCTGAACTTGTGCCCATATCTTCGAGGGTTACTTCTTGCTCTTTCGCCCAGTCTTCGTCACAAATGAAGAACGAGGTCATCTGATCATCAGAATATTCACATGACTTCAATATGGCTTCGTGCAATTCGTAGAATGTTGCTTCGGAGTCAATCTTTATTTCTCTGCGAAAATCATCTATTTCATCAGAGATGATGGTGAATCTGTATACCATAATATATATAGTAATAAGTTATCGGATGATACCGCGTGAAGAACTTTCGATAAATGATACAATGTACTCAATTTCTGGACTCATAGGAATCTCAGCTTTGATGCGTGCCAATGCGTCACTAACGTTCAAGCCACTATTGTAGATGAGACGGTAGGCATTGTGGATGTTTTCAATAAGTTCATTACTGAAACCACGACGACGAAGACCTACGAGGTTGAGACCACAATAAGATACAGGTTCGCGACCTGCAATGATGTAGGGAGGAATGTCCTTACTTGAACGAGTACCACCTTGAATCATTCCGTAACCACCTACACGGCAAAACTGGTGCATGAGCACATGGGCGCTGATGATAGAGTTGTCATCGATAACGATTTCTCCAGCCATCTTGGTTCCGTTTCCAATGATACAATTACTTCCTACAAAAGCATCATGAGCAACATGTACACCTTCCATCAACAAGTTGTTGTTACCGACTACTGTCTTATTTTTTGCAGCAGTACCACGGTTGATTGTTACATTTTCACGAATGGTATTGTTGTCACCTACTTCAGCAGTCGTTTCTTCACCGCGGAACTTCAAATCTTGAGGGATTGCTCCAATTACAGCACCAGGGAAAATGCGGTTGCCGTTTCCGATACGTGAACCATACAAAATGTTAACATTGGGCATGATGACATTGTTGTCACCAATCACTACATTCTTGTCGATGAAGCAGAATGGACCAATTTCTACGTTATTTCCAATCTTTGCTTCGGGGTCTATATAAGCTAATGGGCTAATCATAGATTATTCTTAATAAGATTTATTATTTATTCTTTATTATTTGTGCCATGAATTCGGCTTCGCAAACAATTTTTTCGCCTACGAATGCATATCCCTTCATTGTAGATATACCACGACGTAGTGGAGCAGTCATCTCTACACGGAAGACAAGTGTGTCACCAGGAACAACCTTTTGACGGAATTTTACTCCATCAATCTTCATGAAATATGTACTCCAACGCTCTGGCTCTTCTACAGAATTAAGGACAAGAAGCCCACCAACCTGTGCCATTGCTTCTATTTGCAATACTCCAGGCATAACTGGCTCTTGGGGGAAATGTCCTTGGAAGAAAGGTTCGTTGGCGGTGACATTCTTTACACCAACAATGTAGTTTGCGCCGATTTCAATTACCTTATCCACCAATTGGAAAGGATAGCGGTGGGGGAGTAATCCGCGGATACGGTTTACATCCATAATAGGTGCATCGTTGGGGTTGTAGATAGGAGCCTGAACGTCATGCAATTTGATTTCCTTACGGATGAGGCGAGCAAACTTATTGTTTACAGTGTGACCTGGGCGAGTCGCGATGATGCGTCCTTTGATGGGTTTACCAATGAGGGCAAGGTCACCGATAATGTCGAGCAATTTGTGGCGCGCAGGTTCGTTAGAGTGAACAAGGGGAATGTGGTTGATGTATCCCAATTTGGTGGCATCCATGTGAGGCACTCCCATAATGTCGGCCAATTTGTCAAAACGCTCCTGATCCATTTGGCGCTCGTAAATAACGATTGCATTGTCGAGGTCACCACCCTTCACAAGTCCAGCATTGAGCAGTGGCTCTATTTCGCGCACGAATACGAAAGTACGGCTTGATGCTATCTCTGAAGCAAAGTTCTCCATGTTGTCCAATGTCGCAAACTGATTGAACAATACTTGTGAATCGTACGAAATCAAAGCATTTACACTGAAGTTCTCATCGGGAAGAATCATGATAGAAGAACCAGTCTCTTCGTCACGATATTCAATCTTTGATTTGATGATATAATAATCTTTGACTGCGTTTTGTTCTTCTGTACCTACGCGTTCAATATTCTCCACGTAGAATTTTGCACTTCCGTCTAATATGGGGAATTCAGGACCATTTACTTGAATCAAACAGTTGTCGATACCTGCGGCATAAAGTGCAGCCATACCATGTTCGATGGTGCTAACTTTGATATCTCCTTTACAAAGAACGGTGCCACGAGTGGTATTTCCTACATTCTCGGCAACAGCATCAATGATAGGCTGTCCTTCCAAATCGATACGTTGAATTTTGTATCCATAGTTATCAGGAGCAGGATTGAAGGTTACGGTCAAACTCAGTCCTGTATGAAGGCCTTTTCCACAAAGAGAGAAACTGCCTTTGAGTGTTTTCTGTTTCAACATATATGTTTATTTATTCAATTGTTTCTTCAATTCTTCAATTTCCTTCTGCAACGCATTTAAGGTTGAATACATTTCAGGAAGTTTCTTAGTAATGACAGATGCGCGTGCAAAAAGTCTTGCATCAATGGCAGGTGAACCCATTACGGCTTGATTTCCTTTAATGTTTCCAGGAATACCAGTTTGTGCTCCAACGTGCAGACGGTCGCCAATCTTTGAGTGTCCTGCCACTCCAACTTGTCCACCGAACATACACCATTCGCCTATCTTTGTACTTCCAGCAATTCCGCATTGCGAAGCCATCACAGTGTTGGCTCCCACTTCCACATTATGGGCTACTTGAATGAGGTTATCCAGCTTTACACCTTTGCGGATGATGGTTGCTCCCATGGTTGCACGGTCGATGCAGGTATTTGCGCCTACTTCCACGTTGTCTTCCAAAATGACAATACCAATTTGGGGTATCTTCTCGTATCCATCAGCTGCAGGTGCATGTCCAAATCCGTCGGCTCCAATGACACTGCCAGCATGGAGAATCACATTATTGCCGACGCGACACTCATGATAAACAGTAGCGTTGGGGTAAATGATGCAATTGTTTCCAATTTTACAATTGTCACCAATAACGGCATTGGCATAGATGCGAGTGTTGTTGCCAATAACAGCCTTTTCACCAATAACCGCATACGGGGCGATGTACACGTTTTCTCCTATTTGAGCAGAAGGCGCAATAGAAGCTAACGGATCGATGCCCGTCTTCTTGGGTTTGCTCATTTCATATAGAGTAAGTAATTTGGCTACACTTTCGTAGGCATTGTCCACCTTGATAAGAGTTGCTTTAACCTCTTTTTCGGGTTCAAAATCCTTGTTTACTAAAACAATGCTTGATCGTGTTTCGTAAAGGTAAGGGGCATATTTGGGGTTTGCAAGGAAAGATATGGCTCCTGGCATTCCTTCTTCAATTTTAGCAAAAGTTTGTACTGTCGCATTTTCGTCACCTACGACAACGCCTTGAATGAATTCGGCAATCTGTTTGGCTGAGAACTCCATTTGTCAGTTGTTCTTTATTGTTAAATTTAGTTTTAATGAGGGTAACCTACGCACGCACATTGCGCATAGTTCCTTATAAGGGTGCAAATTAAATATTTTTTTTTCAAATCAACGTAAAAAACTATGAATATTTATTCTCCTCTATGCATTTTCTTTAATTAAGTGCGCAAAGTACAGATGTAATATTTCCTGACTTTTTTCGACAAGGTAGAAATGTTTAACATATCGGATGCATAAGCTATGTCTTTTGTCTCTCCATCTTTGTACATGATTTCTATACTATCATCTTCTTTGCTATACATATCTTTACCAATTGTATTGACGAAAAAGAAATATTCGGCTTCTTTCTTTGTTATATTCAATTGTTTGCTAATTGATTGCAGGATTTCGTTTTTGCGTTCTTTGGTAATGTTTGTTTCAGAAACCTTTACTTTGAATAGCTTTCTATTAACGATTCCTTGGCTTAAAGTTGATAGTATGACATCAGGGTGATCGCACCAAACCTTTAATGACGTCCAAATGTCATTATCATCTAATTTGATGTAATTTTCTAAACAAATAGGGTTGTTTTTAAAGTCTTTAGCATCGACGTTGTTGTATAGGAAGAAATGCAATGCAGGAGATGCAAATAGTTCGACACCTTTGTTTGCCAACTCTTTTGCACGAGTCAGAGCGCTGACCAACATTTTTTCTGCTGCTACGGAGGTCTTGTGTAGATATACTTGCCAATACATTAGTCGTCGAGCCATTAGGTAATTCTCAATTGAATAAATACCCTTGGAGTCAACCACCAAATGATCATCTTTCACATTCAACATTTTGATGATACGCGCAGAGCCTATGTTTCCTTCCGTTACTCCTGTATAAAAACTATCGCGTCGCAAATAATCAAGCCTATCCATATCCAACTGGCTACTGATGAGTTGGTGTAGAAATTTCTTTGGATACTCATCTTTGAAAATTTGTATGGCCAATGTTAGTTGTCCTTTCAATTCGTTATTCATTCGCTCCATCAACATGAGTGAAATCTCTTCGTGGTGGACACCTTTTACAAGTGTATGCTCCAGTACATGAGAGAAGGGACCATGTCCGATGTCGTGCATTAGGATGGCTGCTTGCACGGCTTCGGCTTCGCTATCAAATATGAAATTTCCCTTTTGGCGTAAGGTGTTAATCGCCTCGCTCATTAGGTAAAAGGCACCCAGTGAGTGTTGAAAACGAGTATGTTGTGCGCCAGGATATACGATGGATGAAAGTCCCAATTGTTTGATGCGAGTCAGGCGTTGTAAGATGGGGTGGGTGACGACATCGTAGAGTAATCCTTTGGGGATGTTGATGAATCCGAAGACGGGGTCGTTGATAATCTTGCGATCTTGCATTTCCTTTATTTAATGAGGCACGGATTACACAGATTTATGTGGATTTACCTATGCGTGAGGGAAATCCGTGTCAATCCATGTAATCCGTGCTAAAAAGAGATATAAGTTTTTTCTTACAATATAGAGCTCAGTTGTTCTGCCATTTGCTCTTGCACTTTCTTGGCTTCTTCACCTGCAACTTCGGCAAAACGTTCGCTCTTGTCGGCGTAGATAATAGCACGACTTGAATTTACGATAAGACCGCAATCCTTGGTCATACCATACTTGCATACTTCTTCAAGGCTACCACCTTGTGCTCCTACTCCAGGTACCAAAAGGAAGTGGTTGGGGGCAATCTTACGGATATCCTCGAACATACGACCTTGAGTTGCACCTACTACGTACATCATGTTTTCATCGTTTGCCCACTCTTGACTCTTGCGGAGTACTTTCTCGAAGAGGCGTTCGCCTTCAGTGTCGGTGGTCAATTGGAAGTCATGCGATCCTTTATTTGATGTCAATGCCAAAAGAATCACCCACTTACCTTCGTAGGTCAAGAAAGGAGTAACTGAATCTTCTCCCATATAAGGTGCAACGGTTACTGAATCTATGTCCAATTCTTCAAAGAATGTGCGGGCATACATCTGTGATGTGTTTCCGATATCTCCACGTTTGGCATCTGCAATGATGAATTGCTCGGGGTAATTTTTCTTGATGTATTCTACGGTCTTTTCAAAAGAAATCCATCCTTTAACTCCCATACTTTCGTAGAAGGCAAGGTTGGGCTTGTATGCGATACAATAGGGGGCAGTAGCATCGATGATGGCCTTGTTGAAGGCGAAGATGGGGTCTTCGTCATTCAATAGATGCTCGGGTATCTTCTTTATGTCTGTGTCGAGTCCTACGCAGAGGAATGACTTTTTCAATTTGATTTGCTCAATCAGTTGTTGCTTGTTCATATACCTTATGTTTTTTGTGTGTGTTACAATTCGCTCTCCTTCATTCTCTCTGTATTTTCTGCTACTATAAGTTGGTCGATACAATCTTGAATGTCGCCATCCATGAAGGCAGAAAGGTTATAGATGGTGTAGTTGATACGGTGGTCGGTGATTCGTCCTTGTGGATAGTTGTAGGTACGAATCTTGGCCGAACGGTCACCTGTCGATACCATTGTTTTGCGTTTGGCGGCAATGTCATCGATATATTTCTGATGCTCCTTGTCGTAAATGAAAGTGCGCAGACGTGAGAGAGCACGTTCCTTGTTCTTGGGTTGGTCGCGCGTCTCAGTACATTCGATGAGGATTTCTTGTACTTCGCCAGTATTTGGATTTCGCCAGTTGTATCGCAAGCGTACACCTGACTCTACCTTGTTTACATTTTGTCCACCTGCACCGCTTGAACGGAAGGTGTCCCACTTTATTTCACCTTCGTTGATTTCTACGTCGAAGGCTTCGGCTTCGGGGAGTACGGCTACCGATGCGGCTGAGGTATGTACACGTCCTTGTGTTTCGGTGGCTGGCACGCGTTGTACGCGGTGGACACCTGATTCATATTTTAGTGTTCCGTAGACCTTGTCGCCTGTTACTGAACAAATGATTTCCTTATATCCTCCAGCGGCTCCTTCGCTGGCGCTCGACACTTCCATACGCCATCCCTTCGATTCGCAATATTTGGCGTACATGCGGAAAAGGTCGCCCGCAAAGATAGCTGCTTCGTCGCCTCCTGTTCCTCCGCGTATTTCGAGTACCGCATTGCGGTCGTCTTGCGGGTCGGCAGGTACTAACAGGAGTTTAATCTCTTCCTCCAACTGAGGGATGCGTTCTTCGCATAGATTGGCCTCTTCACGAGCCATTTCCTTCATCTCGGGGTCACTCTCGGTGAGGAGTAGTTGCTTTGCCTCTTCGTAGCCATTGAGTGCGTCCACGTACTCCTTTCGTACACGCATGATTTCGCTCAAGTCCTTGTATTCCTTGGTCAACTTTACATAGCGTGCCTGGTCGGCTATCACGTTGGGGTCGGTGATGAGTGTCGATACCTCCTCGAAGCGGGCAATCAGCCCCTCGAGTTTCTCTAATATGTTGTTATTCTCTGTAGCCATTTATTTCTTCTTTATTTGGTTGAAAAATTGCCTCCATGCAAAGAAGCAAATAACAAAGGCTACGATGGTGACTACGTATATCATGGATGAATCAATACTTAAATTCTCCAAACTCGCTCTTGATAGTCAGTTCCTTGGTGCCATTGCTCTCCTCTATGCGACCGATGATTTGTGCGTCAATGCCGAAGCTCTTTGAGATGGCAATAACTTCCTCAGCATACTCGGGAGCCAAATAAACCTCGAGGCGATGTCCCATGTTGAACACTTTGTACATCTCTGCCCAATCGGTGTTGCTCTGCTCCTTGATAGTCTTGAACAAGGGAGGCACGGGGAAGAGATTGTCCTTGATGACACGGCAATTGTCGCCCACGAAGTGCAGCACCTTTGTCTGTGCACCGCCCGAGCAATGCACCATACCGTGGATATTTTTTCTCAGGTTATCCAAAAGTTTTTTCACAACGGGGGCGTAAGTACGTGTAGGTGAAAGCACCAATTTTCCTGCGTCAATGGGACTGCCTTCTACGGCATCAGTCAACTTCAATCCTCCGCTGTATACCAATTCATCGGGCACTCCAGCATCGTAACTTTCAGGATATTTCTCTGCCAAATACTTGGCGAATACATCGTGACGGGCGCTGGTCAAACCATTGCTTCCCATACCACCATTGTACTCCTTCTCATAGGTGGCTTGTCCGTATGAAGCAAGACCCACGATGACGTCTCCTGGACGGATATTTGCATTGTCTATCACATCGCTACGTTTCATGCGGCAGGTAACCGTTGAGTCTACAATGATGGTACGTACGAGGTCGCCCACATCAGCTGTTTCTCCGCCTGTAGCATATACTCCTACACCCATTTCGCGTAACTCGGCCAACAGTTCGTCAGTTCCATTGATGATGGCACTGATGACTTCGCCAGGTACCAACAACTTGTTGCGACCGATGGTGGAACTTACTAAAATGTTGTCCACTGCACCTACGCATAACAAATCGTCGATGTTCATGATGAGTGCGTCTTGCGCAATGCCTTTCCATACACTCAGGTCGCCAGTTTCTTTCCAATAGAGGTAAGCCAATGATGATTTGGTGCCCGCTCCGTCGGCGTGCATAATGTTACAATACTCTGGATCGCCACCTAAAATATCGGGGATAATCTTGCAGAATGCTTTGGGATAGAGACCCTTATCAATGTTTTTGATGGCATTGTGCACATCTTCTTTCGAGGCCGATACGCCACGCATCATGTATCGTTGATTGCTCATCGTTGTGATATATTGTTATATGTTATACATCTTTGCTTTTATATGGGTGCAAAGATAGTTAAATTTTTGGATATGAGCAAAGGGCGCGACTTATCTTTTTTGACCTTTTTATCCACATCGGCTTTTAGTGCACACTTGTACCCTCGACATTGTATCGTATGTGGGTGAGTTGTGGGTGAAATGCGCCTGAACTATTACCCTCGATGGTTTGTTATATAAGAGGTTAATGGTTATATTTAGTGAATGATTATATTATGACAGACTTATATACAAGTTTTGCAGAGCTACAATTGCGCAATCCGTTCATTGTCAGTAGCTCAGGACTGACAGATACAGCGCCCAAGTGTCTTGCCTGGGAGGAGGCTGGTGCAGGTGCTGTGGTGTTGAAATCTATCTTTGAGGAGCAGATTATGCAGGAACACGATAGGTGGTATGACCCCACGAGTGTGGAGGGTGACGACTACCTACGTACCTACCTGCGTGCACATTCCTTATCAGAGCACATAGGGTTGATAGAGGAGGCTAAGCGCCTCTGTACCATACCCGTGATAGCCAGTATCAATTGCTCTACTCGTACAGAGTGGGCTGAGTATGCGGGGTTCGTGGAAAAGGCGGGGGCCGATGCCTTGGAATTGAATATCATGGAGATACAGGCTGACAAGGAATATGAGTTTGGGGCATATGAGCGCCGACATATCGATATACTGGACAGGGTACGAAAGTATGTGCATCTGCCCATCATCATAAAGTTAGGAATGAACCTGACTAACCCTGTGGCATTGGTGAATCAGCTATATGCCAATGGGGCTGCGGCAGTGGTGCTCTTCAATCGTCCTTATCGTCCAGACATCCACATAGAGACAGGGAAATTTCACGCGGGCGAGATGTGGACACGTCCGTCGGACCTATGTGACTCATTGCGATGGTTGGGCATTTGTTCGGCTCGTGTCCCTGGATTGGACTATGCCGCATCGGGTGGCGTGCACGATGGTTGGGGGGCAGTGAAGGCTCTGTTGGCCGGTGCCTCTGCCGTGGAGGTATGCACGACACTATTTTGGAATGGTCCCCAACGCATAGAGGCGATGAAGAATCAGTTACTCCAATGGATGAAACTGCATAAGTACAGCTCCATCGAGCAATTGAAGGGGTTGATGAATATGAACGCGACAGATGGAGGTCACCTGTACGAGCGTATTCAGTTCATGAAATATTTCAGTGAGCAGAAAAAGGTCACCACTCGTCCCATCTCTCATTGAAAGTAAGGAGTGAAATGCTCCGAAATGTGAGGTGCGAAAGCATAAAATATGAAGGGTGGGGTAGCCCTTTACAATGTCTCGTCTATCAGACTACGATATATGGGGTTTTCTCTCAGCAAGTGAGCATTGCCGGTGATGAAGAGTTGCTTACGAGCGCGAGTAAGTGCCACGTTCAACTTTCGATCCACGAGTTGCCCGTCTGTATGGGTGGTGACAGAGAGGATGTCCAATTGATAAGGTTGGCTTATCGTGGTGCTATAAATGATGATGTCGCGTTGGCTCCCTTGGTATCGCTCTACTGTGTCGATAGTGATGACTTCGGTCCCCTCAATGCCGAGTTTTTCTAACTCACGAGTAATCATCGATATCTGGTTACGGAAAGGTACAATGATGCCTATCCTTCGAGCCGCGTCGAAGGGCAGCTTGTTCCTTTGGCACAATGTATGTATGGCCTTTACTAATTGAGCAACAATACGTGCTTCATTGCGGTTCGTCTTATTGGAGTCCTCGGTTGGTGGACAAGGGGCATTCAGGAAACAGACACGTCGGGTAGCCACCAATGCTTCCATCTCATCGTTGGATGAGAAGGTTTTCCACTCCAATGGTGCTTGCTGGTGTTCAACGGGTACGATGTCCAATTTGCTCCCATAGAAATGGTGATTGGCAAAGGCACTGACAGTAGGGTGCATACGTCCTTGTCTGTGCAACATAGCACACATTCGCTCCTCGGAAGTCCTCGCATAGAGACGTTCGAAAAGTGAGTTCCTACAATCAGTAAGCCCTATGGCATTCAGTCCCTCATCCTCCACATCTGAGTCTTCAGGGCGTTGGAGCACCACTGCGGGTAGTTGTTTGTGATCACCTATGAGGATGAACTTGTCAATAGCGCACACTCCACCCTTGTGGGCACACAGGATACCCATTATTTGAGGCTCTAATATTTGAGAAGCTTCATCAATGATAGCCGCATCGAAATGCTTGAGGTCAAATAGTTCGGGATGCCCACTGATGCTACTCACAGTACCTACCACGATATGTATCTTTTGTAATGTTTGTATCACCTCTTTGCGATTGCGACACTCTTGTAATATGTTTTTTGTCAAATGTGGACGGAATCGTGTTTCACATGACAGCTCTCCACCGATACGCAGATATGGTGGAGTGGGGTGTATGCTTTCCAACATCTCGCATATCTCGTCCACGGCCCTGTTAGTGTAGGACAATAGCAGGATGTCCGACGAGTTGGTGCATAGTTCCTCTACTATGGAGCGAAGGGCTACCGATGTCTTTCCAGTACCTGGAGGGCCTACAAGAAGGAAATAGTCTTTAGCTTGTTTGGCTCGGAGGACAATGTCGTTAATCTGTTCATTCAAGTAGTTACCCACTAAGGATACACTCGTATCTATTTCTGGATTGCGTTGGCAAAGAATCAACTCTTGCCGATGTGCAGGAGTGGTCAACAATGCGTACATCCCTCGGTAAAGATTGCCATAAGAAGCATCCATGAAATCGTGCTCAATGGCATAATGACTTGCTTGATGAAAGACAATGGGGTTTCGTTGCTTGTTTCTTAGCACAACAACAATCTTGCTCGTATCCAAGTATTCGATACTTCCTCTGATGACTTGTTTGCTCGTGGCATTGGCTCTTTCATCTTCACGTTCGTACAATAATACAATGTCTCCTGTACGGAAGTTGGGAAGGAATCCCACATCGTGTGGAGGAATTTGTAAGACTACTTTCTCTATTCCCTCGTTGTAGATAAATTCCTCAATTGTCAAACCTATGAGAATGTCGCCTGAAGTTTGTTTGGTCAATGTGTCACTATTCCATATTTGGGCAAATCCATTGGAGTTATCACATCGTGCATCTCCCATTTTCGAAAGGAATTGTTCGCGTGCAACGAAGGCCGTGAATGTATAGAAGTACTCCATGATCAATGGATTATTCGTATGAAACGGAGCAAGGAAATCCCTAAGTTGAGGCTCTTGGAAGGCCTCCCATAAGCGGCCTTTCACCTGTCGCGTATTCAATAGGTTGGGAGTGATGGAAGGTAACAATCGCCGGCCACCATCTGTCTTCATCTCTATCTCATTTCGGACAATGTGATTGCGCAGGGCTATGGCTCGTTGAATCTGAGCCTTGGCACTTCGCTCGGCAAATAGTTTGGGATATTGTGAATAGAATAGATAGCAATTGACCGCGTCGCGAGGGATATCCAAGTTGTAAAATAGTACCTCCTTGTATAATGCCATTTGTAGGGCGTGGCTTTCGCGTGGACGAAGATTGCTTCCTATACCTTCGGCTTTTCCCGATTTCAATTCAATCAGATTACGGAAGTCTCCTTGTAGAAAGTCCATACGTCCTTGCAATCCCATACACTCGCACAGGAATGAAGGCTCTAACAAAGCTCCATCCTTATCTATTTGACAAGTGGGAGAGTGAAATAGGGCTTGCACTGTTTCGCGAATGGCATTGAATTGCTCCTCGGCACGTTCGAAGTAGTCTTTGTCTATCTTATCACAAGCGGTGTAGGATAGGATGTCATCTCGAAAAGCTTTTTGTATGGAGTTTAGAAATGTAGCAAGTTGTTCAGGTTGCTCGTTGACACAATCGTCCAAGAATTGGTTAGCCGCATTACCTAAGAGAATGTAGTGGCTTGTCTCACGTGGCTTGAACTTGTGGACAATGTAGTTGAGCGGATGGTTTCCGTAGTGTTGCATACACTCGGCCAATGCGCTGATGTCAATCAGATAATCAGGTTCTAAGACAATTTGCTCGGGATAAAATATACCCTCTTCATCAATGGACGTGGTGAGAAGGTTGAGTTGTGCCCCTTCATAGAGCAATTCGGGAATGTGTTGAAAAGGCTCGTACTCGGTGTAGTTAACTTTTACGAAGGCATCTTCTTCACCTTCGTCGGTGCATCCATAGATGAATTGTTCGTCCCAATGATCCACTACCATTCGGATACGCTTGGCCGTGCTGCCAGTGTGCAGAGTGTTGGCTTGTGAGCGCCATTGTACTGGTAATGTGGTGGCCAGGCATTGGGGAATTTCCGTTTGATAGAAATGACTGATGGCTTCGCACAGGGCTTTTAAGTCGTATAAATAATCCTCTTCGTGCGGAGTCGTCTCACCTCGCATTACTTGTCGGGCGTTCATGCGGAAGCGTTCGATGGCCGTACGTTTCCATCCTGTTTGTCGACAAATGGCATAGAGTCTGGAGAATAGGTTTGAGAAATCTGTGTCGTAATCGGCAGTCAGTTGTTTGCACACTCGGTCGAGCAAATTGTACAATCTGCTATATTTCTCAACCAATGTCAAACTTGATTGGTGATATTGTAGGATTTCATCAAATAGTCCCATCAATCTTTGATCTTTTCTACATAGATTTTGTGGCGTGCTCTGATTTCGCGCACAAATTCATAGGTTTCTGTTCCTCGGAAATATCCATTGCGGCAGATGGAGTCGTTGTAGTACTCTGGCTTACTTTTCAATAGCACGTATTTCTCTACATTGTCTATCCATCGGTATTTGTCGTGTCCGTATTTTTCGGCCAAGGCCATGGCGTCGTAGATGTGTCCGATACCTGCGTTGTACGAGGCAAGTACAAAGTTGATGCGCTCATCCTCGTCCGTAATGTTCTTGAAATTTCTCTCCATCTGTTTCAAGTATCGTGTGGCGGCTTTCACACTCTCCTCGGCATTGTGTTCTTTACCTTCGGGTACTCCCAAGGCTCTCGCCGTGCGAGGCATCAGTTGCATCAGCCCTTTGGCGCCTGCCCATGATACTACCGAGGTGTCGAAGTTTGACTCATTGTAGGCCAACGAGGCTATCAGTTTCCAATCCCATCCAATGCTATCAGCGTATTTCTTGAAGAGGTCGTCGTAGTGCGAAATCTTTCCATCCTTCACGGATAGGATGTAGTAGTGTGGTTGAGCCTTGGCATGTTCAAAGTATCGTTTCATGCTGGCTTTGTAAGCTGGTGAACTGGCATTTTGGCTATGCCATTGATTGGCGGCTTCGGCTAATAGGGGTTGGTCCTTGCGTACGGCCCACGACGAACGTTGATCCATACCTACTTTTAGGCGGATGTTCAGTTGTGGAAAGTACGTTTTGTTCAGTTGTGCCACTTCGTTATCACATACAGTGTAGGCAATTTCGCCATGAGCCACTTGTGCGATGAGGTCCTCTTCTGAGATGCTGTCTCCGTTCACCTCGTGGATGAGGATGCCTCCGCCTAGTTCCTTGTTCAAGTTCATTAGTCGGTTCAGGCTTCGTCCTGGTTTTACGTGCACCTCTTTACCAATCAGTTGAGTAACATCGGTCAGTTGACTTCCTCGTTTGCCACTTCGTTGCACCAGCACTTGGTGGTTTATGATGTCATTTCCGCAATAGAGCAGATGTTCTTTCCCCTCCATTGTCATGGGCATGTTGTACACGATCAAGTCTCCCTTGCCTTGTAATAGCATCTGTTGTAACTCTTGCGCATTGGCGGCTATCTTCATTTCCAATTCTACCCCTAACGAACGGGCAAATTGCTCGGCCAATTCGTATTGAAATCCCATGGGTTCTCCCCTGTACAAAAAATAGGTAGTCGAACTATACAGGGTCAACGCTACCAATTTTCCACTATCCTTTATCTGTGTAAGGTCGTGGGTTGACAACGAACCGTGTGCGCGACGCCTCCCCACACAACCATTCCCTATGATGGCCGTGATGAACATGAGGAGGACTATGGGGAGAATCTTTTTCATAACCGTGGCAAATTTAGGGAAAAACTTTCGATTATGAGTGCATCTGTACTAAGAAAAATGAATTCTTCTATTTCGCTTTCGCATCTTCCGTTCGTCGCGAACGCTATTTGTAAATTCATGTTACGCCATAGGCGTGTTGGCGTCTCGTTATTCTTCTGTTCACCGATGGCGAAATATGTAAAGTGTAATGCGGCACTATACTTTTGTGCAATGCGGCACTGCTCTATAGTGTAATGCCGCACTACACCCACAAAAAAATGTTAAAAGTGTGTAGGAGAATGGTCGTTCTTTATCACTTCTTTCGCGATTGTCGAGCGATGGGATAGTGAAGCACATTCCATAGCAAGCGAAATGGGAATGTTAATTTATAAGAAAAACTATTCTTACGAGCCGAAGAAACAACTATTTTTGCATTCTGAAACGTTGATTATAACGTCTTTTTCATCTTTTGAACCTATACACTATTATGATAGATATAAATAAGGCTGGAGAAATACACGATGCGGTGGCCGATTTGCTGAGAAATGAACAATTGTTGGCAGCTTATGCCAAGATGAAGGTCTTGGTGGATGAGTCGGCTGATTGGAACTTGCGTTCGGAGTACGAGAATATGACCTCAACCTATCAGCGCATGCTCGAATTCATGGCTCAGGACATGGTGGATCCCGATCGTGGAAAGATTTATTACAACCTGATTGTCAAGGGACAAATACTGAACGATCGCCTTATTCGTGCTATTCATACACAGGTAGGTACATCATTGTATTACAGAAGCATGCGTGAATTGCTGAGGACTCCCCACATGACCAACTTGTACGATGCCATCGAGTGGGTACGCAAGTCGGTGGGAAGAGACGACGATGCAAAGGTGACATCTGAGCTGCAACATCAGTTGTTCAATTTGTTGTGGACATCGGACATCTGGAGTCCCAACGATCGTGCTTTGGTGAACGAATTGTTACATCAGATACCAGTCAATTTGGCGGCTTTGTGCGTGAGTGCGGTTACCATGGGCTTCATGGAGATGTACGACCCGCAGAAGTGCCTATTCTTGTTCGATGCCTATGCGCATCCCTCCAACGTGGTGAATCAACGTGCGGTGGTGGGCATTGTCATGGGTTGCTTGATGCATGATAACCGTATGCGCAATTGTGGCGAGATAAGGGATTGTGTGCAGAGCTTCGAGGAGAACGAGGAGTTCAAGAAGGAGTTGCAATGCGCCCAAATGCAAATATTGCGTAGTCGCGAGACGGAGAAAATTAGCAAGTTCATGAACGAGGAGTTCATCCCCGAGATGTTGAAGAATCCTATTTTGAAGAAGGATAAGACAGGACTTGATAGTTTGGCCGTGGAGGATGCCATGAATCCTGAATGGGAAAAGTGGATGGAGAGCAAAGATGTGAAGAGCAAGATGAACATTATGAATCAACTCTACACCACTGGTGCCGACATCCACATGGCTTCGTTTGCTAATATGAAGAATTTTCCCTTCTTCCGCGAAATGTCCAACTGGTTCTTGCCTTTCGATCCCAAGCATCCTGACATTGCTTCGGCGGTGATGGACGAGGAAACTTCCAGTTTGCAGATTATGCAACAGATGATCGAGGGAAGCGAGTTTTGCGACTCCGATAGTTATTCATTGTACCTGTTCCTCTCCAACCTTCCACAAGGTACACGGCAGATGATGGGACAACACGTGCCTACACTGACCGACGAGATGCGCGAGCAGATGAAGGAACTCTATGCCCGACAAAACGAGCGAGCCAGTATTTGTAAGAAGTACACCCAGAATGTCTATCGATTCTATAAACTTTTCTCACGTAAGCACGAGTTTACGGATATCTTTGAAGAGGAGACCAACTTGCAATATTGTGACACTTTATTGCCTCTTGTTAGTGACGGTGACCATTTGCGCGAAGTGGCCATGTTACTCTTCAATCAGAAGCATTACGAGGAGGCCGATATGATGTATCAAAGCTTGGAGATGATGACAGTCCCCTCTTTTGAAATCTCTCAAAAACGCGGATTTTGTATGCAACAACTCAAGCGTTACGAAGAGGCTATCGAACAATACGAGAATGCTGACCTCCTGCGCCCTGATAACTTGTGGAACTTGACCCACTTGGCTCAGTGTTGCAACTATGCCGGATTGTCGGAGAAGGCGGTAAACTATTACCTTCAAGCCGAGGCTATATCGCCCGATGACTTGAATTTACAATTACAGACAGGTAATTGCTTGGCCAAACTTGAACGGTATGAGGAGGCTTTCAAGCGTTTCTTCAAAGTACATTATCTGGACGAAAAATCCACCACCGTATGGCGAGCTATAGCCTGGTATTCGCTCATGGCTGGTAAGACGGAGCAGGCAGAGCGCTTCTATCAGATGATAGAGAATAGGTATGCCGATGATATCAGTGATTCCGACCTGTTGAATATCGGTCACATGCACTGGGTAGGTCGCAGGTTTGCAAAGGCCATATCGTATTACAAGAGATGTCTTCAAACGGTAGGCGAGGAGTCTTTCCGCGAAATGGTGCTTGGTGATGCCGATAGCCTGTTGCGCATGAATGTCTCTCCCATGGATATCCCGCTCATTCTGGATTTGGTTAAATAAGGGACATCTCTTTTAACGGAATAGAAGCGTATGTAATTCCGAACTTTTTCCTACAAAGAACGTTCTCATAAAGTAATAATTAAAACGCGTTACTTTATGGAATGGATTATTGATTTACTCAGAGATCATCCGGAATTGGCCATCTTCTTGACATTGGCACTTGGATTCTGGATAGGTAAAATTAAGATTGGCAGTTTCAGTCTGGGAGTAGTTACCAGTGTGCTGCTTGTCGGTGTATTAGTCGGACAATTGGACATTCAAGTGGGTGGCCCATTGAAGTCTGTCTTTTTCCTCTTATTTCTTTTCGCCATAGGCTACAAGGTAGGCCCTCAGTTCTTCCGTGGATTGAAGAAGGATGGTTTGCCTCAGGTCTATTTTGCCGTACTGATGTGTGTCAGTTGCTTGTTGGTCACATGGATATTGGCCAAGATGATGGGTTACAATGCTGGTGAGGCCGCAGGTTTGTTGTCTGGTGCACAAACTATCTCGGCGGTTATTGGTGTAGCTGGTGATACTATTCAAAACCTCAATGTAAGCAAAGAGATGCAACAGAATATGATAAACATCATCCCTGTAGCATATGCCGTAACTTACATTTTTGGTACTGCTGGTTCGGCTTGGATATTGGGTAGCATAGGCCCTCGAATGTTGGGTGGTATCGAGAAGGTGAAGCAGGCTTGTCGCGAGTTGGAAGGCAAGATGGGTGGAAATGAGAAGGCCAACGAACCGGGCTTTATGAATGCCGACCGCCCTGTGGTTTTCCGTGCTTACGAGATTGAAAACTCTTGGTTTGCCGATGGAAAGAGTGTATCTGAACTTGAAGATTACTTGTCTCAACAAGGCAAACGATTGTTTGTGGAGCGTGTGCGCCAAAACAAGACCATTATTGACAATGTAAAGGCAGACATGATGCTACATCGTGGTGACGAGGTGGTACTTAGTGGCCGTCGTGAATTTGTCATTGGGGAAGAAACTTGGATAGGCGAGGAGGTCCTTGACAATGACTTGTTGAACTTCCCTGTAGAGGTTCTTCCTGTATTAATTTCCAAAAAGAATTTTGAAGGACAGACATTGGGAAGTATCCGTGCGCAAAAGTTTATGCACGGAGTGAGTGTGCGTAGCATTACCCGCTCTGGTGTCAACATCCCTGTATTGGCTGGTACAACCATTGATGCGGGTGATACCGTGGAGTTGGTAGGCTTGAGCCGCGAGGTAGAGTTGGCCGCCAATCAGTTAGGTGTACCCGACCATGCTACCAATGTGACGGATATGATATTTGTGGGTATAGGCATTTTGTTAGGAGGTATCGTAGGTGCTCTTGCAGTACGTATTGGAGGCATCCCTATCAGCCTCAGTACCAGTGGTGGTGCGCTCATTGCTGGTTTGGTATTCGGATGGTTGCGTTCACGTCACCCCAACTATGGAAAGATTCCTGATGCATCCTTGTGGGTACTCAATAATGTAGGTTTGAATATGTTCATCGCCGTAGTAGGTATCTCTGCAGGTCCCAGTTTTGTGAAGGGATTTTCCGAGATTGGTCCTATGATGTTTGTCATCGGCGCCATTGCTACATCCATTCCGTTGTTCATCGGATTGTTGCTGGCCAAATATGTGTTCAAGTTCCATCCTGCCTTGGCTTTAGGATGTTGCGCTGGTGCACGTACTACCACTGCAGCCCTTGGAGCCATTGAAGAAGCGGTGGGTAGCGAAACTCCCGCCTTGGGTTACACCATCACCTATGCTATTGGTAACACCCTGCTCATCATCTGGGGAGTAGTCATCGTGTTGCTATGTAGTTGATAAAGTTTAAAGACAATGATAAAAAGTACATAGGGGCCATGGGAGTTATAAAGAGTTATACAAACTATTGTCCCCTATGTACAAAAACAACCTAATAACTAACTAATAATTATGGAATACTTAAGAAACAAGAGCGAAGTCGGCAAGGACTTCGAACAACAAATGTCGAAGATTAGCCCCTTCGAGTTGAAGAACCGTCTGATAAGTATGGCAGACGAGAGTGTGCGCAAGATGGCACATACCATGTTAAATGCCGGACGTGGAAACCCCAACTGGATTGCTACCACTCCGCGTGAGGCCTTCTTCTTGCTTGGGAAGTTTGGTCTTGAGGAGTGTCGTCGCACGTTTGACCTCCCCGAAGGGTTTGCTGGACTTCCTCAGAAACCAGGCATTGCACAACGCTTTGAGGAGTTCTTGAAAAAACATGCCAATGAGGCTGGTGCTACCATGTTGAGTGATGCGTACAACTATATGTTGATGGAGCATGCAGCCGACCCCGACGAGTTGGTGCACGAGTGGACAGAGAGTGTTATTGGCGACCAGTACCCTGTGCCTGATCGTATATTGAAGTACACCGAAGTGGCCGTGCGCGATTACTTGAATCACGAGTTGTGCGACAATCGTCCACCCGAGGGCGTAATGCAACTCTTTGCTGTGGAAGGTGGCACGGCTGCCATGTGCTACATCTTCGACTCGTTGATGCAAAACTACCTGTTGCACACAGGAGATAGCATTGCCCTGTTGGTGCCAGCCTTCACTCCTTACATCGAGATTCCTGAGTTGAAGCACTATGACTTCGATGTACTTCACATCCCTGCCAGTCGTATGACCGACGATGGTCTTCACCTATGGCAATACGATGAGAAGGACATCAACAAGTTGCGCGACCCTAAGTACAAAGCCCTCTTCATCATCAATCCCAGCAACCCTCCCAGCTATGCTTTAGCACCCGAGACGGTGGCTCAGATAAAGGATATTGTGGACAGATGGAATCCCAACTTGATGATTGTCACCGACGATGTGTATGCTACCTACATCCCTCACTTCCGCTCTGTATTGGCCGATCTTCCGCGCAACACCATCGGGGTATATTCCTTCAGTAAGTACTTTGGTGCTACTGGTTGGCGAGCTGCCGTGTTGGCCATCTACGAGGACAACATCTTCGATCAGTTGCTTCACAATTTGCCACGTAAACGCAAGGCAGAGTTGGCCAAGCGCTATGGTAGCTTGACCATGAAGCCCGAGGAGATGAAGTTCATCGACCGAATGGTGGCCGATAGTCGTCAGGTAGGATTGAATCATACGGCGGGTCTTAGCCTTCCCCAGCAGATGCAGATGAGCCTTTTTGCCCTCTTCAGTTTGATGGACAAGGAGAACAAGTATCGCACCCGTATGCTCGACATCATCCAGCGTCGCTTGCAAGCCTTGTGGGATAGCACTGGCTTCACCCTTGTGCCCGACCCCTTGCGAGCAGGTTACTATAGCGAGATAGATATGCTCGTGTGGGCAAAGAAATTCTATGGCGAGGAGTTTGTCGATTTCTTGAAGAAGAACTACAACCCCTTGGACGTTGTCTTTCGCCTTGCTACCGAGACAGGCCTTGTAGTGCTCAACGGTGGTGGATTCGATGGCCCCGAGTGGAGTGTTCGCGTAAGCCTCGCCAACCTCAATGAAATTGACTATGTACGCATCGGAAAGAGCATCCGTCAGATTCTTACCGAATATGCCGACGCATGGAAGGGCAACACCTGTTGTTGACAATCCCTATATTGAAAGAATGCTAATCTTCACCACGGAAGATTAGCATTCTTCGTATTGTAGGATTGCATTCTTTACAAGGAAATGAAGCGTGGGAAATCGACCTCTTTTTCTCCTATTTGTCTCCTCTATTTTTTTTCTCCGTTGGGAAAAACTTTTTTTCAGGTAGGGCATTAAAATTGGATAGGTAAAGTAAATCTTACCTTTACCTTTTTCCCTTTATGTTCGCCTGGTATCCAACGAGGCATTGATTTGACGATGCGTATGGCCTCTTCGTCGAGATCTTTCTCTGAACTTCTTAGAATTACGGGGTCGGTGACTTGACCATTTTCATTGATGGTGAGGGAGACGACGACTCTTCCGACAATACCTTGTTCACAAGGATAAACAGGTTTTCCTTCAGGATATACTCTTTCCCAATAGTTTTTAGTACATGTCCGAATGTATTTTGTTATAACTTCTACTCCTCCTGGATACTCAGGCATCTTTTCCACAACTTCATAGATGGTGGTGTCGGCAGGGGTTTGTGCCGATACCTTTCCGATGAATAGGGGAAGCAACATAAGGGCGAGAATGGTAGATATATTTCTCATAGTTCTTTAATTAAAATTGGATAGGTAAAGTATTTCCTTTTTCAATGTATGATTAGCGTGAATGGTAACGTCATTTTTACTTTTACCTTCTTCCCATTTCGCTCTCCAGGTATCCAGCGGGGCATGGATTTGACAAAAAGCAGAGCGGCTCTGTCATTGTGTTCATCTAAACTCTTTGTGATGACCGCATCGGTCACTTGTCCGTTTTCGTGGATAATGAAAGAAATCATGCTATACCTATTACTTAAAATGTACCCTCCAAAGTAAGGGTTGTCGTAAGGGAAATGTCTGTCGATGAACTTCTGTGCGAAAGCTCGCCAGTCCTTTGCACATTGCTTTATCCCTCCTGGATACTCAGGCATCTTTTCCACAACTTCATAGATGGTGGTGTCGGCAGGGGTTTGTGCCGATACCTTTCCTATAAATAAGGGAAGGAGTATGAGGACGAGGATGGTAAATAAATTTTTCATGAGGTGATGAGATAGGGTTTTGAGTGCAAATGTAGAGAAGTTTTATGAATGCGCAAAATTTGTCGAGGAAAAAGTGGTTTTCCTATATTTGCTTGGTAGGTTGAAGGCTTTTCAGTATCTTTGTCGCTACGATAGAAAAACAAGATGACCATGAATATATTCAGAACATTTGCAATGGCCGCCGCCATAGTGCTGATGGGTGGTAGCGCCCTGGCACAGGGCACAGTTGAGGATTACAAACGTGCCTACTCATTGCGCGGTAAGTTCACGAGTGATAAAGTGTATTATTCGGGTGTGTCGCCTCGGTGGATAGGCGGTACTCACACCTTTTGGTATGTGCGCCACACACCCGAGGGTGACCGCTATGTGAAGGTGGATGCTGACAAGCAGACGCGCACCGACCTGTTCAATCACGACAAGTTGGCCGAGGCCCTGAAAAAGAGCATTGGGCGCGAAGTGAATAGTCAGCGGTTGGGTTTGCAAAATCTGTCGGTAAACGATCGTCAGGATACTGTGCGTTTCCAATACAGTGGTAGAAACTTTGTCTATGCCGTGAAGAAGAATAGTTTGAAAGAGGAGGGACGTCCTTACAACCCGCCTCGTGGCTCTCAACGACATTGGATGGAGGTGGACGATGAGAAAGGTGGTCGACCTGTGGTTTCTCCTGATGGTAAACACGAGGCTTTCATCAAGAACGACAATGTATATGTAAAGGACAGAGCCACTGGACGCGAACGTGCCCTCAGCATCGATGGCACTCAGGGATACTACTATTCGTCCAACATTCAGTGGTCACCCGATTCGCGCTATGTCTTCTCTGCTCGCATTCGTCCAGCTGAGAAACGCTATGTGTACTACGTAGAGTCTTCGCCCAAGGATCAACTTCAACCCAAACTTCACAAGCAGGAGTATGCTAAGCCGGGTGATGAGTTGCGTTCAAAACATCCTTGTATCTATGAAGTGGAGACGGGACGTGCTATCATACCCTCTAATGAGTTGTTTGACAAACAGTATGAACTCTTTTGGTTTCGTTGGAACGAACAGGGTACAGGAGTGACTTTTGAGTACAATGAGCGCGGACATCAGACTTACCGCTTGCTGGAACTTTCTATAGAAACAGGTAAGGTACGCACCGTGGTGGAGGAGAAGAGCAATACCTTTGTGAATCATCAACGCATGTATCGTCGCTTTTTGCGCGGAGGAAACGAACTCATTTGGATGAGCGAACGCGACAATTATAACCACCTCTACCTCTACGACTATGCGACAGGAAGTGTGAAGAATCAGATAACCAAAGGCCCGTGGTATGTGCGCGAAGTGTTGCACGTGGACGAGGCTACCCGTCAAATCTACTTCACAGGAAGTGGTATGGAGAAGAACGAGGATCCTTACCTCATCCGCTACTATCGCATCAACTTCGATGGCTCTGGATTGACTTGTCTCACTCCCGACGAAGGAAACCACACGGCGACCTTCTCGCGTGATCGTAAATATTTGGTGGATGTACACTCGTTGGTTGATCGTGCGCCTGAGGCTTCAGTGCGCCGTGTGAGCGATGGCTCGTTGGTAATGCCACTCGAAAAGGCAGACATATCTCCGTTGCTCGCCGAGGGATGGCGTGCACCTGAAGTGTTTGTGGCAAAGGGACGCGATGGGCAAACCGACATTTGGGGAATCATTGTTCGTCCTACCAACTTCGATCCCAATAAGAAATATCCTATCATCGAGTACATCTATGCAGGCCCCGGTAGCCAATATGTGCCTAAGAGTTTCTCTACGTACGATTACAACATGACCGCGTTGGCCGAACTTGGCTTCATCGTAGTACAACTCGATGGCATGGGAACCTCTTTCCGTTCAAAGGAGTTTGAGGATGTATGCTACAAGAACTTGAAAGATGCAGGTTTCCCCGACCGTAAGGCTTGGATACGTGCCGCCGCCGAGAAGTATCCCTATATGGACATCGACCGGGTAGGTATTTTTGGCGCATCAGCCGGAGGGCAGGAGAGTACTACGGCCGTCCTTCTCCATCCCGAGTTTTACAAGGCGGCTTACTCCTCATGCGGATGTCACGATAACCGTATGGATAAGATTTGGTGGAACGAGCAATGGATGGGTTATCCCATTGGAGATCAATACAAGGCAAGTTCAAATGTGGAGAATGCACATTTGCTGAGTCGCCCCTTGATGCTTGTCGTAGGCGAATTGGATGACAATGTCGATCCTGCCTCTACCATGCAAGTAGTGGATGCGCTGATTAGAGCAAACAAGGATTTTGAATTGGTTGTTCTTCCTGGTGTTGGACACACCATGGGCGAAAGTTATGGCGAGCACAAGCGATACGACTTCTTCGTACGCAATCTATTGGAAGTGAATCCTCCGAAATGGGATGAAGTAAAATAGAGGCAGTGACAGAAATAAATTTAGGCACGGATTACACGGTTTCTATATGGTTGTATCAACCTTAATGTCCGTGTAATCCGTGCCTAAAATGTTTGGAATTTAGACTTTAAATCTTGAACTTTAAATCTTGAATATTACCTGTCATTCATTCCATATTTCCCATCCAGCAATGGCTTGCAGAAGCAACATCTCAAGGCCATTCTTCACCGTGGCGCCCTGTGCCATACCTTTGCGCATGAACAAAGTCGTGTCAGGATTATAAAGAAGGTCATAAAGCAGGTGTTGCGAGGTAATGCATTCGTAAGGAATGTCAGGACATTTGTTGGTGTTCGGATACATTCCCAATGGGGTAGTATTGATAATGACGTTATACTCTTCCATTATCTGTGGTGTCAATTGCTCGTAACAAATGGCCACTTCCGTTTCCGTGCGTGAAACCAATTGATACTCCAATCCCAACATTTCCAATCCGTGGCAGATGGCTTTGGAGGCTCCACCAGTACCAAGTACCAATGCTTTTTTGTGGTGGGGCTTTAATAACCCTTCTATGGATTGGGTAAATCCTATCACATCGGTATTGTGACCGATGAGTTTGTACGATTTCCTGTCCTTTGAACGAACAATCTTGATGACATTTACGGCTTTGATGGCCATGGCATTGGGAGTCAGTTCATCCAGGTAGTCAAGCACTCTTTCCTTATAAGGGATGGTTACGTTGAGGCCGCGCAACTCAGGATTTTCCTCCACCACATCTGGTAAATCGTGAATGGTGGGAATTTCGAAATTGATGTACTCGGCATCAATACCTTCGTTTTGAAAACGATCGTTAAAAAAACCTTTGGAGAAAGAGTGTCCCAAAGGATACCCGATTAGTCCGTATTTGTCCATATCCTTTATATCGGACCCTCCCCCCTCGTCCCTCCAGGGGAGGGTGAGGGGTGGGATCTCTTTATATTACTTCAAATATTCCGTCACATTTTTCTCGATGCGTGCGGCAATGTCGTCGGTAGTTTCCTTTACAAACTTTTCACCGGTGATGTGCTCGTAAAGTTCGATGTAGCGTTCGCTGATGCTTGTTACTATTTCGTCAGTCATCTCGGGAACCTGCTGGCCTTCCTTACCTTGGAAACCATTGTCCATCAGCCACTCGCGTACGAATTCCTTAGAAAGTTGCTTCTGGGGTTCACCCTTCTCGAAACGCTCCTCGTAACCCTCGCTATAGAAGTAGCGGCTTGAGTCGGGAGTATGGATTTCGTCCATCAAGTAGATCTTTCCATCGTGCTTACCAAACTCGTATTTGGTATCTACCAAGATGAGGCCACGCTCAGCTGCAATCTCTGTACCGCGCTTGAAGAGGGCCAATGTATACTGCTCCAGCAATGCGTACTCTTCGGGAGTAGCCAATCCCTTAGCCAAGATTTCCTCCTTGCTGATGTCGGCATCGTGTTCACCGATCTCTGCCTTGGTAGTGGGGGTGATGATAGGTTCGGGGAACTTCTGGTTTTCCTTCATACCTTCAGGTAATTTCACACCGCAAATCTCGCGCACACCACTCTTGTAAGCACGCCAAGCCGATCCGCAGAGGTATCCGCGTACAATCATTTCCACAGGGAAGCCTTCGCACATTACACCTACGGTCACCATAGGGTCGGGAGTAGCCAGTTTCCAGTTGGGGCAGATGTCGGTAGTAGCATCCAAGAACTTAGCTGCAATCTGATTCAGCATCTGTCCCTTGAAGGGAATACCCTTGGGCAATACCACATCAAATGCCGAGATGCGGTCAGTAGCTACCATCACGAGCTTGTCACCCATGTTATATACGTCACGTACTTTTCCGTGGTACACTCCCACCTGTCCGGGGAAGGTGTACTCTGTTGCTGTTAATGCTTTCATCTTCTATATTCTTAGTATAATGTTATAAATTTCTTTTTGGAAAACCCATTGAAAGGGATTGGTACGGCCGCAAAGATAATTCTTTTTTCTTAGAAATGGATGGTTGTTTGCCGAATTATATATGTCTTCGCGTCATATAATCTATAAAGTTGACGAATAATGGGCAATCCTGATTACAAAATAGAGATAAACGAACTGATGTCATTAGCCGAAAAGAAGTTTGGTCGTCGGTTAAATGTGTCGAATGGATTCGAGGAATTAGCATTGTTATTAGGTCAAGAGGTGCGGGCAGGAGTCTCAGTCTCTACCCTGAAGCGCCTGTATGGATACGTCGGTGATGTGCATGCTCCGCGTATGTCTACATTGGATATCCTTGCCCAATATGTTGGTCATGCAGATTTTTACGATTTTTGCCAGTGGTTACGTAGGGAAAAATCGTGCAGTTCTCAGTTCTTTTCTGCTTCCGAATTGTCAGTATCTTGTTTTTCTGTATCCTTATGTTTTTGTATCTTTTTTTCCTCATTGGCGACCTTCTGCTCCTTATCATATTTCTCATACGCCTCCACGATTTTGGTGACGAGTTTGTGGCGTACGATGTCCTTTTTGTTCAATTCAACGAAACTGATGCCTTTCACTCCTTTGAGGATCTTCATGGCTTGGATGAGGCCCGAGGTTTGTGAGTGTGGGAGGTCGATCTGAGTCATGTCGCCAGTCACTATCATTTTGGTGTTCATGCCCATGCGGGTGAGGAACATCTTGATTTGTGCCGAAGTAGTGTTTTGTGCTTCGTCGAGGATGACTACTGCATCGTTCAGTGTGCGTCCGCGCATGAAGGCCAAGGGGGCTATCTGTATGATGTTCAGCTCCATGTATTCCTTCAACTTGGCGGCGGGTATCATGTCCTGCAGGGCGTCGTAGAGGGGTTGCAGATAGGGGTCAATCTTCTCTTTCATGTCTCCTGGCAGGAAACCGAGTTTCTCGCCTGCCTCTACGGCTGGGCGGCTGAGGATGATTTTCTTCTTCTCCTTATTCTTTAGTGCGCGCACGGCCAAGGCTATGGCGGTGTAGGTTTTTCCCGAGCCGGCGGGGCCGATGGCAAATATCATGTCGTTCTTCTCGTACTCTTTCACCAACTTCAGTTGGTTTTCGCTTCGTGGAGTGATGGCCTTGCCTGTGACGCTATAGACGATGACGTCGCCTGTCTTCTCTATATGAGGGGTGTTGCCCTTGATGATGTCGAGGATGACCTCTTCCTTCAGTGAATTGTATTTTGCACAATGTTTTTCCAGTGCTACGATGTGCTCTTCAAAGGCACACATTTCCTCCTCGTCACCCATTACTTTGATGACGTTGTCGCGCGCTACAATGCGCAACTTGGGGTACAATGCCTTTATCATCTGCATGTTGGCATTGTTCACCCCGTAGAAAATCACGGGGTCGACATCTTCGAGTACGATATGTTTTTCTATCATGTTTTTCCTTTATGTGGGCAAAATTAGTGTAATTTGTCTTCTTTACAAAAGAAAGCCCTCCTTTTTTTGTCAATGGGTGTGTTTTTTCTCCTTTGCCTGAGAAAATTTTCTCCCCTACCTGAGAAAAAGTTTTTTTAGGTAGGGGAGAAATGTATGCTTACATCAGCCTTGGGTTAAGGTAACCTTAACTCAGGGTTAAAGTAGGCTTAGCCTTGGGATGATGTGTGTCTAAACCTTGATGGTGAAGAAGCCGTGTACGAGGAATGCGAGAACTCCAAATATCAAAGTGATGATGAGGAAAAGATTGATGTTGGAAATTCCGCTCTCCCTCTCGACAGGTTTATCCTCTTCGCCCTGTTCGTCTTCGTGGGCTTTTTGATAGTATCGCTCGCGATAGGCGGTGCGTGGGTCTTTATGCACACCAAAGGACTTGGAGAAATAGTAGGCACATGCTCCCAAGATGGGGAATGCCAAGATGACTATCGTCCAAAGGATTTTGTAGAGGTCATCCATTTCGCGGGTGAAGACGTCCTTCAACGCAAATGCCATTATCAATACGACAACGAACAAAATAAGAATTGCAAACATGATGAGATATGATTTTTAAGTTAATAAATACTCTTGCAAAGGTAATGATATAGGTGCGAAAGTACGTATCGATTTAATAGTAGATGTGTATTTCTTACGGAAAATTAACAGTCGAATAAACTTGTTGCTATTTGAAGGGGGGGCATAATTTAAACTACTCAAAATCTTAGGCACGGATTACACGGATAAACACGGTTTTATACTTTACTTGTGTGTAATTTTTCCGTGTAATCCGTGCCTAAATATATTTATGACAAACCTCCAAACAGAGGAAGGGTCCGTTTAATCGCTCAACTCTATTACCTCCATGTCCTCGAACTTCGAGCCATTGATGGTGAAGCGGACGAGGGTGCGCACCTTGTGAAACCCATAGTTGCCAGCAGCACCAGGGTTTATATGAAGCATGTTAAGTGTCTTATCGAACTTCACCTTTAGTATATGTGAATGTCCGCTGATGAAGAGTTTGGGTGGACGCACTATCAGGCTTCCCACGATGGAGGGGTCGTACTTACCAGGATAACCACCTATGTGCTTCATCACCACTTCGGCCTCCTCCACGGTGAAGCGAAGGGTTTGGGGATAGAGGCGACGGATGTCCTGCCCATCGATGTTGCCATACACGGCCCGCAAGGGACGGAAAGCAGCTAACTTTTCAGCCACTTCTAACGAACCTATGTCGCCTGCGTGCCATATTTCGTCGCAACTTTCGAAGTATTTCAGGTACTTTTCGTCCCAAAATGCATGAGTATCCGATAATAATCCAATTCTTTTCATCTTTTTCTTGGCTTTGTGGTGCAAATGTACTACTTTTGACGAGAAAATGAAAGATTTCGACCTTAAAGTTGAGTTTACGATTGTGAAACTGATGAGAGATTTGTCCGAGCAAAACTTTTAAAGAGACTTGACCATGAGAAAACCAAGAATAGAGTACCCTCCCTTCCGTTATTTCAACCGAGATATGAGTTGGCTCTCGTTCAACTATCGAGTGTTGTTGGAGGCCGCTGACGAGCGTTTGCCTCTGTACGAGCGCATCAACTTCATAGCCATCTATACCTCTAACCTTGAGGAGTTTTACAAGGTGCGAGTGGCTGAACACCGAGCCGTGGCATATGGGAAGAAGGTGGACGAAGACACTACTCGTGAGGAGGCTACTGAGTTGCTTGGACAGATAGTGGAGGAGACGACTCGTCAACTGGCCGAGCGTACACGCATCTTTGAACAAATGATAGTGCCTACGTTGCGGAGAAATCGCATTGTCTTCTACCAAGACCCTTCGGAGGTGGAGGAGGTGCACAAACCGTATCTGCAACACTACTTTACTGACGAGATATTTCCCTATCTGCAACCAGTGCCAGTGGAGAGGGGAGTGGTCAGCACCTTCCTTCGCGACAATCGCCTCTACATGGCCGTTCGTCTCAAGCGACAGGGTAGGTACGAATATTTCCTCATGAAACTCCCCTATAGCAAGGTGCCTCGCTTTGTTGAACTCCCTCGCTTGGGCGAGTGCGACTACATTATATATATGGAGGACATCATCAGCATGTATGTGGCTCAGATGTTTCCTGGCTACGAATGGGATAGTTGCTATTGCTTCAAAATCTCGCGCGACGCCGACATCCTGGTGGATAATATAGCTACAAACGACCTCCTTACTCAACTGAAAACCAAGGTGAAACACCGCAAGAATGGTGCCATCAGTCGTTTCCTTTACGACGGACAGATGCCCGACGACTTCTTGGCCTATCTTGTGCAATCCTTTGACATTACGAAGGACGAATTGGTGAAGGGCGATCGCCACCTCAACCTCGAAGACTTGCGCCACTTGCCTTGTCCCAATCCTCTGCTCAAACAGGAGGAAGAACGCCCCACGACTATGATGTTCAAGCCTTTGACCGAGGCAAAGAAGTCTGTCTTCCGTTACGTAGCCAAGCGCGACTTGATGTTGTTTTATCCCTATCACTCCTTCACTCACTTCATCAACTTCCTCTACGAGGCGGTGCACGACCCCCTTTGCACCGACATCATGCTTACCCAATATCGCGTGGCCGAGAACTCAGCCGTCATCAATGCCCTCATTGCTGCTGCGCAAAATGGTAAACGTGTCACCGTGTTTGTGGAGTTGAAGGCTCGCTTCGACGAGGAGAACAACCTCGAGACGGCCGAACTCATGCGCGCCGCTGGCATTCACATAATCTATAGCATCAAAGGGTTGAAAGTGCACGCCAAAGTGGCTCTCGTCCTTCGACACTCGGCCAATGGCAATCAGACGTGTAGCTATGCTTACGTCAGCACAGGAAACTTCAACGAGAAAACTGCTCGCCAATATGCTGACATCGGTCTCTTTACAAGCAATCGCGCCGTTGTGCTCGACCTTCAAAACCTCTTTGCTTATCTGCGTAAGGAGAGTGAAAGTGTTGATTTCAAGCGCTTACTTGTGGCTCAGTTCAATCTTGTGCCTAAGTTGAAGGCTCTCATTCAAAATGAAAGGCGCTTCGCCAAACAAGGGAAGGGTGGACGCATCATCTTAAAGATGAATGCCTTGCAAGACCCTGCCATCATCAACGAACTCTATATGGCCAGCATGGATGGGGTGCAGATTGACCTCATTGTGCGTGGCATCTGTTGCCTTATCCCTGGTGAAGAGTTTAGCCGAAATATACGTGTCACCCGCATTGTGGATAGTTTCCTCGAACATTCTCGCGTGTGGTACTTTGCTGGCAATGGCAATCCTCGCATCTACCTTGGCTCCCCCGATTGGATGCGTCGAAATCTCTATCGCCGCATCGAGGTGGTGACTCCCATTTACGATAAAAGGCTCAAACAACAACTCATCGATATGCTTCATTTCCAACTCTCTGACAACCAAAAGGCTTGTCGAGTGGACAAAGACTTGAGAAATGTATTCACCCCTGCTACCGATGAAACAAACATACGTTCGCAATATGCATTTTATGAATATTTGAAGGAGTTGAACAAGTAATAGAGAATCGTATCTCAAAAAAAAGGAGAAACTTTTTGTCCGTGCGATATTAATTATTACCTTTGCAACGTTTTGTTCCGATAGGCCTCTGCGGTCGTGTAGGATGAAAAGGGAATCGGGTGAAAGTCCCGAACAGTCCCGCTGCTGTGAACTCCAATTCTTTACGAATGTCTGTTTACATGATGGTCACTGTTTTTCTTTAGGAGAAGATGGGAAGGCCAAACAGGCAAGAGGAGTAAGTCAGAAGACCTGCAAAACAGAGTCAAAAATCCCTGTGCTTCGAGGAAAGGTGCTGGGAATTAACATTGTGTAAACAAACATCTTTTTGTTGTAGATGAGTGTACGCTACGTGCTCAACCTTTTGTTGTTGAGTAGTTTGCTTAACATTCCTGTACGTGCTCAATCGGTGGTTGATACCCTTCACACGATTGACGAAGTGACCATAAAGGCTCGCAGGACACCCAAGTCTGTGGCTTCGTCACAACCCGTGCAATCCATTAGCCGTGAGCAATTGGAGACATTGGGCATACAGAGTGTGGCCGATGCCGTGAAACGATTTGCTGGTACTACGGTGCGCGATTATGGTGGCATTGGTGGATTGAAGACCGTGTCGGTACGTAGCCTTGGTGCGGCGCATACGGCCGTGAGCTACGATGGAGTGACGGTGAGCAACATCCAAGCTGGACAGATAGATGTAGGCAGATTCTCGTTGGACAATGTAGAGGAACTCTCGTTAGCCGTAGGGCAGGGAAGTGACCTTTTGCAATCGGCTCGTGCATACGCCTCGGCAGGTATATTGAACATACGCACTCAACGACCCACTTTCTCTGATGGTAAGGACGAAGCGTGGCGTGTATCGTTGCGCGGAGGATCGTTTGGATACATCACTCCATCCATCCGATATGCTCGTAAATGGGGAGAACGTACGGAGGTGATGTTGGAGGGTGACTATATGCGAGCCGATGGTATCTATCCCTTCACTTTGAAAAACGGACGGACAGAGACTATCGAACGACGTCGAAACTCCGATATATACAGTTGGCACGCAGAGGGTAACCTCTATCATACTTTTAGAGACGAAAGTCACTTAATGGGAAAAGGGTATTTCTACAAGTCGGAGCGTGGGTTGCCAGGTGGAGTCATACTGTACAATCCTACGGCACGCGAGCGATTGTGGGACGAGAACTTTTTTACTCAGGTCGCTTATGAAAAACATTTCTCTCCTGAGTGGCAGATTCGCGCACAAGCCAAATATAACCATGCATGGAATAGGTACGAGGACACTGATGTGAAGTATCAAGATGGAAAACAGGTGGATGTACACCGCCAGGATGAGTATTATGCTTCGGCTACTATGCGATGGATACCATTGCAAGAACTTACATTCTCGTTGGCACAAGATGGTTTTGTCAATACCTTACGTAACAATATTGATGACTCTCCCAACCCTGTTCGATTGACCTCGTTGACGGTATTGAATGCCTCCTTTCGAAAAGGGGGATGGAACCTGAGCACACATTTGATGGGTACTTACACAACGGATAAAGTAAGTTCAGGTATAAGACCTGCTGATCGTAAGCATCTGTCGCCATCTATTGCTGTCTCTTTTCGTCCATGGAGTGGCGAGGCACTCTATTTCCGTGCCCTTTACAAGAATACTTTTCGCGTACCTACGTTCAACGAACTCTATTATCGTCGTTCGGGAAACACGGCATTGCGCCCTGAGGACGCCACTGAATACAACGTAGGAGTAACGTGGAGTGCAAGGCCAACAAACGCATGGCTAAGTAACCTTTCGTTAACCATAGATGCATACTACAACAAGGTAAAGGATAAGATTGTAGCATTCCCCTCGGTGTATGTGTGGCGTATGGCCAACTATGGCGAGGTGGAGATTCGTGGTGTGGATGCAACATTGGCCTCCAGTCTCTCATTGTGTAAAGGGTGGGAGGTAGACGTGAATGGAAACTACACTTACCAACAAGCATTTGACTTGACCAATCCGTCGTCCAAGAATTATCGTCATCAATTACCTTACACTCCGAAACATAGTGGCAATGCATCCATGATATTAAAGACCCCTTGGGTACAGTTGGGATATACACTCATAGCCGTGGGTAAGCGTTACTTCATGGATCAGAATGTACCCGCAAATGAAATTGATGCCTATGTGGAGCAGGGCTTCTCTGCCTCGCGCACCTTCTCTCTGAAAAACAATAACACTTTGCGCCTACATGCTGATGTGGTGAATCTTACCGATAGGCAGTACGAGGTGATTAAGTATTATCCTATGCCAGGCCGTTCGTGGAGAATAGGGATAGAGTGGAGGTACTGAAAAAGAATAACCGGTTATTAGTCAAATAGAATGTAAACCTAAAAAACAAAAATAACGATGAAAATTAGAAGTTTTTTTCTGAGTATCTTGTGCCTGATGGCTGTGGGTACCATGTTTTCTGCTTGTGAAGAAGAGAATGATAACGGGGATGATGATGGTACACCAGTAGTGTTACCAAAGGGACGTGCATTTATCCTCAACGAAGGAATCTATGGTATGAACAATGCCAACGTATCTTTCTACAATCCTGCAACTGGTGAGGTGATGGCCGATATTTATAGTCTTCAAAATGATGGTAAGAAACTTGGCGACACAGGGCAATATATGATTTTCTATAATTGTGACATTTATGTGGTGCTGAATGGATCTAAATACATTACTCGTTTGAATGATAATGGCGTAGAACTGGCACGTTATGCTTTTACAGAAGAGCAGGGAGATCCCCGCTACATAACTGCTAAGGATGGTAAAATATATGTAACTCTTTATAGTGGAAATGTTGCTCGTCTGGATGCCGAGACATTGGCTTTCGAAAAGATGGTGTCCGTGGGATATAATCCAGAACAAATAGTGGAGGTGGATGGATTCCTCTACGTGGTCAATAGCGGATGGGGATATGATAATCGCCTTTCCATTATTGATTTGAATACCTTTGAAACTGCCGAGCATGTGGAGATTATGACCAATCCTCAACGTATCATAGAGGTGAATGATTGCCTCTTTATCCAAGGATATGGAGCGGCTTATCCAGACCCTTATACTTACCCTGTACAATTGTATAATCGTCAAACCAAGACTACGAATACTATTGGCCAAGGTACTCACATGGCTGGCCATGAGGACAAACTTTATGTGGCCTATTGTAGTACGTCAGATTGGGTGAACTATACCACCACATTTTATACGTATGACACACGTACAGGAGAGAAGAGTGAGACATCTTTCTTGAAGGATGCACCTGCAGAATTGATAAGTGGAAATGTGTATATGCTGGAGGTGAATCCCGAGAATGGCGACATCTATGTGGGCGTTACCTATTATGACGCTGGCGAAGGTGATATCTATCGTTTCAGTGTAGATGGTACTTTCCTTTCTTCGTTCGAGAGTGGAGGACAAGGACCCAGTGCGATGGTATTCTTCTCAAAATACTAATTAAAAGTGAGCATTCATGCGAAATCTTATATTCCACGTTTGGGCTATTTGCACACTGAGTTTTTTCTTCTCATCTTGTGGAGGGGGAAGACAGGTTTCCTTATGTGAGGGAGATACATTAGATATTCGTTATGCCTCACACCTTCAAATTGTAGAGGGGGATGGCTATACCGTGGTGAACTTGCGCAATCCGTGGGATACGTTACGGATACTACATACTTATGTCTTAGTACCCCGCGATGGAGTGTATGATACTGATAGCCTGCCCAAAGGTACCGTAGTGCGTGTACCTTTGCAACGATCAGTAATCTATACTGCTGTACATTGCGGATTGGTAGAAGAATTGGGCACTGTAGATGCCGTGGTTGGTGTATGTGATGCTCAATACATCCATCAGCCAGTGGTGAATAGACGACTGGCTAATGGATCTATAGTGGATTTAGGCAATGGCATGAATCCTGACGTGGAGCGTATGATAGACCTGAGACCTGATGCCCTTCTGCTTTCACCGTTTGAGAATAGTGGCGGATATGGGAGGGTGGATCGCTTGGGAGTACCTATAATAGAATGTGCTGATTACATGGAAACTTCCGCTCTTGGACGTGCAGAATGGGTTCGTTTTTATGGACGTCTGTACGGATGTTCCGACAAGGCAGATTCGTTATTTGCTTCCGTAGAGGCCGGTTACAATGCGTGGAAGCAAAAAGTACAGACTTGCGAGGAGCGTCCCACGGTGTTTGCTGATCTGCCAGTGGGAAACTCTGCTTGGTATGTTTCTGGTGGAGGAAGTTCCATTGGGCGTATGTATTCGGATGCAGGTGCACATTATTTGTTTTCCGATAATGAAAGTAGCGGATCGGTGCCATATTCTTTTGAGACTATTTACGAGAAGGCTCGTGAAGCAGACATTTGGCTCATTCGGTATAATGCACCCCAAGATTATACTTATCGTTCGTTGGCTGCAGAGTATGAACCTTATACTCATTTTGAAGCCTTTCGTAATAAAACTATGTATGGGTGCAATACTGCTTATAGTCGTTTTTACGATGAGGTTCCTTTTCATCCCGAACGCTTATTGGCCGAGTTTGTCTGTATATTCCATCCAGAATTGTGCACCGAAAGTATTGATACTCTCCGCTACTATGCTCCGTTGAAATAAAGTATCATTCCTTAGAATGAATACTTCGCCATAAGATTGATGCGATTAGCCTGTTTGTCCGACTGATCGAAGTTTGTACGCCATCCGTGCAGATATTCCACTCCGAATTGTAGCTCGTTGCTGGCATTCCAGAAAACATTACCTGCAAGATATTGTCCATAATGATAATCGGTTGGAGCAGTCTCTTGGTAGTCATTTTCGCTATACAAACGGGCCATGCTGTATGTACCTGATACAAACAAGTTTGGTGAGATGTTGTATTGTGCGCCTGCATACCATCCCATCATCGGGAGAACCTGCATTTTTTCTGCATTCTGAGGATCGATTACCAAATCTACATTCAAATCGCCTAAATCGTTGAGATATTGACCAATACCCTTACCATAGGTAAGTTGACCAAACATTCGAACTGGGCCTGCGGCAAAAGTTGTGGAGGCTTGCACACCATAGCCCAATGCGTCGTTTGTTTTTTGAGATTCAGTAAAGGTGTAGGTCATACTGCGAATGAGTCCCCCGAGTCGGATGTGGCTATTGTTTTCCCAATTGTATTGAGCAAAGGCTGTAAAATCAGGCATTCGTTGGCGGCCAATCTGAAAAATGTTATTGGTACTACCATTAACTTGAGGCATTTCAACTGACAGGTTGAAGCGGAAATTGTCTACTGCATCGCAAAGATAAGCTATCTGTGTGGCACGATAGAATGCTCCTCCGTTAGGTCCTTGAAAATCAATGGTAGCTGGCATGGCAGCTGCATCCATGAATCCTCCATAAGTGTAACCTAATGTAAGTCCACTAAAAGATAAGTAGGCATTACGTAACTTGAAAGTATTGCCATTACCACGGAAATTTCCTTCGGTGTGAACAATGAAGTCACCTAATATGGGAGAAGTTCCTACAAGTTTTAAGAATATGTTGGCTGTGGTGGCATCCATCTGTATCTGATTCCCAAAAGGTGAATGATTGGGGATGGCGGCAGGGATGAAGTCGATATTGTTCACCAAACCATCAAAATCGTAAGATGCAACAGTACGTACGTATCCACCAATACCTAAGGCAAAGTTTCCTTCACGGTCGGTAAGTATAAAACGAGGAATTTGGGGATCGTGTACATGAGGGAGTTGTGAGGTATTCATGACCTCAATAAGTTCGTTACCTGCATTGTCTGAACTAACCATTACAATGCTGTTTGGAGCCTCGTTGGCAATAATTACTTGTCTTTGAGCCGCTATAGGAATAGTAGCGACGATGGTTCCGCATAATGCGGTCCAAAACTGTTTCTTCGATGTTTTCATTTTTAAACTCATTGTTTGTTGAAATTAAAACTTTTACAGTTCTTAAAACAACAATGAGCCTAAAAGGTTCTAAACCTCTCAAATGTATTTTTATCAGTCCGTCATTTTAACTCAATTCCAACTCAAGTACCTCTTTTAATTTTTGCAATACAGGGTTTTTTGTACTCATCATTTGAAATTGCTCCACACTACCATACGCACGTTTTGTTTCACTTGGGGTCGCTACACGTATTGTCATCTCAATTTTGCTGTTGTGTATTTGAGAACGCATATATTGAATAATTTGTGGCGACATACTTTGCATCTTCTTACTAACCAATTCATTTTCCACAATGACTTCGAATGTAGTACTATTGAGTAGTGTAGGACGCATATTTCTCATACGTCCAGCTGTTGCATTCTCTTCGATGGGGAGTTGATTGGCAAATTTCCGCCAGCAATAGCATATTTTTTCTTCATCGAAGATGGCATCTTCGTCTGGAGCTTGTGTGACAATTGGTTGTTCAACCTGTTGTTGTGGTTGAGGATTTTCGTTCTTCAATGGTTGACGAATAGACACACCAAGTTTACTTCCTTTGATGGTGGGTACTACACTCTTTTCTTTTGCTTGTTGTCCAGCAAAAAGAGCAGACGTACCTCCTTCTATGGTAGTAGAGGCACCTTGTGAGGGTGTTTGTATTTTTTTAGATTCAGTTTGTTGTGTGGGGGCAGTAGCAACCGATACAGGTGCTTCAGGTGCAGGTGTTGCGGTTGTTTGTGCCGATTGTACAGGTGTTACTTGTTTGTTGAAAATGGGTTTTAATATCTTCTTAGGGCTACGCCCACACCACGTGTCAGCATCGTCAGTTGTGAGTTGGGCTACTTGAATGAGAGTGAGTTCTACAAGTAGGCGCTTGTTCTTGCTTGCGCGATAGTTAAGATCGCAATCGTTGCACACCTTAATGGCACGATACAAGAATTTCGTGTCGCAACGTAGGGCTTGTTCGCTATAACGGGCTCGTACATTATCACTTACTTCAAGCAAAGGCAATGTGGATGAATCGCGGCTAACCATCAAGTCACGCATGTGTGAAGCGAGACCTGTAATGAAATGATGACCATCGAATCCTTTGTTCAGGATTTCATTCAGCAACAGCATCGCTTCGGGTACCTTGTTGTCCAGCAATACATCGGTGATGCGGAAGTAATATTCGTAGTCGAGCACATTCAAGTTCTCAATTACACGTTGATAGGTTACATGTCCGCCTGTAAAACTTACCACCTGGTCAAATATAGAGAGCGCATCACGCATACCGCCATCAGCCTTTTGGGCAATGACATTCAGTGCTTCGACTTCGGCTTCGATACCTTCCTTTTCTGCCACATACTTCAAGTGTTCAACGGTATCATTTACATTCATACGATTGAAGTCGTATATTTGACATCGGCTGAGTATTGTAGGGAGAATCTTGTGCTTCTCTGTGGTAGCCAAAATGAAGATGGCATGATGGGGAGGTTCTTCCAATGTTTTCAAAAATGCATTGAAAGCAGATGGACTAAGCATGTGTACCTCGTCGATAATGAAGACTTTATACTTACCTATTTGAGGCGGGATACGTACTTGCTCTATTAGGGTACGAATGTCGTCAACAGAGTTGTTTGACGCGGCATCTAACTCATGTATATTGTACGAACGTTGTTCACTGAATGCACGGCACGATTCGCACTCACCACAGGCTTCACCTTCTGGAGTCAGGTGTAAGCAGTTGATAGTGCGGGCAAATATACGGGCGCATGTGGTCTTTCCAACTCCGCGTGGCCCGCAGAAAAGATAGGCATGTGCTAACTTTCCAGTGGCGATGGCATTCTTCAAAGTAGTTGTCAGGGCTCGTTGACCTACAACTGAGTCGAAATTCATCGGACGATATTTTCGTGCTGATACAATGTAGTCTTCCATGTCGTTTAATCTCTGTTTTTTGATTCGTTGACGCAAAGGTACAACGAATGTTGTAGATTCGCAAACATTTTGCCCTTTCGTTCTTGATTTATTCCATTTTTTTTCGTTACTTCGCAGCGTTAAAATAATAAAGGCTGCTTATGGGAAAGCTTGTTACAATATGGAATCTCTTTTGTCGTCATAAATATATGGTGGTGACGATTGCATTTTTTGCGATTATTGGTGTGTTGGATGAGAATAGTTTGCTTCGTCGTGCATCGCATAAAATTGAGATTGCGACTTTGGAAAGCGAGATAAAAAAATACGAGCAGCAGTACGAGGAAGATACACGTCGTTTGAAGGAATTGGATAGCAATCCTGAAACAATAGAAAAGATTGCTCGTGAAAGATACCTAATGAAACGTCCTAATGAGGATGTGTTTATTTTTAAAGATTAAAAAAGCGTTTTTTGTAGTAAAATGAATCAAAAGGTTGTTTCAATATTGATGATGATAGGCGCTTTGGCTTTGTTGGTCGGTGCCGCAACTATGATAACTAAATGGGTTGGTGCACCTTATCTTTATAGTGTGGGTGCCTTATTGTTTGTGGCAATGCAGATGACTGATCGATATGAGGGTACTGACTTTACAATCAAACGATTGCGTCGTCAGCAATTGTTTGGTGCCATTATGTTATTGGTTACTGGTGTATTGATGTTTGTCGAACGTCACAATGGATGGATTGCTACACTTACCATTGCCGCTCTGCTCGAGTTGTACACTGCTTTCAGAATGCCAGGAAAAGAATAAGGGCTATGTTTTTGTTATAGCCCTTTGTTGATATCATCAATGTAAGTCAATAATTCTTTTCGTCCTGTCTTTTTCTCCGAGGAAGTTGAGAAGATGAGTGGAAGTTCTTCCCATTGCTTCAATAACTCTCTTTTGTAGGCCTCTACGTTTTCTTTTAATTTACCACCTGCTAATTTGTCTGCCTTAGTGAAAACAATGGCAAAGGGTATGCCATTTTCACCCAACCACTCCATAAATTCCAAATCGATGGTTTGTGGAGCATGTCGGCAATCAATCAGTACGAAAAGGCAAGTCAGTTGTTCGCGTTCGAGGATGTAATTCTCAATGAGTGTTTTGATTTGCTCTTGTTGTTTTTTACCTCGTTGGGCATAGCCATAACCAGGAAGGTCAACCAGATACCATTCGTTGTTGATTAGGAAGTGGTTGATGAGCAACGTCTTTCCTGGAGTTGAACTTGTCATTGCCAACTTATTGTTTCGGGTTAGCATGTTGATGAGGCTGCTTTTCCCTACATTCGAGCGTCCGATGAAGGCGTATTCTGGTTTATTGTCTTGCGGACACTTGTCTAATCGCGTATTGCTGATAACGAATTTGGCGCTTGTGATTTCCATTATTGTCTATGTAAGTTTGATTGTGAATGGGTGTTCATTGTCTCTTTTTCAAATTGCAAGGGAAGCAGGAATTTTGCTCCGCCTTCAATGATGTAGCAAACTTGTGTACCATATAGTATTATTCGGATAGGTGTACCTCCGTTACGCATCTCACTCTCCATCATCACTTGACGGCAAGCACCACAAGGTGGGCATGGATGCGAGGTGAAACCATCCTTTGTACGTGCGGCTATTGCCAACGATTTTATGGTCTTGTGAGGATGTATGGCTCCTGCTTGGTAAAGGGCTACACGTTCGGCACACATTCCGCTGGGATAAGCTGCATTCTCTTGATTGCTTCCCTTGATGATTTCGTCGTCGGACAAACGCAAAGCTGCTCCTACGGAAAAGCCTGAATAGGGGCTATAACTACCCTTGCATGCTTCGCGTGCTGCATCTATCAATTGCTTGTCTTCTACACTCAATTCGTCTTCGTGGCAAACTTGCATTTTATATTCGAAACTGACTTCCTTCATGTGGTAGAATGATAATAAACACTACATTTTTACAAATATACTGAAGAGTTTTCGATTATTTACCATATTATGCGTACATTTGTGAAAAATTAGCAAAAATACCCTGTTTTGATGAAGAGATTCTTAGTCTTTGGCTTTATATACATGCTCTTGTGTGTTTCTACAATGGAGGCCCAACGGCGCAATAGCCTGTACATGGATTACATAGAAACGTATAAGGACGAGGCCATAGAGCAGATGCAACGTTATCGTATCCCCGCAAGCATAACCTTGGCTCAAGGGTTGCTCGAGAGTGGGGCTGGACGTAGTGAGCTTACTCGTAAATCGAACAATCACTTTGGTATCAAGTGTGGAAGCGATTGGCATGGACGAAAGACCTATCACGATGATGATGCGCGAGGCGAGTGTTTTCGTGTATACAAGAATGCACGTGAGAGCTTCGAAGATCACTCTCGCTTTTTGGCTGGAAAACAGCGCTATGCATCATTGTTTAACCTGAGTCCTACCGACTATAAAGGGTGGGCAAGGGGGTTGAAGAAGGCTGGATATGCAACAAGTCCCACTTATGCTGAAAAACTGATAGAGTTAATCGAACTTTACGAACTTGACAGGTTCGATAGTGGACGCCTCAGAGATACATGGATAGCCAATCCTCATGAGCCATATTTGGCCAACGGATTGCTCTATGTCATTGCTCGCACAGGTGATACCTTCAAAGGACTTTCCGAAGAGTTTGGTATCCCCGCTCGCAAGTTGCGTAAGTACAATGACCTTTACAAAGGTTATTCCCTCAAACAGGGTGACATCGTTTATTTGGAGAAGAAGAATCGTCGTGCTCGCAAGAATTATAAGGTGCACGTTGTCCAACAAGGCGAGAGTATGTATCTCATCAGCCAACGATATGGCATCCGTCTCGAACGTCTTTACAAGATGAACGAGAAACCTGCCGACTATAGTTTGAGTGCTGGTGATATTTTACGATTAAGATGAGAGATTTTTTTTCTCCGTTAGGAAAAAAGTTTTTTCCAACGGAGAAAAAAATTTGTGTCTTCAAATCCTATCCAAAACCAATTTGATGAGGCTATCAATCGAATTCTTGTAGTTGGCATTAGCCTCCTTGGCAAGGCGATTTGCAACTACCATACATATAGTGGTAGCCTTGTGTCCGAGGAGCAATGACAAACCTGCAAGGGCCGAACTTTCCATTTCGAAATTGGTCACGCGAAGCCCTTCGTGAGAGAAGGTCATGATCTTTTCATTAAGTTCAGGGTCGGCAAGGGGAATGCGAAGTTTGCGACCTTGAGGGCCAAAGAATCCTCCACAAGCAATGGTTATACCACGCACAGTGTCGTCCCCCTCTCCAGCTATGCGAGAGGTAAGTTCACCATCGGCAGGTGCCACGTATGGGTTTCCCATAGACATTTCCCAACCGACGTGTTGCTTGAACGCATTCTCCAAGGAAAGGTCACACACACTATCACGCCCAGCATAGAAGTTGAGCAATCCGTCGAATCCTATGCTCTTTTCCGAGAGTACAAAAGTGCCGATGGGCGTATAGGGTTGCAATCCTCCGCATGTCCCTATGCGTACTAATTCGAGTGTGCGATGTTCAGGTTTCTCGTAGCGTGTGTTGAAATCTATATTGGCCAAAGCGTCCAACTCATTCATCACAATGTCAATGTTGTCACATCCAATACCCGTAGAGAGTACGGTGATTCGCTTGCCTTTGTAAGTGCCTGTGATGGTTTTGAATTCACGACTTTCTACTTCACACTCTGTCGTGTCGAAGTGTGAGGCAACGAGTGATACACGCCCAGGGTCACCTACCAATATGACCTTGTCTGCCAATTGCTCGGGTAGAAGGTGCAGGTGAAAGATGGTGCCATCAGGGTTGATGATAAGTTCGGATTCAGGGAAAAATGTATTCATGGTATGTTACAATTAAGCACGAATTACACGGATACAGATACGGTGAAATGTTTTATTACATCCCGCTAAAATCCGTGTAATTCGTGCTTTAGAAAAGTTATCAATTCAATGGTTCATTTGAAGAACTATCAGAGGGATTGGCAATGCTATCGCGCATTTGAGTATCAGCTTGAATATTCTTCATACGATAGTAATCCATAATACCCAAGTTGCCATTACGGAAGGCCTCTGCCATTGCTTTGGGTACTTCTGCCTCTGCTTGTATTACCATAGCACGTGCTTCCTCTGCCTTGGCCTTCATCTCCTGTTCGCTTGCTACGGCCATGGCGCGACGTTCTTCGGCTTTGGCTTGAGCAATGTTCTTGTCGGCATTGGCTTGGTCGATTTGCAAAGCAGCACCAATGTTCTTACCTATATCAATATCGGCAATATCGATAGAGAGAATTTCGAATGCAGTACCAGCATCCAATCCTTTACGGAGTACCAACTTGGAGATAGAGTCGGGGTTTTCAAGTACACTCTTATGGTTTTCTGAAGAACCAATAGAGGATACAATACCTTCACCTACACGGGCAAGCACGGTATCTTCACCAGCACCACCCACCAATTGGCGGATGTTTGCACGTACGGTTACACGAGCTTTGGCTATAAGTTGGATACCATCCTTTGCTACGGCGGTTACGGGGGGAGTATCTATCACTTTGGGATTTACTGACATTTGTACCGCTTCGAACACATCACGTCCAGCCAAGTCAATGGCTGTTGCCATTTGGAAGGAAAGTTCGATGTTGGCCTTTGAAGCAGAAACAAGGGCATGTACCACTTTCTCTACATGACCTCCAGCCAAGTAGTGGGCTTCCAATTCATCGCGTGTGATGCTGCTCAATCCTGCTTTGTGGGCTTCAATCATAGCTTGTACGATAATTGAAGGTGGCACATTACGAATACGCATCAAGAATAGTTGGATGAGCGAAATGTTTACGCCTGAAACTTTGGCCGATAACCACAAGATGAACGGCACGTAATGGAAAAAGACGGAGATGAAGATTATCGCTCCGGCAATCGCAATAAAAGGCATGTAATCCATAAACCAATTAAAATTTAAGATATTAAAAAAATAAAGTTAATCAAATAGTCAAAGGAGCTACGATGATAACTCCGTCGGTAATGCGTTCGACTACAATGGGGGAGTGAGCATCAATGAAGTCACCTGTAGTCTTGACTTCTACAATGTTTTCACCGAATTGGGCATTTCCAATTTGTGCCAAACGAGTGATGGCTACACCTGTATCACCAGGCTTGATGGTGGCAACTTCGGGGCGTTTAACCGATGAGTCGATGTCTTTCTTCAAAGCCAATCTGTCAAGCGATTTAGAGCGCATAAACCATACAAATACCAATATGCTACTGATGATGGATATGGCTAAGGTAATGACACCCGGCCATGTCCCTAATTCGTTGAAAGCACGTATGTTGGCATACACGATGCAAACGGTAGCACCGATGCCGGCCAAACTGATTCCTGGAAACAGGAATACCTCGAGTAACAACAGGATGAGACCTGCGATGAGGAGCGAAACGATGATTAAAATGTCCATATTGTCAATTATGTATTATGATTTGTCAATTGTGAATTATTTATTTCCAAGGTGACGATTTTCTGTGTTACGAACCTCGATTTCTTGTTTGGCAACCGATTTCTCCAATTGCTCAACTCGCTTCTCCATGTCAAGGATGCTTGCTTTCATGCTATTGCGTTGGTCAACATCTGCATGGGAATAAGCGATTCGCTTTTGCTCCAATTGGTTGCTCAATGATGTCAGGTTTTTCACCTCTTGTATCCATTGTGTTGCCAGTTCGCGTGCTTTGTCAGAATGGAAATCCTTCAACGTGTAGTAAGTGTTGAGGTCATCAATCACCAACTCGAAATCCTTTTGTATTACCTTTACTTCGGTTTTGGAAGAATTGATGTTGGCTATACGTTGTTGGGCAAGTTGCATATCCTGGTTGTCCTTCCAAGTATCCTTGATGGAGCGTAGTTGTGCTCTGCTACGCAATAAGGCGGGATCCACTTGATTTTCGTTCAATGTGGCATTGGTTGCATTGGGTATGAAGGTGTAAATGCATACGCTTCCCTCAGGTTGATTGCGATCAGAGGCAAACCAACCTAAATCGTTGAATTCATCAATGACCAACATATAATCGTTTGCAGGTGAGTTGAAGGGCATTCCTATATTCTCGGGTTTCAAATATTGATCTCTTTCACTATTGTATCGAGTGACATATATGTCATATCCTCCGAGAGATTCACTCCCATCGGCTGCAAAGTAGAGGGTGACACCGTCGGACATGATGAAGGGATAGTTATTGTTGCTATTTTCGTTTAGACCTTTCAACTCTTTTTCATTCTCCCATTTGTCGGTCAACATGTCGGCACTATAGAGGCTTATTCTCCCATCAGTGTCCGAGCTATATAGTATCTTGTTCTTTGTCTCTGTTTGATAGACAATACCATTCGGTTGGGTTTCTTGGCCAAAGAATGTATTAAAGTCAGTCAGTGTTCCTGCTTCCCTGCTCATGCAATATGCGCTCAGAAAATTGGCTTTGTCCACCACCACACTATCGACAATGGTTATATCCTTTACACTGCGCATCATCTGGCGTCCCAACGATGCATAGTCGTAAGCCGCTTGATATTGGTCGATGGGCTTCTTTTCCTCCTCCATCATCTCAAAGTAGGTTTCCCAATAATCTTCCGATTCGGCAAACTGGTAGTTTTGACTATAGTAGATGGCCAGGTAACGATTCGCCTCGCGTACTTCACGTTCGGCTGCATATGTCAGATAGGGAATACTTGCCTCTATTTCACCAGTTTCGTATAGGCACGCACCATACCAGTAATTGAGACTACCATTCTTTGTGTTGCGCTTGACAAGTTTTTGAAAAGCAGGTTTGGCCTCTTCGTATTTTCCGGCATTGAAGAGTTTCTTCGCCTGCTCTTGACTTTGGGCAGATGCTGTCAGAGTCAGCAGACTGAAACAGCTCAGTAGAAATATATATTTGTAGAATTTCATTCTCATGGATGATGAATATTTTGCTCATTAGGTCTAAAGACACGTCAAAAGTACGAATATTTTCAATAATTAGTTTCTTTTTAAGAGTAAATGTTCCTTAAAATGTGGTTTTTCATGTATTTTTGTGGCCGTTTTGAGTAAATATGGCACAATTTAGTGAAGAAGAATTGCTGATGCGCCGCATCACCAAGCATTTCCGCAAGGGAGTGGTCAACTATCGGTTGATAGATGATGGGGATGTCATTTTGGTAGGATTGTCAGGGGGAAAGGACTCTTTGGCTCTGCTCGAGTTGTTGGCGGCTCGTGCCCGCATACACCGTCCTCATTTCCAGGTGAAGGCCGTACATGTCTGCATGACCAATATTCCCTACCAGTCGGATATTGACTACTTGCGTACGTTTTGCGATTCATTGGGAGTTCCCTTTCAGGTGTACGAGACATCGTTTGACCCCACGACCGATACGCGCAAGTCGCCTTGTTTCCTTTGCTCATGGAATCGGAGAAAGGCACTGTTTACAGTGGCTAAGGAGTGGGGATGCAACAAGATTGCCTTGGGACATCACATGGATGACATCCTCGAAACCCTCTTGATGAACATCACTTTCCAAGGAGCATTCAGCTCTATGCCCCCCAAGTTGGTAATGCGAAAGTTCGACATGACAATTATCCGTCCGATGTGCCTTGTTCACGAGTCAGACCTGGAAAAACTTTCTCTCCTGCACGGCTATAAAAAACAGGTGAAGAACTGCCCCTATGAAGAGGCTTCGAATCGTTCACAAATGAAACGCATTTTTGGAGAATTGGAGCAACTCAATCCCGAAGCCCGATACAGTTTGTGGGGAAGTATGACCAATGTACAGGAGGATTTGTTGCCGGAAAAAATAGAATAATAACATACATATATGAAAAGTCTTTATACCGTATTGTTGCTCATCGGTTCCAACGTGCTGATGACATTTGCTTGGTATGGCCATCTGAAATTACAAGAAATGAAGATAAGTAATTCGTGGCCATTGTTGGGAATTATCGCATTCTCGTGGTGCGTAGCATTCTTTGAATATTGCTTGGCTGTACCTGCTAATCGTATTGGTTTCAGTGGAAATGGAGGACCTTTTTCATTGATGCAGCTCAAGGTTATCCAAGAGGCTGTATCGTTGGTAGTTTTTACCGTCATCGTTACCACCATGTTCAAGGGCGAATCACTTCATTGGAATCACCTCGCCGCCTTTGGTTGCCTTATTGCTGCCGTATATTTTGCATTTATGAAATAATTTGCGGTTGCAGATTGCAATATTTGTTGTATCTTTGCGAAAATAATCATTTAAAACAAGAATATTATGTCACTTTGGAGAGTCCTTTTGTCAATCATCTTCCCACCTCTTGCCGTATATGACCAAGGGTGTGGATCCATTCTCATTGTATTATTACTTACCTGCATAGGTTGGGTACCTGGTGTCATTGCTGCCTTGGTCATCCTTAACAAAGGAGGAAATCAACCCGCAAATTCATAAGAGTAAGCATTATACATTAAATAATCAATCCCCACAACCTACATACTTGTGTTAGGTTGTGGGGATTGATTATTCTTACATTCTTCCTATCTGTGTTTGGGATATTTTTTTAGAAAATCCTTATATGAGGTATCGAGAAAAAGAAACCACATACTCTCACCAAGATCAAAGCGAATCTGAAATGGTTCTCCGTTGTGTTCCCATATCTTGGTTCTTATATATCCATCCATTTCCATATCCATATGCATACATTTTGTCGTATATTCTACGAAGTAATATTTTTTGCCGAGATGTTTTTTTATATCATCTTCGTTTGCATTTATCTCTTTTCCCGTTTCTTCTGTAAACTCAATTGGGCCGGATATCTGGTTTATTTTGCCATCCAAGTAATTTGGCGCCATTTCTTTTATCATTTCCATTGATAATCTCTCAAGATATTCACTCTTGTCATTCTGTTTAAGTTGAGAGAGGTCAGTTTGAGCGGTAGCAATGGACGAAATCATCGCAAGTACCAATGTAAAAACAATATTTTTCATAATGTTATGGATTAAAATGTTTATTCCAAAATGAATCTTTTCACCTAAAAAACGAAAAGTATCAAAAGATGCACCATTAAAGGATGTTAATTATTTAGAGTCACTACTGTCCAATAAAAAACAAATCTGATTTTTATTGGACAGTAGTGATGAATTCTGAATTGTTTTACTGAATATGTAGAAAAACAGAAATTATATCATGTACCATATACCAATTATCATGTACAATTTATTGGTGAAACTACCTAGACGATGGCTATGGACTATGTAACTACTGCAATGGACTTTGAAAGTGTAGCGATGGAGTATGGAACTGTATGCTCCTATGTCTTACTTCTGCTGTTATAACTAAGAAATGTAAAGTTTTTCAGTGGGACAATCAGAAATGTGTCTATATATTACGTTGGTGTATGTGGATAGATTGATAAGCCAACGAATGATAATCACGCTTTACTGTAATTGATTATCTGGTAGTTAATTCTGCCTGAAAATCTCTTAAGCGTGAGTTTGGTAACGCTTAAGCATAAGCATCGTAAGTCTTAAGCGTTAGCAAATTTTCTCTTAAGAGATTTCTGGCTATGCTTAAGAATTTAGCGCATTGCAAAGGTACGGAGTGGTTAAAATCATCCCCAAACATTCCTTTAAACTAAGGCGACCAAACCTATATACTTTGTCTATCAAACCTATATAGTTTGGTCATCAAAGCTCTATAGTTTGGTCATCAAAGTTCGGTAGTTTGGTTTACGTAAAAGCGCATTACAAATGCTAATACTCAATCCCTTTGCGTTACAAACGTAAAGGGACGGAGTAAGTACTACTCCTACTAACGATGAAGTAGTACTTACTTGGTCATAGAAGCTATCTTATTTTGCCAAGTAAGTATAATAAAAAATAGGCGCGGACTTACAATAAATCCGCGCCTATATAATATAAGGAATAAGAAACCTGTTACTTGCTCAACTGCTCGTGCATGTTTTGTGCGGCACGGCGTCCGTCTCCCATTGCAAGGATGACAGTGGCTCCACCGCGTACAATGTCACCACCCGCATAGATGGTTGAAATGTTGCTCTGCATCTGCTCGTTCACGGCAATGGTGTTCTTGCGACCCAATTCGAGACCCTTAACAGATGTCGGCACGATGGGGTTAGGTGATACACCTACGGCAACTACGGCCATGTCGATGTCCAATGTGACGGTAGCACCAGGGATGGCCACAGGGCTACGGCGTCCGCTGGCATCGGGCTCGCCGAGTTCCATCTTTTGGAGGACTACCTGCTTCACGGCACCCTTTTCGTCAGCAATGTATTCGAGCGGATTGTGAAGGGTCAGGAATTCGATTCCCTCTTCCTTGGCATGCTTCACCTCTTCGAGGCGGGCTGGCATCTCGGCTTCGCTACGACGATATACGATATATACCTTCTCGGCACCTAAGCGCTTGGCTGTGCGGCAAGAGTCCATAGCGGTGTTACCACCACCTACTACGATGACATTCTTGGCAGGGTTGATGGGGGTATCGGTATCGGGATTAGAAGCATCCATCAAGTTTACACGAGTGAGGTACTCGTTGCTGGACATGATGTTCACGCTATTTTCGCCCGGTATGTTCATGAAGTTAGGCAATCCGGCACCGCTGGCGATGAAGATACCCTTGTAACCTTCTGCCTGAAGTTCCTCTACACCGATGGTCTTTCCGATGATGCAGTCCTTCACGAACTTCACGCCCATCTTCTCGAGGTTGTTGATTTCTACATCCACAATCTTGTTAGGCAAACGGAATTCGGGGATACCATATTTCAATACACCACCAATTTCGTGAAGGGCCTCAAATACGGTTACGTCGTAGCCGTATTTCACCATGTCGCCAGCAAAACTCAATCCGGCAGGTCCTGAACCTACTACAGCAATCTTGATACCGTTTGGCTCGGCCAATTCGGGAAGCATGATGTTTCCGCTTTCGCGCTCGTAGTCGGCAACAAAACGTTCGAGGTTACCGATAGCCACTGCGGGTTTGCCCATTTTTAGGTGCATACATTGGCTTTCGCACTGCTTCTCTTGCGGACATACGCGACCACATACGGCGGGCAGGGCAGAGGTGTGCTTCAGTACGCGGGCAGCTTCGAGGAACTCACCACGCTCTACGTTCTTGATGAATGAGGGGATGTTGATGCTCACGGGACAACCCTGCATACAGGTGGGGTTGGCACAGTCGAGGCATCGCTTGGCCTCAGTCATGGCCTGTTCTTTGGTATATCCAGTGTTAACCTCTTCGGTACGAGTGGTGGCACGATATACAGGATCAAGTTCGTTCATGGGGCAACGCTCGATGGCGGTGCGGTCCTTCGGCTTCATGCTCTTGCGCAATTCATCGCGCCAGGGGGCATTGCGGTCAAGGAGTACTTCCATAGGAGACTGGCAAGCCTTTTCTGCACAAGGTTTGCAACCCTCTTCCTTTACTTCGGGTTGAGGTTCAGCCTTGCAAACATCTTGCTCGAGGTGGCTCATCTCTTCCAATTCCACTTGTTTGAATGAACCCATGCGCTTGAACATCTCGTCGAAATCTACTTGATGTCCGTCGAACTCGGGACCATCTACGCACACGAACTTAGTCTTTCCACCTACGGTGATGCGACAAGCACCGCACATACCTGTACCATCCACCATGATGGTGTTCAGTGATACATCGGTGGGGATTTCGTATTTCTTAGTCAATAAGCAGCAGAACTTCATCATGATGGCAGGTCCGATGGCAAAGCACTTGTCCACCTTCTCGCGTTTGATGACACTTTCGATACCTTCGGTTACCAATCCTTTGGTGCCGTAAGAACCGTCGTCGGTCATGATGATGACTTCGTCTGAAGAAGCACGCACTTCGTTTTCAAGAATAATCAACTCCTTACTACGTCCTGCCAATACAGAGATGACGCGGTTGCCTGCTGCCTTCAAAGCCTGAATGATGGGAAGCATGGGAGCTACACCCACACCACCACCAGCGCATACTACTGTACCGTAGTTCTGGATGTGTGTGGCTTGTCCAAGAGGACCTACAACGTCCAGGATGTAGTCGCCTACGCCCAATTGACAAAGTTTTGTAGATGAAAGACCTACTGTCTGGATAACCAATGTGATAGTACCTTTCTCGATATCTGCTCCAGCAATGGTGAGCGGCATACGTTCGCCTTTCTCATCCACACGTACGATGACGAAGTGGCCAGCCTTGCGTGAACGGGCAATCAGGGGAGCCTCAATCTCCAATTTGAATACCTTCTCGGAGAATTGTTCTTTGCTAATGATTTTATTCATTGTTGTATAATTTTGTTCTAATATTCCTTCTTTTACTTTCAAATTGAAAGTCAGGTGCAAATTTAATGCTTATTTTTGAAAGATAAAAGGAAGAAACGAAAAACTTATATAAATTGGGCACAGATTATGCAGATTTATTCAAAGTTTAAAGTTCAAGGCTCAATGTTAAGTATAGTACTTTTTACCTTTGATCCTTGAACTTTAATTCTTAAACTTTAAATTTTGAACTTTGAATATTGAATCCAAATCTTTCTCGTTCGTGCCTAATGTGTTTTAGTCTATCACCTCGAATCCGCAATAGGGCACCAAAGCCTTGGGGATGCGGATACCTTCGGGAGTCTGATTGTTTTCCAAAAGGGCAGCTACAATGCGGGGAAGAGCCAATGCTGAGCCGTTCAGTGTGTGGCAAAGTTCGGTCTTCTTCTCTGCAGTGCGGTAGCGGCACTTCAAGCGGTTAGCCTGGTAGTTGTCGAAGTTGCTCACTGAACTTACTTCCAACCAACGTTGTTGAGCCTCGCTATATACCTCGAAGTCGAAGCAGGTAGCAGCTGTGAAACTCATGTCACCTCCGCAAAGGTGAAGAATGCGGTAGGGGAGTTCCAATTTCTGGAGCAATCCTTCCACGTGAGCCAACATCTCCTTGTGGCTCTCCTTGCTGTGCTCGGGAGTGTCGATGCGTACGATTTCAACCTTTGAGAACTCGTGCAGACGGTTCAATCCACGAACGTCCTTACCATACGAACCAGCTTCGCGACGGAAGCACTGAGTGTAGGCGCAATTCTTGATGGGGAGTTGTTTCTCATCGAGGATGACGTCGCGATAGATGTTTGTTACGGGCACCTCAGCAGTGGGGATAAGGTAGAGGTTGTCCAATTGGCAGTGATACATCTGTCCTTCTTTGTCAGGCAATTGTCCAGTGCCGTATCCGCTGGCTTCGTTCACTACGGTAGGAGGCATGATTTCGGTGTAACCGCTCTTGCGTGCCTCGTCGAGGAAGAAGTTGATGAGGGCGCGTTGCAACTGTGCGCCCTTACCCTTGTACACGGGAAAACCTGCACCAGTAATCTTTACACCCAGGTCGAAGTCGATGAGGTCGTACTTCTTCGCCAACTCCCAGTGGGGAAGTGCATCCTTGGGAAGGGGAGTCTCCATACCGCCAGTCTTAACTACAACGTTTTCTTCGGCTGTTTTTCCTTCGGGTACTTCGTCATAGGGAAGGTTAGGGATGGTGTAGAGTACGTTTTGCAGGTCTATGGCAGCACTGTCCATCGCCTCTTGCAAATCCTTGTTTGTCTCCTTCAACTCGGCCACTTGTGCTTTTACAGCTTCGGCTTCGTCTTTCTTTCCTTCCTTCATCAAGCCTCCGATGGCGGCGGCCAATTTCTTTGCTTCAGAGAGGTTAGCGTCGAGTTGTGTCTGCGCTGCACGGCGTTTCTTGTCCAACTCCAACACCTTTTCAATGGCTTCGCGAGCACCATTGAAGTGTTTCTTCTCCAATCCTTTGATAACCTGTTCGGTTTGTTCGCTGATAACTTTGATTGTAAGCATATCTATTTCTTTTTTATTATTTTCTGAATTTGTGTGCAAAGGTAATAAAATTTAGGCACGGATGACACGGATTACGTAAATAAATTATGCTCTTTGGGAGATAATTGTAATAGAAAAACGTATAATCCGTGATGTCCGTGCCTAATGTAGGTGAACAATCCTCTGCCAGGGGAGGCTTATTGAGCGGCTTCGTCAGCGACAGAGTCGGTTGCTTCTGTTTGAGAAACAGCCTCTTCAGTACTTTCTTGTGTCTCTACCACCTCGATATTTTCAGTGTTATTGAAAAGGGGTGAAGGGAGGTTTGCCCAAGAGAAGCAGTTGGTCAGCCAAAGGGTGGTGAGTGCAATGATTAACATCATGATGGAATACATCCATTTCTTCCATGTGGGAAGTCCCTTCCTGGCGTACGGATCCTTCAAATTAAGTTTAGGATACTTGGCCATTTCGGTCAGTGTCTCACCAAATGGGATGCTGATCTTGGAGGTGGCATTTACTGCCCATCCGTTGGCATTCAGCAGAGGAGCGATGTTTCTACGGCGCAACTTCATCCAAGCCATCACCATGGCAGGTCCTGAGATGAAGAGCATGACGCTTATTACCACCAAGATAATCTTCCACCAAGATAAGTCAAACAGTTTGGTGAAGATTTCGGACAATGCGGTGGCAATCATGCCGACGGCCATACCTATTGCGGCAAAGATACCAGCAAACTTGGCGATGTCGAACGGTGGGGCAGCAGCGGTTTTCGCATCGGCGTTAGCAACTTTGGCATTTTCTGCAGTAGTTGGCAGTGCATTGATGTTTTCTGTAGCCTTGGCCATCATCTTGGCATCCTTGTCGGCTGCGCTCTTGTTGATGAGGTTTTCGATGGCTGTAGACATTCTTTTGTAGGGGGACCAAAATGCTTGTGAGATGCTGATGGGGTTTTCTACAATCTTGGTGATGACAGCATCCCATTCTCTGCCCTCGTTGTCGTAGTAGATTCCATTCTTTCCTACGCTGAATTCTCCGATATCTCCTACAGTAACTGCGGCTACAATTGTTATCTTACCTGGCTGAGACTTGGTCGTACAATCGCAATATAACAGGTACATGCCACAAGAGGCTACGGCAGCATTGTGCTTGGCCATGTCAACTACCTTCATACAGAAGTTACACTCTCTTTGGTCGATGATGAGTGTACCAGATTGGAAGATGGCTCTTATGCTTCTATCGTAGAAGTCGTGCAAGGTTACGAAGTTCTTCAACAACTTGTAGAAATCGCGGAAGATGTGGAGGAACTTGTCCACATTTTCAATGTTCTCGGCCTCCTCTTTGAGTGCCAAGTCCTCAGCGGCAAGTTTCAAAAGTTCGGCTTTTCTGTCTTGTGCAAGGAACTCCTTGATGGCTTCCATACCCAGAGGTTCGACGCATGCGCCAGCCTTGGCATTTTTCCATGCTACGTAGGCGGCAAATTTCTCACCAATTGCACTCCAATCTGCTGGTGTCAATGTGATTTTCCCATTTTCAAGAGCGCACTCCTTGATGAGGTTGAACGCGCTCACCCATGCAGGGTTGATGGGGGCAGTAAGGTCAATTTCTGCCTTACCTGTAATGTGTGCAAGAGGGTACGAGGCAATTTCTTCTGTCTTACCTGAGAGATTTTCGGCGCTGATGGCTTCGATTCTTGATGTCTGAATGCCCAACGAGTTTGTACTTTCGGGTGAGAAGGCGGCAAGTTCTGAACGCATGAAGAAATCCTTCACCTTTGCATTCAATGTATTGTAAGCCTCGATAACCTTGTCTGTCTTGTCTCCGAAGGGTGCTTCTACGGCACTTTCCTTCCATGCTACGTAGTCGGCCAAGTTCTTGTAGAAGGCCTCTATTTGTTCAGCTCCCACACCTTGTGCGCCACTTCTGTCCATTGCGCTACCTACGTGAGTTACGGCTGCGGTGATGGCGGCCTTGTCCTGCTCGTTTTCGGATGAGGTGTCGGTGATGATGCCGTCACCATTGAAACGAGTCTTTGCAAAGATGGCAGTGATGTCTGCAGTGTCTGCAATAGAGATTCGATTTCCCTCTTTGCCGAGGTTTTTCAGTATCTGTTTGGCCGAATTATAGAGCTTCTTACCTGTTTCGTTTTCTGTATTGATTTGGTCAAGGTCAATCTCGTCTTTTCCTTGTAACAACAAGTCACTGTCTTTCAATACACTGGTAATCCATTGTGAGCAAGCAACTACGTCGTTGATGCGCAATTTCCCATCGCCGTCTCCATCCATGTATTTCAGGCTTTTTTCATCAATTTCAAGTCCTGTGACAGGGCATGAAAGTACTGTCCACATTTTGGGATCCAATTCATGTAGGTGAGCAATGTCTTCTCCTTTTGTGATTTTTACGCGTGAGGAACCTCCTATGTATTCATATTCCCACTTATACGTCTTTTCGTCTTTTAAGATTGCCATATTGAAAAGTTTTTTGGTATTTTACAATTGTGACGACAAAGGTAGTTATATTTTTCTAAAAACAAGGATTTTGTTTGTTCTTTATTTTTAATGAAGATATTTCGAACCATTTTCTTGTGGGTTTGTTCCTTTGGGAAAAAGGGTGTTGACTATGAATCTGAATAAGTTGGAAGACAGATTGGCTCGTTCGCGACATGCAGCCTTCGAGGCAAAATGGGTGTTGGTACTCCTCTGTCTATTGCTGATAGGGGTGGTGGTATTATTGGGAAAGACGGTGTAGATGGCGATGGATGACAACCTGAAAGATGTCCGCCACACGTGGGTAACTCTAAGGCAAGGGTTGCTGCGACGAGTGCTGATGGTGGCTACACCATTGGTGGTGGCGGAGGTGTTGCCCTTTGTCTTTGAGCACGGCCATAAGTGGTACACTGTATTGCAACACGCGGTGTGGATATGGTTTGTGGTGGCGGTGGTGATGGTGGTCAATGGGGTGCTTCATTCGTTGGGTGCCATGTGGTTGGCCAAGAGCCGTATGCACGATCGTCCGCTCAAGGGGTTAGTGCAAATCATTCAAGTGTTGGTAGCCTTCCTTGGGGCTATTGTGGTCGTATCCATCTTGATAGGGAAGTCACCCTTGACACTTATCACAGGCTTAGGCGCCTTTGCCGCCGTGTTGATGTTGGTGTTCAAGGATTCAATCTTAGGGTTTGTCGCTGGTGTATTGTTGGCCGAAAACGATATGATACACCTGGGCGACTGGATAGAGATGCCTGCCAATGGGGTGAATGGCGTGGTGTTGGATGTCTCGCTCACCACTGTAAAGGTGCGCAATTGGGACAATACCATCGTCACTGTGCCTCCCTATACACTCATCACTGGCTCGTTTGTCAATTGGCGAGGGATGAGCCGCTCAGGTGGGCGACGTGTGACGCGTGGGGTAACACTGATGTACGACTACATCAAGCCTTGCACGCCTGCATTTTTGGAGAAGATGAAGGGATTCGATGCCGACTTGGCAATATTCATTTGTGGTAAGCAACAGCAAGCCATGCGAGGGGTGAGGGAGGATACTCACAACTCCGAGGGTCTTGTGGATGGTTCGATAGAGACCAATGTAGGACTGTTGCGTGCTTATATGGCCATCTATCTGCGCAGACATCCGCTTGTCAATACCGATCTATTGTTGATGGTGCGCACTCTTCCGCTCACAGACAGTGGATTGCCCTTGCAACTCTATTTCTTCAGTCGCAACAAAGTGTGGCCTGAGTATGAATCTATTCAAGCGGGCATTGTCGAGCACTTGATATCAGTGCTTCCTGTCTTCGAACTTCATGCGTTTCAAAACTCTTCGTCGCGCGACAATGTTATCAATGGTCTTCTCGAGGGTGGTCACAAGGCGGAAATCATACGCAATTTTCCTTGGGGAATAGTGTAAAAGTGTAGAGGGGGGGGGGAGTGTGACTCCCGCTTTCTTGCTCAGCAGTGTTGTTTTTTAGACCAAAAGTGGCTTTCTTTCTTGCTCTGTGTAGTTGCTCTTCAAGTCGAAGATAATATCTTTCTTACTCAGCAGTGTTGTCCTTCAAGCCGAAGGTGATTTTTACACGTGGCCCTTCAGGGTGTTCCTCCACTGTTTCGCTCATGTGGTCGCACAATCCTTCGATGATGGTCATGCTTAACTCGTCGGGCATGAAATCCTTGTTATGCAATACTGAGATGAGGCCTGTTGGCATAAGTATCTCCAATGAGAGGCTTCGGTCCTTCCTTGAATATCGCAGATTGAGGTCGATGGTGCCCTTGTCCAAAGGCACTACTTGTAGCACCTCTTCGCTCAGCAGTTGTACCTTGAATTTTTGCTCGTTGGACAAGTTGTAGTGGTCGCAGAAGTGTGCCATACCGGCGTGTAATTCATACAAGTCGTAGTGGCGCGAGTGTACGGCGAAGTGGAAGCTGAAAATGTGTTTCACGAACATTCGGGTAGCATCCTTTTGAGGATGGTTGAATATCTCGTCCGACGTGCCCACCTCGACAATGGAGCCGTTGGACATGAATACTACTCGGTCGGCAATGTCCGATGCCAAGGCCATGTCGTGAGTGACCACCACCAAGGCTACTTCTTGTTTCAATTTGCGCAATACCTCCTTCACCTCACTGGTGGCCAAGGGGTCGGATGCTGATGTGATTTCGTCCAACAATAGCACCTGTGGCTTCATCACTAAGCATCGTGCCATGGCTACACGTTGGCGTTGTCCCGAGGATAATTCGTGGGGAAACATGTGTATCTTCTCGGCAAGTCCTACCAACTCCAACTGGTGTCTTGCCTCTGCCTCTGCCTCCTTTTGCGACATGTGCAACACGTGGCGGGGAGCCAACGTCAAGTTGTGCAACACCGTCAAGTGGGGAAACAGGTTGTAGGATTGGAAAACCATACCCACCTTCTGTTGTCCGCCATGTTTTTCTATGGGTTTACGAGGCTCACCATCCAGCAATATCTTACCCGAATCCAGTGTTTCCAATCCTGCAATGCATCGTATGAGGGTGCTCTTTCCGCATCCCATTGCGCCAATCACGCACACGGCTTCGCGAGGGGCTATCTTCAACGATACGTCCTTTAATACCTGTCGGTTGCCGAAAGTCTTGTTGATGTGGGATATTTCAATCATGGATGAACAGTTTTTGGCATATTCCCTCTACCGACTTGGCTATCAGCCACGAAAGCAGTAGGTATAGCAATGAGACAATCAGTAGGGGCAAAAAGGCATCGTACGTCAATCCGCGAATGGCGTCAACGGCTTTTACCAAGTCCTTTTGTGCGATGTATCCTGCATACGAGGTTGAGCGCAACAGTAGTTTAAGTTCGGCTATCACCAATGGCAACATGACGCGTACTGCCTGGGGAAATACCACGTAGCGGTACGTTTGGAAAGAACTCAATCCCAGCATCAGTCCTGCTTCGCGTTGCTCTTTGCTCACCTGTGTGATGTGTATCTTGAAGATCTTTGTCAGCGAGGCCGAGGTGTAGACACCCAGTGCGATGGCCGACACTACCACTCCGCTGAGCGAGGTGGAGGCAAACACCACGTAGTAGAAAAACATCATCAGTACCACTGAGGGGATGTCGTGAATGGTGAATACAAACCAATGTAGCGGATGATATAGCCATCCCCACTTGTGATTGATTCCCATGTAGGTCAGCAGTATAGCCAACAGGAAGGCAAAGAGTGCTGCGCCAAGGAATATTTTCACCGTAGTGCAGAGGCCGCCTGTAATCAAGTGCCATGAGTCGTTTGAGAAGACATTGCGGTGTATTCGTTCCTTCCAACTTTCGAGCATAGTGTACATGTCTGCCTTGCCACCCATGTGTGGTGCGTATTGTCGTATGGGGATGATGACGGCAATGCGTTCGTCCTCGTCCGCCGAGGGGTCGATATATCCCAAGCACACGTAGTCGTTGTTGGTGGATATCACTGCGCTGGCTACTTCCTCGCCCATTACCACAGCATCGCGTTTGCCTGCTTCCATATCGAGGAAAATCTTCAGTGTGTTGTCATAGTCCTTCAACTCTGCCTTGGGGAAATAGACCTCCGAAAGGCTATCGCTGAGGATTCCTTGATACACCGCCAATCGCTTGTTCGCAAGGTCGTCCAGGCTATCGTACAGATTGCTTGCATCGGGGTGACATCCGCCAAGTATCCCCAGCAAGAGTATACATAGCAACCAACTCCATATGCGGTTATAAAATCTCTTATCTATATTCTTCATACGTGATATCTACAAAAAACGACGAGCAAAGATACGGATATATTTTTATTATGTGTTATTTTTTACCAAATAAAATTTGATTGTGTGCGTGGTGGGGTGGTGTGTGCGTGGTGGCGGGTGTGTAGGTATACAAGAAGAGGCGCATCATGCGTATGTGCTGATGCGCCTCTGTCTTATGTAATTACTTACGTGTAAAAACTTCGTAATTAACTGTTTTGGGTGATTTATGCTTCGGCAGCAGGAATTACAGAAACATAGCTTCTGTCCTTGCGACCCTTCTTGAAGCATACTGTACCATCTACCAATGCGTAGAGAGTGTGGTCGCTACCCATACCGATGTTCTCACCGGGATTGTGAACTGTACCTCTCTGACGTACGATGATGTTACCAGCCTTGCACTGTTGTCCACCCCAAATTTTCACGCCAAGTCTTTGACTTGCTGATTCGCGTCCGTTCTTAGAACTACCTACACCTTTTTTATGTGCCATTTCTTCTAAAATTTTAAGGGTTTAAGCAATAACTTGTTTGATTGTCAACTCGGTGAACTGCTGACGGTGACCGTTCAACTTGCGATAGCCTTTTCTTCTCTTCTTGTGGAATACGAGAACCTTGTCGCCCTTTACCAAGCTTGATTTCACTTCGCAAACTACCTTTGCACCTTCCACTACGGGAGCACCTACGGTGATTGCACCATTGTTGTCTACCAACAACACCTTCTCAAATTCAACAGTTGCACCAGCTTCTGCACCTTGGATGTGGTGTACGAAAAGGTTCTTGCCCTCTTCTGCCTTGAACTGCTGACCGTTAATTTCTACGATTACGTACATTATTTATATTATATTAAACGGGTTTCTCCGCAAGGTGGATGCTTCTCTCGCACCGCTTCTTCGAACCTCCACGGACTAAATCGGGCGCAAAGGTACTGCTTTTTTCTGAATTGACAAAATCTCTTTCCTCTTTTTTTATCGTGAGCCTATATAAAGGAATATCATACCCAGCAGAACGAGTAGTAAATCCAAGGCTTTACGCTTCATATTCTTCTCGTGGAAGAACAGGGCACCGCACAGGAATGAGACGATGACACTACCGCGCCTTACCATGGATACCACGGAGATAAGTGCGCCATCGAGGCTAAGGGCGTAGAAGTAAACGAAGTCGGCTGCGGAGAGGAAGATTGAGATGAGGATGATGCACCAGTGCCAGTGAAAGGGGGTGGTACTCTTGCGTTTGGGATACCACAGGAGCATCATCACCGTGCCCATCATACCCAGTTGGTAAATGTTGTACCATGATTGCACTACCATACGGTCGAGCCCCAGTCCGCCATCGCTTGTGGGAGCCATCAGGTACTTGTCGTACAATCCGCTGATTGCGCCCAACATAGCGGCTAACACCACAAAGTATATCCACTTGTCGTGCTTGAAGTCGATGCCCTCTTTGCGTCCGCTACGGCTAAGCATGAAGAACGAGGCTATGGCCAGTAGCACACCCGCCCATTGGTAGAGGTTGAGTCGTTCGCCAAAGACGAGGAGTGCGCCCACCAGTACCATTACTGGACGTGTGGCATTGATAGGGCCTACGATGGTGAGTGGTAGGTGCTTCATGCCAAAGTATCCGAATGTCCACGACGAGAGTACAATGAGCGACTTCAGTATCACGTACTTGTGTACCTCCCAACCTGTTGTGGGTACGTAGAAGATGGTGCCCTCCAGTGCGCTTCCTTCGTGCAGGGAGAGGAGGATGAAGGGGAGGAATATCAAACTCGAGAATAGTGTATTCAGGAAGAGCACGGGGATGACCGCATTCTCCTTCAATGATTGTTTCTTGAAGACGTCATAAAATCCCAGCAATGTGGCTGAGAGAAAAGCCAATCCTAACCAGAGCACTTGTCGAATTGAGAATTAAAAGGATTAAAAAATAAAGATTAAAATTTCAAAGTCTTTTTTTTATGGGAGGAGGCAAGGGGATTTCCTCTTTTTCTAATTTTAGATGAATATCTTTTAGATGAATATTTCCTCGGGGTAACCCACGTCCTCCAGGAACAGGGCGTGTCCAGGTGCTGAGGTGCCAGCCTTGCCACGATCTTTCTGTTCTATCACTTGGCGGAAACCTTCGATTGAGAGCTTGCCTCTTCCTACCTCGAACAGGGTGCCTACGACGGCTCTCACCATATTTCTCAGGAAACGGTCAGCTTGGATGGTGAACACCCACTCCGTATCGTCTGCTTGGTGCCAGTGTGCGTGCATGATGCGGCAATTGTTTGTCTTTACATCGGTATGCAACTTGCTGAAACTTGTGAAGTCGGTGTAGTCAAAGAGGGTTTTTGCGGCACGCTTCATGGCTTCGAAGTCGAGCGGTTTGCCCACTATGCGACACATATATTGGCGATTGAAGGGGGTCTTCCGCGTGGTCACGTAGTAGCGATAGGTGCGGTAGGTGGCATCGAATCGTGCGTGAGCGTCGGGCTTCACCTCGCACACCTTGTACACGCTGATGTCGGGTGGTAGTATGCGGTTCAGTTTTTCGGTTACCATCTCCGTGTCGAGCGGACTCTCCCAGTCGAAGTGTGCGGCCATCATGCGTGCGTGTACTCCTGCGTCGGTGCGTCCAGCGCCTGTCACTTCCACCTCTTTGCGCAGGAAGGTGGCCAGTGCTTCCATCAGTGTCTGTTGTATGCTGATGCCGTTGGGTTGAATCTGCCATCCGTGGTAGCGGGTTCCGTCGTATCCAAGGTATATGAAATAGCGATGCATCTCTCTCTCTCTCTCTGTTTGATGTGGTTTTCGTTTTCTAAGATGTGGTGCGTGTGTTTTTTTACCTTGCCGTGATGTGGAAGCATCCCTGCTTCACCTCGTACTTCACGTAGCATTCGCCCTCCTTTTTCATGTCGCGCAACACTTCGGCAAGTACCATTTTCAGTGTGTCGCTACTCACCTCCTGCATGGGGTATCCATCGGGGTCGGGCACTTGTTCAAATCGTTTGTAGCTGATGTCAAATGTGGTACCATAGCGATGTGCGGAGTTGTCCGATGCATTCACGTTGCTCTGTCTCAGTCGTTTCACGTCGCTCTCGGTGCGCAGTACTGAGGTGGCTATCACCTTGTAGGGGTTCAGTCCCTTGTTGGCCAGCGAGTCCAGGAAGTTTTTTCCCAGGTTCTCCAGTGTCTTCTTAGCCTTGGGCACCAGGTAGGGGATGGAGTGGGTGAGGGGATCTACGCTATAGTAGTCACATGTTTCAATCAATTTTAGCGAGCGCTTCAGTCCTTCCGCGGCTTCGCGGTCTTCGATGGGTCTGCTGATACCCAAGGCGCGTGCAGCAGCCATGTGGTCGTCGTTCATGTCGTTGAACGTACGTTGGTAGTTGGTCACACCGCGTACGTTGCGCGGATGGTTCATTTTCATTGGTTTCTCACCATTGCAGGCGTTGAACACACAGGCAAGGGTCAAGGCGCAAGTACCTATGCACATGTATTTCAGTAGTTTTTTCATCGCTTGTTATTCTCTGTTTTTAGTGGTTTAATCTTTGTGGGGAGGGGCTTTTTCTTCATGTGCAAAGATACTACATTTTTGAGCGAAATGCAAGTTTTTTTGCAACTATTTTTAGGATATTTTTAGTTGTGGTATTACCTCATTTGAAATTTTACCCTACTGGAGAATTTTTTCTTTCGAATAGGGAAAAATGTACAACTTGTGACGGATATTTTTCCTCCCTACAGGTGGGGATGTGTGTGATGTCTTTGGGTAGTGTAGAGGGGGGTGTTTCGAACAATTGAGTTGCTAAAATGAAACTTTTTAGCAAAACGCTTGACTTTTTACGACTAAAATGTGTACATTTGCATATAGGAATGGGGAAAATGTGAGAGTGAACCCCACTGAAAATAGACACTTTTGTTGAGCAAGAAAAAGTAAGACGACACGTATGGAACAATTCATTCAAATGATAGCACGTGCCCTGCAGATAGCCGAGCGATACGTGGCAAACACCCTTGAACTATTGTCGGGTGGAGCCACCATCCCCTTCATTAGTCGATACCGAAAGGAGGCTACGGGTGGCCTCGACGAGGTACAGATTGAGCAGGTGAAGCAGATGCACGAGAAGTTGACCGAGGTGGCCAAGCGCAAGGAGACCATCCTCGCTACCATCGATGAACAGGGGAAGTTGACACCCGAACTGAGGCAACGCATCACCGCATCGTGGGACGCCACGGAGCTGGAGGATATATACCTGCCCTATAAACCCAAGCGCAAGACACGTGCCGAGGTGGCTCGCCAACGAGGGCTGGAGCCGTTGGCCGACCTGCTGATGATGCAACGCGAGACGAACCTGATGAACCGTGTACGAGCCTTCGTGAAGGGCGAGGTGAAGGACGAGGACGAGGCGTTGAAGGGGGCACGCGACATCATAGCCGAGCGGGTGAACGAGGACGAACGTGCACGCAATCAGGTGCGAAATCTATTTAGTCGCACCGCCACCATCACCTCCAAGGTGGTGAAGGGCAAGGAGAAGGAGGGACAGAAGTTTCGCGACTACTTCGACTGGAGCGAACCCCTCAAACGCTGCACCTCGCATCGCCTGTTGGCATTGCGCCGTGGCGAGGCCGAGGGCATACTGAAGGTGACCATTACCCCCGATGAGGAGGAGTGTCGCGAGCGACTTGAACGGATGTATGTGAAGGGGCATGGCGAGTGCGCTACGCACGTCTGCGAGGCCGTTAGCGACTCCTACAAGCGCCTGTTGAAACCCTCTATCGAGACCGAGTTTGCCGCACTCAGCAAGGAGAAGGCCGACGTGGAGGCTATCCGCATCTTTGCCGAAAATTTGAAGCAATTGCTCCTCTCTTCGCCCCTTGGGCAGAAGCGTGTGCTGGGCATCGACCCAGGTTTTCGCACAGGGTGCAAGCTTGTTTGCTTGGATGCACAGGGTGCATTGCTACACCATAGCATCATGTCGCCCCATCCGCCCAAGAATCAGTATCGCGAGTCGATGGCGACCATGAAGTACCTCATCGAGAAGTACCAGGTGGAGGCCATCGCCATAGGCAACGGTACGGCAGGGCGCGAGACGGAGGAGTTTGTCCGCCACCTCCCCTTTGTCGAGGGCATCGAGGTCTATTCGGTGAGCGAGGACGGAGCATCCGTCTATTCAGCCTCCAAGATAGCCCGCGAGGAGTTCCCCGACTACGATGTGACCGTGCGCGGAGCCGTCTCCATCGGTCGCCGATTGATGGATCCCTTGGCCGAGTTGGTGAAGATTGACCCCAAGAGCATAGGGGTGGGGCAGTATCAGCACGATGTGGATCAGGCGATGCTCAAGCGTTCGCTCGACCAAGTGGTGGAAAATTGTGTGAACCTGGTGGGCGTGAATGTCAACACCGCCAGCAAGCATCTGCTCACCTATGTCTCGGGTCTTGGCCCTGTGCTTGCCCAAAACATTGTGGATTACCGCACCGAGAATGGCCCCTTCCGCTCGCGCAAGGAGTTGATGAAGGTGCCTCGCATGGGCGCAAAGGCATTCGAGCAGTGTGCGGGCTTCCTGCGCATTCCCCAAGCCAAGAATCCCCTCGACAACAGTGCTGTACACCCCGAGAGTTACCCCATTGTGGAGCAGATGGCCAAGGATCAGCATTGCACCGTGCAGGAGCTGATAGGCAACAAGGAGTTGCGTGTGAAAATCGACCTCGCCCACTACGTCACCTCCTCCGTGGGAATGCCCACCTTGACGGACATCATGCAGGAGTTGGATAAGCCGGGCCTCGACCCTCGCAAGCCCCTCACCGCCTTCCGCTTTGCCAACGTGCATACGTTGGAGGAACTGCGCGAGGGAATGACCCTGCCAGGCATTGTCACCAACATCACCAACTTTGGATGCTTTGTGGACGTAGGAGTACATCAGGATGGCTTGGTACACATCTCCCAAATGGCCGACAAGTTTGTGAGCGACCCCACCACCGTAGTCTCCCTTCGCCAACAAGTAATGGTGCGGGTGCTCGAGGTAGACCTTAAACGAAAACGACTGAGTTTGACAATGAAAAGACCCACCCCCGACCCCTCCCTCTATGGAGGGGAGTAGAAACCTATGTACTACATCATCTTTCACAACGACCAACTGCTCCTGCACGACGGAGCTTTACCCCAAGGAGAAGTCCCTCCTGTGGCTATCCCCGAAGGGGCGCACCTCCACACCCTTCCCGACCTTGATGGCGAGGCGTGTAGAGCGTTTTGTATCTCAACTCCTCTAACTCCTTTAACTCCTGAAATAACCTTCACTCCCCTCCGTGCCTCCTACGACGTGCTTCCCTTGTCGCACTACCTCATGGCAGGCAAGGCCAGGGAGTTGATGCATTTCGACGACACCGTGCGCTACTGCTCGGTGTGCGGTGCACCCATGCATTGGCACACCGACATCAGCAAGGTGTGTCAATCGTGCAAGCGCGAGGTGTGGCCATCCATCGCTACGGCCATCATCGTACTCATCACGCGAGGCGACGAGGTGTTGCTCGTGCGTGCGCGAAACTTCCGACGCCCCTACTATGGCCTTGTGGCAGGTTTCCTCGAGACTGGTGAGACACTGGAAGAGTGCGTGCGTCGCGAGGTGAAGGAGGAGACAAACCTCGAGGTGAAGAACATCCGCTACTTTGGCAATCAACCATGGCCCTATCCCAGTGGACAGATGGTGGGCTTTACCGCCGAATATGCCGGTGGAGAACTCCGTGTGCAGGATGAGGAACTTACCGACGCCAACTTCTTCCATCGCGACCACCTGCCCGAAATACCCCACAAACTCAGCATGGCCCGCATACTCATCGATGCATGGTTGGAAAGTCACGGACACGAGGTGTGAAGTCCCTTGCTCCCTATCAAAGTGTTAAAAAACAAGGCCTAAAAAGAGTCAACCTATTTCAGGAAAAGACAGTAGTTTTCATACGTTTTTTGGTTGACTTCTTGGTTGACTTTTCTCGCTAAAATCACCCTAAAACCATCCATTCAAGCAAATGGGAATAAAACAAAAAGCACCGATAACCTTTCGATTATCAGTGCTTTACATCGGTCGGGATGACTGGATTCGAACCAGCGACCACACGCCCCCCAGACGCGTACTCTAACCGGACTGAGCTACATCCCGATTG